>CP131057.1:207500-801789 GCA_030657355.1 Radicibacter daui
CGGTTAATATTCCGTGACCTGATGGAGGTGACGAAGGCTGGACGTTGTCAGACCTTATTGGATTGGTCTGGCAGCCAAGGACTTCCGGGAAATAGCCCCATCATCAAGACCGTACCCCAAACCGACACAGGTGGGCTGGTAGAGTATACCAAGGCGCTTGAGAGAATGGTGTTGAAGGAACTCGGCAAAATACCTCCGTAACTTCGGGAGAAGGAGGCCCGGTTCTTGCGCAAGCAGGGGCCGGGGGCACAAACCAGGGGGTGGCGACTGTTTAGCAAAAACACAGGGCTCTGCGAAGTCGACAAGACGACGTATAGGGTCTGACGCCTGCCCGGTGCCGGAAGGTTAAGAGGAGAGGTGAGAGCTTTGAATCGAAGCCCCGGTAAACGGCGGCCGTAACTATAACGGTCCTAAGGTAGCGAAATTCCTTGTCGGGTAAGTTCCGACCTGCACGAATGGCGTAACGACTGCCCCGCTGTCTCCAACACCAACTCAGCGAAATTGAATTCGCCGTGAAGATGCGGCGTACCCGCGGTCAGACGGAAAGACCCCGTGCACCTTTACTACAGCTTTGCAGTGGTATCAGGGTTCTCATGTGTAGGATAGGTGGGAGGCTTTGAAGTTCGGGCGCCAGCTCGGATGGAGCCATCCTTGAAATACCACCCTTGAGTATCCTGATATCTAACCGCGGCCCGTTATCCGGGTCCGGGACCCTGCATGGTGGGTAGTTTGACTGGGGCGGTCGCCTCCCAAAGAGTAACGGAGGCGTGCGAAGGTAGGCTCAGGCTGGTCGGAAATCAGCCGTCGAGTGCAATGGCATAAGCCTGCCTGACTGTGAGACAGACAAGTCGAACAGAGACGAAAGTCGGTCATAGTGATCCGGTGGTTCCGCATGGAAGGGCCATCGCTCAACGGATAAAAGGTACGCCGGGGATAACAGGCTGATACCCCCCAAGAGTCCACATCGACGGGGGTGTTTGGCACCTCGATGTCGGCTCATCTCATCCTGGGGCTGGAGCAGGTCCCAAGGGTATGGCTGTTCGCCATTTAAAGAGGTACGTGAGCTGGGTTCAGAACGTCGTGAGACAGTTCGGTCCCTATCTGCCGTGGGTGTAGGAGTTTTGAGAGGAGCTGTCCCTAGTACGAGAGGACCGGGATGGACGCACCTCTGGTGTACCGGTTGTCGCGCCAGCGGCATCGCCGGGTAGCTAAGTGCGGAACGGATAACCGCTGAAAGCATCTAAGCGGGAAGCCGACCTCAAAACCAGAACTCCCTATCAGGGCCGTGGAAGACCACCACGTTGATAGGACGGATGTGGAAGCGCAGTAATGCGTGAAGCTTACCGTTACTAATTGCCCGACCGGCTTGTTCACTCCACTCCGTTATACATGCAAGTCCTCCACCAAGAGGCACCCCGCACGGGTTACTCGGATCAAGAAACAACCCTGTTTGCCAGCAAGCGCGCTTGCAAACATCTGTTTGATTAATCGACCTGGTGGTCCTGGCGAAGGCGAAACACCCGATCCCTTTCCGAACTCGGCCGTGAAATCCTTCAGCGCCAATGGTACTGCGTCGTCAGGACGTGGGAGAGTAGGTCATCGCCAGGTCTATCAATCAAACAGCTTCTTCCCTCTTCTAACTCTGCCCGCCCCCCTTCTCCGGCCTCTCCACCAGCACAATCGCACCCCTGCGGGGTGGAGCAGCCCGGTAGCTCGTCAGGCTCATAACCTGAAGGCCGCAGGTTCAAATCCTGCCCCCGCACCCAAATACAAACCCCACCGCTCGTAAAGACGGTGGGGTTTTTGCTTTTATCGGTCCGAGGGTAGATGAGAGAAGCCTTGCCCCAGGTTCGGCCCGGAGCAGCACTGCTGCGCAGGGCCGAAGTTAGCCGCGTAGATATAGTTCCAAGCTATGCATCAGATCTATGCATTTTGATAGAACCTCCCGCAGCCGCGGGTCCGAGGCATGCCCGTCGTGCCTCCCAAGCCAGTCGCTCATTCGTAGCGACATCTTTCTTGTGAGCGTGACGTTTCTGGCCACTATTTTACTATAATGGCCTTGGGAAATTCCCAGATCGCCAGCAACTTCAGCTTGGCTGATCCGCCGAGCTTGTCGAGCGGCCTCCAGTTCATTTATTAGGTCTGTCATTGTCATTGGTCATTATGCAGGGCAATATGCAAAATATGCAAAAAGACATTCAAACATCAACCCAAATGGTGTTCGCTCGGTGTGGCGATGGATATGTCACTCGGGAATTTCCCCCCGCAGACGAAGTCTTGGGGGCGACGAGGACACCTTGGGGAAGAGCGGAAGAAATTTGTACTCCCGCATACTGGGCGGCACAGGCTTGGATGTGGGAAGTTGAAGCGCCAGACCATTACAAGCTTGGCCGGACGCTCGCCGAAGAATTAATGGCATGCATATTGGGGGGATATGGAATTCCCGCAGAGGTCGGCTTAGCTGCTTATGAGCGTTTGAGGAAAGTGCATTCGGTTAATCCCCTCCGCCTGGAGAATGAGGCAGAGGTGTTTAGCCTCCTATCCGAGCCCTTGGTTCTGGATGGTAAAAAGGTGCGATATCGCTTTGCAAAGCAAAAAGCGAAATATATTTCCGCGTCTTTAAGGGGGGTGAAGAGTATAGACCTTGCCGCCGACGATAGATCGCTTCGCGATCAGTTGACGAAACTACCAGGGATAGGCCTAAAAACGGCTTCATGGATCTTAAGGAACTGGAGAGGGAGTGATAACATCTCGATCCTTGATATTCATATACTAAGAGCCGGAAGGATTATTGGTATTTTCCTGCCATCCTGGTCCGTTGAGCGAGATTATCTTCTTTTGGAAAGGGCGTTTCTTGATTTCGCAGACGCACTTTCAGTACGTGCCTCTTTTCTTGACTCGGTTATGTGGATGAATATGCGCCAACTCCCTATGGATCTAGTGCGCGGCCTCGTCGGCTCTCCAAGTTTGGGCCGTGAGGTGGTGGGCGCAAGACAACCTCAGTTGGAGTTTGCACTTTAAGGCGAGAAATTTAGTCCCTTTTTGCTTCTTGAATTGCATGTGGCAGTAGGTTTCTAATCTGTAGCCTTGTGCATAAAGATCGGGAGGGGTCAGCATGTCTGGAAGTGGTGGATCGAGAGACGACTACAGCCCGCCAAAAAGCCCGATCCCAGCTCCTCGTTCTAAGGGTGGCGGAGAGGGCGGGGGCGGCGCAACAGGGGGCGATGATCCGTGCGATATCACCCAGCGTGCGCCGTTAAACAGTCCAAAGCCAGCAATTGTAAACGGGCTGAAGGTCGGAGATATTCTGACAGTCGCTTTGAATGAATCTTCTGGACGGCCGATCCTCGAAGTTCTGGCTGGTGGTCAGCTTGCGGGTGCTCTTACACATAACGGACATTTGCGTCTGGTTGACTGCATCCGACGGGGGCGAGTGTATGTTGCTGAAGTTACCAATGTCAGAGGGGCGGCGGTTGACTTAGAAGTTCGCCCGGCATGATTACAATTGGCGGTGGAGTTTACCAAGAGCGTTGTATCGAACCGTATTGGGACGATGTTTATGGGTCGGCGGGTAGAGCTGCGGCGGCTCTTTCAGGGTTCGGATGTTCCATTCGGTTATATACTTATCGGGCGTTGCCTTTGCTTAGCGGCATCGACAATTTGACCGCTGCATTTGGGACTGAAGTGGTGGGTCCGGAAGTGCCGTCCGGAGTTGAATTCGAATATGTTCATTCGCTCGGCACGCCTAGGATTACACCCCGTCCGGACGCGATTCACCGAGAGCCGGCGATTGAGGTAAGTGGAGACGTCATTCTCCGCTTTGGAATGCTTGAAGGTTCAATCAAGGCTTCTGGTAGGCGGGTAGTTTATGATCCGCAGTCTGCATTTGACCCGAGGCCGTTTCACGAGAACGGGTCCGATGCGGAGCATCTGGCTGTAATTCTGAATCGGCACGAAGGCGAGCGCTTAACTGGTGTCTCAAGGCCTTCAGAGATCGCTACGCTTATCTTCGACCATTGGCGCGCTGATGTCGTGGTGCTCAAGATGGGAGGGCAAGGCGCCCTTGTCGCAGTTAAGGGAATGCAGCCCGTCAGCGTCCCAGCCTACAGAAGCGACAACGTCTGGAAAATTGGCTCGGGCGACGTGTTCTCCGCTGCATTCACATATTTTTGGGGTGTCTGTGAAAAGGCGCCTGTGGATGCTGCGCACCTAGCCTCACGCGCCACTTGTTACTATTGCGGAACAAGGGGGCTGCCAATTCCCACAGAGCAGACCCTAAACTCCATGGCTTTAGCACCTGTTCGACCCAGAGCAGGCAAAGTGTACTTAGCAGCCCCGTTCTTCAATCTTGGTGAGCGTTGGGTTGTCGAGGAGGTTCGGTATCAACTGATACAGATGGGCGTGGCGGTGTTTTCTCCGTTACACGATGTTGGCGTGGGGCCGGGAGAGGTCGTCGCTAAGGCCGATCTCGATGGATTGGATGAGTGTTCGGTTGTTTTGGCTATTTTGAATGGAGGGGACGCGGGAACAATTTTTGAGATCGGCTATGCGATAGCGCAAGGTAAACCGGTTATCGCGCTCGCACAAAATATGCGACCGGAAGATCTCAAGATGCCTTACGGTTCCGGGTGTCGAATATATGAAGATTTGGTAACGGCGATTTACCAGACTGTGTGGGCCGAACCATGAAGGCCCTCCTTCTATCTGGTGGCATGGACTCTATTGCGGTGGCGTTTTGGAAGCGTCCCGAAATAGCCATCACGGTAGACTATGGCCAAAGAGCAGCTTCTGCCGAGATTTCTGCCGCCGCTCAGGTAGCCTCTGAGCTCAACATACAACACGAAGTTTTGAGCATTGACTGCCGATCGATTGGTTCGGGAGACATGTCTGATAATAAAGCATTGGGGATCGCGCCTGTGTCCGAGTGGTGGCCATTTCGTAACCAGCTACTACTGACTTTTGCTTCTGCCAGAGCCCTGGTATTGGGTGCCATTGAGGTTATGACTGGCTCAGTAGCCTCAGATTCCAGTCATATGGATGGTAGGCTCGAGTTCTATAAAACCATTGATGCGCTCACTCGCTTACAGGAAGGGGGCGTCCGCATTAGTGCCCCTGCCTTGTCTATGACAACTGAGGAACTCGTGAGATTTGCTCGTGTGCCTCGAGAGCTGTTGGCATGGGCGCACTCTTGCCATATCGGCAACGCGGCCTGCGGACATTGCCGGGGTTGTCTTAAGCATTATCAGGTGACAAAAAATGTCTTCGGTGAAGCTTATTGATATCGAGCCGTCGCCTAGATCAGCGCCTTTGCAGGCAAGAATCGATAGAAAACTCTCTTACGATGAGATTTTTGAGTTCCCTACCCCACGTAAGCTTCCTTCCGTGGATTTTTCTATGGTTTTGGAGAACAGGAGATCTCTAGTCGGAGAAGCCGTTTCTACGGATGATTTAGGGGATCTGCTATTTCATACTATGCGGAAAAGAAGGGGAGGCATTGGGCGGTTTGGCAGACCTTGGGAAGGGCGTGTTGCTCCTTCGGCAGGCGGTTTGCATCCAATAAAAATAGTGGTTGTGCCGCTTAATAATGAAGATCCGGCGGGATTTTATTGCATTGAGGGTCATTGTCTGAAGAGACCTACGACGACCGAAATTTTTTATAATCGTAATGCTCAGAGCGTCGAAGAGCTTACGTCTGCCACGGCTGGGTTTGCTCTTCAGTTTGTCGCTGACCCGGACGCCTTAACGGCATGCTATGAGAGCTGGGAAAGTCTTCTTTGGAGGGATAGCGGAGCCTTAGCGGCGACGATAAGCCTGATCGCTACAGCGATTGGGTTGGTGACCGTGATTTTGGGTCGGACAGGACGGGACTTGATTTCAGAGGAAAGTTGGGCGAACGGGCTCATAGGTGCAGGTGCCGTTTATGTTGGTCGCCGAAGATGAAAAGGATCTGTTTCCCTATTCAAGCGCTGCTCCCAGTCTTTTACGATTCCTGTTTGTGCCCTCAATTATCGGGAGTGGGGAGTAGGCGCATTCAAGTGAATGACCTTAAATCCTGAATTTCTGGGAACTGGCGCAAAAACCGAATCTTGATTTCCGTAACAAATGACGGTGGGTCGTGTGGTTATGGTCAAACAGGATGAGGCCTACCGCCTCAGGCTCGTGCGTTTGCGGCAGGAGTTGCTGGCCGGTGAGAGAAGCGGCCCTGCCAGAGAATTCGATTTCGATGCCTTTCTGGCTCAAGTGGAGGAAGAAGCCTGCCAGGAGGAACACTAGATGACGATGCATGCTGATCGTTTAGGCCCTGACTGACAGCGTCCCTTCACGGCGGCACCATCCGGAAATCGCTCCCCTCCGGCAGCAGCTGCCCACCGTCCACCACAATCGTCGTGCCGGTGATGTAACTGGCTTCGTCGGAGGCGAGGAACAGGAAGGCGTTGGCGATGTCGCGCGGGCTGCCGAGGCGGCCGAGGGGGATTGCGTCTTCCATGTTCTTGATGAATGCGGGGCCGCGGTGCAGGCGCATGGCCTCGGTGAGGATATTGCCGGGCTCTACGCCGTTGACGGTAATGCCGTAGCCCGCGAACTCCAGCGCCGCGGCGCGGATGAAGCCGTTGATGCCGGCCTTGGTGGCGGAATAGTGCCCGTGGCCGGGGCTCGTCACATGCGGGCCGGTGATGGAAGAGGTGAAGAGAATGCGTCCATAATTCTGCTGGCGCATCTGCGGCAGCGCGGCGCGCGCGGCGTTGAAGGAGCCGCCGAGATTGACGGCGATGACCGAGGCCCAGTCCTCGGCGCTGGTATCCTCAATGAGCTGCCAGGGATAGATGCCGGCATTCTGCACCACGATGTCGAGCCGGCCGTATTGCTCGACGGCCAGCGCCACGGCGGCCTCGGCATCCGCCAGTTTTGAAATGTCGGTGGCGATGAAGGCGGCGCCCAGTTCGTCCGCCGCCGCCTTGCCGCCTTCGGCCTCGAAGTCGGCGATCACCAGCCTAGCGCCTTCTTCTTTAAAGCGCAGGGCTGTTGCCTTGCCGATGCCGCGCGCCGCGCCGATGACCAGCGCCACCTTGTCCTGCAGTCTACCCATTTTTGCAAAACCCTCCCGTTGGGTGCGCCTTCTGCCTTTCCGCCGCTGCTTGAAAGCCCGGCCAGCGCCGGGCGCGCGGCTCAGGCGAGTTTCTGGCGCAGCCTTGTCTTGAACGTGTCGAGCAGCACGGCGGCCAGCACGAGGAAACCGTGGATGACCTGCGTATAGACAGCAGGCAGGCCCATGAGGTTGATGGCGGTGTTGATGGCCGAGAGCAGCAGCACGCCGGCATAAACACCCGGCAGCGCGCCCACGCCGCCCTTGAGGCTGACGCCGCCGATGACGACGGCGGCAAAGGCGTTGAACAGCAGGCCGATGCCCAGATTGGCGGTGGCGCCGGAGGTGCGGATGGCCAGCAGCCAGCCGGAAAGCCCGGCAATCGCCCCGGCGAGCACGAAAGCGAGAATGAGATAGCGCGTCACGCGGATGCCGGCGCGGTAAGTGGCGGTTTCATTGCCGCCGATCATCACCAGATGCCGCCCGAACGGGGTTTTGGCCATGATGACGGAGAACAGCACAAAACAGAGGATGGCGATCCAGGCGGTGAGCGGCAGGCCGATGAAACGCTGTATGGCAAACCAGCGGATGGCCGGCGCCAGATCCTGCGCCGAACGGCCGCCGGAAACCGCCAGCACGATGCCGCGCACCCAGATGTAGGAGGCAAGGGTGATGATGAAGGCATTCATCTTGACCTTCACGATCAGCCAGCCATTGAAGAGGCCGATGAGCCCGCCGACGGCGAGAGCCAGGGCCAACGACACCGGCACCGCCAGCCAGGCCGGCGTGAGCTTGATGCCAAGGCCGATGCCGGCGGAGCAGAAGAGGATGCCCACCGCCATGGCCGAAAGCGCGGCGACGGATTCCACCGAGAGATCCATATGGCCGGCGATGATCACCAGCGCGAGGCCGATGGACATGACGCCCAGCACGCTGGAGGCCTCGATGATGTTGGCGAAGATGCCGAGCTGGAAATAGTTGGGGATGAGTGCCGAAAACACGGCGAGCACAAACACCAGCATGAACCAGACAAGATTATCGAGAGTGAACTCGAGGAGTTTGCGCATCCGTGGCGTCATGCCGTCATCCATCCCGGAAGAGTGAAGGGCCGCTTAAAGACCCAAACAGATGAGGAGAAGAGGCCCGGGCCGGTGGCGGCCCGGGCGAGAGCGGGCTGCCTTACTTGACCGAGGTGATGGTCGCGGTGGGCGGCTTGAGGTTGCCCCAGAAGGCGGGGTTATCGACATTTTCCTTGGTGATGGCGGCGCCGGGGATCTTGATGTTCGGCCCCCAGGCCTCCTTCGTCACCACGCCCTTGAGGCCCAGCACGTCATACTCGCCGGGTTTGATCTCCTCCTTGGCCACCATCTTGTCCATGAACATGGCAATGGCGGCGGCCTGGGCATAAAGCGGCTGCTCGACCTCAACATTCAGCCAGCCCTTGCGGATGAGGTCGAGGCCGACGGGCGCGCCGTTGGAGCTCATCAGCATCACATCGCCCGGCTTCTTGCCGGCCGCTTCCAGCGAGGCGACGGCGGCGACGGAAAGATGGGCGGCGTGGCTGAAGATGAGGTCGATATCCGGGTTGGCCAGCATCTGGTCGGAGACGATGGTGCCGGCGTTGCTGGCTTCCCACTGCATGGCGGGCAGGGAGATGATGGTCACGCCCGGGAAGGCCTTCATCTTCTCCTCAAAACCCTTCTGGATATCGAGCGTGTAGGGGTCGCCCGGGTCACCCAGCACCTGCAGCACCTTGCCCTTTACCTCACCATTCTTCGCCTTCAAGAGCTTTTCCGCCTGATCGGCCGCCACATAGCCGATTTCCACCGTGCCGGCGACGGAGGTGAAATCGGAGACGGTGGAGGTGATCTGGCGGTCAAACTCCGACACCGGAATGCCGGCGGCGCGCGCGGCCTCGATGGAGGGCTTGAGGGCGTTGAAATCGACGGCGGCAAGGATGATCGCCGCGGGTTTCAGCGCGATCACGTCATTCATCTGCGACTGCTGAACGTCGGTCTTGTTATCGGCGTTGAGCGTCTTCATCTCGTAGCCGACCTGTTTCAGGAACATCTCCAGCGCGCTGACCGAACCGGTCTGGAACTCGTCCAGCAGGGTCGGCACGAGGTAATAGACGGTGCCCTTCGTCTCAGCAAAGGCGCTGGAGAAGGTGCTGAGGCCGAACGCCAGGGCGGCGAAAGCGGCCAGGAGTATCCGTTTCACGATCAATCCCCTCCTGTTCAAGCCGGACTTTCCACCGCCCCCATGCCCCCCGCCGCTCCGGCACCGGCGAGGTTCTGACCGGTGATCATCTCGATCACCGCGTCAGGGCTGGTCTTGCTGCGCTCTACATCGCCGGCCACCACCCCCTGGCGGATGACGACGATACGGTCGGCCACCTGAAAGGCCTGCTGCATGATGTGCGTGATGATGATGACGCCAATACCCTGGTCGGCCACCTGGCGGATCATGTCGAGGCCGCGCCGTGTCTGCTCCACGCCAAGGGCGGCGAAGGGTTCGTCCAGCAGCACCAGCTTGCCGCCCCAGTGGACGAAGCGGTTCAGCTCAATGGCCTGGCGCTGGCCGCCCGAGAGATGCTCCACCTTGGTGCGGAGCGACGGGATGCGGGTGCCGGCATTGGCAAGGGCCTTGGCCACCACCGCTTCCATGGCGCGCTCATCCAGAAACGGGATGCCCATGACGCGCCGCGTCAGCTCCCGCCCCATGAAGAAATTGGCAACGACATCCACATTGGTGCAGAGCGAGAGGTCCTGATAGACCGTCTCGATATGGGCGGCCTTGGCTTCGGCCGGGCTGCGGGCGACATAATCCTGCCCTTCGAAGATCATGCGGCCGGAGGTGGGCTCCAGCCCGCCGGAGATGATCTTGACCAGCGTGGATTTGCCGGCGCCGTTATCGCCCAAGAGGGCCACCACCTCGCCCTTGCCGATGGAGAAGCTGACACCCTTCAGCGCCTCGATCGCCCCGTAATTCTTGCGGATATTGTCGAGCACCAGCAGCGGCTCTCTCATGCGTCGATGCCTTTCTCGTCGGGGGCTGCAAACATCTGCCCGTAGCGGGGGGAGAGCACGCCGGAGACGGCAAGCGCGGCGGCGCCGCGCAGCACCGAATGGCGGCAGTCGCTCGCCATGATGATGCGCGGGCTCTCGCGGTCCGGCCGGGCGGCCACGGAGTTGGGAAGACTGGCGCCGGCGGCGGCAAGGCGGGCGATCAGCCCTTCCGGCGCCAGGCCGCCGAGCACGATGGTCTCGGGATCAAACAGGTTTTCGATGGTGCGGATGGCGCCGTGGAAGAGCGGCATCACCCCGGCCACCCAGTCCGCCTCCGAAAGGCCGCTGCGGTAGAAGGCATCGAGCGAGAGATACCGCTCCAGGCAGCCGCGGTTGCCGCAGGGGCAGGGCTCCCCGCCCGGCACGGCCGGGATATGGCCGATTTCACCGGCATTGCCGCGTGCGCCGCGCACCACGGTGCCGTCATGCACCAGCGAGCCGCCAAGGCCGACGCCGAAATAGAGATAATAGTAGTCGGAGAAATCGGCGCCGTGGCCATAGAGCTGCTCGCCGAGCGCAGCGGCGGCCATGTCCGTCTCCAGGAAAGCCGGCAGGCCGGTTTCTTCGGCAAGGCGGCGCTGGATATCCACATGGTTCCACCCGCTCATGGTGGTGGGGCCGACGAAGCTCATGCTTTCAATGCCGACCGGGCCGGGCAGGGCCATGCCGGCGCCGAGCAGGCGGATGTTCCGGTGGCTCGCCTCCAGCTTCGGCACCAGTGTGCGGATATGGGCAAAGGCAGCATCCGGCGTGAGGCCGGGCGCCGAATGCCAGTCACTCTCCAGCACATCGCCTTCCAGATTGACGAGCGCGGTGTGCAGGCCGAGCGGGGTGAGGCTGATGCCGATGGCATGGCCGCCATCGGGATTGAGGGTGAGGGTGGTGGGTGGAATGCCACGCCCGCGCGGCTTTTCCTTGGAAGCGAGGATGTAACCCAGCTCTTCCAGCTCACGCACGATGGTGGAGACGGTCTGCACCGTCAGGCCCACGCCCTCGGCGATCTGGCCACGGGTCACGGGGCCGTTCTGGCGGATCGTCTCCAGCACGATCCGCCGGTTGAACGGCCGGCCGGATTCCTGGTTTGTGCCCCTCAGTGCCATGCTGCCCGCTCGCCCTGTTTGCTCGCGTCAACGGCTTTTTGCCGCTTGTTATGGATAACGGTGCGGCCTGATTTTTATTTAGTCAAATGGTTTTCAAAAAAAGATTGAGCAGGGCCGCGGGCAGGAGTAGCTGGTTAGGGGCGGGCGGATTTGTAGGCGACGCAGTCGATCTCGACCTTGCAGTCCACCATCATCGAGGACTGGACGCAGGAGCGTGCCGGCGGATGTTCACCGAAATAGTCCTGGTAAATCCTGTTGAAGGTCCAGAAATCGCGCGGGTCGTCGAGCCAGACGCCAACCTTCACGATATGCTCGGGGCCATACCCGGCCTCGGTCAGGATCGCCAGCAGGTTGGCGATGGCCTTGTGGGTCTGGGCGGTGATGTTGCCATCTATGATCTCGCCATTTTCCATCGCCACCTGGCCGGAGACATGCAGCCAGCCATCTGCCTCCACCGCGCGGGCAAAGGGCAGGGGTTTGCCGCCGGCGCCGGTCTGGACTGTACCGTAACGTTTGATGCTCATCTCGCGCTTCTTCCTGTTGTTGTTCGGGGTGTTGTTCACGACCTGGTTTTCCAGATTTCAGCCGGAGCATAGATCATGCTGCACAACCGTCCATACGAGATGCTGCCGGCCGTCGGTGACCGGATCGAGGATATCGCCACCCCGCGCCCGGTGATCGACGAGGCGCGGATGGCGGCCAACATCGCCCGCGTTCAGGCCTATATGGACGGGCTCGGCCTTGCTTTCCGCCCGCACATCAAGACCCATAAACTGCTCTCGGTGGCCGCCGCGCAGATCGCCGCCGGCGCCCGTGGCATCAACTGCCAGAAGGTGAGCGAGGCAGAGGTTTTCGCTGGCGCCGGCATCGACGATATCCTCATTACTTTCAATATTTTCGGCGCCGAAAAGCTCGCGCGCCTCGCCGCGCTCAACCGGCAGATTTCCGGCCTCAAGGTGACGGCGGACAGCGACGAGGTTGTGGCCGGCCTCGCCGATGCCTTTGCTGCCGACCGCCCGCTGAAGGTGCTGGTGGAATGCGATACCGGCGGCGGGCGTTGCGGGGTGCAGAGCCCGCAGGCGGCGCTGGCGCTGGCCCGCCAGATCGTCGCAGCACCGGGGCTCCGGTTTGAAGGGCTGATGACCTATCCGAAAGCCGGCATGGGGGCGCAGGTGGAGGCCTGGTTCCGCACCACGCTGGATTTGCTGGCCGGTGCCGGCATTCCCTGCCCCATGGTCAGCAATGCCGGCACCCCCAGCCTCTTTGAGGCGGGCACAACGCCGGTTGCCACCGAATACCGGGCCGGCACTTACGTCTATAACGACCGCGCCATGATGCGGATGGGCCATTGCACGGAGGCGGACTGCGCCATGACCGTGCTGGCAACCGTGGTCTCCCGCCCCGCGCCCGGCCGGGCGGTGATCGATGCCGGGTCCAAGACCCTCACCAGCGACCTGTTCGGTTTTGCTGATTTTGGCCATGTCGCCGGTTATCCGCAGGCGGTGATCCGCAGCCTGTCGGAGGAACATGGGCATATCGACATCTCGGCCTGCGAGGGCGGCTTTCCGGGCATCGGCGAGCGCATCGCCATCATCCCCAACCACACCTGCGTGGTGACCAACATGTTCGACACCATGGTGTTTCATCGCGATGGCATCGTCACCCGGCTGGAGGACGTGGCAGCGCGAGGGCTGGTGTGGTGAGGAGGCAGAATCCCCCGGGGGAGAACGTCCTCGTCCCCCGGGAATAACGTGGAGCAATCAGTTGTGCTCGCTCGGCCCCATGATCACGATGTCTTCGGTGCGCTCGACATGGCGCACGAAGATATATTTGTCTTCGCGGCCATCGGAGTGCTTGCGCTTCAGTTTCGGGGCCACGGCTCCCGTCACCTTGGCGACGATGACGAAGGGTTCGCTGGCGGCGAGGCCTTCGGCGCACAGTCGGTCAAAGGTTTCCAGATCGCGCGCGGTGTGTGCCTGCTTGATGCCGGCGCCGCGGGCGATGGCAGCAAGGTCCACCGTGCCGGAGGCCGTATGTGTCGGCGGACCGCCAATCGACTGGTAACATTCATTATCCCAGATCACGACCAGCAGATTGGCCGGCTTTTCATTGCCGAGCGTTGCCAGGATGCCGAGATTGAACATCATGCCGCCATCGGTATCGAGCGAGACGATACGGCGGTGCGGCAGGCCGACGGCGAGACCAAAGGCCTCCGGCGTCACGCAGCCGAGCTGCTGCTGGAAGAGGCTCGCCTCACGCATATGCGGGGCGGCATTGTACCATTCGTCGACCGAAGCGCCGAGCGAGAGGATGACAAGTTCATCACTCAGCCGTTCGCCCAGTCTGGTCATGCAGTCGAAGCGCTTCATCGCACGATGCTCCCCGACAGGGCGACTGCCGTGTGGTAGTAGCTGGAATAGGCAAGCTCGAAGGCGTCGGTGATGGCACGCTCGATATCTTCTTCGCGGCGCTGGACGCTATAGGGGATGCGCAGGGCCTGGAGCACCGGCTCCATGGTGATGCCGTGCGGCACGGCCCACCAGTTATTCTCCCCGATGTCGCCGCGATAGCTCATCAGCATGACGACCGGGATGCCGGCGCCAAGTCCCATGCGGGCCAGCGGTTCCACGGAAGCGCGCAGGCCGGAATTCTCCATGACAAGGGCGGCGCGTTTGCCGGAGAGGAAAACCCCGCCGCAGATCGCCGCGCCTTCGCCCTCGTTGGTCACGCGGATGGTGCGGATATCGGGATCGGCATCAAGGGCCGGATAAAGCTCCTTGAAGAGAGAGTCCGGCAGGTAACAGACGACGCTTACCCCGGCGGCCTTCAATCCGCGGATAACGGCGTCGACAGCCGTTTTTTTCATGATTGGACATCCTTTCGGGCGGAATGCGGCATACAAAACTCCTTCCGCAAACGCCGGACGGCAGTTGGCGGCCTGGTTCCCCGTAGGGGGAGTTCCGTTAAAGGGTGGTCAGCGCGTCAGTTCAGTGGCGGCTGTGCGATAAAGGTCGACACATTCCTTGTGCAGCACGCCGGTGACGACCGTCAGATCCCAGCCGACCATCTTCGCGAAAGATTCCACGCTGTAGTCGCCGAAGTTGAAGGCCAGGGTTGCCAGCTGCTTGATGTCTTCATTGCGGGCGCCGAGCACGAGGGTCTTGATGCCGGAATTGAGGATAGCGCCGAGGCACATCGGGCAGGGCTCGCAGGTGGCGTAGAACACCGCCTCCGGGATATGGCGCCGGCCGAGCTTCTGTGTGGCCAGGCCGACAGCCAGCGTTTCGGAGTGCGCGGTGCAATCGCAGCGCCCGACCTTGAGCGAGGGGGTGCGGACGACAACTTCGCCATCAAGCGCGACCACGGCGCCGAACGGTTGTTCGCCCATCGTCCGGCCTTTTTCGGCTTCCTCGATGGCGATCCGCATGAATTTTTCGTGCTGGTTTTGCATGTTCTGGTCCTTGTGGGCCGCCAGCCTCTGGCCGGCGGCCCGTTTCGGGGCTTGGGGTCAGTTGGCCGCCGGCAGCAGGCGTACTGATTTTTCCGGCAGGAATTGCGGGTCGAAGATGGCGCTTGCCTTGGGCAGGGAAGCCATGCCTTCCAGCTTGCCGTTCATCTCGATGGAGTGCTGCAGGCGCCCCATGTCGAGATCACCGAGCCCGATTTTAGCCGTCTCGGCGGTGCGCAGCTGGTTGTCGATGGTGTATTTGAGGCGTTCGGTTTCCAGCTTGCGGTCGGTCAGCGGCTCAACCTTGACGATGGCATCAATGCCCTCTGCCGGGTTGGCAACCACGTCCATGATGGCCTTGTTGATAGCCGCAACGAGGCCCTTTACCGCTTCCGGATGCTCTTTGATGAGCTTGCGGGAGACGATGACGCCGTTCGAATAAAGATCAAGGCCGTGGGCCGAGTAATAGAACCAGTTGAAGTCCTTGTTCGGATCAAGGCCCATGGCGATGAAGTTCATGTAGCTGGTCTGGCCGAACTGGGCGATGGCATCGGCCTGGCCGCGCACCAGCATCTGTTCGATGAGGTTCTGCGAGGCGTTGAGCAGGTTGACCTTGCCGGCGTCAAAGCCGTTTGCCTCGGCAAGCGCCGGGAACAGCTGATAGGTCGCAGAGCCGGTGGGGGCGGCGACCGTCTTGCCTTCCAGATCCTTCAAGGCCTGAACCGGGCCGTCCTTCTTGGAGATGATGGCGAACGGGGCCCCGTTATAGACCAGATAGACCATGACCGGCGCTTCATCCGGTGCCTTTGCGGCCGCGCGGATGACGGCGTTGATATCGCCAAAGCCGGCATCATAGGCGCCAGAGATGACGCGCGTAACGGCCGCGGAAGAGCCTTCGCCCTGATCGACGGTGACGTCCAGCCCTTCGGCTTTGAAATAGCCCTTCTGCTGGGCGAGATAGAACCAGGCGTGAGGGCCCTGGGCTTTCCAGTCGAGGGTGAATTTGATCGGCAGATCATCGGCCAGCGCACTACCGGCGCCCAGAGCAACGGCAGTTGCCAGAACCAGTGATTTGAGCAGCGTTTTCATCAGTTTTTCCCTGTCCGGAAAAAGGTCATTTGTTTTTGGTGGCGCTTGTTATGGGCGGGCGTTCTTGTTGCGCTGGGCCCAGCCAGTCATGCGGTTTTCCAGCATGACGAATAGGAAGTAAAAGACGACGCCGGTGATCGAGATCAGCAGCAGCGCCGCGAAGGCCAGAGGCATGTCGAAATTGGTTGTCGCAACCAGCATGGCGTTGCCGATGCCCCGGTTTGAGGCGATGGCTTCCGACGTGATGGAGCCGATGAAGGCGATGGAGATGGCAACCTTCATCGCGGCAAAGAGATAGGGCATGGTGCGGGGCAGGCCGACATTCCAGAAGATGTCGAAGCGGCTGGCCTTCAGCGCGTGCAGCACATCCTCAAGTTCCGGCTCGGTTGTCGCGAGGCCGGTTGCCACATTCACGACGATCGGGAAAAACGAGATGACGCAGGCCGTCAGGATGGCGGGGCCGGTGCCGGCGCCCAGCCAGACGACGAAGATGGGAATGAGCGCCACCTTGGGGATCGAGGAGATGGCGACCAGGATCGGGTAAAGGCTGTCATAGGCAAAACGCGACATGCCGATCAGCGCGCCGAAAAAGATGCCGATGACGAGGCTGAGGGCAAAGCCGATCAGCGTCGTCAGGATGGTCTGCCAGAGATTGGGCCAGAGCGCGGGAAAACGCTCGACCATGGTGACGATGATCGCACTTGGCTTTGGCAGCACGAAGCTTGAGATGCCGAAGGCCCGGCAGGCGATTTCCCACAGGATGAAACCGGCCAGTGTGATGAGCAGCGGCGCGAGCACCCGGCGCACGAAAGGGCTGGATGTCATCGGCCGGTCTCCGTCGCGGGGTCGGATATGAGGCGGCGCAGATGCTGGCAGAATTCTACTGCTTCAACGGAGTAGCTCTGCTCGCTGGTACGCGGGCGGGCCAGCGGCACCTGCATGTCGGAGATGATGCGGCCGGGCCGTGGGCTCATCACGATCGTGCGCTCCGCCAGGAAGGCTGCTTCGCGCAGGTCATGGGTTACCAGCAGCACGGTCGGGCGGCGAGCCTGCCAGATGTTCTGCATGACCCCCCACAGTTCCTCGCGGGTGAACTGGTCGAGCGCGCCGAAGGGCTCATCAAGCAGCAGCAGCTGTGGTTCGTGGATCAGGGCGCGGCAGAGATTGGCGCGCTGAAGCATGCCGCCGGAAAGTTGCCAAGGGAAATGGCTGGCGAATTGCTCCAACCCTACCAGCCGCAACATCTCATGCACTTTGTCGCGGAAGGAGCGGGTGCGTTCGCGGCGATATTGCTGGCGGAAGGGGGGAACCACCTTCAGCGGCAGCATGATGTTGCGCTCGATGGTGAGCCAGGGAAGCATTGTGGGGTTTTGAAAGGCAAGCCCGACGGAAAGGGCGTTGGCGGCCTGCTCGCGTCCGCCCAGAAACAGGAAACCCGAGGACGGTTTCTGCAGGCCGGCAACAAGACGCAGGATTGAGGATTTGCCGCAGCCGGAAGGGCCGATCAAGGCCACAAATTCACCGTCGGCCACTTTCAGGGAGACATTGTCGAGCGCGGTAACGGGAGCGCCTCCCGCCTCGAAGGTGAGGCTCAGGCGTTCAAGTTCAACAAGAATGTCCTGGCGTGTGGGCACTGTCTGCTTTCCCTGGCGGCCGGCCTGTCTGCTTCGGGCAGAGCGGCAGGAGGGTTAGGGTCGAGCGGACGCTAACACGCGATATCTGTGCCGAATACGCGGTAATTTTCGAACCTGATGTTGCGCGCTACGCAACATCAGGTTCTATGCCTTGCCTTCATCCAGTGTTTCAAATCGGGAAGCAAGCTGGGTCGCAAGCGCTACCGGGCCATGGGGCAGCTGGCGTTCCGAGCGGCAGATCATCACCAGTTCGCGCGGTTTGAGCCCCGGCTCGCTGAGGGGGATGAAAGCAAGGCGCCCGGCGGCAATTTCGCTCTCGGCGCCAAGGCGCGTCTGCAGCGTTATGCCGTGGCCCATTTCCGCCAGATGCAGCAGCGTGTCGATGGAATTGGAGATCGCTCTTATCTTGAGGTCGAACCCCAGCTGGGCGATGGCTTGATTAAGCAACTGGCCGAGGGTCAGGCTCGGGTTTGCCAGCAACAGGTTTTCGTCTCGCAGATCCCTCAACCGCAGCTTCTTCTGCGTTGCCAGCGGATGTCCCGGCGGCAGCACCACGCCCAGATTGAGATAGGCGCTGGCGATCTTGCGCGCCTTGACCGGGACCGGCGTATCGAAGGCGATCGCCAAGTCGAAGCGTCCCTCGGCAACACCGTCAAACGCATCCTGGGAGCCGGTAACGAAGCACTCGACCTTGATGCCGGGCTGATGTTCCCAGAAGCGGTCCAGCTCCTGAAGCATGAGGTTGCGCATCACGCTTTCGATCACGGCGATCTTGACCTCGCCGCGCTTGAGCCCCTGGAGATCTTCGATGAAGGCGATGCCGGACGCCAGCTGGTTCTGGCTGAGGCGTGCATGGTGCAGCAGCATTTCGCCCGCGCTGCTGAGACGCAGCCGGCGCCCGACCCGCTCGAACAGCAAGGCGCCGAGATCGGCCTCAAGTTCGGAAAGGCTGCGGCTGATCGAAGACGGGGCGACGTTCAGCTCCAGCGCCGCCCGTCTGATCGAACCTTTTTCTGCCACGGCCTGAAAATAGATGAGCCGGTTGGAAAAAAGGCCGGTGCGTCGCAAATCCATGAGGGTGGGTGCCTGTCATCTCTCTAACGGCGTCCCCCATGAAAACAGCTGATACTGCAATGCCGGTTTTGGGGGGCAGGGCGGTCCCCATGTTAGGCAGCCGCGCAGACGGGCAGCAAGAGGCCAAACTCCGGCAGATGCGGTACGCCGGCGGTAAGGCCCTCCGGATTTCGCTAGAGGTCAAAAGCATCGGGATTGAGCACCCGCCGGGGCCTGCCGCCGGCCAGGATCTCTTTCATGTCGGCGATGTTCATGAGCCCGACATTCTCCACCGCTTCCATCGTGTCGGCGCCGGCATGCGGCATGAAGATGGCGCGGGGGTGGGAGAAGAGCGGGTGGGTGATATCCGGCGGTTCGTGGGTGTAGGCGTCGATGGCCACGCCGCCCAGCCGGTCGGCCTGCAGCGCCGCGGCAACGGCATCAAGATCGACCACCTCGCCGCGGGCGAGATTGAGCAGGCAGGCTGTCGGCTTCATCAGCTTCAGCCGGTCTTGATTGATGAGCGAGGTATTGCCGGCGCCGCCAAAGATATGCAGCGAAACATAGTCCGACCGGGCGAGCAGTACGTCGAGTTCCACCAGCTCGATGCCGTTTTCCGCCGCGAAGGCCTTGTCGGCATAAGGGTCGGTTGCCACGAGCTGCATGCCCATGCCGCGCGCCATGCGGGCGAGGGCGCGCCCGATATTGCCAAGGCCGACAATGCCAAGTGTCTTGCCGCCGATCTGGCGGCCAACCTTGCGCTCCCAGTTGCCGGAAGTGACGCAGTTATGGCCCGCCGGGATGTTGCGGGCGAGCGCCAGCATCAGGCCGATGGCAAGCTCCGCCACCGCATCGGCATTGGAGCCGGGAGCGTTGAGGACGGGAATGCCGCGCGCCGTGCAGGCGGGGATGTCGATATTGTCGACGCCGACGCCGTGCTTCAGCACGCCCTTCAGCTGCGGGGCGGCTTCCAGCGTTGCCGCCGTCACCGGCACGAGGCCGACGACGATAAAATCGGCGCGGGCAAGATGGGCTGACATGCCGCCATCGGGCAGGCTGGTATCCACGCAGCGGATGACTTCCCAGCCCAGCTCTTCAAGGCGCTGCGGCACCCGCCCGTGTTTGCCGAAGCCGGGGGAGGTGGTGACAAGAACCGGCATCAGGCGCGACCGTACTTCTTCAGGATGGCGAGGATCTTCTGGTCCTGCTCCGCATTGGGCAGCAGGGCCGGCTGACGGCTTGCGCCGACGGAATTGTCGATGAGATAGAGCGAGCGCTTGACCAGCGCCGGCGGGAAACCCAGCCCGTAAAGATCGGTGCGGAAGTTCGTATAGGTTTCCTGATGGCGGTGGGCGGCCTCAAGGTCACCCTTATTATAGCCGTCGATGATGCCGGCCAGCACATCCGGCAGCACATTGCCGAGGCCGGAAATGCAGCCGGCGGCGCCGTTTTCGATCGACCACAGCACGAGGTGATCCGGGCCGGAATAGACATCGAAGCCCGGCATCTCGCGGCCAACAGCCATATAGGCGGCAAGCGTCTCCTGCGCACCGCCGGAATCCTTGATGCCGGCGATGTTGCCATGGGCGGCAAGGGCGCGGGCGGTTTCCGGCTCGATATGGTTCTGGGTGCGGGCGGGGATATCGTAGAGATAGACCGGCGTCTTGACGGCATCGGCCACGGTGGAGAAGTGCCGGATCAGCCCTTCCTGTGTGCAGGAGATGAAGAAGGGCGTGATGACGGCGATGCTGTCGACGCCGATACGGTCAAACTCCCGTGCAAGCTTCAGCGTCTCAAAGGTGCCGGGCATGCCGGCATTGACGATGACCTTCACCTTGCCGGCAACCTCGTCGACCACCGCCTCGGTCAGGCGGATTTTCTCCTCGAAGGTCAGCGAGCTGAAATCGCCATTGGTGCCGGCGCACATGATGTTGTTGCCGGCGGCGATCTGGCGGCGCACCTGGGCGCGCGTGGCCTCGTAATTGATGTTCTCGTTCTCGTCAAAACAGGTGACGAGCGCGACATAAGCGGATTTGGACATGGATTTTCCTTGGGGTCAGGCGGTGGCGGCCCGGCGGGCACGGCGCGCCTGGATGAAGGGCAGGGCCAGCGACAGGAGCGACAGGGCGAGGAAGAGAAGGGTGATGGGGCCGGAGACGAAGGCCAGCAAATCATCGCCCGTCTGCAACAGGCCGCGCCGCAGGTTGGCTTCGGCAAGGGGCCCGAGGATGAGCGCGATACAGAGCGCGGCCTGCGAGAACCCGAACTTCTGCATGCCCCAGCCGAGGATGCCGAAACCGACCATGGTGTAGAGATCGACCGGGTTCAGGTTGATGGCAAAGGAGCCGATGAAACAGAACACCACGATGGACATGGTAAGGATGCGGCGCGGCACCAGCAGGATCTTCGAGGCCAGCGGGATGAGCGCCATGCCGAAGATGAACATGAAGATGGTGGCAACGAAGGTGCCGCCGAAGATGCCGACGATAACGTCCGGACGGGTCTGGAACAGCATCGGGCCGGGCGCGAGGCCCTGGATCATCAGGCCGCCCATGAGCACTGCAGTGACGACGTCGCCGGGGATGCCGAGCGCCAGCATGGGAATGAGCGCGCCGGCGCAGACCGCGTTGTTGGCGCTCTCGGTTGCGGCGACGCCAGGGGCGTGGCCGGTCCCGAAGAGGTGCGGCGTCTTCGAGCTGCGGCGGGCTTCGTTATAGGCGATCCACGAGGCCGTGCCGGAGCCGGTGCCGGGGATGATGCCGATGATGGTGCCGATGATGGAGCCGCGCACGAGGGCATTGGCGCTATCGCGCATATCCTTGCCGGTCGGCCAGCGGCCGGAGACCTTGCCGGTGGCGACATCGGAACGGCCGAGATTTTCAAGCTGGGTGAAAACCTCCGACAGCGCGAAGAGACCGATCAGCGCCGGGGTGAAGGAAAAGCCGGAGGCAAAACCCGAAACGCCGAAGGTGTAGCGCAGCACGCCGGAAATAGGATCTGCGCCGACGCAGGAGATCAGCACGCCGAGGCAGCCCGCAATCGCGCCCTTCAGCAGGTCGCCGGAAAGCGAGGCGATGATGGTGAGGCCGAAAAGGGAAAGCGCAAAATATTCCGGTGCGCCGAACTTCAGCGCCACGGTGGCCAGCTGCGGGGCAAGCGTCGCCAGCACGATGGAGGCGAAGAGCGTGCCGATGGCGGAGGCGATGGTCGCCATGCCCAGCGCCTTGCCGGCCTCGCCCTTGCGGGCCATGGGGTACCCGTCCAGCACGGTGGCGGCGGAAGCGGGCGTTCCCGGCGTGCGCAGCAGGATGGCCGAGATGCAGCCGCCATAGATGCCGCCGATATAGATGCCGATCAGCATGTTGAGGCCCATGATCGGCGCCATGCCGAAAGTCATGGGGATCAGCAGGGCAACACCCATGGTGGCCGTCAGCCCCGGCAGGGCGCCGATGACGATGCCACCAAGAGTGCCGAGCCCGATGGCCCAGAGCACCTTGAACTGCAGAAGGGGCAGGAGATAGGAGAAGTATTCCATGGCATTTCGCCCTTGAAGCCTGACGGCCGGGGTGACGCACTGCACCCCGGCCGCAAAGCGAATTGCGCTGAACTTATTTCTTGTTCATCTGGTACATGCCGAGGTCCTTGATGACGGCTTCGGCCGTCACGCTGTCCTTCTCGGCGCGTTTGGCGAAGGCATCGGCATCCTCGAACTGCAGGAACTCGCCCATGTCAGTCATCTTCTTCTGGAATTCCGCATCGTCATAAGCGGCCTTGATTCCGTCGCGCAGCACCTTGAGGTCGGCGGCCGGAATGCCCTTGGGTGCAAACAGGCCCTTCCAGGAAGACCAGGTGAAATCGACGCCCTTTTCCTTGGCGGTCGGAGTATCGGGGAAGAGATCGATGCGCTTGTCTTCCTCGACGAAGATCGGCCTCACCGCGCCGGCCTGCACCTGCGGCAGGGCTTCGGCCGGGGAGACGACCATGGCGTCGATATGGCCGCCGGCACAGGCTGCCACTGCTTCCGACGCACCGCCGAAGGGCACGGATTCAACCTTGATGCCCGCCGCCTTGGCAAAGGCCTCGGTCGAGATGTGGTTGGCGCCGCCGGCACCGGAATTGCCGATCTGCGGAGCCTTGGTTTTGGCATAGGCCATGAAGCTGTCGAAATCGGTGAAGGGCGCGTCCTTGCAGGCAACCATCACCTGCAGGCTGCGGCTGACGAGGCCGATGAAATCAACCTGGTCGAGCGTGTAGTCGGTGCTGCCGAGATGCGGGAGCAGGGCCAGCGGGCCCTGGGCGCCGGAGCCGAGGGTGTAGCCATCCGGGCGGGCATGCACCACGGCAGAGGTGCCGATGGCGCCGCCGCCACCCGGCTGGTTGCGGATGATGACGGTGGAATCCGGGATATGGCGCTGCAGGCTTTCCGCCAGCAGGCGCATGGAAAGGTCGGTGCTGCCGCCGGCGGCATAAGGCACGACGATCTGGATCGGGCGATCCGGGAAGGCATGGGCTGCGGTAGCGACCAGCGAGCCCATCAGGCCGGCCAGAATGGCGATCTTCTTGTTCATTGTTTCCTCCTTGTTGAAAGACTGCGGATTTTTCCGCTTAAGGCAGCCAGACCTGCAGAAAATGGGTGAAGCCGAACCAGACGGCCCCGGTGATGACGACCGGAAGGACGAGGAACATCAGCGGCCGCCGCTCGCCCATCAGCAGCATGCCGACGACGAAGATGACGAAGGTGGAGATGAGGTAGCCGACGGTCATGAAGGCGGCGCTGTAGGCCACCAGCAGCACGGCGAAAATGCCGATGCGGATAAGGTTGCGCCGGGCGGAACCATCCTCCGGCGCCGGTTCCGCTTCCGGAAGGTCGGGGGCGCTGGCGGGGGCGGCGGCCAGCCGGCTGCGCACGATCAAGGCGAGCGACAGCAGGACGATGGCGCCGATCATGAGCCAGGGCAGGAAAGAAGGGCCGGCAACCGTACCGATGCTTCTCCCGCCGATATTGAGGCTGCGCCAGGCGGCGAATGCCGAGAAGGCGAGCAGGCCGCAGCCGACGATCACGTCGCTTGCCGGTCTTGCCATGTTTGTTCTCTCCCCGATACGGGCCGGGCATGTGTCTTGCGGCCTCAAAGTTGCCGGCATGATGGGGATCGGTGAATAACATGTCAATTAACGGACAAAAATTTTTATAAAATTATGAAAGTTGCCAAATTTTGTGGGCAATTTTGCTGCAACGATAACTGGACAAATTCATATATAAAATAATAATTTAAGCCATCAAAATTGGACATAATGACACGCACTGTTTTTTATACATAACAACATAAATTTGCAAAAAATTTCTCATCCGAATTTAACAAGTTGGTGTTTTGTCCGTGTTTTCGGAGGCCTTCTCGGGGCGTCGGAAGGGGGCGGATTCTGCTGAAACGGGCAGTCAAGGAAAAAGCCCGCCGATGGCGGGCTTTTTAAGCGCGGACGCGAGGAGAGCGGACTGCCGGATGCAAGGTGCAGAGGGGCAGGAGCCGCAGAGATGAAATAACGTCTCGCCGGGCGCTCAGGCCGGGCGGCGCAGGCCGCTGCCGCGGGCTGCACGCGCCGCCGAGAGCTGCTTCAGCCACGGGGCGGCGCTGACGATCACAATGCCCACCAGCACGCCGCCGGCACCGATGATGAAGCGGATTGTCAGCGGTTCATCCAGTAGTAGCACCCCCAGCAGCACGCCCATCAGCGGCGACATGAAGGAAAAGACGCCGAGCTGGGAGGCGCGATAGCGCGTCAGCAGCCAGAACCAGGTGAGGAAGCTGACGAAGGAAACGACCAGCGCCTGGAAAGCGAGGTTCCAGAGCAGCGCCGGGGCCGGCGTGATGTGGCTCTGGCCGGTGAGGAGCGCGGCGCCCGTCAGCAGTACGAAGGCGGTGGCGAGCTGGTAGAAGAGCGTGTGCGCGGCCGGTGTGACGCTGAGGCGGGTGGTGCGGATGAGCACGGTGGTGGCACCCCAGACGGCGCCGCCCAGGAGCGCGAGGCCATCGCCCCGGATGATGCCGGCAAGATCGGGCGCAGCGGCGGCGCCTTCCTTGCTGCCCGGCATCAGGAACGCATAGGCGATGCCACCGGCAGCCAGCAGGATGCCGCCCCATTGCAGCGGCGACAGCCGTTCCTGCGGCAGTTTGAGCGCAAGGCCGAGGGCCGCGAAGATAGGGGCGGTATAGAGAAAGACGATGACGTGGGAGGCGGAGGTGTGGCGCAGCGCCTCGCCCACGAGGAAAAACTCGATGGCAAACAGCAGCCCGGCCAGGACGCCGCAAAAGGCGGTGCGGCCAAAGAGTTCCAGCTTCTGGCGCTGGAAGCGGATGACGGCGAGCACGCACAGCGCCGCGATGCCGGAACGAAGCCCGATCTGCAGCACCGGCGCGGCATAGGCGGCGGTGGATTTGAGGCCGATCTGCTGGAATGCCCAGACAAGGCACACGGCGGCCATCAGGCCGATGGCGGCAGGGGTAATAGGCTTGCGCTCGCCCATGGGAAGTTTCCTCGAACCCGGGTTTTGCTGCTGATAGCATCTGGCAGCAAAGGCGCATATAACGACTTCATGACAGTCGGTATCGAAATCCTGACACGTCCGCCGGGGCGTGGCAGCGGCAAGGGGTCGGCGGAGGCCGGCGGCCATACGCATGAGGCGCCGTTCCGGGCGGCGCTGCCGTATCCGCTCTATTTCCGCTCTGCCCGCATGCCGGAAAATGCCGCTTATCCCCGCCACAGCCATCCATGGGGCGAGTTCGTCTATTCCTATAGCGGGGTGATGGAAGTGAGCCTTGCCGGCGCGCATTATCTGGCGCCGCCGCAATATGCCGTCTGGCTGCCGCCGGACGTCGAGCATCGCGGGCTTAACCGCCATGCCGCCGTGCATTGTTCGCTTTATGTCGAAAGGGCGCTGTGCGGCCCGCTGCCGGACGAGACCACGGCGCTGGAGGTAAGCCCACTGCTGCGGGCAATGCTGGAGCATCTGCGCGCGCATGATGGCGAGAACCACGGCGCCGCCGACCATCTGCGGTTCCTGCAGGTGGTGGTGGACCAGGTTGCGGCCGCGCCGCGCGTTGGCACCTGGCTGCCCTGGTCAACCGACCCGCTGCTGGAGCCGGTGCTGGAGCGCCTGCAGAAGGACCCGGCCGACAACCGCTCGCTGGCGGAACAGGCGCGGCTTGCCGGCACGACAGAACGCACGCTCATCCGCCGCTGCCTGCGCGACCTTGGCCTGCCCTTTGCGGAATGGAAACAGCGCCTGCGCGTCATCAAGGCCATGCCACTGCTGGAGGCGGGCGAGACGGTAGAGCGCATCTCCGCCGGCCTTGGTTACAGCAATGCCTCCGCCTTCATCGCCATGTTCCGCCGCATGACCGGCCTGACGCCGGAGGAATACCGGGCTTCCGTACGGGGGTAGTGGCCACCTCGCGGCCTTGAAAAACAAAAAGCCCGCCTCGGATCGGGGCGGGCTTTTGTCGCTACTGATTGAAACCTCAGGCATTCACGAAGGCCAGCAGGTCGGCATTCAGCACATCGGCATTGATGGTGAGCATGCCGTGGCCGAAGCCCGGATAGGTCTTGAGCGTGCCGTTCTTCAGATGCTTGATCGAGAGCTTGGCGCTGTCCTCGATCGGCACGATCTGGTCATCCTCGCCATGCAGCACCAGCGTGGGCACGGAAATGGCCTTGAGGTCACCGGTCTGGTCGGTCTCGGAGAAGGCCTTGATGCCCTCATAATGGGCCTTGGCGCTGCCCATCATGCCCTGGCGCCACCAATTCCAGATCACGCCCTGATGCACCTGGGCACCCGGGCGGTTGAAGCCGTAGAACGGGCCGGTCGGCACATCGAGGAAGAACTGGGCGCGGTTGGCGGCGAGCGCGGCGCGGAAACCGTCAAACACCTCGAGGGGCAGGCCACCGGGATTGTCCGGCGTCTTGACCATGATCGGCGGCACGGCGCTGACCAGCACGGCCTTGGCAACGCGGCCATGCGGCTCGCCGAACTTGGCGACATACCGCGCCACTTCACCGCCGCCGGTGGAGTGGCCGATATGAACAGCCTTCTTGAGATCGAGATGCTCGGCGACGGCAAAGGCATCGGCGGCGTAGTGATCCATGTCGTGGCCCTCGCTCACCTGCGAGGAGCGGCCGTGGCCGCGGCGGTCATGGGCAACCACGCGGTAACCGTTGCCGACAAAGAACAGCATCTGCGCGTCCCAGTCATCCGACGAGAGCGGCCAGCCATGGTGGAAGACGATCGGCTGGGCGTCCTTCGGCCCCCAGTCCTTGTAGAAAATCTCGACGCCGTCCTTGGTGGTGACGAAGCTGCTGGTCATGTCATCGCTGCCTTTTTGTGAAGAGGATGCCGGCGTGGTGCTGGCAAAACCCGGTGCCGCCATGGCGACGGGGAGGCTCGCCCCCAGGATGAGGGCCTGCCTGCGGGTCAAGGGGGGGATTGAAAATCCAGTCATCTTGGGGGCTCCGGATATCGCGGCCGAAGGGCTGGTAGAGCCCTGCCGCGGGCGACATCCGGAATTTAGGTGGACCGGAGAAACCGTTCTTGTCGGTTTTGCTTCGAGTTTGAACGTACAGCACCTGCCGGCAAGGCGGCCCGATGGACAAAAAAAGCCCCTGCCTAGCGGGCAGGGGCCTTGCACCTTCGGGGAAAGCTGGCGGGCAAGCCTTATTCCCCGAGCGGTCTCATCACCGAAAACAGCTCGGACTTGGTTTCAAAACCGATGCCGGGCGTATCGGGCAGGGTCACATAGCTGTCTTCCACCCGGATACCGTCGGCAAAACCGCAGAAGGGGCGGAACACGTCGGGGTAACTTTCATTGCCGCCCAGATGCAGGCCGGCGGCGATGTTGAGCGACATCTGGTGGCCGCCATGCGGCACCACCCGGCGCGGGGACCAGCCGTTCTGCTCCAGCATTTCCAGCGTGCGCAGATATTCGACAAGGCCGTAACTCAGCGCGCAGTCGAACTGCAGCCAGTCGCGGTCCGGCCGCATGCCGCCATGGCGGATGAGATTACGGGCATCCTGATGCGAAAACAGGTTTTCGCCCGTCGCCATCGGCAGATCATAGTGTTTTGAAAGCTCTGCCTGGAGCGCGTAGTCGAGCGGGTCGCCCACTTCCTCGTACCAGAAGAGATTGTAGGGTTTGATCGCCTCGGCATACCGGATGGCGGTATCGATATCGAAGCGGCCATTAACGTCGACGCAAAGGTTCTGCCCGTCGCCGACGATCTTCAGCACCGCCTCGATGCGGCGCAGATCCTCTGCGAGCGGCGCGGCGCCGATCTTCATCTTCACCACCTTGTAGCCGCGGTCGAGATAACTCTTCATCTCGTCCTGCAGCTGGCGGTCATCCTTGCCGGGGTAATAATAACCGCCGGCGGCATAGACCCAGACCTTGTCATCCGCCTTGCCGCCGCGATAACGGTCCGCCAGCACGCGGTAGAGCGGCTTGCCCTCGATCTTGGCAACGGCATCCCACACCGCCATGTCGACGGTGCCGACGGCAACCGAGCGTTCGCCATGGCCGCCCGGTTTCTCGTTGGTCATCATCGTCGCCCAGATCTTGAACGGGTCGAGATTGGTGCCTTCGTCATTGATCAGGCTGTCCGGCTTTGCCTCCTTGAGGCGGGGCAGGAAACGTTCACGCAGCAATCCGCCCGCGCCATAACGCCCGTTGGAATTGAAGCCATAGCCCACCACCGGCTTGCCATCGCGCATCACGTCGGTGATCACGGCGACGACCGAGCAGGTCATCTTCGAAAAATCGATATAGGCGTTGGCGATGGGGGAGGCGATGGAGGCCGTCATCTCCCTTATGTCGACGATGCGCATGGTGGGGTGTCTTCCCGCTTTTTCTGGTTGCCCGTAGGCGCGATCCTGGCGCTCGACAGGCGGCGGGGGCCAATGCCTAATGCGCATCAATTGATAAGGGAAACGGCACCCGCCGCTGCGGCGGACAAAAGGGCGCCACAAGGGAAGCGAAGATGGAACTGGGCTGGCTTGAAGATTTTCTCGCGCTTGTCGAAAGCGGCAATTTCAGCCGTGCGGCAGAGCTGCGTAACCTGACCCAGCCCGCCTTCAGCCGCCGCATCAAGGCGCTGGAGGAATGGGCCGGGGCGCCGCTTTTTGACCGTTCGACCCATCGCGGCGGCCTGACCGAAGCCGGGGAGGCCTTCCGGCCCTTCGCCACCGAGATCATCCGCCGGGTGCTGGAAAGCCGCGAGGCGGTGCGCCAGCGCGCGGGCGCGGAAGCGGCGACCCTCCGCATCGCCGCCACCCATACCCTGTCGCAAACCTTCCTGCCGCAATGGCTGCGCCGGCTGGAAGCAAAAGCGGGGACCGGGGGAAGCTTCGCGATGCGCCTCAGCTCCGATACCCGCACAGGCGCCGAGCAGGCGCTGCGGCAGGGGGCAGTGCAATTCATGCTCTGCCATCACCATGCCGCTATCCCGGACCGGCTGGAGACCGGGCAGTTTGTCTACGCCGCCATCGGGACTGAGCGGCTAGTGCCGGTGAGCCTGCCGGATGCTGGCGGTCAGCCTCTCTATGCCCTACCGGGCAGTGCAGAAAAGCCGCTACCAGTGCTGGCCTATAATCCGGAATCCGCCTTCGGCTGGATTGCCGGCGCGCTGCAAGCCACCGCGAACCCGCCTGCTTTTCTGGAAACGGTGCTCACCGCCCATGTGGCGACGGTGTTGCTGGCGATGGTCGAGGATGGGCGCGGGCTGGCCTGGCTGCCCGCCAGCCTTGTGGACGTGGCGTTTGCTGCCGGACGTCTGGTGCGGGCCGGCCGGGCGGACTGGGAAGCGGAGATGGAAATCCGTCTCTACCGTGCCCGCGCGCGGCAGAGCCCGGCGGCAGAAGAGTTTTGGGCCGGGCTCAGGGAAAAGGAACGG
The DNA here is from genome assembly GCA_030657355.1 of Radicibacter daui. Lineage (GTDB taxonomy): Bacteria > Pseudomonadota > Alphaproteobacteria > Radicibacterales > Radicibacteraceae > Radicibacter > Radicibacter daui. The sequence continues at coordinate 236,912 of CP131057.1, forward strand.
GCCGATGCGACAGTCAGTGAAGGACGTGTCGTTTCGTAATCGACCCGGCGCATCGCCTGCGTAGTGGAGGATTAAAGGTGCGGTAGCACGAACACTGCGCGCAGGCCGGGATTGTTGGGGATGAGGGTAATATCTCCTCCGTGCTGGCGGGCGATGGCGCGGGCAATAGAAAGGCCAAGTCCAATCCCGCCTGTTTGCAGGTTTCTGGAGTGCTCAAGCCGGTAGAAGGGGGAAAAGACCAGTTCGAACTGGTCCTCCGGAATTCCGGGTCCCTGATCGTCAACGCGAATTTCCACATATCCTCTGGTCTGGGCCAGAGAGACACGGGCCTTGCCCGCATAGCGGGCGGCGTTTTCTATCAGGTTTCTGACGGCGCGCCGGATCGCATCGGGCCTGCAGCGGTAACTCAGCTTTCCGGTATCGATATAGTCAACATCAAGGCCGAGTTCGGCCAGATCGTCGCAAAGGCTGGCAAGCAAGGCGCCCAACTCGATGTTGCGGGTAGGTTCGTTTATGGCCTCGGTTCTGGCGAAGTTCAGTGAGGCCTCTGTCATCTGCTGCATCTCGTCCAAAGTGCGGATTATTTTTTCCTTAAGATCGGTGTCCGGGAGCAGCTCGGCCCTTAATCTGAGCGTCGTCAGCGGGGTCCGGAGGTCGTGTCCAATAGCGGCCAGCATCCGGGTGCGATCTGCAACAAAGCGGTGCAGACGCTCCTGCATCTGGTTGAAGGCGACATGCAGATCGCGGATGTCGCTCGGTCCGCTTTCGGGTAGGGCGGGCAGCACCTCTCCCCTGCCAAGAGAACGGGCTGCTGCTGTCAGGGCTCGCAGCGGACGGGCGATACGCTGCGCGGAAGTGAAACCGGCCAGACACAGGATTGCTGCGATCAAAAGCGTTGAGGACAAGGACGCCATCAGCCCCGTATCGGGTTGATGACGCTTGTAGAAAACGGCATTCAACCAGGATCCATCCGAAAGCTGCGCAGCGAGACCCATACCAATCTGACCCTCGAAGGGAAGTACGCTCGCCGGGCTTTGACAGGTCCATAACCCGGTTTCCAGGGGCGACCAGCCGGCGAAGGCTTTTTTCTCTACCAACTGCGCGCTGTGGGCTTCGGAGACCGGATCGGTGGGAGATAGCCTGTAGTGGATGATGTTTGAGAGCGGCTCGAGCAGATAGGCACGTGCACTGGTGTACCAGTCTCGGCCTGCTTCCCTCGGGTCCTCGACGGATGTCCAGAAGCGGGTATAGGCAGTTGCGCTGGCAAGCAGAACATCACGGCGGAGGTTGCCGGATATGCCATCGGCCACGTCGCAGAGTGTCGCTGTCCGGCTGATGAATTCGCTTTGGGCGGCAACCTTGAGCGCCGAGTTGCGACTGCTCCACGAGAGTGCGAAGCCGGCAGTCTGGCCAATGATCAGGGCCGCCAGCATGAGGCTGATGATCTGACCGTTCAGGCTGTGCCACCACCATCGCCTCATATCAGGGTCACTTCCGCGGCCAGGCTGTAACCGCCACCCCAATGGGTCTGGATCAGGCTCGGCGACCTGGGATCGGCTTCAATTTTTTTGCGCAGTCGGCTGACCTGATTGTCGATGCTGCGATCAAAAGGATCGGCGGTTCTTCCAACCGTCAGGTCAAGCAGCTGTTCCCGGCTCATAACCCGCCGGGGATGCTCCAGAAATACCTTGAGCAACCGGAATTCCGCGGTGCTGAGGGCGACATTGAGCCCCTCCCTGTTTTCCAGTTCACGCCGGCCGAGATCCAGCTTCCACTGATCGAAACAGACAATTTCGTTACCCTTGGGGGCGTTTCGGATGGCGGGCTCGGTCGCACGCCGCAATACTGCGCGGATGCGTGCCAGAAGCTCGCGCGGGTTGAAGGGTTTTACCAGATAGTCGTCGGCTCCGAGTTCCAGCCCGATAATCCGGTCGGTATCATCGGCCAATGCGGTCAGGAAAATGACAGGCACCGCCGAATGCGAACGCAGGCTGCGGCAAAGCTGAAGACCGTCTTCACCCGGCATCATGATGTCGAGCACGAGAAGATCCGGCGTCGTGCTCTCAAGAATGCCACGCAACGTCCGCCCACTGTCAGCAAGGGTAACCTCGTACCCATGCCGTGTCAGATATTCGCCGACAAGATCGCGAATATCCTTGTGATCATCGACGATGACGATATGTGGCATGGGGGGCAACATGTCCTTGCAGCCGGGCGGGAAAGGATAGTCGATCCGCCGGAGCAGGGTATCCGGCCAAAGTGTAATAAAGTGTATCGGCCAGAGGTCCGAAATCCGGTTCCTTGTGACAATCGGATACGAAGTGGCAGGTCTCTGGCACATCTCCGGGACACCTTCCCCTTAAAACGAAATCCGGCACCTGATGCTCCATCCTCCTGCGGGAAAGCCGGGCATTGGCGCTGCTGTCGTTATCGTCACGCGGCTGCTGGCCGCGCGCTATTGGGGACGAACATGCGTGTGACAAAGAAATTCCGGCTGGCCCTTCTCTGGGCATCCTTGCTGCCGTCTGCCGCTTCGGCCGAAACCATCCTCCGGTATTCGGACCATGAGCCGCTGGATGGCATGCGCACCAGATTTATCAAGGATGTGTTTTTTCCGGCTATCGAGAGAGAGTCCGGGGGGCGCCTGAAAGTTGAAGATCATTGGGGCGGAGAACTCGCTGCGGCCTACGACGCGCTGGGCGCAGTGCGTGACGGGAAGGTGACCGACATGGCGACTGCCGTCCCCGAATACACCGCACGGGAACTGCCGCTACACCAGGTTTTCAAGAGTTTTCCGGTCGGGCCGCAAGGGGCAGAGCAGGTTGCTCTGTTCCGCCGCATATATGAGGAAATCCCGGAATTTTCAGAAGAACTCGCGAAAAACAACCTCGTTGAAGTCTTTCTCGGAACAGGTTTCCCGGTCGCCTTCTACAGCATCGACCCGATGAAGTCGCTCAAGGAGCTGGATGGCTCCCGGTGGCGCTCCGCAAGTTTCTGGCATCTGGACTATCTGCGGAACGTCGGAGCAACGCCCGTTCAGATGCACTGGGGAGCGGAAGTCTATGATGCGCTTAAGGAGCGCACGCTCGACGGCATCATGGTGAACATAGACAGCGGATATAACCTGAAGGTCTACGAAAATGCTCCTTATGTGCTGGTGTCCAGGAGCTTGTGGCTGGGGCATCTCTATCCGCTGGTGATGAACCGGGATGCCTGGAATGGCCTGGCGGACGAAGATCGGGCCGCGATCCGGCGGGCAGCCGAGGCAGCATATCGTACGCTGGGCACCGCAATGGACCACAGCTTCGACGTTCAGCTAGCAGAATTGAGAGTAGCCGGGGCAGCGGTGGGTCTTCTGACTGGAGCAGAGGTCCAGAACTTTGCCGAGGCCACCCGCTACAAGGAAGTGCAGGCCGACTGGGTCGCAAAGCAGGAAGAGGCCGGAGTGAAGAGTGCCGGCTCCGTCATGGAAAAGGTACGAACATTGCTGAACCAGGCCCTCACGAACGAGGGCGGTCAAACGACGCAATAACCGCTGTTGGGGGATGCCGCCTGGGTCGGGGTGAACATCGCGACCCGGGCGGAGCTATACCGGTATCAGAACTTGTAGATAGCGCTGATCCCGCCCACGAACTGGTTGGCGGAGCCGCCTTCCTTGACCAGCGGGCTGTCGGCGGCTTCATCGACAAGGCGTTTGTAACCGACATTGGCGCCGACGGCGAAGCTGTCGGTCAGGTCGTAGGTGGCGCCGATGCCGAAGGAAACATCCTTGAGGCCGCTGTCGGCCGTGTACTGGCTGTAATGCCGCTCTGAACTGGCGGACTGCTGGGCGGTCACGCCGAACATGCTCTGCATGTAGTTGTTGTCCGCCCAGGTGGTGGAGACATCGGTGCGCACATGCAGGCGTTCGGTATTGTAGAGGGCGTAACCCACCTTGCCGGTGGCGCTGGTGCCATCGCGGTCGCCGCCGATATCGCGCGACAGGTTGCCTTCAAAAAAGAAAGGTAGCAGCTGATATTCAAAACCGATGGAGGCAACCGGCGCGCCATCGATATCGCCCATGCCACGCAGCGCATCGCCATGGTCCTTGTCCGCGCCTTCCTTGCGGCCGAACCAGTAATTGAGGCCGGCCTTGAAGGTCAGGCCGCCATCCTCGGTGCCGGGCTTTACCTTCAGCACCACACCGTCCCTGGTGCCGATGGAGAGCGTATCGCGCCAGGTGGCTTCAGCCACCGGCCAGGGGCTGGTCTTGTAGCTGTTGGAGCCCTCATAGGTCGGCGCAATCACCGCCGCGGCGCCGAGAGTGAAATGCCAGTCCGGTTCCGTCCGGGCTACGGGCGCGCTGCTGGTCGTCTGCTGCGCAAGGCCGGGCAGGGACGTGCCGGCGGTGGCGAGGGCAAGAAGAGCGGCTGCGGTGTGGCGCATGGATGCGGATCCCGAAATGTCTGAAAGAGCGGCCTCAGGGGCGTTCGGGCGGACAATAAGGGACCGAAAAGGTTTTGACTGTGAAGGGAATGGGCCGTTTTGGAGGCAAGCGCCCGCCCGCTTCACAGACCCGGGTTGCAGGCGGATGCTAGCGGTGCCTAGAGTTGGGGGCCGGAGAACCGATGCCCCTGAGCAAGACCGGCTTTTGAGGCAAGATGCTGAACCACCGAACGGATCTGGCCGATCTTCCCTATTTTCTGGCGATTGCGCGCCATCGCAGCTTCCGCCTGGCGGCGGTTGAGCTGGGGGTGACGACATCGGCGCTCAGCCACGCCATCAAGGGGCTGGAGGAGCGCCTCGGGGTGCGGCTTCTCAACCGCACCAGCCGCAGTGTGGCGCTGACGGCAGCGGGAGAGAGCTTTTTTGCCGCTGTCTCCGGCTCCTATCTCACCATCGCCGATGCCTTCGAGGGGCTGAACCAGTTTCGCGATGCGCCGACAGGGCGGGTGCGCCTCAATGTCATGAGCCATGCGGCAAGCCAGCTGATCGGCCCGGTGCTGCCGGAATTTGCGCGGCGCTACCCCAACATCGAGCTGGAAGTCTCCGTCAATAACCGGCTCATCGATGTGGTGCATGAAGGCTATGACGCCGGGGTGCGGTATGGCGGCACGGTGCCGGAAGACATGATCTCCCAGCGCCTGTCGGCGGAGATGATCTGGGTGGCGGTGGCGGCGCCGGCCTATCTCGATGCCTTTGGCACCCCGCAGCACCCGAACGATCTGCTCTTCCACCGCTGCATCCGCGGCCGGGCGGGGGATGACCGCATCTTCCGCTGGGATTTTGACCGGGGAGAAGAGAGCCTGTCGCTCGATGTGCCGGGCAGCATCATTATCGACCATACCGATGCCGCCATGCCGGCGCTGCTGGGCGGCGCCGGTGTCAGTTACATGCCGGAGATCATGGTGCGCTCGCTGGTAAAGGAAGGGCGGCTGAGGCTGGTGCTGGAAGAGTGGGCCTCACCGGGCACCGCCTTCCACATCTATTATTCCAGCCGGCGCAATGTGCCGGCCGGCCTCAGGCTGCTGATCGACCTCGTGCTGGAGCTGAAGCCGGCGGGTTATTGAAGCCGGCGGTAGAGGCAGGCCAGCCAACTCCCCGTGCGATTGATGAGGATTGCTCATCCTTGCATCAAGCAAATCAACCCTGTGCGGGGAGAGGGTACGGACACATATAATCAGACACACTTCCTGAAAATCGTGACCTCTTAAAAATCATGATCGGGGCGGACGCTCTCCCAGCGGATACGCACCGGCATTTTCTCGGCACAGCGGACAGCAGGCATATTCATGAAACAGGCGTCGGAGATCTTCCGGTTTCTGCTGGCTGCGGCTGAGCGCGGCGAGCGCACTGCGCTTGTAACCATTACCGACGTCACCGGCGGCTCCGCCCGGGAGCCCGGCACGCATATGGCCGTCAGCGAGACGGGTGCCTATCGCGGCTCCTTTTCCGGCGGCTGCATCGAGGCGGCGCTGGTGGGGGAGGCGCGGCGCGTCATCGATGCCGGCAGTGCCGAGAGCCTGCGTTTTGGCGCCGGGTCCCCCTTCATGGATATTCGCCTGCCCTGCGGCGGCGGCATCGACGTGCTGGTCTCGCCTTTGCCGGAGCATGCGGTGCTGGAGCAGGCGCTTGCCTTGCTGGACGCGCGCCAGGGCGTGCTGATCGAACTGGGGCTGGAAGGCGGGATCGGCCTGCACCCGGTGCCGCCGGCAGCGCCGGTCACCGGCTGGCATGGCGGCCGTTTCCTCGCCTGCCATCAGCCGGACCTGCGGTTGCTGGTCGTCGGCCATGGCACGGAGACGCTGGCGCTTGCCCGCATTGCCGGCGCCTATGGGGCCGAGGTTCAGGTTTTGAGCCCCGATCAGGCCATAACGGATCAGGCCCGGGCGCTGGGCGTGCCGGCCGAGCTGCTGCTGACACCCGGCCGCTCCCGCCATATGGGCGGGGATGCGCATACCGCCATCGTGCTGCTGTTCCACGACCATGACTGGGAAGCCGAGCTGCTGGAGCAGGCGCTGGAAAGCGAAGCCTTCTTTATCGGCGCGATGGGCAGCCGCAAGACGCAGGCCCGCCGGCTGGAAGAGCTGCGCCGCCGCGGGGCGGATGAGGCAGCGCTCCGGCGCATTTCCGGCCCCGTCGGGCTTATCACCGCGGTCAAGGACCCCGAAACACTCGCGCTCTCCGCGCTTGCTGAAATCATCGCCCGGCTGGAGGAGCGGCGCCAGTCGCTTGGCAGCGAGGCCCTGCCGGAAGCTTTTCGCCCCGTGCTGGTGGCCCGGCCGCCAGCTTCCGATACCGGGGACAGGCCTGTCACGGAGGGCCGCGAACCGCTGAGAGGATGACGACAAGGCCGGCGGCCCTGCCGGGCGGAGCCGGAAATCAACAAAACACCGATCTGGACGACATCAAACACGAGAGGCTCCACGATGAATCTCGTCATCAATAACAAGACCTATGAAATCGATTCTGACGCCGACACGCCGCTTCTGTGGGTTATCCGCGAGGAAGTGGGGCTGACGGGCACCAAGTTCGGCTGCGGCCTTGCCCAGTGCGGCGCCTGCACCGTGCTGGTGGATGGCGAGCCGTGCCGCTCCTGCGTGACGCCGGTGGAAAGCGTTGTGGGCAAGCAGATCACCACCATCGAAACCATCGAGGAAGATGCGGTCGGCAAGAAGGTGGTCGAGGCCTGGGTGGAAGCGCAGGTGCCGCAATGCGGTTATTGCCAGTCCGGCCAGGTGCTGGCGGCCACCGCGCTTTTGAAGCGCAACCCCAACCCCAGCGACGCCGACATCGCCGATGCGATGGTCAATCTGTGCCGCTGCGGCACATATAACGGCATCGTCGATGCGATCCACGCCGCATCCAGGCAGGCGTAAGGGGAGGCAGGCATCATGAACGAGATGGTCAATTTCCTCGCCGGGATGAACGAGGCGGCGACAAGCCGCCCGCTCAACTTCTCCCGCCGCGGTTTCCTCGGTGCCTCGCTGGGCGCGCTGGTGCTGGGTGTGGTGCTGCCGGGCGGCACGGCGCGGGCGCAGGCTGCCGGCGCGGTCAAGCCGGGCACCCGCGTGCCGGCCTTCATTGAAATCCGCAATGACGGCACGGTTTTCTTCCGCAGTCCCTTCATCGAAGGCGGACAGGGCATCTTCACCGCGATGGCGCAGATCGTGGGCGAGGAACTGGATGTCGATCCGCAGAACTTCACGGTGGAATGTGCGCCGGCAGGGCCGGACTACACCATCATGTTCGGCGGCCATATGCGCATTACCGGCGGCAGTTTTTCGGTGCGCTCCAGCTATCCCATCATGCGCAAGCTGGGCGCGGCTGCCCGGCAGATGCTGCTGGAAGTGGCGGCCAAACGTCTTGATGTGCCGATGAGCGAGCTGACGACCGAGCCGGGCGTGGTGATCCATGCCGCAAGCGGCCGGCGTCTCAATTATGGCGATCTGGCCGAAGAGGCGGCAACGCAGCCGGTGCCGGAAGATGCGCCGCTGAAAGCGGATGCCGATTTCCGCTGGATCCGCAAGCCGTTGAAGCGGCTGGATGTGCGTGACAAATCCACCGGCAAGGCGATGTACAGCATCGACCTGAAGGTTGACGGCATGCTGCTGGCGGCCGTGCAGCATGCCCCGCGCCTTGGCTGGGAGTCGGGCAAGATCTTCAATGAAGATCAGGTCAAGGCGATGCGCGGCGTGCATTCCATCCACACCATCCCCGGCGCCGTTGCCGTGGTGGCGGACCGCTGGTGGCACGCCAAACGCGCGGCCGAGGCCCTGCAGGTGGAATGGAAGGAACCGGCGGCGGATGTGACCTATGCCATGCCGGCGGATTTCTCCACCGAGGCCTTCCGTGAGAAACTTGCCGCGACCAGGGGCCCCGGCGTCGATGCCGAGAAGGAAGGCGATGTCGACGGGGCCTTCAAGGCCGCGAACAAGGTGATCGAGGCACAGTATGATGCGCCTTATCTCGCCCATGGCCAGCTGGAGCCGCCTTCCGCCATCGCGCGCTGGAATGAGGATGGCACGCTGGAGATCTGGACACCCAATCAGGCGCCGGAAATGTTCCAGGGCGTGGCGGCCAAGCAGTTCGGCCTGCCGCCGGAAAAGATCCTGATCCACTCGCCGCTGCTGGGTGGCTTCTTTGGCCGGAACTTCACCTATCTCAATGGCGGCATTCCGTTCCCGCAGGCCGCCCTTCTGGCGCAGAAGGTCGGCAAGCCGGTCAAGGTGATCTGGAGCCGCGAGGACGAGTTCCTGCGCGATTATTTCCGCCCGATGGGTCTCGTGCGCTTCCGCGGCGGGCTGGACAAGGACGGCATGCCGGTGGCGCTCACTGCCGATGTGATGGGCGAGGGGCCGACGGAAAGCCTCAACGGCGTCGATCCGAACAAGGTGGACCCCAACGGCGTGGAAGGCATCGTCGAGAAGCCCTATGCCATTCCCAACCGCCATATCGTGCAGATCAAGGTGCCGCATGTGGCCCGGGTGGGTTACTGGCGCTCGGTCGGCCATTCGATGAATGACTTCTTTTATGAGACATTCTTCGACGAGATGGCCGATGCCGGCGGGCATGATCCCTATGAGCTGCGCCACAAGCTGGTGGCCGGCAGTCCGCGCCACCTGAAGCTGCTGGAAACGGTGGCGGAAAGTGCGGGCGGCTGGAAGCGGGGGCCGTTTACGGCCGAGGATGGCTCAAAGCGGGCGCGGGGCGTTTCCATGGCCTCGCCCTTCGGCAGCGAGACGGCGAGCATCGCCGAGGTCTCGATCGAAGGCGGGCAGGTGGTGGTACATGATGTGTGGGTGGCGATTGACCCCGGCAGCATCGTGAACCCGGCGATCATCGAGGCGCAGGTAAAGTCCGCCACCGCGCTCGGCCTCTCCACGGCGCTTCTGGAAGAAGTGGTCTATGAGGGCGGCAAACCGCTGGCCCGCAATTATGACCGCTACCCCATCCTGCCGCTCTCCCGCATGGCACGGGTGCATGTCAGCATCGTGGAAAGCGGGGCGCCGATGGGCGGCGTGGGCGAGCCCGGCCTGCCGGGTGTGCCGCCAGCCGTTGCCAATGCCGTTTCGGTACTGGCCGGCCAGCGCATCCGCCGCCTGCCGCTGTCACGCTCCAGCCTTGGTGTCTGATCCGTTTCTCTCCCAGCGCTCCTTTGCCCTCTGCCCCGCATGTCTGCCGGGGCGGGGGCAAGGGAGCGCCCCTCTTAGCGGGTGGGCAAGATTTTGAAAAAATTTATCGCACGCCTGGCGATCCTTGTGGTGGTCGTCCTTGTCGGCGGGTTCTGGTACGTCCGGCATATTCCTTCATCGCCGTTTGACGGCGCGGGCCAGCCCGAAGCGATGGCAACGCTGGAGCAGGGCGAATATATCGCCCGCGCCTCCGACTGCGTGGCCTGCCACAGCGTGCCGGAGGGCAAGCCCTTTGCCGGCGGGCTGGAGATGGGCACGCCGATGGGCTCCATCTTCGCCACCAACATCACGCCGGACAAGGAAACCGGCATTGGCAACTACACGCTTGCCCAGTTTGACAATGCGGTGCGCCGCGGCGTGGCGGCGGACGGGCACCGGCTTTATCCGGCCATGCCCTATCCCAGCTATGCCAAGCTCAGCGATGATGATGTGAAGGCGCTTTATGACTACTTCATGCATCACGTCGAGCCAGTGAAACAGGCCAACAAGCCCACCACCATCAAGTGGCCGCTGAACCAGCGCTGGCCGCTCGCCTTCTGGAACGTGGCATTTTATGAGAGCGGCACCTACAAGGCGGACAGCTCGAAGGATGAGCTGTGGAACCGCGGCGCCTATCTGGTGCAGGGGCCCGGCCATTGCGGCAGCTGCCATACGCCGCGCGGGCCGGCGATGGAAGAAAAGGCGCTGACCGAGGCCGACAATGCCTATCTCTCCGGCGCGCTGCTGGATGGCTGGTATGCCCCCAGCCTGCGCGGCGACCATAATCGCGGCCTCGGGCGCTGGAGCGAGGAGGATATCGCAACTTTCCTCAAGACCGGCCGTAACCAGCATGGCGTGGTGTTCGGCTCGATGGTCGATGCCTTCAACAACTCCACCCAGTACATGAGCGACAATGATCTGAAGGCTATCGCGCATTACCTCAAATCCCTGCCCGGCAATGACGGCGACGGCACGCCGTGGGAATATCATGAGGTCAGCGTTGCCATGGTCCGCCCGGGCGAGCAGAGCTTCATGGCCAATTGCAGTTTCTGCCACGGGCGGGACGGCAAGGGCCGGGATGAGTGGATACCGCCGCTCGCCGGCACCACCTCCATGCTCTCCAGCTATGATGAGTCCGCCATCAATGTGGTGCTCAACGGCTCGGGCCGTGTGGTTGCCTCCGGCATTCCGGACGCCTACCGCATGCCGTCCTTCCGCGACAAGCTCTCGGACCAGCAGATCGCCGATGTGCTGAGCTTTGTGCGCTCGTCCTGGGGCAATAACGGCCCGGCGGTGACGGTGGATGACGTCAAGGCGCTGCGCGAGCACACCCATCCGGCCAGCCCGCAGCCCATCATTCTGCAAATGCGCTGACGGCCTGCGCTGGGCGTTATTTCCCGGTGGGGCTCAGGCCCCGCCGGGAAGCTGCCCACCGGCGGCGATAATCGCCTCTACCGTATCGACATCCAGCGCCCCGGCCTCGCCGATCTCGACCGGCAGGACGGGTAGCCCTGCGGCCTCTATGAGGCTGCGGGCACCGCTGTCGCCCTCAAGCCTTTGCAGGCCGGCAAACAGGGCGCGCGGAAACATCACCGGATTGCCGCGAACGCCCTTTGCTGTTGCCCGCACGATGGCCTCGCCGCCGGCAGCCGCGAAGGCATCCGCCAGCGCTGCGATGTGGCCGGCAGTCACAAGCGGCATATCCGCCAGATGGATCATCAGCCCGGTGGCTGTGGCGGGGACAGCCCGCGCGGCGGCGGCGATGGAACTTGCCATGCCCCCCGCATAATCCGGGTTAAACACCAGCGTTACGTCCAGCCCGGCGAGTGCCGCGCGAATTTCCTCTGCCTGATAACCGGTCACCACCAGCACCGGCCCGGTTGCCGCCGCCAGCGCCTGTACGGCAGCCCGGCGCACCAGAGGCTGGCCACCGAACTCGGCCAGCAGCTTGTTATGCGGGCCGGCGCGGGTGGAGCGGCCGGCGGCGAGCAGGGCAATGGCGATTTCGGGGGCAATTCCGGGCGCCGGGCGGGGGGACATGCGGGACGCTCCTTAACTTTCTGCCATGCCGAGAGCGCCAAGCCGCTGCGGCACGGCGCGGGCGACCTCCTGCCAGGTGCCGGCGGCGATCAGGCTGCCTGCCTCCAGGACCAGCACATGGTCGGCATGCCGCACCGTGCTCGGCCGGTGGGCGATGACAAGCACGGTGGTACGCCCGGCAAGACCGGCGAGGGTGGCGGCAACCAGCGCTTCCGTCTCGCCATCCAGCGAGGCGGTGGCCTCGTCCAGCACCAGCAATGCCGGCTCCCGCAGCAGGGCCCGGGCCAGCACCAGCCGCTGCCGTTCGCCGCCGGAAAGGCGCACGCCACGATCGCCGATAACCGTCTCCAGCCCTTGCGGCAGGGCGCGCACCACGCCGGCCAGGGCCGCCGCTTCCAGCGTGCGCCAGAGAGCGGCATCGTCGGCCTCCGGCCGGGCGAGGCGCAGATTGGCGGCAACGGTGTCGTGAAAGACGAAGGGGTCCTGCGGCACCACGGCAACCTGACGGCGCCAGGAGTGCCGCAACTCCGCCGAAAGCTCGGTATCGTCAATCAGTACGCGGCCGGCATCGGGGCTGAGCAGGCCGGAGATCAGATCGGCCAGGGTGGATTTGCCGGCCCCCGACGGACCGATGAGGGCGGTTGTGCGGCCGGCCGGCAACACGGCATCGAGCGCCTCCAGTGCGGCGGGGGCTTCGTCCCCGTCATGGCGCACCGCTACCCCTGAAAGGGTGATGGCCCGGCTGAGGGGGAGAGGGGTTGCGCCGGGGCCGGCGTGCTGCTCCGCGCCGCTGCGGCAGAGGGAGAGGGTCTCCTCATAGGAGGAAAGGGCTGCCACGGCGCCGGTCAACTGGCGCCAGGCGACAAGGGCCTTGAGCGCAGTTTGCAGCAGCCTTGCATAGGCGACTACCAGCACCAGGGCCTCGGCCATCGGCAGCCTGAGCACGGTTACCGCAAGGCCGAGCACGGCGGCGGCGGCAACAGCCGCCGCCATCTGCAATAGCGCCTGCTCCCGGGCCCGTGTGCGCTGGTAGCCCAGCATATTGTGCCGGACATCGCGGAAGCGGCCGGCAATGATGGCGGCACGGCTCTCCTCGGCGCCGAAGGCCTTGATGCCGCGCAGGCCGGCCAGATCGTCGGCAAGGTCGGCCATCGTCGCGCGGTTGGCGGCGCCCAGTTCCCGGCCAAGGCGGTAGCCGCGCGCTCCCAGATGGCGGGTGAGCATCATGACGATGGCGCTGACGCCGAGGGCGGCGAGGGTCAGCGGCCAGGAAAGCCACAGCGTGGCGGCCAGTACAAAGGGCAGGGTGATCAGGGCGGCGGCCAGCTGGAACAGCATGGTGACGGCAAGGCCGATGCGGGCAACCTCTCCCATGACCGTCTGTTGCAGCTCGGCGGCGCGCAGGCGGCGAAAGGCCCGCCATTCCATGGCAAGGATGGCGCGGTGCAGGTCTGCGCGCAGCCGGTCGAGAAAGTCAAGTTGCAGCGACTGGCTGCTGACCGTACGGCCTTGCACCACCAGCGCGGCAAAGATGGCCAGCAGCACGTAGCCGCCGAGGGCAAACACAAGTTCTGGTGTACCGGTTTGCCCGGCGGCAGGTGTGGAGCCGACGCCGAGCAGCTTCAGCACCGGTACCAGCGCCAGAACGCCGGCACCTTCCACAAGGCCGCCCAGGGTGGTGAGGCCAAGGACGGCAAGGAATCGCCGCCGTCCCATGCCGGCAAGGGCGCGGACCAGACGACGGCTTGCCGCAAGGGCGCCGGCTTGGCCGGAAACGGGGATTTCTGCGCTTGTGCTCATGAAGGCCGATCAGCCTATGGGTTGGGGCGGGTGTCAAGATTTGTGGTGTGAAAGCGCATGTTGTGCGGAACACACCACGGACATTTTGCCTGGTCTCCGGCGGAAAAATCCTCGTCCTCCGCAGTTTTCTGCGGCCTTCGGGCCGGTTCTCCTCCGCGCGCCTATGATTTGTGCCAGCCACTAGATGTTGACAGGGCAGGTCATCTGAGGCCTACTGATGGTGTTCAGATTGTCCGGACCGGTCCGGGGAAAGACGGGGCGCAACTGGCGGGGAGCCAGGTGCCCGGTCGGGGCCGGTGAGGATAATCGGGACGCGAGAATGAACTTCGCGCCGGCGGCGGAAAAGGGTGCCCTGATAAGGTGCCAGTCCGCGATCCGGCCGCCTAAAGAGCGGGGCAACAAGAATGACCATCACCGTTTATTCCAAACCCTCCTGTGTCCAGTGCACGGCAACCACCCGCGCGCTTGATGCGCGTGGTCTTCCCTATGAGGTTGTCGACCTCACCGAAGATGCCAATGCGATGGCCGCCGTTATGGCGATGGGATACCGGCAGGCGCCGGTGGTGGTTGCGGGCGAGGCCCACTGGGCCGGCTTCCGCCCCGATATGATCGGCCAGCTGGCCAGCTGAATGCCATGGGCCGGCTGATCTATTATTCGTCGGCCTCGGGTAACACGGCACGCTTCATTGAAAAGCTGGGGTTGCCGGCGCAAAGGATCCCGATTTCTCCGGAGGCGGAAATGCCCGTCCCGGAGGGTCCCTTCGTGCTGGTGACCCCGAGTTATGCAGATGGCCTTGGCCGCGGGGCCGTGGCCAAGCAGGTTATCCGTTTCCTTAACGATCCCGAACGGCGCGGGCTTCTGCGCGGCGTGATTGCGAGTGGAAACCGGAATTTCGGCAGCCTCTACGCCTGTGCAGGCGGGTTGGTCGCCACCAAATGTAATGTGCCGGTTCTCTATCGTTTTGAGCTGGCCGGAACCGAAACCGATATCGACCGCGTGCGCGCGGGGCTTGCAAAATTCTGGGGGACCGAATGCTCGACATGCACGCAGATGGAGCAACTGACGCCAGCGTGAAGTCCACACTCGACTATCACGCGCTCAATGCCATGCTGAACCTCTATGACGATGCCGGGCGCATCCGTTTCGAGGCGGACCGCATGGCGGCGCGGCAGTACTTCCTGCAGCACGTCAACCAGAACACGGTGTTCTTCCACAGCCTCGACGAGAAGCTGCGCTACCTGCTTGAAGAGGGCTATTACGAGCCCGAGGTGCTGGAGCAGTATGACCGCGAGTTCATCCACCGCATCTGGGACGCCGCCTTCGCGCGCAAGTTCCGCTTCCCGACCTTCCTCGGTGCCTTCAAGTACTACACCTCCTACACGCTGAAGACGCGTGACGGTCAGCGCTTCCTTGAGCGTTATGAAGACCGCGTGGTGATGGTGGCGCTGACGCTGGCGCGCGGCGACAAGGATTTCGCCATGCGCCTCATGGACGAAATTCTCTCCGGCCGCTTCCAGCCGGCAACGCCCACCTTCCTCAATGCCGGCAAGAAGAGCCGCGGCGAGCTGATCTCCTGCTTCCTCCTGCGCGTGGAAGACAACATGGAGTCCATCGGCCGCTCGATCAATTCGGCGCTGCAGCTGAGCAAGCGCGGCGGCGGCGTGGCGCTGATGCTCACCAACATCCGCGAGGCCGGCGCCCCCATCAAGGGCATCGAAAACCAGTCCTCCGGTGTCATCCCGGTGATGAAACTGCTGGAAGACAGCTTCAGCTATGCCAACCAGCTGGGTTCGCGCCAGGGCGCCGGTGCGGTTTATCTGAACGCCCACCACCCGGACATCCTGCGTTTCCTCGACACCAAGCGCGAGAATGCGGATGAGAAGATCCGCATCAAGACGCTGAGCCTCGGTGTCGTCATTCCCGACATAACCTTCGAGCTCGCCAAGCGTAACGAGGAGATGTACCTCTTCTCGCCGCATGATGTGGAGCGCGTCTACGGCATTCCGTTCTCGGAGATTTCCGTTACCGAGAAATATGCCGAGATGGTGGATGACAAGCGCATCCGCAAGAAGAAGATCAACGCCCGCGCCTTCTTCCAGACGCTGGCCGAAATCCAGTTTGAATCCGGCTACCCCTACATCATGTTCGAAGACACGGTGAACCGCGCCAACCCGGTCGAGGGGCGCATCACCATGTCCAATCTCTGCTCCGAGATCCTGCAGGTCGCCGAAGCCTCAACCTTCAATGAGGACCTGAGCTACAAGCATCTCGGCACCGATATCTCGTGCAATCTCGGCTCGCTCAACATCGCGGCCACCATGGACGGCCCGAATTTCGGCGCCACCATCGAAACTTCGGTGCGTGCGCTGACCGCCGTTTCCGAAGCCAGCGCGATTGATGCCGTGCCCTCCATCCGCCGAGGCAATGACGAGGCGCATGCCGTCGGCCTTGGCCAGATGAACCTGCATGGTTATCTCGCCCGCGAGCGCATCCATTACGGCAGCCCGGAAGGTGTCGAATTCACCTCCGTCTATTTCGCCGCCGTTACCTATCATGCCATCCGCGCTTCCAACCTGCTGGCCAAGGAACGCGGGCAGACCTTCAAGGGCTTTGCCGCCTCGAAGTACGCTGACGGCAGCTATTTCGAGAAATATGTGAGCCGCGACTGGCTGCCGGAAAATCCGCGCGTCAAGGCGCTGTTCTCCGCCATCGAGCTGCCGACCCGCGAGGACTGGGCCGACCTGCGCGACCAGGTGATGAAGCACGGGCTTTATAACCGCAATCTCCAGGCGGTGCCGCCCACCGGCTCGATCAGCTACATCAACAACTCCACCTCCTCGATCCATCCGATCGTCTCCAAGATCGAGATCCGCAAGGAAGGCAAGATCGGCCGCGTCTATTATCCGGCCGCCTTCATGACCAACGACAATCTCGAATATTACCGCGACGCCTACGAGATCGGCCCCGAGGCCATCATCGACACCTATGCGGCAGCCACCGAGCATGTCGACCAGGGCCTGTCGCTGACCCTGTTCTTCCCGGCCGAGGCCACGACGCGCGACATCAACCGCGCGCAGATCTACGCCTGGAAGAAGGGCATCAAGACCATCTATTACATCCGCCTGCGCCAGACCGCCCTTGAGGGCACCGAGGTCCAGGGCTGCGTTTCCTGCACGCTGTGAGGCTTTTGAGATGAACCACATGACCCTCAAGACGCCGCTGCGCGCCATCAACTGGAACCGCCTGCAGGATGAAAAGGACCTCGAGGTCTGGAACCGCCTGACGGTCAATTTCTGGCTGCCGGAAAAGGTGCCGTTGTCGAATGACGTGCAGAGCTGGGCAACGCTGACGCCGGCCGAGCGTGAGCTCACCATCCGCGTCTTCACCGGCCTGACGCTGCTCGACACCATCCAGAACACGGTGGGTGCGCCGGCGCTGATGGGCGATGCCCGTACCCCGCATGAAGAAGCTGTGCTTTCCAACGTCGCCTTCATGGAAGCGGTGCATGCCCGCTCCTATTCCTCCATCTTCTCGACGCTGTGCTCGACGCCGGAAGTGGATGCCGCATTCCGCTGGTCGGAAGAAAACCAGCATCTCCAGGCCAAGGCCCGTCTCATCCTGCATGAGTACAATGCCGGCGCCGACCCGCTGAAGCGCAAGATCGCCAGCGTGTTTCTGGAGAGCTTCCTGTTCTATTCCGGCTTCTATCTGCCGATGTACTGGTCGAGCCGCGCCAAGCTCACCAACACCGCCGACCTTATCCGCCTCATCATCCGCGACGAGGCCGTGCATGGTTATTACATCGGCTACAAGTTCCAGCGCGGCCTTGAGGTGCTGCCGGAGAGCGAGCGCGCCAAGCTGAAGGACTTTGCCTTCGCGCTGCTGTTCGATCTCTATGAGGTGGAAGCCAAATACACCGCCGAGCTTTATGACGGCATTGGCCTGACCGAAGACGTGAAGAACTTCCTCCACTACAACGCCAACAAGGCGCTGCAGAACCTGGGTTATGAAGCGCTCTTCCCGCCGCAGGCCTGCGAAGTGAACCCGGCGATCCTCGCCGCCCTGTCGCCGGACAGCGAGAACCACGACTTCTTCTCCGGCTCGGGCTCCTCCTACGTCATCGGCAAGGCCGTGGCGACCGAGGATGATGACTGGAATTTCTGATCCCTTCCTGTGAGGGCCAGATAAAAACCGGCGCGGAGATTTCCGCGCCGGTTTTGTTTCAGCCGTCGGTCGAGAGGGTGACTGCCTCCCAGGCGCCGATCTCCTGCACCAGTGCCGTGAGCTCTGACTTCACCAGGCCGAGCGCATCGCTGCCAAGCAGCAGGTGTGCGGGCGGTTTGTCTGCCGCGATGGCGGTGAGCATCGCGCGGGCGGCCTTGCGGGGATCGCCGAGCTGTTTGCCGCTTTTTTTCTCCCGGGCCTGGCGGATGGGGTCGAAGAGGGCGTCATAGTCGCCGATCGAACGGGCGGAGCGGACCATGGAGCGGCCGGCCCAGTCGGTGCGGAAGGAGCCGGGGGCCACGGCGGTAACGGCGATGCCAAAGGGCGCCACTTCCTTGCCGAGCGCTTCGGAAATGCCCTCCAGCGCGAACTTGCTGCCGCAATAATAGGAGATGCCGGGCATGGTGATATACCCGCCCATCGAGGTGATGTTGAGGATATGGCCGCGCCGGCGCGCCCGCATGAAGGGCAGCACCGCCTTGATCATGGCGACCGCGCCGAAGACATTGACGTCAAACTGCCGGCGCATCTCCGAGAGCGGGGATTCCTCCAGAATGCCCTCATGGCCATAACCGGCATTGTTTACCAGCACGTCGACGGGCCCGACCGTCTGTTCGACCTCCGCCACCACGCCGTCGATGGCGTCAAAATCGGTTACGTCCAGAAGGCGGGCGATAGCAGCGCCGGTGGACGACAAGGCCTCGAACGTTGCTTTTGCGTCGGCGCTCCTGACCGTGCCGACAACCCTGTGGCCATCGGCCAGAGCCTCCTCTGCCAACGCACGACCGAAGCCGCTGCTGACGCCGGTGATGAGAAGAATTTTGCTGGAACTCATGAATCTGTCTCCCGGATGCGGTTCATGAGGTGCACAATGATATCGTCATGAACTCCGGATAAGCCGAGTTTGGCTGATTTTATTGCCTAAAACTATGAACACTGTTGTCCCGCCTTCCGGCGATCGGGAGCGCCTGCTGTCAGCGCTCCGCAGGCTGGCGCCGGACGAGGGCTATAACCTGACGGCACTGGCAAGCGTGCGCATCCTGCGCTCCGACCGGGCGCTGTCGCGCACCCCGGTTCTCTATGATCCCGGCATCGTGATCGTCTGCCAGGGGCGCAAGCGGGGTTATTTCGGCGGCGCGCTTTATCTCTATGACGCGCAGCATTATCTGGCGGTCTCGGTGCCGGTACCCTTCAGCATGGAAACCGATGCAACACCCGACGAGCCTTTGCTGGCGCTCTATCTGCATCTCGATTTTGTTCTGGCCGCCGGGCTTGCTGCCGAGATCGATGCGGCGGGCGCGCCGATGCCGGTAGCGGCGCCGCAAAGCATGATGTCGACGCCGATGGATGAGGTGATGCAGGCAAGCGTGCTGCGTCTCGTCGAAGCACTCTCCCACCCGCTGGAAGCGGTCGTGCTCGGCCCGGCGTTATTGCGGGAACTCTATTTCCGGGTGCTGACGGGGCCGCAGGGTGCGGCGATGCGGGAAGCGCTGGCGATGCGCGGGCAGTTTGGCCGGATTAGCCGGGCGCTGCGACTCATCCATGCCCGCTATGCGGAGGCCCTCGACGTGGGCGGACTGGCCGGGGAGGCGGGCATGAGCGTGCCGAGTTTCCACAGCCATTTCAAAACCGTCACTGGCGTCTCGCCGATGCAGTATCTGAAGTCTACCCGCCTGCATCAGGCCCGGCTGCTGATGGTGCGGCAGGACCTGACGGCGGAAGCGGCGAGCCTTGCGGTGGGCTATAGCAGCCCGTCCCAGTTCAGCCGGGAGTTCAAACGGCTTTTCGGACTGACGCCGGCCGCGGAAACGCGCCGCATGCGAGAGAGTTTCGCGCTTCCCCCGCCATTCGAGGGCGCGGTTTACGTGTCGTCACATTGAGACAGTAGACCAGTGACCGGTGGGGAGGCTGTCGCGCCGGTCACTGGTTTCCTGTGTCAGGCGGCCTTGATGCCGGCAATGAAGCGCTCGACCTGCGTCTTCATGATTTCGGCCTGTTTGGCCAGCTCTGCCGAGGCCCCCTGCATCTGGGTAGCGGCAGCGCCGGTCTGCTGCGAGGCCTCGTTCACCTGCACGATGTTGGACGAGACTTCCTGCGTGCCGGCTGCGGCCTGCTGGACATTGCGGGAGATCTCCTGGGTTGCGGCCCCTTGTTCCTCGACCGCCGCCGCGATGGTGGAGGTAATCTCGTCGATGCGGCCGATCACGCCCGCAATCTGCTCGATGGACCCCACCGTCTCGCCGGTTGCCTGCTGGATGCTGCCGATCTGGGCGGCGATTTCTTCGGTGGCCCTGGCGGTCTGGGTGGCGAGGTTTTTTACTTCGCTCGCCACGACGGCAAAGCCCTTGCCGGCTTCGCCGGCGCGCGCGGCCTCGATGGTGGCATTGAGAGCGAGCAGATTGGTCTGGCCGGCGATTTCGGTGATCAGGCTGACAACGGCGCCAATGCGCTGTGCGGCATCGGCGAGCACCTTGACCAACTGGCCGGAGCGCTCCGCCTGATTGACGGCGTCACCGGTGATACGGCTGGATTCCGTCACCTGGCGGGTGATTTCGCTGACGGAAGAGGCGAGCTCCTCGGCCGCGCTGGCAACCGTCTGCACATTGGCGGAGGCCTGCTCGGAAGCGCTGGCCACTGCACCGGCCTGGCGCGCGGTTTCTTCTGCGGTGGAGGACATGCTGGTGGCGGTTGACTGCATTTCGGTCGCGGCTGCGGCCACGGTCTTTACGACTGCCGAGGCCTCGCGGTCGAAGGTGCTGGTCAACTCGTCGATGACCTTGGCGCGGCGGGCGCGGGCTTCCTGCTCGGCGGCCTGCTGGGTGGCAAGGCGCTCCGCCTCGATGGCCGTATCCTTGAAGACCTGCAGGGCCTTGGCCATGCCGCCGATCTCATCCCCGCGCCCGGTGCCGACAACCTCAATCGTCTTGTCGCCCTGGCCGAGGCGGGTCATGGCGCCCGTCATGGCGGTGATGGGAACGGAAACGCTGCGCACCAGCAGCCAGGCGACGGCGAGCACGGCACCAAGCGTGATTACGATGACGGCAACGATGAGGTTGCGCGAGAAGGCGTACAGCGCATCGCCCTCGTTGCTGGCGTCCTGGCCGCCCTTGGTATTGAGATCCACCAGTTGCTGCAGCGTATCGCCGGCCTGATCGTAGACTTCCCGCGATTTGCCATCCAGCAGGTTGCGCGCCTCTTCATTCTGGTTCTTGCGCGACAGCTCCATCACCTGCTTGCGGATGTCCTGGTACTGGCTCCAGAGCGATGAAAACTTGTTATAGATCGCCCGCTCCTCGTCCGAGCTTATCAGGGCTTCATATTTGGCACGCAAGGCGACGATGTCTGCGGCCGTCGCCTCCATGTTCTTTTCCTGCCGGGCCATGCCTTCTTCGGTCGTCTGCAGGACATGCATTTCTTCGGCGATGCGCTGGTCCGAGGCGGCGCTGTTGATGCGGCCGATGGCATCGATGCTCGGCATCCAGTTGACCGCCATCTCGGTCGAGGTCTGGTTGACCTGGCTCAGCTGGAAAATGGCAAAGCCACCCATTGCCGCCATGAGGATCAGCAACACGCCGAAGGCGCCGGTTATCTTTGTTCTGATGGTGAGATTGTTCATCGGTAAGAGCCCCGAACGAGGTGCATTGGCGCGTCGCCACAAAGCCCCTGCCGATGTCAAAATCGCAGGGGAACGGTCGGGAGCATAGCGGCGCACCGAAGGCAGGACCCTATGGCATTATGGTATATGATGCTTTGGCATAGGTGCGCGTGA
The DNA here is from genome assembly GCA_030657355.1 of Radicibacter daui. GTDB lineage: Bacteria > Pseudomonadota > Alphaproteobacteria > Radicibacterales > Radicibacteraceae > Radicibacter > Radicibacter daui. The sequence goes on from CP131057.1 coordinate 258,399, forward strand.
GCCCCACTGTCGTTCGATGTAGGGCAGTCCGGACATAGGGCAATACTCACGAAGCTGTAGGCGGCGGCGTTAAGGTCGCTTTCTTCCGTCAAACTTCCCGCTTTTCATAAACCGCCCCGATGCGCTGCCCGTCCCAGACGTAACAGAGGTGGCGTTCCTGCCGGGCGCCCGAGAGCAGGGGAGGGCGGAAGACGGCGACGCAGTCGCCGCCCGGCCGCCGCACGCTATGATAGGCAATGCCGTTGGAGCCATCCCGGCGCAGCCTTCGGGCGAGCTGCTGCCCGGCGGCATAATCCTGCGGATCGTGGCAGGCGGCATAGTCCGGCCGGTGGCCGCGGATATCGTGCAACTCGCCTTCCAGATCGGCGAGGTAAACACGCATGTCGATCTCGAGGCGGGGCTGCTGTGTGGCCCTGAGGAAAGCCTCACGGTGAAAGCGGGTTTCGGCAATCGCCGTATCCAGATCGCCGGCGGCGTAGAACACGCCATAACTGCCATCGGAAAACCGGCTGCCGGACGGGTTCGGATGGGTAAAGGCCGCCATGATGATGCTGGTGCCGGGACCGCTCACCCGGTCTTCGGGCGGCACAAGGCTGATGGTGCCGACCTCATCACGAAGGCGCGGGTTGGTGAGGCTTTCCAGCGCGATGACTGCTTCCAAATCCTCCGGCGCCGCAATTCGTTCGAACAGGTCGATGGGCGGAAAACGGCTGGGGATGATGCGCCAGGCCGGGCGCCAGACGATGTGCGAGAGCGGCGGGGTCACGCCCAGCCGCCGCGCTCGGCGTCCAGATACTGGCGGACCACGAAGAGGTCGGCCACCTGACCCGAAAGCATGCGCTCCAGTGCCGGGCGACCGCCGAAAAGCGGGGCTGTGTTGGGTTTGTGCACCCAGTCATCCGCCGCCTTTTCTTCCGGCAGCAGGATCTGCAGCGCCTTGTAGATGCCGAGCAGGTAGGAGATGCGCTCCAGCGTATCCTTGGGAAGGCTTGCCGCTTCGCCTTTCTTCCACTTGAAGAAGGTGGAGCGCGCGGTAATGCCCAGCAGCACCATCTGCTCCTCCACCGTCAGCCGCCACAGCTCGGCAATGCGGAAGAAACTGCGCAGCGCCGGGCCGGAGAGACTGCGGCGGTCAGCAGAAGGGGCGGGGGATGCGGTAACGGCCATGGGGCAGCGCCTTTGAACGGGGGCTTACCCTGATCAATATAGTCCATATCTGGACTGTTTCAATAAAACCATCCGAAACTGAATTAAGATGCCCCTGGCCAGTTCAGGAAGGGAAAGCCGGCGGCGGACAAACCGCCGCCGGCTTTTTCCGTCTTCCGGTCAGTCGCCGTAACCGATGATGCTCTTGATCTCGAGGAAATCATGGATGCCGAAATCGGCATATTCACGGCCATTGCCGGACTGCTTGTAACCGCCGAAGGAGGAGAAGACGTCCCAGTCCGGATAGTTGAGATAGACCGAGCCGGCACGCATCTCGGCGGCAACCGCGCGGGCATGGGCGATATCGCCTGACTGCACATAGGCGGCAAGGCCATAGACCGTGTCATTGGCGATGCGGATCGCCTCTGCCTCATCCTTGTAGGGCATGATGGAGAGGACCGGGCCGAAGATCTCCTCACGCGCGATGGTCATGTCCGGGCTCACGCCGCCGAAGACGGTGGGGCGGATATAATAACCGCGGTTGAGATGTTCCGGCCGGCCGGGGCCGCCGGTTACCAGCGTGGCGCCCTCATCAATGCCGGACTGGATCAGGCGCTGGATCTTGTCGAACTGCACCTGGCTGACAACCGGGCCGAGGTCGGTATCGTCGGCCTTGGGGTCGCCGGTGCGGAAGGCCTCGGCCGCCACCTTGGCGATCTTCAGGGCCTCGCCATGGCTTTCCGCCGGCACCAGCATACGCGTGGGCGCGTCGCAGGACTGGCCGGTATTGCCGAAGCAGCCCTGAATGCCCTTGGTCACTGCCGTTTCAAGATCAGCATCCGGCAAGATGATGTTGGCGGATTTGCCGCCCAGTTCCTGCGCCACGCGCTTCACCGTATCGGCCGCGGTCTTGGCGACGATGATGCCGGCCCGGGTCGATCCGGTGAAGGAAACCATGTCGACATCGGGGTGGCCGGCCATGACCTGACCGACATCCGGGCCGGTGCCATTGACGAGGTTGAAGACACCCTTGGGCACGCCCGCGGCATGCATCACTTCGGCAAAAACGATCCCGCTGATAGGGGCGATTTCCGACGGTTTCAGCACCACGGTGCAGCCGGCAGCGATGGCCGGTGCGACCTTGCAGACGATCTGGTTGAGCGGCCAGTTCCACGGCGTAATCAGTGCGCAGACGCCGATCGGCTCCTTGACCACGGTGGTGGTGCCGCGTTTCTCGCTGAAGGAGTAGTCTTCCAGCGCCTTGATCGTGGCTTCCATATGCGCGCGGCCGGCCCAGGCCTGGGCGTCGCGGGCGAAGGCCAGCGGGGCGCCCATCTCGTCCGAGACGGCGGCGGCGATATCCTCGAAGCGCTCGTTATAGACTTCGAGGATCTTTTTCAGCAGCGTCAGCCGGTCTGCGTGGCTGGTTTTTGAAAAACTCGCAAAGGCGGCCTTGGCGGCGGCAACGGCCTTGTCCACATCGGCTTTGGTGCCGACGGAGATGCGGGTATAGGCCTCTTCCGTTGCCGGGTTGATCACCTCCAGCGTCGCCGGGGAGACGGGGGGCACCCACTCGCCATTGATATAGAAGAGTTCGTTGTTGCTCATTCGGGGGGACTCCGTTTCAAAAACTGCTACCGGCTTCATGCAGCCAGAAGAGGGCAGGATGCGCCGGGCCGCAAGGCCAGCGAGACGGGGGTGCCGGCCTTGACGGCAGCATGATCGCCCTGCCGGGGCACGTCGACAAAGAGCGCAACCGCCGGTCCGGCCTCGACCCTGAGGCGCAGCGACTTGCCATGGAAGACAACGGCAGACGCCTTGCCGGAGAGGAACTGCTCCCCGTTGCCGCCGGCCAGCAGAAGATCTTCCGGCCGGATGCCGATGGTAACCGGCTGACCGGCCACAGGGACACTACCTTCCGGGGCCGGGACCGCCAGCGACCATCCGGCGGCATCGAGAAAAACCTGCCCTTCAGCGACTGAGGTAACCGTTGCCGGCATCAGGTTCATGGTGCCGATGAAGCTGGCGACGAAGCGGCTTGCCGGACGGTCATAAAGCTCGGCCGGGCTTGCCACCTGTTCGATATGGCCGCGATTCATGACGACGATGCGGTCGGAAATCGACATCGCCTCGGTCTGGTCGTGCGTCACCATGACGAAGGTAGTGCCCAGTTCGCCCTGCAGGCGCTTCAACTCAAGCTGCATCTGCTCGCGCAGATGCGCATCGAGAGCGGACAGGGGTTCGTCGAGCAGCAGCAGGCGGGGTTCGCAGACGATGGCGCGGGCGAGCGCAATGCGCTGGCGCTGGCCGCCGGAAAGTTCGGCGATCCGCGCTTCAGCCTTATCCGGCAGCCCCACCATCTCGAGCGCGCTCATGACCTTCTTGCGGCGCTCGGCTGCCGGCATCTTGCGGATGGCGAGGCCGAATTCGACATTGTCCCGCACATTCATGTGCGGAAACAGCGCGTAGTCCTGGAAGACGGTATTGACCGGCCGGTGGTGGGGGCGCAGCGCGGTGATGTCGCGCCCGTCCAGCACCACCGCCCCGCTGGTGGGGGCCTCGAAACCGGCGATTACACGCAGGGTGGTGGTCTTGCCACAGCCGGAAGGGCCGAGCAGGCTCAGGAACTCACCCTGGCCGATGGTGAGGTTGATGGCATCGAGCCCGACGATGCCGCCGGGAAATACCTTGCCGACATCGCGGAGTTCCAGAAGCTTATCCAGCATCCACTTCCTCCGGCGGCTTGTTGGTGTTGACCCACAGGATTTCCGCCCGGGTCCGGCCGTGGTTGGTGAAGGCGTGCATCAGTGTGCTCTTGAAGGCAAAGCTGTCGCCCTGCTTGAGCTGATAGGTGCCGCCATCGATCTCCAGCTCGACATCGCCGGTCAGCACATACCCGAACTCATGGCCTGAATGGGCATAGGCTTCCGATGTGCCGCCGCCCGGCTCGACGGTGACCAGCATGCCGGTGAGGGCCGCTGCCGGGGGGGACAGCAGCCATTTACCGATGCCTTCCGAGCGCACCGGCAGCGGGCGGCGCGACTGCGAGCGCACACAATAAAGATCGTTGCCCGTGTCGCCGCCATCGCCGATCAGCGCACCGGGCTCGACGGAAAGCGCGGCGGCCAGTGGCCAGATCACCTTGACGCGCAGCGAGGAAAGCCCGCGTTCGATCTGGCTCAGGGCGCCGATGGATATGCCGGTCTTCGCCGCCAGTTCCATCAGCGAAAGGTTACGCTCAAGCCGGAGGGCGCGCACGCGCCGGCCGACAATGACGTCCGCCTCGTTGCCCTCGCGCGCGACCCTGGTCTCAACTTCTTCCAAATTAAGGGTCCTTCCCCTTCTGATCCGGCCCTTTTTGAGTTGGCGGGAGCGCGGGTGACCCCGCGCTCCGCCTTATCCTCAGCCGCCCGCCTTGACCTTTTCAAACATCTTGGCGAGTTCGTCGTTCTGTTTCATCGGTCCGGTGAAGATGGTGGTCTTCAGCATCTCGTCCGGGTTGGAGGGAAGTTCGAGGCTTTCCAGCGTTTCCTTGGGCACGGCGGCAAAGGCGGTGCTCGTCGAGCTGCCATAGCCGTAATCCTCGATCAGGTGCTTGCCGGAATCAGCCTCAAGCCGGCTGTTGATGAAGTCATAGGCTAGGTCGACATTCTTGGCATCCTTGAGCATGACGTAACCGCAGGTCCAGGTCAGCATGCCTTCCTTGGGCTTCATGAACTCAACCGGCACACCCTGCTTCTTGAGGGCGACGGCCGAAGCGTTCCACGTCATCGCGGCGACAAGCTCGCCGCTGGCCAGCGACTGTTCCACCGACGTCATGTCGGTGGTGTAGGTGGACATCAGCGGGCGCTGCTCGCGCAGCTTGGCGGCCACCTTCTCCAGATCGCTGTCGCTCATGTCGAAGGGGTTGACGCCCGCCATGATGGCGGCGACGAGCGGGGTGTCGTGCACGGCGTCGATGGTCGCCATGCGGCCGGCATATTGCTGGTCCCACAGCAGGTTCCAGCTCTGCTCCGGATTCTTGACCAGATCGGTGCGGTAGAGCACGGAGGTATTGCCCCAGTCCCACGGAACCATCCATACCTTGCCGTCGCCGGCCTTGATGTCCGGCAGGTTGCGGAAGGTCGGGAAAATCTTGTCCCAGTTCTTGATGCGGCTGGTGTCGATGGGCTGCAGCAGCCCTTCCTTGTTCCAGCGGGCGATCTTGTCGTAGCAGGGGTGGGCCAGATCGGGGTGGAAGCCGGCCTTGACCTTGGTAAAGGCATCGTCGTCATCGCCGAACACCGAGATGTCGACGGAGTCCGGATGCGCGGCCAGATAGGACTGGCTGAACTCCGGCAGTTCGTACCCAGACCAGGTGAAATAGGTGAGTTTGCCGTCGGCATGCGCGATGCCTGCGGTGGAAGAGAGCGCTGCGATCAGGGCGCAGCCAAGGGCTTTGTTTGCCTTGTTTCCAGTCGTGAACCTCATGGTCCTGCCTCCTTGTCCGGTTGCTTTGTGTGTTTCTTTTTTTGTTATCGGTTCTGGCCGCGACGGCGCAGCATCTCCGCCGCCCCCGCGATCACGATGCTGGCCGCCAGAATGAGGGAGGCGAGTGCCATGACCATGGGCAGCGACTTGGGAAAACGAAGCTGGCTCCAGATGAAGAGCGGCAGCGTCGGTTCGGTCCCGGCCAGAAAGAAGGCGATGATGAATTCATCAAAGCTGGTCAGGAATCCGAGCATGAAGGCCGACCCGATGGCCGGCGCCGAAAGCGGCAGCACAACGCGCCACAGGACGAGCAAATCGCCGGCGCCGAGATCCTGTGCGGCTTCCGGTATGGAGCGGGGGATGTTCATAAAGCGGCTGCGCATCACCATGACCGCCGTCGGTAGTCCTGCCAGCACATGGCCGGCAATGATGGCGGGGCGCGAGGGGCCGATGCCGGCAAGGTTGACGAGGATGAGCAGCGCGATGCCGATGATGATGCCGGGGATGAGGATCGGCAGGCTGGCGATGGTTGCCAGCAGGCGGGCGAAAGGCGAGCGGCCGAACACATCCATATAGGCAATGGTGACGCCGCAAAGCGTGGCGAGCGCCGCGGCGGTAAGGCCAACCTCAAGGCTGGTCGCCAGCGCGCTTCTCAGTGCTTCGTTGTCAGCGACCGCCCGGTACCAGTCCAGCGTCAGCCCCTTGATCGGGAAGGCGGCCTGAATGGCGTCGTTGAAGGAAAAGAGCGGGATGAGGCCGACGGGCAGGTAGAGGAAGGCGAGATAAACCGCCACATAGGCCCAGAGCAGCGAGGTTGCGGGCGAGCGCCTCAGGAGCGTTGTCATCGCCGGCTCCCAAAGCGGCGGTCGACCCGCCGGACAATGAGGATGAGGGCGATGATGAGCGCCATCACCGAAACCGCGAGGGCTGCGCCGAAAGGCCAGTCATTGGCCTTGCCGAACTGGGCCTGGATGAGCGAGCCGACCATGACGCTGCGTGGCCCGCCCACCAGCGAGGGCGTCACGAAATCGCCGACGGTGGGCACGAAGACGACCAGCGCGCCGGAGAGCACACCTGGCATCGAATAGGGCAGCACCACCCGCCGGAAGGTAGCAAAAGCCCCGGCACCAAGGTCCGAGGCCGCCTCAAACAGCGATTTGGGCATGCTGTCGAGCGCAACGAAGATCGGCAGTATGGCGAAGGGCGCATAGGCATGCGCCAGCGTCAGCACAACGGCAGCCGGCGTGTTGAGGAAGGCCAGCGAGGGTTCGCTGAGGATGCCCGTGCCCACCAGCGCGGAATTGAGCACGCCGTTATAGGCCAGCACGATCTTCCACGCGAAGACGCGCAGCAGGTAACTGGTCCAGAACGGCAGCGTGACCAGAAACAGCAGCAAGGAACGGTGCCGGCCGGCATGGAAGGCCAGCAGATAGGCGACCGGCCAGGCGCTGACGACGGTTGCCAGCGTGACGAGCCCTGCTATGGCAAGCGAGCGCAGCGCGACCATCACGTAAAGCGGGTCCGTCGCCACGGCGGCGAAATTCGCCAGCGTTGCCCCTCCACCCAGCAACGATCCGTCATTGCTGCGGAAAGCCAGGAACAGCACCAGCGCCAGCGAAAACAGGATCAGCACGAAAGCAGCGAAGGTGCCGGGCAGCAGCATTGCGGCGCGGAAGAACCGCCCGCCCGATGCTGAAACCCCTCCGTGGCCGCCTGTAAAGCTCATGCCGGTCTCACAAATATGAAAACAGATACATCATTTTCATTTTTATGGAGGCGTCAAGCGCCTTTACTGTTCCATGGCATCGAGAAGCCGGTACCAGGCGATCATCGCGCCCACCCCGATGCGCTGGAAGGCGTGGAAAGGAATGGGTCGGATGGGGATTGCCGGCAGCGGTAGGGCATCCGGATCGCCGGAGAGCAGGTAATCGACCAGCCGCGGGCCGGCGGCGGTCATCAGCCCGACACCGCGCCCCTGACAGCCGGCAATGGTGACGAGACCGGTTTCGGGCTCATGCACATGGGGCAGGTGATCTGCGGTAACCGCCACGCGGCCGAACCAGCGTTTTTCGATGCCAGTGCCGGCAAGGGCCGGGAACAGCCGTACCAGCGCGCGTTCCAGATGGGCCCAGTCCTCGGGGCCGCGGGGCAGGCGCAAGGGGCCGCGGCCGCCCAGGATCAGCCGGTTACCGGCTGCGCGGCGGTAATAGATGAGAATGCGGCGGGAGTCCGAAACCGCCTGCCCTTCCGGCAGGATGGTGGCGAGCACGTCATCCGGAAGCGGGGCGGTTGCGATCTGGAACGAGTGCAGGGGGACCAGCGTCCGGGCAAGGCCGGGGATGAGCCCATCAGAATAGGCATTCGTCGCCAGGATTACCTGCCGGGCCTTGAGGGTGCCGCCCCCGGCCAGAGTGGCCTCCCAGCCCTGATTGCGGCGGCGGAGGGCGGTGCAGCGGGTGTTTTCGGCGATTGCCGCTCCGGATTCTGCGGCAACCCGCGCCAGTTCCAGCACGAAAGCCAGCGGGTTGATGGTGCCGGCCCGCCGGTCGATGAAGCCGCCGAGATAATTGGTGGTGCCAATCTTGTCCCGGATGCCGGCGGCATCGAGGAGCCCGACATTCGCGCCATAGCTCGACCATTGGCGGTGCCGGGATTGTGCCGCCGCAAGGGCCTTTTCGGTGTGGCAGGCCTGAATCCAGCCGGTGCGGCTATGGGGCACGTCCAGCTTTTCCGCGCCAATAAGATCAAACACCGCATCGGCGGTGTGGGCGGCAAACTCCACCACCGGCGTGCCACGCCTGTCGCCAAAATGGGCAAGCAGCCATTCCGGGTCGTATTTGAGGCCGGGGATGACCTGCCCGCCATTAAGGCCGCTCGCTGCCTCGCCCAAAGGGCGGCTGTCGATCACCTGAACGGCCATGCTGCGGCGGGCGGCGTGCAGGGCCGCGCTGAGACCCATGAAACCGGCGCCAATGACCAGCAGGTCAGCGGCGGTCCCTTTTGGCGACCCGGCAGGAGCGCGGCGCTCAAGGCCCAGCGACCATACGGGATCGTTCGACAGCATGGCACGCGCCCCCATTCCAAAGACCGGGGATGCAGGATAAGCCTGTTTCACAAAACTGAAAGTCTAAACTTGTCTTTCACCAGTGGCGCGGCAAGGCGGCCTGTTCCCCTAGCTGGCATAGTCCGGCGCCAGCTTGTCCAGCCGGCGTTTGATGCTGGCCAGATGCATGGCCGCGCTTGCGGCATCCCCCTCGCGCATCTGGCGGGCGGCGCGGCTGGCGATCTGGCCGGTTATGGGTTTCAGCGACCGTCCGGTGCTCATGGCCTTGAGCTGCACTTCAGCAGCGCGTTCCAGATAATAAAGATCATCCCACGCTTCGGCGATGGTGGGGGCGCAGACCATCACGCCATGGTTCTTGAGAAAGAGAATGTCCTTGTCGCCCAGCACGGCGGCGATGCGGTCGCCTTCCTCGGCATCGAGAGCGAGGCCGTTATAATCCTCGTCGACAGCCGTGCGGCCGTAGAATTTGAGCGCGGTCTGCCCGGCCCAGGCCAGCGGCTCGCCTTCCAGCATGCTGAGCGCGGTGGCGTTCGGCATATGGGTGTGGAAGGCGGCCATGATGCGCGGGGCCTTCTTGTGCAGGCGGGCGTGGATATAGAAGGCGGTTGCCTCCGGTTCTCCCTCACCGCTCACGACGGTGCCGTCGAAATCGCAGATCAGCAGGCTGGAGGCGGTCGCCTCATGGAAAGAAAGCCCCAGCTGGTTGACGAGGAAGAGGTCTGGATGGCCCGGCACCACGGCGGAGAAGTGGTTGCAGATTCCTTCCTCCAGCCCCAGCAGGGCCGCCATGCGCAGGCTGGCGGCAAGATCGATACGGGCCTGCCGGATGGCCTCCGTCTCCAGATCGGCATGCCGCAGGACGGCCGGGGTGGCGGGGTTTCGGGTCAGTTCGTGCGCCATCTCTTCCTCTCACTCCTTAAAGCCAGCCGGCCCGCTTGAATTCGGTAATCACCCCGGAGAGCAGGGGGATCGTGGCATCCGGCGTATAACCCTCCAGCGGCTTGCGCCCGGTGCCGCGGTCCACCCACACGCAGCGGAATTTGAGTTCATGGGCGGCGGCAAGGTCAAGATGCGGGCTGGCGCAGATATGGACAAGCGCCTGCGGCTCGACGCCGAGGCTCTTCCACGCATGGCGGAAGATCTGCGAGGACGGCTTGTAGGCTTCAGCCTGCTGGGCGGTCACCACCCGGTCGATATGGCCACCCATCTGCGCGACGTTACCGGCGATGATGGCGTCGTCGGTGTTGGAGATGATGCAGAGTTTGAACCCGGCCGCCTTCAGCTTGCCGAGCGTCTCCACCACTTCAGGGAAGGGCGGCATGCGGCCGATGGAGCCGGTGAGAATGTCGGCATCTTCCGGCGCGCTCTCCAGCCCCAGTTCCTGCATCGCCAGCGGCAGGGCGCGTTCGCACACCTCGCGGAAGCTGAGATGCGGCTTTACCTGCTCCAGTGCGTGTTCGTGGTGGTCATAGACCTTGATGAAGGTTGCGGGCTCCACCTTGCGGCTCTTGCCGGCAAGGATCTTTTCCACCGCCGCCAGCAGCCCTTCATCCCACTGGATGAGCGTGCCGTAACAATCGAAGGTGAGCCATTGCGGCTTTGGGCCGTGGAGCGCCATGTCCGGTTCCTCGTGATCGGGATGATTGCTGGCAGCAGGCTTGACAGAAGATCGACTCATTGAGAAATGAAATGAAAAAATCTTCCTGATTGGAAAATTCAATGAGTGGACCTCTCGATCTCGGGCTCCTCAGAACCTTTACCACCGTGGTGGATGCCGGCGGCTTTACCCGGGCGGCGGAGCGCATTCACCTGACCCAGTCAACCGTCAGCCTGCAGATCAAGAAGCTGGAGGAGGAGCTGGGGCATGCGTTGCTGCTGCGGGACCGCACGACCGGCAGCGTGCGCACGACGGAGGAGGGGGAGCTGCTGCTGGGTTATGCACGTCGCCTGCTCGATATCTCCGCGGAAGCGGCCCGGGCCCTTGCCCGGCCGGCCCGGGCGGTAACGGTGCGGCTTGGCGTGCCGGAGGATTTTGCCGGCAACCGGCTGGTAGGCCTGCTCTCCGCCTTTGCCGGCAGCGCGCCGGACATTCGCCTCAACACCATCAGCGGCTGGAGCCTCGCGCTGCGGCAGATGCTGGAGCGCGGGGAGATCGATCTTGCGCTGGTGAAGCGCGAGGCCGGCGACGGCACGGCGATTGCCCATTGGCCGGAGGAGCTGGTCTGGGTGCAGTCTGCCGGGGCAGGCGGCATTCCGGAAGCGGGCGGGGAGGTGCCGCTCGCCCTGTTTCCGCCCGGCTGTATCTATCGTGACCGGGCCATCCGGGTGATGGAGGCCGAGGGATATGGCTGGCACGTTGCCTATTCAAGCCAGGGGCTGATGGGCGTGCAGGCAGCGGTTGCCGGCGGCCTTGGCCTCAGCCTTTTGCCGGGCAATGCGGTGCTGCCGGGCCACCGGGTGCTGGCGGCGGGCGCCTTTGCCCCGCAGCGGGGCACCGAGCTGGCACTTATTTCCCGGCCCGAGCGGCAGGACGCGCCGGTCCGGGCTTTGGCCGACTTTCTGGTCGGTCATATCGGCGGGATGTACGGCGCCCCGGTCTGAGCACCGTTGCCATCAATCCCTTCAGCCGGTCCGGGCTTCCGGCTGGGGGGCGAGTTCCCGCCGCATCTCGGCCATCTCGTTGTTCATGCGGGCAAGTTCGCCACTCAGCGTCTTCAGCTCCGCCAGCATGGCAAGGCGCTCGTTCTCGGCGTTTTTCTCCTGCTCGGCATTGCCTTCGGTCTGCATGGCGCTGACGACGGTGCCGACAAAAAGGTTCAGCACGGCAAAGGTGGTGACCATGATGAAGGGAACGAAGAAGACCCAGGCGCTGGGATGCACCTCCATGACCGGGCGCACGATACCCATCGACCAGCTCTCCAGCGTCATGATCTGGAAGAGGCTGTACATGGAGGCGCCGATGGTGCCGAACCAGTCGGGGAAATCCGCGCCATAGAGTTTCGTGGTCAGCACGGCACCGACATAGAAGATGAGCAGGATAAGCGAGGCGATGGAGGCCATGCCCGGCAGGGCGCGGAAGAGCCCGCCGACGACCACGCGCATGGTGGGTACGACGGAGAGCAGGCGCAAAAGCCGGATGACACGCAGGGCTCGCAGCACGCTGAGCGGGCCGGCGGAGGGCACCAGCGCGATGCCGACGACGATGAAGTCGAACACATTCCAGGCGTCGGTGAAAAACCGCAGGCGCCGATAGAGAATTTTGGCGAGCAACTCGCCGATGAAGATGACGAGCGCGATGTGGTCGAGGATCGTCAGCAGTTCGCCGAAATTTTCCGACAGATAGCGGCTGGTCTCCAGCCCCAGCACCGCGGCGTTAAGCACGATGACCCAGATGATAAATTTCTGGACGCCACGGCTTTCAACGAAAGTCCCCAGCTTTTCGATAACCGACATCGTCCCAGGCTCCCCCAAACCTCGTTCCCGCTACAGTGCAATTGGCACTGCGACAATCTTCCGCAGTATTGCCCATACGCGAGCAGGCGCAAGAGGGGTGCAATTAATTGCATCGGCTGATGATTTTGATCGCCCGACCCTTGAAGCTTCAGATGAAGTTTCGCCCGGCACGATTGTTCGCAAAGCGGATCGACCGGGTGGCGGGGCGGCGATAATGGTTTTTATTTCGTAACGAAATCCGTGTGGGCAAAAAGCCCGGGCTCGGGAGCCCGGGCTTTTAACAGAGGATTGCACCCTGGCCGGCCTCAGCTGCCGACTGGAAAGACACGGCCTTCAAACAGCTTGCGGGCGGTGCGGATCATGCCGGCGGCCTTCACGCTGCCATCCGGTGCCAGATCCATGAAGACTTCGGTTGCTCCACTCGGATGCTCGATGCTGAAGCGTCCGTCCTTGGGCAACACGGCAATCTCACTGGCCGGCCCCTGCTTTTGCAGGCAGGCGGAAGCCACGCTGACGGCGGCGAAGACGCCGATGGACGCATGGCAACGGTGAGGGATGAAGCTGCGCGTGGAGATGGCGCCGCCGGCTTTGGCCGGGGAGACCAGCGTCATCTTCGGCACCGATTTTTCCGTGACGTCGCCGAGATTCATCAGCGGCCCGCAGGCAAGGCGCACCTTCTCCAGCTTTGCCTTGAGCCCGGTATTGCCATCCAGCTCCTCGCGGCTTTCCTCGCCGGTGATGCCGAAATCGCTGGCACGCAGGATGACGCAGGGCATGCCGTGGTCGATGAGGGTCACCTCATACCCTTCCACCGTGTCGACGGCATTACCGGTGGGCAGCAGGGCGCCGCACATCGAGCCCTCGACATTCTGGAACATAAGCGGCACGGCGGCGTGGCTGCCCGGCACCCCGTCAATGGCGGTGGTGCCGTTATAATTCACGCGTCCGCCCGGCGTGGAAATGCGGGCAACCGCGATCTCCCCGCTATTGACCATGCGGATGCGCACCGGCGTTTCATCCCCGGCCACCGGCACCAGCCCGCGCTCGATGGCAAAGGGGCCGACACCGGCAAGGATGTTGCCACAGCCCTGCGCGTCGCTGACCAGCGGCTGGTCAACGAAGACCTGCAGGAAGAGATAGTCGATATCCGCTTCTTCACTCGCCGACAGCGAGATAACGGCGACCTTGGAGGTCAGCGGATCCGCGCCGCCGATCCCGTCGATCTGGCGCGGATCGGGGGAGCCCATCACCCGCAACAGCAGGGCGTTGCGCTCGGCCGGATCAGCGGGAAGGTCGGAAGCGAGGAAATAGGCACCCTTGGAGGTGCCGCCCCGCATCCACAGGCACGGTATGCCGTCCTCCGCCGAACCTGAAACCCGCGCCTCAGACATATTTGAGGCCCTTGGCGGCAAGGCGTTCGCGCATGTTGTAAAGGTCGAGCCCCAGCACGCCGGAAGCGAGCTTCAGGCGCTTTTCCTCTTCCAGCGCGGTGCGCTTTTCGGCAGCGGCAAGCACGTCGGCCGCTTTGGCGACCGGGATGACGCACACGCCATCATCATCGGCCACCACCACGTCACCGGCATTGACGGCAGCGCCGGCGCACACGATGGGTATATTCACCGAGCCCAGCGTTTCCTTGACGGTGCCCTGGGCGTGGACGGCGGTGGACCAGACGGGAAAGCCCATCTCGCGCAGCACTTTGACGTCGCGGACGCCGGCATTGATGATAAGGCCGGCGCAGCCGCGCGCCTGCGCGGAGGTGGCGAGCAGATCACCGAAATAGCCGTCCGAGCAGGGGGAGGTGGGGGAGACCACCAGCACGTCACCGGGCTTTATCTGCTCGATGGCGACATGCAGCATCCAGTTGTCGCCAGGGGCGACGGAGATGGTGACGGCGGAGCCGGCAATGCCGGTGCCGGCCTGGATGGGGCGCATGGCGGGGCCCATCAGGCCGCTGCGGCCCTGAGCCTCATGCACCGTGGCGACACCTGCGGCGGCAAGGCCGGCAAGGACGGAAGCTTCGGCGCGGGGAATATTCTGGACGACGACGTTCATCACGCGTGCTCCTGATAGGGTCTGTAACGTGCGAGCTGGCCTAGTGCTGGCCGGGGTTCTTGACCGGCGGCGTGCCATGGGTGTGGAAGCTCTCGATGGTCTTGAGGCCCCAGGCCTGGCCGCGCTTGCGCTCGGTCTCGGTCCACACCACCGGCTCCCAGTCGGGCGCCAGGATGAGACGGGCGCCGGAATTGGCCAGCTCCACACGGTTGCCGGCGGGCTCCCACACATAGAGGAAGAAGGTGCCCTGGATGGCGTGCTTGTGCGGCCCGGTTTCGATATGCACGCCGTTTTCAAGGAAGATGTCGGCGGCGCGCAGAATGTCCTCACGCGTGTCGGTGGCGTAGGTGACATGGTGCAGGCGCGCATGGCCGCCGCCATGTTCCTCGGTGCAGGCGAGGTCGTAGGTCTTGTTGTTGATGGTGAACCAGCAGCCGCCCGTGCGGCCGTTATCGAGCTGGATCATCTCCGTAACGCGGCTGCCAAGGCAGGTTTCCATGAAGCGGCGGAACTCGCAGACATCGGCGGCCAGCAGGTTCAGGTGATCGAGCCGGCGCGGGCTGGCGCCGCGGCCGTGATAACGCTGCGCGATGTTCTTGAGCTTTGCACGCTCGTGGGCCGGTGCCTCGTAACGCACGGTTTCCCAGTAAATCTCGAAAACATGGCCGAACGGGTCCTCGAAGCGGAAGGCGCGGCCATGGCCCATATCGCCCTCGACCCAGCCGATGACCTTGTAGCCGGACGCCTCGATGGCCTTCATCCGCCGCTCCAGCGCCTCGGGCGAAGCGCAGCGATAGGCGATGTGGCCGACGCCGGTGGTTGAATGCCGGGTGAGCTTCAGGCTGTGGAATTCATAATCGTCAAAGGCGCGCAGGTAAGCCGAGTTTTCATCCTGGCCCGAAAGCGTCAGCCCGTAGACATTGGTGAAGAAGTCGAGGCTTTCCTCGAACTTGTCCGTGTACATCTCGACATGGGCCAGATGCGCGATGTCGAAGGACGGATTGGTCGGCACGTTGGTCACTTGTTTCCTCCAGGAGGGTGCCGGCACATTTCGGGGGCCGGTCAAGATGCCCTTTGGCGGGGCAGTCGCCTGCGGGCTCCCCCTCCGGGGAGCCTCAAGGTCCGGCGGAAACCCTCCTTCCCGCCGGACCTTCAGATTTTCAGTGCCCGGTAAGGCTGCCCCGGAGGGGTGGCCTCAAAGCTCGTCGACCGTGCGCGGGAAGATGGACTGGAAACCTTCCGCATATTTGGACGCCCGGCCGCCGGACTGGCCGCCGGAATTGCGCTGGAAGTGGTTGGCCCGGTTCTGCGCCACGCGGGTGTAGAACTCCCAGAGATGCTCCTGGCCTTCCATGCACTCGATGGCGGCGCGCTTCTTGTCCCAGACCGGCGTGATGTCGAGGAAGGTATCCGGCTTCCAGCCCATCTGTTCTGTCTGGTGCGGCTCGAAAAGATAGAGCTGCGGGGCGCCGAGAACCTTCTCGCCCGGATTGTGGCCCCAGGCCTGCGCGATCATGCGGCATTCCAGCGCCACCTGGGTGGCATACATGTGGTCTGTATTATAGGGATCGTACTGCGAGTGGCTGAGCATGAAGGCCGGCTGGACCTTGCGGATGATATCCACGAGGCGGTACTTGGCTTCATCCTCAAGGCGCAGCGGATAGTCGCCCAGATCCATGCAGATAAGGTCGCTGACGCCAAGCGCCGCGGCGGCCTTTTCGGACTCTGCCCGGCGGGCGGCCTTGACCTTGTCCAGCGTCATGCCCGGCTGCTTCCACAGCTTGGCGGATTCCCCGCGCTCGCCGAAGGAAAGGCACACGACGGTCACGTCATATCCGCGCTCGGCATGGAGCGCGATGGCGCCGCCGCAGCGCCAGACGAAATCGGCCGCATGGGCGCTGATGACCAGCGCCGTCTTTTTTTCACTCATGAAATATTCCTCCCGAAAGGTGTCCCCATGTCGCTCCCGGGCAGCGGCAAGGACAATTCGAAAGGACGGTCCACGCTATAAGTTCAGGCTATAGCAACTAGGCGTGGCTTTATGATTCTGGCAGCTTCTTCCGTCAGATGAAAAAGGAAACCGCAGCGGGCCGGGTGCCTGGGCCGGGAGCCTTTAAAAGACGAAAGGGTGGAGACGATGACCGGGAAAGAACAGAGCGCCGCCTTGGCAGCCATGCAGCGGATTGCCCTGATTGGATTTGGCGAGGCGGGGCAGTCCTTTGCCAGCGGCTGGCGCGCCGATGGCCTTGCCGGCGTCATCACTGCCTGGGATCTGAAGCTGGAACAGCCCGCGGCTGCACCGGCCCTGCGCGAGGCGATGGAAAAGCTTGCCATCTCCCCGGCAACTTCCGCTGAAAAGGCGCTTGCCGGCGCCGGGATGGTGTTCTGTCTGGTGACGGCGGACCGGGCAGCCGATGCCGCGCGCAGCTATGCGCCGCTGCTGGCGCCCGGCGCGCTGTGGCTCGACGGCAATTCCTGCGCGCCCACCACCAAGCATGAGGCCGCGCGCGCCGTGGAAGCGGCAGGCGGGCGCTATGTGGATGTTGCCATCATGGCGCCGGTTTATCCGCGCCAGCACCGCACGCCCATTTTGCTGGCTGGCGCCCCGGCGGAGGATGCGGCAGCGGCGATGGAAGGGCTTGGCATGCAGGTGACGGTGGCCGGCCCGAAGGTGGGCGATGCCTCCACCATCAAGATGTTGCGCTCGGTGATGATCAAGGGGCTGGAGGCGCTGGTGGCGGAATGTTTCCTCGCCGCCCGCACCGCCGGAGTGGAGGAGGCGATCCTTGCCTCGTTGATGGCAAGCGATCCAGGCATCGATTGGCCCAAACGCTCCTCCTACAATCTGGAGCGCATGATGGTGCATGGCCGCCGCCGCGCGGCCGAGATGCGGGAAGTGGCGACAACCGTCTCGGCGCTTGGCCTCTCGCCCCGCCTCAGCAGTGCCATTGCCGACTGGCAGGCGCAAATCGGCGAGCTTGGTCTTGCCGGCGGCGAGGACAGCCTTGCCGACCGCAGCGACCGCATTCTGGCCGCACTCGGCAGTCAGCGCGCGCTGGCGCACTGACGGGCGGCGGCAGGGAGAAGGGCGCCCGGACAGGATGGAACTCAATCTGCGCCATCTGCGCGTATTTCTGGCCGTGGTCGATCATGCCTCGATCACCCGGGCGGCGGAGCTGTGTTTTCTCTCCCAGCCCGCGGTCACCCAGGCCATTGCCAAGATCGAGCGCAAGCTGGGTTTTGCGCTCTTTCACCGCTCGCCGCAGGGGTTGTTCGTCAATGCCACCGGCCAGATCCTGGCGGGCCGCGTAAGACGCGCCTTCCATCTGCTTGACGGCGCGATGCAGGACCTTGCCCCGCGCCTGCGCCTGACGGCGACGACCGCGCAGCTGCGCGGCCTGATTGCGGTGCGTGATACCGAGAATTTTACCCTTGCCGCGCGGGAGCTGGGGATCGCCCAGCCCACCGTGCACCGCGCGGTGGGCGAGCTTGAGAAGGAAGCCGGGCGCCGGCTTTTGGACCGCACGGCCTATGGCATGATCGCCAACCGTTATGGCGAGGCGCTGGCCGATGCCGCGCGCCTTGCCTTTGCCGAACTGGCGCAGGCGGATATGGAGCTGGCGGAAGCCGGCGGGCGCGAGGGGGGGCGCATCACCATCGGCGCCATGCCGCTGTCCCGCTCCTATCTGCTGCCCTCCGCCATCGCCGCCTTCCGCAAGACGCGCCCGCATCTTGCCATCCGGGTGCTGGACGGGCCTTATGCCGATCTGCTGACCGGTCTCCGGCGCGGCGATATCGATTTCCTCATCGGCGCGCTGCGGGATCCGCCGCCCATCGGCGATGTGGTGCAGCAGGCACTGTTCAGCGACAGCCTGGTGATCATCGCCCGGCCGGACCACCCCATCCTCAACAAACGCCCGATCCGCCTGGAGGATCTGGCCGCCTGCCCGTGGGTGGTGGGGCCACGCGGCATTCCCGCGCGCAATTTCTTCGACCGGCTGTTCGAGCCGCTGGGGGAGGCCGGGCCGAAGAGCATCGTGGAATCCGGATCGCTTATGCTGATGCGCCAGGTGCTGCTGGCAAGCGACCATCTGGGTTTCATTTCCCGCCTGCAGGCGGAAGCGGAAAAGCGGCATGGCCTGGTGGTCGAAGTGCCCTTTGCCATGGCCGATACCTCCCGCCCCATTGGCATTACCGCCCGGCGCAGCTGGATGCCTACCGCGGCCCAGAAGGCTTTTCTCGACCTGCTTGGCGCCTGAGAAGAAGTCGCAGGTTTCCGCGTTTTTGCCTGAGGATCCATGCCCCCGGAATTAAGTTTGCCGGGGCGCTATAGCGCAAACTTATGCGAAGCACCCTGCTTCGAAATGGTTGGCGCTCCGGTTTCCCGGCAAGAGTTGAGCACAACAGACGAACCCGCATGGCAGGTGTGCATTCCGCGCACCCCAGACGGCAACCGGCCGGGCAAGACCCGGTGCCCGCGCCCCGCAGTCGTGAAAAACAAGGGGTCGGTGCCACCCGGCCTAACAATAACCCTGGGAGGAAATGATGAAGATCTCCGGACTGGTCCGGCGGACCTCTTTTGCTATCGGTGTCAGCCTTGTCGCGCTTACGGCCGCCAGCACCTTTGCGACAGTTGCCGGCGCGAAGGAACTGACCCTCGCCAACTTCATGCCGCCGACCAACCCTTATGAAAAGGGTGCGTTCCAGCCTTTTGCCGAGAAGGTGAAGGAAGCGACCGGCGGTGACATCACCGTGCATGTGTTCAGCGGCGGCGAGCTTGGGCCGGGTCCGGTCGAGCAGTATTCCCGCGCCGTGGATGGCGTTGCCGACCTTGCCGTTGGCCTGCAGGGCTACACTGCCGCCAATTTTCCGCTCACGCTGCTGACCGAGTTGCCGGGCGTCCTGGATGAGGCGACCGGCACCGACACGGTGTGGAAAAACATCGACCTCTTGAAGAGCGAATATCAGCGCGTGCAGCTGGTCAGCCTGTGGACCAACTCCACCAATATTCTCTACACCCGCAACAAGGCGGTACGCACGCTGGCCGACGTCAAGGGCATGAAGATCCGCGTGCCGTCGCGCAATGCCGGCCTCATCGTCGAGGCCTGGGGCGGCACGCCGGTTTCGATGGCCGTGTCTGAAATCTACAACTCGATGCAGACCGGCGTGATCGACGGCGCGCTCATTGATGGCACCGGCACCAAAGCCTTCAAACTGGGTGAAGTGGCGAACTACCTGACGGTGGGTATGGAGACCACGATCTCCCCCTTCTTCATCGTCATGAACAAGGACAGCTTCGAGGGTCTCTCGGCAGACCAGCAGGCGGCCGTTCTTAAGGTGGGCCGCGAGGTCTCGACCATGGCAAACCAGACCCAGCTCAAGGCCGCCAGCGACGGCGTTGACGCCTTCGGCACCATGGCCGGCAAGGAGCTGATCAAGCTGACGCCGGAAGAGGCCAAACCGTTCGACGAGGCTGCCGCCAAGGCCCGCGACAAGGTTGTGGCCGAGGCCAAGGCTGCCGGTGTTCCGGCCGACAAGGTAATCTCCGCGATGATGGCGAAGTAACCAGGAATGTCGCGTTCTTCCGGTCTCAAGGCTCTGTCGGCATTCGCCGACAGAGCCTCCTTCTGGCTCGGTGCCCTGTCGGGCATCAGCATCATGGCGATGGTCCTCGTCATCGCCTACAGCGTCGTGCTGCGCTACGTCCTCTCCTCGCCGGTGCTCGGCACCAACGAGATCGTGCAGCTGCTGGCGGTTGCCGTGGTGATGATGGGCCTGCCCTACACCACTTCGACCGATGCCCATGTGCGCGTGGATGTGCTGGACAATGCCATCGGCCGTTTCGGCCGGTTTTTCGGTGACATCCTCTCCCGGGCACTCGCGGCCGGCGTGCTGATCGTGCTGGTGCTGCGGGCGTTCGCCAAGGCGGGCGATGCCTGGCGTTATGGCGATGCCACCAACATGCTGGGCCTGCCGATCTGGCCCTTCTACGGCCTCATCGCTTTCGGCATGGCCTGCTGCGCGGCCCTGTTCATCCTGCAATTGCTGCTCGTTCTGGCGAGCTGGAGAAGCCCCAAATGACCGGCACCGAGATCGGGCTTGTCGCCATTGCCGCGCTGTTCGTCCTGATGGTACTGCGCACGCCGGTGGCCTTTGCCATGCTGCTGGTCGGCTTTTTCGGCACCTGTGCGCTCAATGGCGTGCACCGTGCCGGCGCGCTGCTGTTGACGGAGAGTTACTCGTCCGTCTCCACCTATTCGCTCATCGTCATTCCGATGTTCATCCTGCTCGGCAATGTCGCCTCGGCCGCCGGCTTCAGCCGCAGCCTTTATGATGCGGCCTTTGCCTGGGTCGGGCGCATGCGCGGCGGACTTGCTGCGGCTTCCGTCATCGGCTGCGCTGCCTTTTCCGCTGTCTCGGGTTCTTCCGTCGCCACCGCCGTCACCATCGGCAAGGTGGCGCTGCCGGAGATGCGGCGCCTTGGTTATGGTGACGGGCTTTCGACCGGCGCGATTGCTGCCGGCGGCACGCTCGGCTTCCTGATCCCGCCCTCAACCGGCTTCGTCATCTATGCGATCCTGACCGAGGAATCCATCGGGCGCCTGTTCATGGCCGGCATCCTGCCGGGCCTTTTGATGATGGCGCTTTTCATCCTCACCATCGGCATCGTCACCACGCTCAATCCGTCCATCGGCCCGCGCGGCGAGGCCATGCCGTTCTCCCGCCGCCTCAA
Source organism: Radicibacter daui (assembly GCA_030657355.1). Taxonomy (GTDB): domain Bacteria; phylum Pseudomonadota; class Alphaproteobacteria; order Radicibacterales; family Radicibacteraceae; genus Radicibacter; species Radicibacter daui. The sequence continues at coordinate 279,320 of CP131057.1, forward strand.
GCTGCTTGGGGAGGCGCTGCCGCTTATCATCGTCATCTTCGTTTCCATCGGCGGCATCTATGTCGGTGCCTTCACGCCGGAGGAGGCGTCCGGCATCGGGGCGGCGACCGTTATCCTCATTGCCCTCTTCAAGCGGGCGCTCAGCTTCGAAGCTTTCCGCAAGGCGCTGATGGATACGGTCAAGACCTCGGCGATGCTCTACATGATCGTGATCGGCGCCAATGTGCTGAACCCGTTCCTGGCGCTGACGCACATCCCGGCGCTGCTGGGCGATGCGATGAATACGCTGGGGCTTGGCGCCTATGGCACGCTGATCCTCATCCTCATCGCCTATGTGATACTGGGCATGTTCCTCGACGGGCTTTCCATGCTCGTTATCACGCTGCCCATCGTGTTCCCGGTCATCAAGGCACTGGGGTTCGACCCGATCTGGTTCGGCGTCGTGGCGGTGATCATGATCGAGATGGGCATGATCACCCCGCCGGTCGGCCTCAATGTCTTCGTGGTCAAGGGCGTCGCCGAGACGGTGCCGATGAGCACCATTTTCGCCGGGGTGATGCCCTTCCTCTTGGCAATGATCGTGGGCCTTGCCCTCATCATTACCTTCCCGCAGATCGCGCTCATCATCCCCAACACCATGTTCGGGCAAGCCGCGTTCTGATCCAGACACCAGCCGTAGACCTCCCTGGGCCTGTCACCGTTGCGCATCCTGGTGACAGGCCGTTTTTTTGAGGGAGGCGAGGCCGGTCAGTCGATCTCGATAATCACCTTGCCGCGCGCCCGGCCGGAGGCCTGACGCTCAAGGGCGGCGGCGAAGTCGGCGAGGGCGAAGCGACTGTCAGTAAGGGCGGTCAGCTTCTGCTCCTCGAAAAGCTGCACCAGTCTTGCCAGCCGGGCGCCGTCATTCTGGTGAAAGACAAAAGCCGTCTCGACGCCGGCGGCCTTTGCCACCGCTTCATCGGCCGGATGGGCGATGGCGACCAGCAGGCCGCCGGGGCGCAGCACGCCGAGCGATTTCTGCTGCGTTTCGCCGCCCACCGTATCCAGCACGGTGTTGAAGCCGGACAGGCGGGTAAAATCCTCCTGCCGGTAATCGATCACCTGATGCGCGCCTAGCTTGCGGGCGATCTCCACCCCGTCGCCTGAAGCTGTAGCGGTAACGTCGGCGCCTGCCAGCCGTGCCAGCTGGATGGCCCAGCTGCCGATGCCGCCGGCTCCGGCATGGATGAGCAGCTTTTGCCCGGCCTTGACCTTGCCGACCTCATGCAGGGCCTGCCAGGCGGTGGGCAGAGCTGTCGGCAGGCCGGCGGCCTCGGTGAGATCAAGGCTGGCCGGTGCCGGCGCGATGAAACTTGCGGGCAAGGTCACGAGGCCTGCCATGGCGCCGCCCGCCACCGGATCGGCGCGGCCGATCACCTTGTCTCCGACCGTCCAGCCCGTCACCTCCAGCCCGATGGCCGCGATGGTGCCGGAAAAATCGCTGCCGATAGTGTAGGGGAAGGAGAGGGGAAACCACTCCTTGAGCCAGCCGCGCCAGAGCTTGATATCGAGCGGGTTGAGCGCGGCGGCGTGAACTCGCACCTGTACCTCGCCCGCCTGCGGGGCCGGCACCGTGATGTCATTCAGCCGGGCGGGGGTTTCATAATCCGCCAGTTGCAGGGCCATGGTCATGCTGCAAGCCCCCCGACCGGGTTGATGCCCATCTGGAAGAACCAGCCGAACCAGTCTTCAAGATGCCAGGTGTGGGTGATGCGCCCGCCTTCCACCCGGTGGAACTCGTGAATGGGCATGCTGAAGCGGCGGCCTGTGGCCGGCACGCCAAACCAGTCGCCCAGATGGGTGCCGGTAATCTCGCCGCGTACGGCGACATTGCCGCCAGCGGCAATCAGGGTGTGGATGGTGATCGCCATATCCGGAAAGGCGGCCTTGAAGGCGCCGATCAGCGGCTTGATACCGTCGCGGCCCTGCTGCTGGCCGGGGGCGAGGGGAATGTCCTGCCAGTCGGGCGTGGCAACCACGTCCATCAGCTCGGGCCGGTTTTCGCTGAAAGCGCGATAGAGCGTAAGAACGATCTGCCTATCGGCGTCATCAATGCCGGCAATAACGGCGGAGGGGGAAAGGGCGCTCATGGCGGACCTCCTTCGGGATCAGGGGCGCCGCTCCGGTTTTTTGCCGAGCGGCTGTTCCTGAAAACTAGGAGCCGCTCCGACATAATTGAAATCGATAGGAAGTATGTGTGAACATCAATGCTATGGATTTGCATGGCATCGATCTCAACCTGCTGGTCGCCTTTGACGCGCTGATGGCCGAGTGCAGCGTGACGCGGGCCGGCGCCCGTATTGGCCGCACCCAGCCGGCGATGAGCGCGGCGCTGGCGCGGCTGCGCGCACTTTTGAAGGATGAACTTCTGGTGCGCGGACCCGACGGGTTGCAGCCCACGCCGCGGGCGCTTGATCTCGCCGGACCGCTCGGTCAGGCGCTTGCCGATATCCAGCGCACGCTGGACTTCACCCAGAGCTTCGATCCGGCGACGAGCCCCGCCACCTTCACGCTGGGGCTGCCGGATCATCCGGCCCTGAAGCTGCTGCCCCGGCTGGTGGAGGCAATAAGGCAGGAAGCGCCGCTGGCGGGCTTGCGCATCCGCAGCTTCACCGGGCGGGATGAGGCCTTGCAGCTGCTGGATGCGGGGGAGGTGGATGCGACCATCGGCGTGCCGATAACCGGCGTGACCGGTGGGCGCATCCTGTCGCTGCCACTGTTTGAGGAAAGGTTCGTTTGCATCCTGCGCAAGGGGCACCCGGCAGCAACCGGCGGCGCGCTGCCGCTGGAGGCTTATGCCGGACTGCCGCATCTGCTGGTGTCGCCGGAAAATGAACGGTACGGGCTGGTGGATGCCGCGCTTGCGCGGCTCGGCCTCAAGCGGACGCTGGCGCTGACCGTGCAGCAAATGCATGTGGCGCCGCACATCGTGGCATCAAGCGATCTGGTGGCGACGTTGATGGAAGGGGTGGTGACCGCCTCTGGCCTTGCGGACCGGCTCATCATCCTGCCGCCACCGCTGGAGCTGCCGAAAATCCCTTTCCAGCTCGTCTGGCATCGCCGCAATGATGCCCATCCCGGGCAGCGCTGGCTGCGCAGCCGGATTGCGGCATTGGTGAAGAGTTAGGGCAGGCGGCAGCGGGCTTTATGCCCCGTAGGCGATCGACCCGGGAACCGGGGTCAGAACCGTGCCGGTCTCCAGGAAGGACCGGATATTGTCGAGGACGAGTTTGACGGACATCGCCTGGGTTTCTATCGCCACGCCGGCAATATGCGGAGACAGCACAACATCGGGATGTTCGCGCAGGGCGGCAGGAATGTCGGGTTCGTCCTCAAAAACATCCAGCGCCGCGCCGGCGATCTTTCCCGTGCTCAGCGCCTCTATCAGCGCTGCGGTATCGACGATACTGCCGCGACCGGCATTGACAAGATATCCCTTTGGCCCCAGCGCTTCGAGCACAGCGCCGTTCACGGCGTGGCGGGTCTCCGGACCGCCGGGCGCCACGCAGATCAGGTCATCGACCTCGGCCGCCAGGTCCAGAAGTGTGGGCACGAACCGGTAGGGGAGCTCCGGTTTCAGGCTGCGGCTGCAATAGCTGACGGTGATGTCGAACCCTTCCGCGCGGCGGGCAATGGCGCGCCCGATCATCCCCATGCCGAAAATGCCGAGCTTGCGACCGCTGACGACCGGCCGGGGCGGCAACGTGTCACGCCAGCCACCGGCACGGGCATAGGCGTCATTCTGCGGTATCCGGCGGATCGCCGCGATCAGCAAGCCCATGGCGTGATCCGCCACGACCGGCGCATTGGTGCCGGCACCATAGGTCACCGGCAGTTTGCGGTCGTTGGCGGCGGCAAGATCGACGCCTTCATAACCGGTGCCGGCGCAGCAGATCAGGCGCAGGTTCGGCAGGGCATCCATATCGGCGGCGGTTGCGCCCTTTACGCCGGTAGTGACCAGCGCGGTGATGCGGGCCCTGATTTCTGCGGGAAGGTTCGGCACCCCGCCGGAGGCGTCATGGCAGGTAACGGCGCTTGCGAAAGCGGCATCGTAATCTTTCGACACCCCGGTAAAGGCTATCTCGAACATCTGGACAGGTCTCTGTTCTGGTTCCGGCGCTAACCAGTCGTCAGGCTGCCAGCCTTTCACGGATATCGGCAAGACCATCCACGGTGTGAAGGACGCGGGGCTGACATGACAAAACGCCCTGCCGGTGAGGGCAGGGCGTTCTGGTGGCCGGGGCCAGAGAGTTCAGGCGGCCTCTGCCGGATGGCTGCGTACGCCGGTGACGATGACGAGGGCGGCGAGCAGTAGCACCACGCCGCTGGCGCTGAAGACGCTGACCACATCGGCGGCGTTGAAGATGGCGCCGCCGGCCGCAGCACCGAGAGCGATGGCAAGCTGGATGGCCGCCACCAGGAGGCCGCCGGCACTTTCCGCCTCATCCGGCACGGTACGGGTAAGCCAGGTGGACCAGGCAACCGGCACGGCGCCGAAGGCAGCGCCCCAGAGCGCGACCATGGCAGCGTCCGTTACTGGCGAGTTGCCGAGGGCGGCTAGGCCAAGGCCGATGGCACCCATCACCAGCGGCATGAAGCTCAGGGTCAGGCGCAGGCTGCGCCCGGCCATGATGCCGCCAAGGAAGGTGCCGAGGAAATTGGCAAGGCCGAAACCGAGCAGGATGCCGGAGACCCCTTCGATGCCCACGCCCGCCACCGTTTCCAGGAACGGCCGGATATAGGTGAAGAGGGCGAAGTGGCCAGTAAAGACCAGCATGGCGCAGATCATGCCAAGGCCGATGCGCGGCCGGCCGAGCACTTCCACGAGGGTACGCAGGCGGGTATGGCCGCTGGGGGCCATGCGCGGCAGCGTCAGCAGCTGGCTGATGAAGGAAAGCACACCCAGCAGCGTTGCCAGCAGGAAGATGTTGCGCCAGCCCAGCATGCCGCCAAGATAGCTGCCGAGCGGGGCGGCAAAGATGGTGGCGGCCGAAACCCCGCTGAAGATGATGGAAAGCGCCCGCGGCACCATCGCCTCCGGCACCAGCCGCATGGCGGTGGCGGCTGACATGGTCCAGAACCCGCCGATGGCGATACCCAGCAGCACCCGGCCGACAAGCAGCAGGGCAAGGCCAGGCGCAAAGGCGACCATCAGGTTGGAAGCGATCAGCAGCAGGGAAAAGCCGAGCAGCAGATAGCGCCGGTCGAGCTTGCGGGTGAGGGTGGCGATGACAAGGCTCGTCACCAGGGCAACGACGGCCGTTGTTGTCACCGCCTGCCCGGCAAGCCCTTCATTGATGCCCAGGCTGGCGGCCATCGGCGTCAGCAGGCTCGCCGGCAGAAACTCGGCCGTTACCAGCGCAAAAACGCCGAGCGTGACCGAGGCGACGGCGCTCCAGGCCGGGGCGTGCGGCGCGGCGGGGCCGGTCAGCACGCGGTCGATGCATTCGCATTCGCTCATTCGCAAAAAATCCTTTCAGGCAAAAGCAAATGTCGGATGTCCTGAAGGTAGGGTGGATTTTTCGGACGTTCCATGCCACAAACTCCGAAATGATTGATCATTCGTCCGAAACCATAAAAGGTTGGCCATGATGGTGACGGGAGCCGATCTGCTCAGCGACCTGCTGCACGGTATGCGCCTTACCGGCCTGCAATATCGCCGTGTCGAGATTGCGCCGCCCTTCGGCCTTACCTTCGGGGTGTCGGATGCCCGCGCGCAGTTTCATTTCGTGGCGCGGGGAGAAGCTTTCCTGCGGCTGGACGGGGAAGGGGAGGCATCGCTGCTGCCGGTGGGCACGGCCGTGTTCCTGCCCCGGGGCGGTCGGCATGAGGTGCTGTCGGCGCCCGACGCACCGAGCCGCGATATCCATGATTTCGAAAGTGTCGATATCTGCCCCAGCGTCTGTGCCGTTCAGGCCTGCACGGCGGAGGAATGCGCCGGCGGCAAGACGGTTCTCTTCAGCGGCTGCATGGAGTTTGACCTGGGCGGCATGCATCCGCTGGTGGCGCTGATGCCGCAGGCGATGCGGGTCGACACCATTCTGGAGCGCAACCCCGAAATTCTGCCGATGCTGGAGGCCATGGAGCGCGAGGTGCGCCTGCGCCGGGCGGGTTATGCCGGCATCCTTTCCCGCCTGGCCGAAGTGGTCTCCGCGGCCATCGTGCGCGGCTGGGTGGAGTGCGGCTGCGGCGATGCCACCGGCTGGGTGGAGGCATTGCGCGACCCGCGCCTTGGCCGCGTGATCGCCGCACTGCATCACGACCCGGCCCGCAACTGGACGGTTGCGGAGCTGGCGGCCGAGATGGGCAGTTCCCGCTCGGTTTTTGCCGAACGTTTCCTCTCCGTTACCGGCGTAACGCCGCTACGTTACCTCACCGAACTGCGCATGCGCCTTGCCAGCCAGTGGATCGGGCGCGAGCGCATGCCCATCGATATCGCCGCCGCCCGGCTGGGTTATGGCTCGCAAGCCGCCTTCAGCCGGGCCTTCAAGCGGGTGGTGGGCTATCCGCCGGGAGCCTCCCGGCTCGCCGGATAGATCCCGGGGCAGCGGCTTTTGCTTGCCAAGCGGGCCGCAAGACCGAAGAGTGCATGCCCGTGAAACAGGATTTTCATAGGGTGTCCGATGGCTCTCAAGGAACGCTCCTTCCTCACGCGGGTGCGTCAGATATTGCCGGAACTGCACCCCGCAGAGCGTCGGCTTGGTGAGTTTGTCTGCGATTTCCCGGGAGAGCTGGCGAGTTATTCCGCGCAGGAGCTGGCGGCGCTGGCGCATGTCTCCAAAGCGACAGTTTCCCGTTTTGTGCAGCGGCTGGGGTACGCCAATTATGAAGAAGCGCGGCGCCATGCACGGGTGGAGAAGCAAACCGGCTCACGCCTGTTCCTGACCACGGCAACCGATGCTGCCGGCGAGCAGTCGATCGCCGCCCATGTGGCACAGGGCATCGCCAATCTGGAGGCGAGTTTTCTTGCCATCACCGAAGGCCAGGTGAGCGCGGCGGCCGAAGCGATCCTCAAAGCCCGTAAGGTGTGGGTTATCGGCTTTCGTGCCAGCCAGCCCTTTGCAGCCTATCTGCAATGGCAGATGACTCAGGTCCTCGAAGAAATCGTGGCCATTCCCGGACCGGGCCAGACGCTCGGGGAACATCTCGTCAGTTTGCGTCCGGAAGACGTGGTCATTGTGCTGGGCCTGCGCCGACGGGTAGCGCGCAGCGATCTGCTGCTGGAGCAGATCGAAAAATCCGGCGCGAAGCTGCTTTATATAACCGATGAGGGCGTGGCCTACCGCCCGGGCGCGGCCTGGCATTTTCGCTGCCAGACGCTGGCCCCGGGGCCGCTCTTTAACCATACAGCCGTCATGGCGCTCTGCCATCTGCTGACCACGCGCCTGATCGAGAAGGCCGATATACAGGGCCGTCGCCGTCTGCGGGATATCGAGGCGCTCAATGACAGCCTTGAGGAGCTGTGAGCGCCTTTTGGGCATCTGCACGAAATCAGCGGCTATTTATTAGCCATAAGAAATTTGAGTTCCACGGGGTCTCGGACTACGATCCTGGATCAGCGCATTGTAATACAACGTGAAATTATAGTTTCATATTCAATGGCATGAAAAATGCGTTTCCAGATGGTGCGTCAAAGCGCAAGATGCAGGGGAAGCGTGGCAAGGAGCGCAAGGCCGGCTTGAAGCCGTCTTGTCCAGCCTGCGCCCCTCATGCGGCGCTGACAGCGTGACTTCGAACTTCTTGCCGGGAGCAGGGACGCCCGGCCTTGAAAGGAAAATCACATGCTCAACCGCCTTCTGGCTGCCGCCGCCACTCTTGCCCTCGCCCTTCCGGCACTTGCCCTGCCGGCCTCGGCCGAAACCATCACCTTGCGGGTGTTGGGCCAGCCTTCCGGTTCCGGCCTTATCGCCCAGCAAAAGGAGCAGCCATTCTTCGAGAAGCTGGCCGAAAAAACCGGCCTCGACATCAAGGTTGAGTATCTGCCGGTCGATGTGGCCGGCATTCCGGATACGGATGGGCTGCGGGTGCTGAAATCCGGCCTTTTCGACATCGTCTCGATCCGTGGGCCGCAGGTGAGCCGCGACGAACCCTCGATCCTCGGGCTCGATCTCGTCGGCCTCAATACCAGCTTCGAGGCCGGCAAGAAGCATATGGCCGCCTTTGAAGGGTATGTGGACGGGCGGCTGCAAAAGCAGTTCGGGGCCAAGCTGCTGGGGGTGTGGCCGGCAGGTCCGCAGGTGGTGTTCTGCAAACCGGATGTCAGCAGCCTTGCCGACCTCAAGGGGTTGAAGGTGCGGGTGGGCGACCAGAGCGCGGCGAGTTTTGTTGCCAAGCTGGGCGCCACCGGCATTTCGCTGCCGTTCGGCGAGGTGCAGCAGTCGCTGGCGCGCGGCGTGGTGGACTGTGCCATTACCGGCCCGGCTTCAGCCAATTCCGGCGGCTGGCCGGAAGTGACGACCACCGTACTGCCGGTTGCCCTGCAACTGGCCGTCAATGGTTATGCCGTCAATCTCAAGAGCTGGGCGAAATTCCCCCCCGACCAGCAGCAGAAACTGGCAGATGCCATCGGCGGCCTGACCGCGGATATCTGGGGCTTTTCGCAGGCGCTTTATGAGGATGCCATGCGCTGCAACACCGGCAAGACGCCTTGCGAGCGCGGCAAGCCCTATCAGCTGAAGGAGGTGGCCGTGCCTGCCGGAGACCTTGACCTGGTTGCGGCGGCGGTCGGCGAGGTGTCGCTACCGATCTGGGCCAAACAGTGCAATGCCGTGGCGCCGGACTGCGAGGCCGCCTGGCGCAAATCCATCGGCGCGCAGCTGGGCATGTAAGGCCGCAAGGTCAGGGAGAGGAGCCATGCAGACTTATGCCCGTTTCCTGGGAGTGGTCTTCGGCGTGATGATGATTGCCCTCTCGGCGCTCATCACACTGGAAACCCTGCTGCGGAAGCTCTTTTCCTTCACCCTGGGCGGGGTGGACGAGCTGGGCGGGTATGCTATCGCGATTGCGGCGCCATTGGCCTTTACGGTGGCCCTCGTCGAGCGCTCGCATATCCGCATCAATCAACTTGCAAACCTGCTGAGGCCGCCAGTGCAGGCGGTGCTGAACGCCCTGTCGGCTTTCTCGATGCTGCTGCTCGCCGGATATTTTCTCTATTTCACCCTTGATACCGTCATCGAGACCGAGGCCTACAACTCCATTGCGCAGACGCCCTGGGCAACGCCGCTTATCTATCCGCAGTTGCTGTGGCTTGCAGCAATGCTCACCTTTCCGGCCGGCGCCCTCATCCTGGCGGCAAAGGCGGCGAGCCTGCTGCTGCGCCGGGACTGGCGCGGATTGCTGGCCGGTTTTGGCCCCGTTTCCGCCCAGGCCGAGCTTGAGGCGGAGCTCGACGATCTCAAGAAGCGCGAGGAATTTTCCCGATGAGCATCGCCCTCGTTGCCATCGGCTTTGCCGCCATGCTGGTGATCATGTTTCTCAGCCTGCCGGTGGCGGTTGCTATCATCGCGGTCGGGGCCCTTGGCGGTTATCTCATGTATGGCGCCCCACTCGTCGACATGATGGGCGGCGTTATCTGGTCGAGCCTTAACAGCCCATCCATGCTGGCGATCCCGCTTTTCATGCTGCTGGGTGAATTGCTGCTGCGCGGCGGCATTGCCGACCGGATGTATGACGCCATGGCTGTCTGGCTGGCGCGGCTGCCGGGCGGCCTTCTGCATACCAACATCGCCACCTGCGCCCTGTTTTCCGCCACGTCCGGCTCTTCCGTCGCTACGGCGGCCACGGTTGGCACCATCGCCCTGCCGGCGCTGGAGCAATATAACTACCGCATGCGGCCGGCGCTGGGGTCGCTGGCGGCGGGCGGAACGCTTGGCATCCTTATTCCGCCGAGCGTCAATCTGCTCGTCTACGGGTCGCTCGCCAACACCTCGGTGGGAGAGCTTTTTGCCGGCGGCGTGGTGCCGGGGCTGCTGATGGCAGCGCTTTTCTCCGTCTACATCTTCTTTGCCCATGCCAGGGCCGGGGCCGAAGCGACGGCGCTTGTGACCATGCCCTGGCGGGAAAAGCTCAGCCTTGCCCGCCATCTGGTGCCGCCTCTGATCATCTTTGGCGTGGTGATGGGTGCCATCTATGGCGGCCTTGCCACCCCGACGGAATCCGCTGCCATCGGCGTCATGATCGCGCTCGCCTTCGTCGGCCTCAATGGCCGGCTGAGCTGGGAGCTGCTGGCCAATTGTTCGCTGCAGGCCGCACGCACCAGCGGCATGGTGATGATCGTGCTCGTCTCCTCGCTGCTGCTCAACGTGACCATCTCGATGACCGGGGCGGCGCAGGCGATCACGCACTGGATCGCCTCCTTCGGCCTCAGCCAGCTGGCGCTGCTCCTCGTGCTGCTGGTGTTCTATGTCGTGCTCGGCACGTTCATGGACGCGATGTCGATGCTGGTGCTGACGGTGCCCATCGTCATTCCGGTCGTCGTTGCCGCCGGCATCGACCCGGTCTGGTTCGGCATTTTCATCGTCATCATGTGCGAGATTGCTCTGATTACGCCGCCGGTGGGGATGAACCTCTTTGTCGTGCAGGGTATCCGGCGCGACCGCGGGCCCTATTCGGATGTGACGCGCGGGGCATTGCCCTACGTGGTTCTGATGGCGGGTTTTACCGTTCTGCTGATGGTCTTTCCGCAGATCGTCACCTGGCTGCCGCAAACTCTGGCGGGGCGGTGATGAACCTTCCCATGACGGCGCAGGAAGCGCCCGCTCGGCTGCTGCGGTTGCTGGTCATTAATCCCAATACCAACCCGGCGGTCACCCGCCATGTCCAGCGGGTGGCGGAAGAGCTGGTCGGCCCTGACACGAGAGTGACGGTGGTGAATCCGCAAGAAGGACCGTTCTCAATCGAGACGGCGGCGGACAAGGCGGCGGCACTGCCACGGGCGCTCGATCTGATACGGCGGCATCGGGCGGTAGGCTATCACGCGCTTGCTTTTGCCTGTTTTGAGGATCTCGGCCTTGCAGAGGCGCGGGCCGTGGCCGGCATGCCGGTGGTGGGCGCCTGCGAGGCCGGCATCGCCGCAGCCAGAACGGTGGCGTCGCGCTTCAGCATCGTGACCACGGTCGCGGCGGCGGTGCCGACCATCAAAAACATGGTGCATGGGCTGGGAGCTGGCTCTTTCTGCGGGGTGGTTGCCGCCGGCATTGGCGTCGCTGCGGCCGCCGGCGCGGCGGCCCTCGCTGATGCGCGGATCGCCGCGGCCATTCGTTTGGCGATCGAGGAGCAAGGCGCCCAGGCCATCATCCTCGGTTCCGGCGGCCTTACGGGACGGGCCGCGGGTTTGCAGCGCCAGTTTGGCCTGCCGGTGATCGATGGCGTGGCCGCCGCGATCAAGATGGCCGAAGCCGTGGCGGCGCTGGGTTTGTTGCCCGACTGACGGCCCGGTCTTCCCCCTCGCATACCCGCCTACCCACTTCCCGGTAGATTCCGAAAACTAGTTTTCAAGCCAACTTGTGCGTGCGGACGTGTCTCCATATGGTCTGCCGATAACGGACCAGCCGCTTTGCTGCGCCTTTACCGGCGCGCACCTTCGTTTCACCGGCGGCCAGGTTCGAAAGGGGAGGAGACGATGCCGTTTTTGTTGGCGCTGTCGCGGGCGATCGACGCGATCAGTACATTTGTGGGCAAGGCTGTTTCCTGGCTCATTTTTGCTTCCATCCTGATCAGCGCCGGCAACGCCATCAGCCGCAAGCTCTTTGCGCTCAGCTCCAATGCCTGGCTTGAGCTGCAATGGTATCTCTTCTCCGCCGCTTTCCTGCTGGCCGCCGCCTGGACGCTTAAACGCTCCGAGCATGTGAAGGTCGATCTGCTTTATGGCCGCCTGCCGCGCAAGGGGCAGCTCTGGGTCGAGATTTTCGGCACGCTGTTCTTCCTCTTCCCGTTCTGCGGCATCACCGCCTGGCTAGCCTGGCCGGTCGTGATCAACAAATTCCTCTCCGGCGAGGTTTCCAGCAATACCGGCGGCCTCATCATGTGGCCGGCCTGGGTGCTGATCCCGCTGGGGTTCGGGCTGCTCGGGGTGCAGGGCCTCTCCGAACTCATCAAGCGCATTGCCATTCTCAGGGGCGATATCCCTGATCCCGCGCATGAGCACGACGCAGAAGCGGCTCATCACTAAGGAACGGGGAGCGACATAAAGTGATCATCGAGTTCCTTTCGGCCAATCTTGCGCCGATCATGTTCGCCGGGCTGATCGTCATCCTGCTGCTCGGTTATCCGGTAGCGTTTGCGCTCTCCTTCATCGGCTTCATCTTCGGTTTCATCGGCATTGAGCTCGGTGTTCTGCCGATCAACCTCTTCGGCGCCGTGCCGGACCGCATCTTCGGCCAGATGTCCAACGAGACGCTCCTGGCGATCCCGTTCTTCACCTTCATGGGCCTCATCCTGGAAAAAAGCGGGATGGCGGAAGAGCTTTTGGAGACAATCGGGCAGCTCTTCGGGTCGATCCGCGGCGGCATCGCCTATGCCGTGATCTTCGTGGGCGCGCTGCTTGCCGCGACCACCGGCGTCGTGGCGGCCTCGGTCATCTCGATGGGGCTCATCTCGCTGCCGATCATGATGCGCTACGGTTACGACCGGAAGATCGCCGCCGGCGTCATCGCGGCCTCGGGAACGCTGGCCCAGATTATCCCGCCCAGCCTCGTGCTCATCGTCCTGGCCGACCAGCTCGGCCGCTCGGTCGGCGACATGTATGAGGGGGCGCTTTACCCAGGCCTCGTGCTGGTGGGCGCCTACACGCTCTACATCATCGTCAACTCCATCATCAGCCCCAAGAAGGTGCCGGCCCTGCCGCCGGAAGCACGCACGCTCAAGGGCTGGCAGCTTGCTCGCAAGGTGGTGACCTCGCTGGTGCCGCCGCTGGTGCTGGTGTTCCTCGTGCTGGGCACGATCTTCATCGGCCTTGCCACCCCGACAGAGGGCGGGGCCATGGGTGCGGTCGGCGCGCTGATCCTGGCCGCCATCAATGGCCGCCTGAAGTTCGACCTCATCCGGCAGGCGACCTACGCCACCACCCGCCTTTCGGCCTTCGTGCTCTTCATTCTGCTGGGTGCACGCGTCTTCTCGCTCACCTTCTATGGCGTCAATGGCCATATCTGGGTCGAGCATCTGCTGGGTTCGGTGCCGGGCGGCGAGGTGGGCTTCCTGATCGTCGCGAACCTGCTGGTCTTCTTCCTGGCCTTCTTCCTCGATTATTTTGAGCTGGCCTTCATCATCATTCCGCTGCTGGCGCCGGTTGCCGACGCGCTTGGCATCGACCTCATCTGGTTCGGTGTCATGCTGGCAATCAACATGCAGACCTCGTTCATGCATCCGCCCTTCGGTTTCTCGCTGTTCTTCCTGCGCTCGGTCGCCCCGACCAGAGCCTACAAGGACCGCGTGACGGGGGCGACGATCCAGCCGATCACTTCCGGCCAGATCTACATGGGTGCCATCCCGTTCCTGTTCATCCAGCTGGCGATGATCATCGTCGTGATCGCCTTCCCCGGTCTGGTGACGCACTACAAGGACAACCGGCCGGTGGTCGATCCGTCCAAGGTGCAGATCAACATCCCGATGCCGGGCATCGATGGCGCCAACCCGTTCGGTGCCCCCGGCTTCGGGGCTCCGGCACCGGGCGACACTCCGGCCGCGCCGAGCTTTGGTGCTCCCGCCGGTGGCGACGCCCTGCCGGCGCCCAGCTTCGGCGCGCCGGCTCCTGCCCCCGAGGCAGAGCCCGTCAATCCGCTTCCGCCCCCTGCCTTCGGCCAGCCGGCCGGCGGTCAGGGTAACTAGCGGCCCCGGGGCCAACTGAGTTTCCGGCCCCTTCCAACCAGGCAACGATAAGACCCAACAGGAGGAGAATGATGGAAAATTCGATCGGACGCCGGCGTTTCCTCAGCGGCGGCGCCGTTGCCGGCGCTGCGGCGCTGGGAGCAACCGCAGTCAGCGTAGCCAAGCAGGCCCAGGCCGACGAGCTGCCGGAAATCAAGTGGCACCTCACCTCCGGTTTCCCGAACAACCTCGACACCATCTACGGCGGCGCCGTGGTGATGGCCGATGCGCTGCGCGCGATGACCGGTGGCAAGTTCGACATCCAGGTCTTCCAGGCCGGTGAGCTGGTTCCGGGCGGCCAGGCGCTGGACGCGGTCAAGGACGGTACCGTCGAGATCGCGCATACCTGCGGTTATTACTTCGTCGGCAAAGACCCGGCCTTCGCGCTCGGTTCGGCCATTCCGTTCGGCCTCAACTCCCGTCTGCAGAACGCCTGGCTCTACCATGGCGGCGGAAACGAGGCTTATGACGATTTCCTCTCCGCCTACAACCTGACAGGCCGTCCGGGTGGCAACACCGGCGTGCAGATGGGTGGCTGGTTCCGCAAGGAAATCAAGAGCCTCGCCGACCTCAAGGGCGTGAAGATGCGCATCGCCGGCGTTGCCGGTGAAGTCATGTCCCGCCTCGGCGCCGTGTCCGTCGTCCTGCCGGGCGGCGAAATCTACCCGGCCCTCGAGCGTGGCACCATCGACGCCGCCGAGTGGGTTGGTCCTTACGATGACGAGAAGCTCGGCTTCTACCAGATCGCGCCGTACTACTACTACCCGGCGTACTGGGAAGGTGGCCTCACCATCCACTTCTACATCAACAAGGACAAGTACGCGGCCCTGCCGGACGCCTACAAGGCGGCGCTTGATACCGCCTGTAAAGCGGCCAACATCAACATGCAGGCCCTCTACGACGTCAAGAACAAGGACGCGATCCGCTCGCTCGTCGGCAAGGGCGCCCAGCTGCGTCCGCTGCCGCGCGACGTGATGGATGCCGCGTACAAGACGGCGTTCGAGCTCTATGACGAGTACAGCACCAAGTCCCCGGCTTGGGGCAAGATGTATCCGGGCTGGAAGAAGTTCCGCCAGGAAGCCATGGAGTGGTTCCGTGTCGCGGAATACACCTATGACAGCTACAACTACGCAGCCCAGGCGGCCGGCAAGTAACCTGCCGCTGTCAGGTCTTTAAAAAGAACCGCCCCGGAAGCAATTCCGGGGCGGTTTTGTTTTGGACGGGGTGACTTAAAGCGAGCGGTCGACGAGGCCGTTTTCGATGGCGTAGCGGGTAAGGCCCGCCGTGGTGCCGATGCCCAGCTTTTTCTTGATGTTCTTGCGATGGGTCTCGACGGTGTGTTCGCTGATGCCGAGTTCGGCGGCGGCATCGCGGTTGCTTTTGCCGGTGGCGATCAGCAGCAGCACGGCCTGCTCACGCGTCGTCAGCACGATGGCCTCGCGCTCGTCGCGGTTACGCTCCAGCAGGGCATCGTAAACACCGGCGGAGAAGTAGGTGCCACCGGCGGCAACCGCCTCGATAGCCTTGACGATCTCGTCGGTGGAGACGTCCTTCAGGATATAGCCGCAGGCCCCGTGCATGACAGAGGTGGAGATATATTCCCGGCTGTCATGCATCGAGAGCATCAGCACACGGGCCGAGGGCAACTGCTCGCGGAAAAGCTCCAGCGCATCGATGCCGTTTACCTGCGGCATGTTGATATCCATCAGCACCACGGCCGGCCGGGTGGCGAGCGCCACCTCAAGGCCGGTGGTGGCGAGCGGCGCAGCGCCAACCACCTCCAGATGGTCATAGGTCTCCAGGATGGCGCGCAGCCCGTCCAGAACCAGCGGGTGATTGTCGATGAGCAGCACCTTGATCGGGTGCTGCGGGGCGAGGGCGGTTTTTTGCGTCTGGGCCGTCATGCGGCTTCTCCTGCTGCCGGCCGTGCCATCAGCGTTCCGACGGGCAGCTGCGCCGTCAGTGTGGTGCCCTTGGCCGAACTTTCCACCAGCAACTGGCCGCCGAAATGGGCCATGCGCTCCTGCATGTTGCGCAAGCCAAGGCCGGCGCGGCGTTTGTCGGTGGCGGCAAAGCCGCGGCCATTGTCGCTGATCTGCATCTGGATACGCCCGCGCTGGCTGGAGAAACGCACGGTCACCGCCGTGGCCCCGGCATGGCGCTCGATATTGGTAAGGGCTTCCTGCGCCACGCGGTACAGCGCGATGCGCGCCTCCGGCACCAGCATGTGCTTGAAGGCTACGCTGTCGAGCGTGGCGGGGATGTTGTTGCGTTCGGAGAAATTCTCCACCAGCGCCTTGAGCGCGGTGGTAAGGCCGAGGTCATCGATCACGCCGGGGCGCAGATCGTGCGAGATGCGGCGTACTTCCTTGATGGCGTCGTTGAGGGCGCCGGCGCCCTTTTCTATGGCGGCAAGTGCCTCGGGACTTTCCGCCGTCACGCGCCTTCGGGCCAGATCGAGCGCGTAGCGCACACCGACGAGGTTCTGCGAGATGCCGTCATGCAGCTCGCGCGCGATGCGCAGGCGCTCTTCTTCCTGGGTATCGATGACGCGCTGCGTCAGTTCCTTGAGCTTGGTATCGGCAAGGCGCTGCTGGCGTACATTGATGAACATGCAGGTAAAGAAGACCAGCAGCACCGAGGGGATGGCGATGATGGTGACGGTAAAGAAGGTGCGGGTGATGGTGGCGCGCAGATCGGCATCGGCCGCACGGGTCTTGGCAAACACGTCATCCAGATAGACGCCGGTGCCCAGCATCCAGTGCCATTTGTCGAGCCCCACAGCGTAGGAAAGCTTGTCGGCAACTTCGCCGGTCGAGGGTTTTTCCCATTTGTAGCGGAAGATGCCGCCGCCTTCCCTGGCCCGTTCGATCAACTGGGCGATGACATGCTTGCCATCCGGGTCGACGAGATCGATCCAGTTCTTGCCCGGGCGGAAAGGCTGGCGAGGGTGCACGACACCAAGGCCGTTATAGTCGTAGACGAAGAAATAACCGTCCTCGCCATATTCGATATTGCCGAGGATCTGCTTCACCTTCTCCTTCGCCGCCTCGTCATCCGGCCCGGCCGCATCATAGATATCCTGGATGGAGGAGAGGGCGAGCTTGGTCAGTTTTTCCAGCTCCGCCTGCTTGGCCTCCAGCATGTGGTGCTCGAAGGTCTCGATGCTGGCGCGCGCAAGATTGGTCGATTGCCAGGTGATGAAGGCGGTGATGGCGAGAATGGCAACGACCAGCGGGACGATTGCCAGCGCCAGGATCTGGAGCCGCAAATGCATGGGGCTGCTGCCTTAAGGATGCGGGGGAGTTCGAGTGATGATTAGCGGCTTATAGCGCGTTTTGACCGGCGAGGGCAGACGGTTGCGGTGGCGCAGCCGTGACGTCTGCAATTACCCGCCGCAGGACGTTCAGGAGAATTGCCGGTTGTTCGAGTGGCACATAGTGCCCGCAGCGGGGCACCGGCAAAAACGTGCCCTTCTGTGCGCTATTGGCCAATTGCGCGCTGTGGCGTGGGCCCGGCGCCGTATCATCCTCGCCCGATATCACCACAATCGGAGCAGCAAGCCTGCGGACGATATCTGACCGGTCGAGGCGACTGTGAAAGGCAAGGATGCCGTTGCAGAGCGCCTGTCGACCCTGGCGCAACGCAACCGCGCTTGCTGCGGCGATAACAGGGGCGGCGGTTTCTTGTGAAAAAAGCGGCGCCCAGTAGCGCCGCCAGGCGGGCACGACATCGCCTTGTGCCAGAAGCGCAAGAGCGCTGTCTCGCAGATTCGGGTCGTGGCGATGGGCCGCTTTGGTGCCGATAAGCACGAGAGCAGCAACCCGCTCCGGCGCCAGGGAGGCTACCTCAATGGCACAGGAACCGCCAACCGAACAGCCGACGACAATCAGCTTTTGCTGTTTGACCGGTTCGAGAGCCGCCTTGGCCCACTCTTCCAGCGAGGCGCCATAACCATAAAGCGTCGGTGCGTAGGTGGCGCCGGGAAGTATGCCGCCAAACGCATCCCACATGCTGCCATCAAGCGGCAAGGCGTGCAGAAAGAGGATGGCGAGATCGTCATTCATGCCCATTACGATCGCGGAAACCTTCAGTTCGAGCGTGGCGCGCCATTCCATGCAGGCTGTCCCGATCAGGGACCGGGATAAGCAGCAGCCCTTCACCCTTGGGCAGAAATACAAATTCCTGTCCTGCCTGCCAGTGCCGGGCGCGGCAAATAGCTTCAGGAACAACAACTTCGAAATTATTCGAGAGGGTAGTCTTATTGCGATTTTCCATGGCAGCCCCTGCCGATATCAGAGCCGCAACACTATAGCATGGCAACCACGGTGCCGGATGCCCAGGCACCTGCCTGCCAGCGGTATTTTATCCTGCCGTGACCACCGGCCCTGTGCCATTTTCCCTGCCGAACCTGATTTGACGTTGCAGAGAGCTGAACGGAAAAGCCGATGACTGAAACCCTCTCCATCCCGATGAACGGCGCCGAAAGCATGGTGCGGACCCTGCTGGCGAGCGGGGTCGAGGTGTGTTTTGGCAATCCGGGCACCTCGGAGATGCATTTTGTCAGCGCGCTCGACCGGGTGGAGGGCATGCGCGCGGTGCTCGGGCTGTTCGAAGGGGTGGTGACGGGCGCGGCGGATGGCTATGCGCGCATGGCCGGCAAGCCAGCGGCAACATTGCTGCATCTGGGCCCGGGCCTCGCCAATGGCGTTGCCAATCTGCACAACGCCCGCAAGGCGGGCACGCCCATGGTCAATATCATCGGTGATCATGCCACGGCGCATCAGCGCTATGACGCGCCGCTGACCTCCGATGTGGAGGCGATTGCCCGGCCGGTATCGCACTGGGTGGCGCGGGTGCGCGGTGCGGCGAATGCTGCGGCCGATGTGGCGCGAGCGGTGCAGGCCGCCCGGCAGGCGCCGGGCCAGATCGCGAGCCTTATTTTGCCGGCGGACAGTGCCTGGGATACGGCGGACGGGGTGGCGCCGGCCTTGCCGGTGGAAGGGCCGGCGGCGGTCGGCGAGGGGGCCATCGGCCGCAGCGTTGCCGCCCTGCGTACCGGCGGCAAGGTTGCCTTTCTGCTGCGCGGAGCGGCGCTGCAGGGGCGAGGGCTGGCGGCGGCGGCCCGGATTGCGGCGGCCACCGGCGCCCGGCTTGTATGCGATACCTTTGCCCCGCGTGTGGAGCGTGGCGCGGGCCGTGTGGTGGTGGAGCGGCTGCCTTACCGGCCAGAGCCGGCCATCGCCTTCCTGCAAGGCACCGAAACGCTGATCCTTGTGGGTGCGCAGGCGCCGATTGCCTTCTTTGCCTATCCGGGCCAGCCGAGCGAACTGACCCCGCCGGGTTGCCGCCCGCTGGTGCTGGCCCATCCGCATGAAGATGGTGTAGCGGCACTGGAAGCGCTGGCGGACGCTGTTGCCTCCGGCCCTGTCGCAGCACCGGGCCCCCGGCTTTATCCGGCGCTGGAGCGTAATGCCGCCTTCGGCGCCGAAGCCGTGCTGCGGACGGTGGCGCATCTGCTACCCGAAGGGGCGATTGTGAGTGACGAAACCATCAGCGCCGGTTTTCCGCATTACGCGCTTTTTGATGGTGCCCGGCCGCATGACTGGCTGCAGCTGGCCGGCGGGGCTATCGGCGACGGCATGCCGGTGGCTACCGGCGCCGCCATCGCCTGCCCGGGCCGCAAGGTGGTGAACCTGCAGGCCGATGGCAGCGCCATGTACACGCTGCAGTCGCTGTGGACGCAGGCCCGGGAAAAGCTGGATGTCACCACCGTGATCTTTGCCAACCGGGCCTATCAGGTGCTGGTGGAGGAACTGAAGGGCGTGGGCGCGGGCACGGCGGGCAGCAAGGCCTTCTCCATGCTCGACCTCAACAATCCCGCACTCGACTGGGTGCAGCTTGCCGGAGGCATGGGGGTGGAGGCCGTACGTGTCAGTGACAGCGCCGGCTTTGCCGATGCCTTTGCCGCGGCGATGAAGCGGCCGGGACCCTTCCTGATCGAAGCGCTGATCTGATCTGTCGCCAACACCGATTGTTCGCATCCCGCACTTGTTGCGGCATTTCGAACAAGGTTGCAGGCTGCGGCAACACGAAGCGCCCGATCTTGAAAACAGGGCCATAGGCTACAGGGACGGAAAAGATGGTGATGAGACAACCGATCACGCGCGCCGACCATGTCGGCTCGCTGCTGCGGCCGGCATCGATCAAGAAGGCCCGAGAGAAGTTTTACGGCGAAAAATCGATTTCCGCCGCCGAGCTAAAGGCGGTTGAAGATGAGGCCATCCGCGAGGAAGTGCGCATCCAGGAATCGCTCGGCCTCAAGGTCGTGACCGATGGCGAGGCGCGCCGCTCCTTCTGGCATTATGACTTCATGGGCGGGCTCACCGGCTTTGAGCTGGAAGAGCGCGCCCCTTCCGAAGGCGTTCAGTTCCACGGCGTCAATCTGCGGCCGATCTTCCCGACCATCACCGGCAAGCTCGATTTCCCCGACGATCACCCGATGCTGGAGCATTTCAAATATCTGGCCTCGGTGACCAGGGTCACGCCCAAGATCTCCATCCCCGGCCCCAGCTGCTGCCATTTCCGTACCGCCAAGGCCGATATTCATCCGGCCGAGTATGCCGATCTCGACGTGCTGTTTGCCGATCTGGCGAAGACCTATGCCAAGGCTGTGAAGAAGTTCTACGAGGCGGGCTGCCGCTATCTGCAGATGGATGACATCTTCTTTGCCTATCTGTGCGACCCGAAGATCCGCGAGCAGAAGAAGGCGGAAGGGCTGGACCCGGACTGGCTCATCGACCATTACGCCAAGATGATGCATGACGCGATCAAGGACCGGCCGGAGGATATGCTGATCGGCATGCATATGTGCCGCGGCAATTTCAAATCCACCTGGGTTGCCGAAGGTGCCTATGACCCCGCCGCCAATGCCGTTTTCAACAAGACCGGCATCGACGTGTTCTTCATGGAATATGACAGCGAACGGGCTGGCGGGCTTGAGCCGCTGAAGCTCCTGCAAAAGGGCAAGCAGCGTGTCTACCCCGGCTTCATCACCACCAAGGTGGCCGAGCTTGAGAGTCTCGACGACCTCAAGCGCAAGTTCGATGCGGCATCGAAATTCGTCGATCTCGATCAGCTGGGCATCGCGCCGCAATGCGGCTTCGCCTCTACCGAAGAAGGCAATTCCATCACCGAGGATGACCAGAAGCGCAAGCTGGAGCTGGTGGTGAAAACGGCCGAAGCCATCTGGGGCACGGCCTGACAAAGGCCTGATGCCGACCGGTGGTATCGGAGCCCGGCCTCGTCTTGAGGGGGAGGAGGCCGGGCTTTTTATTGATTATAATCAAGCGGCGGCGTGTGTTAGCTGGCACGGGCCTTCAGAGCGGCGCCGGCGAGACCGACAATCCATTCCTGATGCGCATTCAGCATCGGGTTCGGCAGGGTGGCGGCAAGGTCACGCGCCGGTTGTCCGTTCTGTGTCTCCTGGGTCAGCAGGCGGACACGGCCATGCGGCAAGTCCTCAAACAGCCAGGCGTGATGGACGTCGAGGCGTCCCTCCGCATCACCCTCGACCCAGCCGTGCCAGGCAATCCGGGCGGGCTTTCCTTCACTCGGCGCTTCAAACTCCGTCACTTCCGCTTCGACAGGAAAGCCGAAGGTCGTGAAACGGAAACGGGCACCGGCGAAAAGCGTGGGGCCGGGACCATTATGGAAGCGAATGTCCGATGCGTTGCTGTAATAGGCAGGCCAGAGACCGGTATCGACGAGGCAGCCCCATACCTCGGCGGCCGAGATTCCGGCGATGGTGATTTCGTTGGAAACATAATTATCGGTGAAGCCGGGAAGGTAGCCTTCGGGCCAGACGATTCTGCTCATCATTCAAGCTCCTGAATTGGATTGGTCGGCAGGGAAGCTGTCCTGGCGACGAATGCTTGACAGATGAAACCGGCCAAGAAATAAATCCAATCGCTATTCATAATTTCTGACATCATTGTGTCTGATATCAGGGCAATCGATCTCAATCTGCTCAGGGCGCTGGACGTCTTGCTTGATGAGCGCAATGTCACACGCGCAGCGCGTCGGCTGGGTCTGACCCAGCCGGCTGTCAGCGGCATGCTCACGCGCCTGCGGGACAGTTTCGCTGACCCGCTGTTTGTCCGTAGCCAGCGCGGCATTATTCCCACGCCACGAGCCTTGGCGCTTGCCATGCCATTGAAGCAGATACTGGCGGAGGTGGAGGGGCTTTTACAGCCGGTCTCTTTTGATCCGGCCGTTGCTGCTTTTACCCTGACGCTAGCGGCGACAGACTATGCGATGAAGGCCGCTGTATTGCCGCTACTGGCGGTGTTGCGACAGCAGGCCCCGGGAGTAATCGTTGCCGTCAGACCGGTTGAGGATGACCGGCTCCCCGCCCAGATGGAAAAAGGCGATGTCGATCTAGCCCTGCTCACGCCCGACACGACGCCCGAAGGGCTGCGCAGCCGGCGACTTTTTGATGAAGGGTATGTTTGCGTCATGCGGGCGGGCCATCCGGACGCGGCAGCAACCGGGCTATCGCTGGACCAGTTCTGTGCGCTTGATCACGCCATCATGTCCCATAGCGGCAGTGTATTTCAGGGGGTGACAGATACGGCGTTAGCGGCGCTGGGACGAACGCGGCGGGTTGTTGCATCCCTTCCGAGTTTTCTTGTGTTGCTCGACTTGCTTCGCAGTGGCGACCTCATTGCCATCGTGCCGCGTCGTCTGGTGGCAGGTGTCGAAGGGCTCGTTTATTTCGAACCCCCGCTGGCGATCCCGGGCTTTACCAAGGTAGTGGCATGGCATGAGAGAACCCATCACGATCCTGCGCACCGATGGGTCCGCTCCCTGCTTGCGCAACTATGTGCCGCCGGCTGATTTTTACTTTCGTTACCGCAAAAATGGCCGCACACTTTCCGATAACGGCATGGCGCCACAGAGCGCTGGCTGAGGGAGGAAAGGCAAACTGATATCGGCAAAAGCCGGACAGTCCGCCAAAACGAAAGCGAAAGTTCAGTGATTGCAAAGGCTTGGGCTTGTATGCCCGGGCTGTCACAGGAACTTCCGCGGCCTGTCACAAAAGTTTTAACGACCGGCTCTATCTTCCTTTCAGCGGCGCAATTTTACGACTCGATGCACAGCTGTGCATCCGTGCGCTTGAGGGATGGAAAGAGATGGGCGAGGCGTTTTTAAAGCTGGAGCAGCTGACCGTCGGATACGGTGCCAACACCGTTCTGCACAGCATTGACCTTGCCATCCGGAAGGGTGAGTTCGTGGCACTGCTGGGCTCGTCAGGCTGCGGCAAGACCACGCTGCTGCGCGCCATCGCCGGCTTTGTGCCCCCGAGCGGCGGCCGGGTGGCCGTCTCGGGCCGGGAGGTAACGCAGCTGCCGCCGGACAAGCGCGGCATGGCGCTCGTCTTCCAGTCCTATGCCCTGTGGCCGCATATGACGGTGGCGCAGAATATCGGCTACGGCCTCAAGCTGAAGCGCCGGCCAAAGAGCGAGATCGCCGCCCGGGTGGCGGAGATGGAAAATCTGCTCGGCCTGCAGGGGCTTGGTGCGCGCAAGCCCGGCCAGCTGTCCGGCGGGCAGCGCCAGCGTGTGGCGCTGGGGCGGGCGCTGGCCATCGACCCCGAAATCCTGCTGCTCGATGAGCCGCTCTCCAATCTCGATGCCCGCATCCGCCTGACGGTGCGGCATGAAATCCGCGCGCTGCAGCGGCGCCTCGGCATCACCGCCATCCATGTGACCCATGACCGGGAAGAGGCGATGGTGATGGCCGA
Organism: Radicibacter daui; assembly: GCA_030657355.1. GTDB lineage: Bacteria > Pseudomonadota > Alphaproteobacteria > Radicibacterales > Radicibacteraceae > Radicibacter > Radicibacter daui. Next base: position 303,027 of record CP131057.1, read on the forward strand.
CCGGATCGTGATCCTCAAAGACGGGCACATCGCCCAGCAGGGCACGCCGGAGGAAATCTATAACCGCCCGGCCAGCTCCTTTGTCGCGGCCTTTCTGGGCGCGGAAAACCGCCTGTTGCTGCAAGCCGAACGGCTTCCCGGCGGCAGCGGAGGCGGCATCGGCGAGGCGGTGCGCATTGCCGCCTCGCCGGTTTCTGCCGAAGCCCTTCTGCCGCTCGCCGGGCGCGATCTTCAGTCCGGCCCCGTCGAGGCTCGTTTCCGCGCCGAGGCCGCCGAGTTGCTGCCGGCACAAGCGGGCACGGCGCCGGTGGACGGCGCCCTTACCCTTTCCGGCCATGTAACGGCCGTCAGTTATCCGGGCGGGCAGTGGCGCCACGGTGTGAAGGTGGGGGAGGCCGACATCCAGGTCGATGCTCCCGCTGCCTTTGCCGTGGGCGACGCTGTCACCGTCCGCATCAAATCCGGTGATCTCTTTCTCTACCCGACAGAGGGGGGCGCGTCCCGCCTGGCGGCCATGCCGCCGGAGGGCGTGGGGAAGCGGTCAGCGGAGGTAGTGGAAGCCTGACCCTAATTCCTGAAGCCAACTGGAGACGCACTGATGAAGACCCTCATCCAGGCAACGCTGGCCTTCGGCCTCGTCGCTTCCCCGGCCGCGGCGGCGGAACTTACCGTCATGACCGCCGGCGACCAGAATATGGTCGACTATGTGAACCAGTATCTGGGCCCGCTTTTTGAAAAGCAGAACCCGGGCGTAACCGTGCGTGCCGTGGGCACCGGCCCGGGCGATGCCGGCTCGCAGAAGATCCTCGAGCGTTTCGAGGCACAGTCCAAGGCCGGTACCGCCACCTGGGATACCGACGTGGCCGTCGTGCATGAAAAGTTCGTCGGCCCGATGGTCAAGGGCGGTTATCTCGACAAGTATCGCGGCGACATCGCCACCGGCACGCTGGTGACCCGTGACAATGCCAGGATGGCGCTTGGCTCGAACGTCGATGGCTATGTCATGCCGATGTTCAACAGCCAGACGGCGATTGCCTATAATCCGGCCCTGGTGCCGAACCCGCCGAAGAGCTACGCCGAGATCGCCGAGTGGGCCAAGGCCCATCCCAAGCAATTCGGCTATAACGGCATCAAGGGCGGCGCTTCGGGCGTCAGCTTCGTCATGGGCTGGGTTTATGCCTTCGGCGATGGCGATGCGAAGAAACTGATGAACGGCCCGTTCGATGAAGCCGAGACCAAGAAGTGGGACAAGGCCTTTGCCAGCCTGCGTGACTTCACCAAGGACGCCACGCTGACCCCGGGCAATGCCGGCACGCTCGACCTGCTGAGCCGCGGCGAAATCGCCATGGGCCCCGTCTGGGTCGACATGTTCTACTCCTGGCAGGCCAGTGGCCAGTTGCCGCCGGACCTCAAGCTGGTACTGCCGGCCCCGGGCATGCCCGGCCAGCCGATGCATTACGTGATCCCGGAAAAGACCGCCAACAAGGAACTGGCCGAGAAGTTCGTGGCGCTCGCCACCAGCCCGGAAGTGCAGGCTGAAGGCATCGTCAAGCGCTTCAACTGGTATCCGGGCATCGATGCCCAGCATGTCCAGGCCTCGCTGGATGCGGCCACCTGGAACAAGCTGTTCAAGGACATCACTCCGGAAGATCTGGCCAAGTACGGCAAGCCCTTCCCGATTGCTCCCTACAACAGCGCTATCCTTGAGGCTTACGAGCGTCAGGCGATGAACTAAGGCCGGTTTCCGGCTCAAGGACTGGCCGCCGGCACCCTTCGGGAGTGCCGGCGGCCCCCGCTTTCCCGATCTGGAGGGCTCGTCAGCCCATGCCGCAAAGATTGCTCGCCCTCTTGTTTGTGCTGCCGGCACTGGCCGTCATCGTGCTGTTGTTCATGGTGCCGCTGGGGGCCTCCCTGATTGGCGCGTTCGAAAGCGGCGAGGGGTACGGGATCGCCAACTTCATCAAGGTGTTCGAGCTTTATCGCTGGGATGTGCTGTTCACCGTTATGGTGGTGCTGCTCTCCACGCTGCTGATCGGTTTCTTTTCCACCGCCATTGCCGGTTATCTGACGCTCGGCGAAAACCCGCGCGCCGTTGCCGTGCTGCGCTGGCTTTATCGCTGGCCGATGTTCGTGCCCTTCATCGTGGTGGGGCAGGTGCTGCGCACTTTCCTCGCCAAGAACGGGCTCATGAACAACATCTTCATCGAACTGGGCCTGATGACGCCGATATCGGCAACCAGCTTTCTGGACTGGCGGGGCATCGTCATCGCCTTCGTGTGGAAGCAGGTGCCGTTCGTTGCCCTGCTGGTGGCCGGTGCGATGGCCTCCATCGACCGTGGCACCATCGAGGCGGCACGTAACCTTGGCGCCTCGCGCCTGCGTATTCTCGTCGAGATCGTGGTGCCGCAGATCGCCACCACGCTGATGGTCGGCCTTGTTCTGTCCTTCGTCACCATGATGTCGGTGCTGTCGGTGCCGCTGATGATCAATGCGCAGTCCCCGACCATGCTGACGGCTGACATCGCTTTCCGTATCAACTCTTATGGCGATTATGGCGTGGCCAATGCGCTTGGCTTCGTTTCGCTGCTGATCACCGCCGGCGCCGCCTGGATATATCTGCGCCACAGCGTCAAGGAGCGGGCATGAGCATCCTGAATTCAGTATCGCCTGCCCGCAGCGGCCGTTTCGGCATCGATCTCTGGTGGGTGCCGCGCGGCATCCTGCTCGGCGCGCTTGCCTTCGCCATCTTCGGCCCGCTTGCCAATCTCCTGATCTGGACGGTAACGGAGAAGTGGTATTTTCCCCATGCCCTGCCGCTGGAATATGGTTTCAGCAACTGGGCGAAGGTTTTTGCACCGCGCGGCAATGCGCTGGAATCGCTCATCAATTCCGTGATTGTTGCTACGGTCACCGTGATTGTGGCGCTGGCGCTGGCGATCCCCTCCGGCTATGCGCTGGCGCGCCTCAAACTGCCGCTGCGCAGCCTCATCCTGCTGGCTTTCCTGGTGCCGCAAGCCTTTCCGGAGCTGCCGGTTTTCGTCAATGTGGCACGCATGTTCTATGAGCTGCGATTGAACGGCACGATCCCCGGTGTGGTGCTGGTGCATGTCACGCACGGGCTCGTTTATGCTGTCTGGATTGCCACGGCGGCCTTTGCCGCCATCGACCGCGATCTGGAACAGGCGGCGCGGTCCATCGGTGCTTCGGCGCCGCGCGCTTTCATGGATGTAACGCTGCCGCTGGCGGCGCCCGGATTGATGGCGAGTGCCATCTTCGTTTTTCTGGAATCGCTGGACGAGTTCACCGGCAGCTATTTCGTCGGGGCGCCCGACGTCAATCTGATGCCGCTGCTGCTCTACTCGGCAGGGGCCGGCGGCAATTACCAGATCGCATCCATCACCGCACTGTTGCTGCTCATTCCGTCCATCGCCTTCATGGCCATCGTCGAACGTTTCCTCAGGGCCGATGTACTGGCCCGTGTCGGACATTAGGGGAGTAGGGCAGGTATGGCCCAGGACCGCAAAAAGGACCGCAGCCAGCCTGTCGGTTTTGTCAGCGCGCAGGACGTGGCGCTGAAGGCCGGCGTCTCGCGCTCGGCGGTTTCCCGCGCCTTTACCCCCGGCGCCAGCATCGCCCCCGCCACGCGGGAGAAGGTGATGGAGGCGGCACTGGCGCTTGGCTATCAGGTCAATGACCTTGCCCGCGGCCTGCTTTCCAACCGCAGCCGGCTGGTGGGGCTGGTCGTCACCAAACCCGAAATCGGCTTCCGGGCCGAGCTGGTGGCGGCGGTGACCAAGGCGCTGATTGCGCGCGGCAGCGTGCCGATGCTCATCAATACCGGTCAGACCGAGCAGGAACTGGCGGATGCCCAGCGCATGCTGCTGGGGTACCGGGCCGAGGCGACGATGATCCTTTCCGGCTCGCCGCCCTCCGATTTTGTCGATCTTGCCCGCCGAAACGGCCAGCCGCTGGTGGTGCTGGGCCGGCAGGAGCCGGGCGCCGACCATGTGCGCATCGACAATACCCTTGCGGCCCGGCAGGCAGCCCGGCTGCTGGTTGGTCGCGGGCTCAAAAATCTGGCCGTTATCGGCTCGGCAGCAGGCACGCCCAGCATGGTGGAACGGGAGCGGGTGTTTTGCGAAGAAGCCGCCCGGCTGGGGGCGGTCACCGGCATCGCACGCGGAGAGGATGCCACCTATGAAGGCGGGATCGAGGCTGGCCGGGAATTGCTGGGGGCGGGCGGTGCCGTGCAGGGCATCTTCTGCGCCAACGACTTGCTGGCCTTCGGCGTGATGGATTATGCCCGGCATGAGCGGGGCCTTTCCGTGCCGGGTGATATCTCGGTCGTCGGTTTTGACGATGTGGCACAGGCGGATTGGTCTTCCTACCGCCTGACCACCTTTCGGCAGGATCCGGTCGCCATGGCCGACCGGGCAGTAGACGTACTGGAGCGGCGCCTTGTTGACCCGACCCTGCCGCCGATGCAGGAGACGATCGAGCCGGTGCTGATAGAGCGGGCGAGCGTGATGGCCGCTGCAAAGACGGGAGCTGGCAACCTTGCCTGACAGCACGACGCCGGGCCTTGCCGCCCGGCTTGCGGTGGCGGAACCGCTGATCCGGGAAGCCGGAGCCCTGGCGCAGTCCTGGTTCGCCGATCTGACGGCGCTCGGCACGACCGAAAAAGACAACGGGCAGGATGTGGTGAGCCTCGCCGACAAGGCGGTTGAGGCCCTGATCCGCACGCAGCTGGAAGCGGCTTTCCCCGAAGATGGTTTCCTTGGCGAGGAAAGCGGTTTTGAGCCGGGGACGTCTGGCTATCGCTGGGTCGTCGACCCCATTGATGGTACCAGCTGTTTTGTCTCCGGCCGGGCGGACTGGTGTGTTTCCATCGCACTTATGGCCGGAGAAGAGACCGAGTTCGGCCTGATCTTCGCGCCGCAGGCGAACGAGCTGTTTGAGGCCGTGCGGGACGGCGGAGCTTTGCTCAACGGCCAGGAAATCAGCGTCAATCACCATGCAAGCGTGCAGAATACGCTGATGGGCGTGGGCGCCAATTTCCGCGTACCGGTGGCAGAGGCCTGGCGCTTCGTGGCCGAACTTCTGGAGGCGGGCGGCATGTTCATCCGTTCCGGCTCCGGCGCGCTGATGCTGGCCGAAGTCGCCTGCGGGCGCCTTGCCGGCTATTACGAACCGCACATCAATGCCTGGGATTGTCTTGCCGGGCTCTGCCTCGTGCGCGAAGCCGGGGGCTGGACCGCACCGTTCGGCACCGGTCCCGGCGGGCTCAGGGCCGGCGGCCCGGTGATCGCCGCTGCACCGCAGGTGCGGGAAGACCTTATGGCGCTGATCGGGAAGGCAGCCGGGCCGGCGTAAGGGCGCTCAGCCCTGTCGGGCCTGCAAGATCGGCAAACGCAGCGTCACGCAGGTGCCTTTTCCGGGCCGGGTCCAGCTGATTTCGGCGGCGATGGCCTGGGCCCGGCGCATCTGGCTGACCAGCCCCTTGCCACCGCCCACTTCCAGCGCACGCTCGGCATCGAAGCCGCGCCCGTTATCGGTGACCGAGACATAGACATTGCCGGCATCGGCCCGGGTTTCCACCAGCACCTCGGTGGCACCGGCATGTTTGATAATGTTGGCAATCGCCTCCTGCAGGATACGCAGAATGTGCAGCGAGGTGCGCGGGTCGAGCCACTCCAGCGTGGGAACAGGGCGCACCTGCCAGCTGAGCACAATACCGGAGCTTTCAAGCCGGGTGCCGAGGCGAAAACGCAGCGTCGCCAGCAGCAGGAGCAGGTCGGCATCGACCGGCTCCAGAGAGTCGATGGCCAGCTTCAGGTCATCGATGCAGCTTTTCAGCACATCCGCGATATCAAGCTCGGCAAGGCGGCCGTGTTCCACCACACGCAGGGCGCCGAGCAGGGATGAGCCAAGGCCATCATGCATATCCTGCACAAGGCGCTGGCGCTCTTCGGCCAGGGTCTGGCGCCGCTCGATTTCGCGCAGGCGCGCGTGGCTGTCGGCCAGTTCGAAACGCACATCGATAGCAGCCCGCGCCGCATGGGAGCTGTTGATCGCCTGCCCGGCCATGGCGATGTAGTAAAGCACGGCGGCAACAGCCAGCACGCTATAGGCGGGGTCGCCCAGCAGCCAGAGCTTGAGCGCGAAGGAGGCGAACTGCGGCAGGGTGAAAGCGAGAAATTGCGGCAGCACCGGGGACTGGGTGGCGACGGCGGCGGCCACCATGCCGCAATAGGCAGCGATGACCAGCACGAAGCCGGTCTGTCCGACAAGGCCGAGGGTCAGCCAGGGTAAAAGCCCCCAGAGCAGCCCGTCGACCGCGTTGAGAAGGCCGAGCGCTACGGCGGTGCCCCGCGCTTCGCCTGGCACCAGCCCCCGCGCCAGCTTGCGGCGGACATAGAACTGGAGATTGAGGTTGGAGACGATAACGCCGGCGCACCAGAAGCGCAGTGCCAGCGCATTCTGATCGGTGCTGAGCGGCCAGAGAAACAGCAGCGCGATGACCATCGAGGGCCAGGTGCTGCGGAAATTGCCCATGATGAGGCGCAGCTGCTCGACGAGGATGCGGCTTTCGGCGAGGCGGAAAAAGCTGGTTATCATGCAGGCGGTCTTGCGTCCTGAACCGGGTTTCATTCCCGGGCCCGGGAACGACCGCACCCCGCCTTCAGGAAACATCCGCGCCCCGGGCAGAGTCATCTGGCCAGCAGGCCCCGGGCGTTCGCTTCGTAGATGGCCTCCGCCTTCGAGTTTACTTCGAGCTTGGCGTAGATGCGGCGCACGAAAGTCGAGACGGTGTGGTGCGAGACCGACATCAGGGCAGCAATCTCGACCGTTGTAAATCCTTTGGTGATGTACTCCAGCACCTCGCGTTCGCGCAGCGACAGGCTGTTGCGGGAGGTCGGTGCGCTTGCAGCGGGTGCTTCTTCCTCCGGCTGGTAACCGTCGCGGAAACGCAGCAGGATCTTGCGGGCAATAAGCGGGCTGATCGGGCTGCCACCGGCATGCAAGGTGCGGATTTCATTGAGCATGCTGGGCGGTGCGCTGTCTTTCAGCAGATAGCCCGCTGCGCCCGCCATCAGTGACTGCATGACATGCAGCTCGTCCCCGAAGGTGGTGCTGACCATGATGTTGCAGGTGGGCCATCTTTCATGCGCGGCGGCGATGATGTCGATGCCCGAGCCGTCCGGCAGGCCGAGATCGACGATAAGGACGTCAACCGGCGGGGCATCCATCAGCATCATGCCTTCGGTGCGGGAGCCGGCAATGGCCAGCAGCGCCATGTCCGGCGCTGCCTCAAGCGCGCCCACCATCGCCCGCTGGAAGCTCAGATCATCATCCACGAGATAGATCGTGATCTGGTTGGGGTTTCTGGGGTGACGCATCGGGGGCCTGCGATCTGCCTGATCTCTCTTCTGCCCGCATCTTCCCACATCGGGCCGGGCCCGTATGTCCCCTGTTTTGGGGACAGGGGACGGATACAAAAAGAAAAGGCGCCTGCCGGTGGTTCGGCAGGCGCCCCGAGTTTCGACAGGAGACTTCCTTCTAGGCCCGGATTTCCTGCCGCTGGAACGACAGGTAGGCGATGGTGTAGACGACCAGCATGCCGGCGATCAGGCTGGCAAGCTGCGGCCAGATCAGGATGGCGCTCTGGCCGAAGGGCAGGGGCGCGCCCATGACAGCCCCTTGAAGCTGGCTATAGAAGATGATGCCGAGCGCCCGGGTCGCCGGGTTCAGCAACGCCAGCGTTACCTCGCCGAACAGCGTGCTGGGCGAAAGACGCGCCAGCGCATGGGCAATTTCCGCCTGATGCACCGCCGTTGACGGGTCAAACGGATCGATCGGCACAAATGCACCGGCCGCCAGCGGTGCCAGCATGCCCCAGAACAGGGTCAGCACCAGCCACAGGGTCAGGGCGGCAAGGGCCGAGGTGGCTGGCGCCCGGAACAGGGTGGAAAACAGCATGGAAGCGGCCAGCCACACGCCGGAATAGACCAGCGAGGTGAGCAGGAAGGCAAAGCTGCGCAGCACCTCCTCACCCGATGGCGGCAGGCCCAGCAGCAGGATGCCCATGCCCGAGATCATCAGCCACAGCGTCACGAGGCAGATGGCGATGACCATGAGCGCGCCGAGGAACTTGCCGGCCAGCAGCGCGTCCCGGTAGATCGGCTGGGAGAGAATGCGGCTCATGGTGCGGCGGCTATATTCGCCATTCACCGCATCGAAGCCGAGCGCGATGCCGATCAGCGGCAGTAGGAAGCCGAGAAAGGCCATGAAGGACGGCAGCGGATCGCGGGCCGTGGTAAAGAGGCGCAGGAACAGGAACGGGTCCTGTCCCACCGTTTCCTTGATCTGGCCGATGGCGCCGTAAATCGACCCGATGGCGGTGAGGATGACGAGCAGCATGACCAGATGCATGCGCGGGCTCGCCATGTGATCGGCCGCTTCCTTGAAGGCGACGACCGAGAGGCCCTTGAAGGGCGAACCTTCACGCCGCATGGTCCACCTGCTCGAAATAACGCACATAAACCTCGTCGAGGCTGGAGCGGTCCATGGACAGGCGCTTGAGCTCGCCGCCCGCCGCAACAATCGCGGCGGCAAGGGCTCCGCGCACATCGCTGCGGGCATCGACCCGCACCGCCCCGTTGCTGAGGCGGCTGGCCTGCGACACGCCCTCCACTGTGCGGGCAACCGCCGGTACGTCGCAGCCCTCGGCCTCCAGCTCGATGACGTAGGAGCCGCCCAGCACCTTGCCGGCCAGCTCGCTGACCTTGCCGACCAGCCCGACCTTGCCCTGGTGGAAGAGCGCAACGCGCGAGCACACGCTCTGCACCATGGAAAGCAGGTGGGAGGAGAGCACGATGGTCATGCCCTCCCGTGCCAGCGTGCCGATCAGCTCCAGCAGTTCCTGTGTCGATTGCGGGTCGAGGCCGGAGGTGGGCTCGTCAAGAATGGCAAGCTCGCAGCCCTTGACCAGCAGATCGGCGATGCCGAGGCGCTGGCGCATGCCGCGGGAGAAGGTGCTGACGCGCTTTTGGGCGACATGCGGCAGGCGCACCCGCTCCAGCGCGGCAGCGATACGGCGGGTGGCGTCCTGCTGCTCAAGGCCGGCAAGGCGCGCGGTGTAGGCAAGGTTCTCCCACGCGCTCATATGGTCATAAAAGCCGACGGCATCCGGCAGATAACCGACCCGCGATTTTACCACCAGCGGCTCACGCAGCGGATCCCGCCCCAGCACCTTCACGCTGCCTTCCGTAGGTTCGGTAAGGCCGAGCAGCAGCAGGATGGTTGTCGTCTTGCCGGCCCCGTTGGGGCCGAGCAGGCCGAAGACTTCTCCCTTCATCACCGTCAGATCAAGCGCGTCAACCGCTATCGCCGGGCCGTAGCGCTTGGAGAGGCCTCTGGCCTCGATGACGGGCGTGCTCACCGCCGACCGTACCGGGTGACAGCAAAGGCCAGTACGATGACGGCCGCCGCGATGATCAGAAGGCCGACAATGCCCCACACGGTGGAGGTGGTGACTGTCACACGCAGGTCAGCATGGTCGGAGACGCCGTCACCGGCGGAATTGACGTTGACCATATAGTCGCCGGCAATCGCCTTGTCGGACGGGGTGACGTGCAGCGCGATCTTCTGGTCTGCGCCCGGGCCCAGTTCGTCGAGCGACTTGGGGTCGGCTTCAACCTTCCAGCCGGACGGGGTGTTTGCCGAAATCTTCAGGTTCTTGGCCGGAGCCGTGCCGGTGTTGCTGACGGTAAAGCTGAAGGTCGCTTCCTTGCCGGCCTCGGCCTGACCCGAAAGGCGGCCATCCTCGGCAGTGAGCGACATGGTGGGCTGGCCGGTGACATCAAGGCCAAGCTGCGTACTGCCTTGTGTTTTGGCGTCGGCGGCACTGACGGTCACGGCATATTTGCCGGCAGCCAGATCGGCCGGCGGCTTGATGGCAACCTTGACTGTCTTGGTCTCGCCCGCCTTGAAGGGCAGGGACGAGATTTCTTGGCTGCCATACTGCTCGGTAAAGGTCGTGCCGAAGCCGGGCGGGGCGTCCGCCACGAGGTTGAGCGTTGCCTCCTCCGGGCTGTCATTATGGATGGAGACGTCATACTCGAACTTGGAGCGCGGGGTGCCGCGCAGCGAGGGCAGTTTGGGGTCGAGGGTAATCTCGTCGGGGCTGGCAGCGCCCAGCGTCACGGTGATGGGCAGCTTCAGCGTCTCGCCATCATCGGCCTTGCCGATGACGGTAAAATCATAATTGCCCGGCTTTACACCCTCGGGCGGGGTCAGCTTGAGATCAAGAAGGCGCTTGTCATCCGGCCCCACCATCGCGGCGGCAATCTGCTTACTGCCGCCGTCGATCTGCCATTTCCAGGCATCGGGCAGTCCTTCAAGCGAAAAGCCGACCCGCACAGGCGGCAGGTTGGAGTTGGCAAGCGTCAGGGACAGTGTGGCGGTATCGCCCATATGCTCCGTCACGGCCGGATAGTCGGTCGTGAGCCAGAGGCCGGTGGGCTTGGCGGTCGGCTGGTCGGCAAGGGCGGCACCGGCCATCAGGGCCATGCTGCCGGCAAGGACGACGGCCGGAAAAAGGCGGCCAGATAGGGTCATCACGTCACTCCCGTATTCTTTGGTCGAGTTGTGAGCGAAGCCACCGCAAGGGCGTGAGGAGGAGCCCTTGCGGTGACCGTCGGACGTCCCCTGCAAACGTCTGTAATGGGTTGTGAGTCAGGAATGTGTCCAGAAACTGGCCAAGTAAAATTAGAAAAATATGCCCACCATAAAGCGACTTTTATCGGATGATCTGCTTTGAAAACTGTTGTTTGAATGCGAAAAACGCGGATGGCGTGGTTGTTGGCCGGTCTGAATAAGTTTGAAATTGAAATTTTTATTTTACGTTCTGGCGCAGTTCTGAAAATTTCCTGCCCGGAGCAGAATAGCCAATATTTTCACTGCACATGCCGATGTATGAGCGAGAAAAATCCCCAATAAAAAAACACCCCGCCACGGTGCTTCCGTGGCGGGGTGCTGCCGAATGTCGCGCCTGCGGCGCGCGGACGCAGGCGACTAGTTGCCAACGCCCGGCGTATAGCGGGCAAGCGCCTTGATGACCTGCTTGGCCGTCACCCGGCCAATCTGGTTTCCGGCCTCGTCCGTAACGCCAACCCATTGATGTTCCGCAAAAAGCGGCAGCACATCCTCGCAGCGCGCATCCTGCGAGACGCAGAGTTCGCAAGGTTCGGTCGCGCCACGCTCCATGATGGAACGCACATGGATGGCGCGGGCCTTGTTAACGTCCCGCACGAACTCCTCGATGTGCTCGTTGGCGGGGCGCAGCACGATATCCTCGGGCTTGCCCTGCTGAACGACGGCACCGTCCTTCAGCACCGCGATGCGGTCGCCGATTTTCAGCGCCTCATCGAAATCATGGGTGATGAAGAGGATGGTCTTGTGCAGGCTCTTCTGCAGGTTGATGAGCTCATCCTGCATGCCGGAACGGATCAGCGGATCAAGAGCCGAGAAAGCCTCGTCCATCAGGATGATATCGGTATCGAGCGCAAGCGCCCGGGCGAGGCCGACACGCTGCTGCTGGCCGCCGGAGAGCTGCTGCGGGCGGGAGTTCTCGTAACCGGCAAGGCCGACGGTCTCGATCCACTTTGCCGCCGCTTCCTGCCGTTCCTTCTTGCCCACGCCGCTGACTTCGAGACCGTAGGCCACATTGTCCAGCACGGAGCGGTGCGGCAGCAGGCCGAACTTCTGGAACACCATCGCCACCTTGGTGCGGCGGAAGGTGCGCAGATCGTCGAGCGACATCTTGAGGACGTCCTTGCCGCCGACGATGATCTCGCCGGAGGTAGGCTCGATCAGACGGTTGACGTGGCGGATGAGCGTGGACTTGCCGGAGCCGGAAAGGCCCATGACCACGTAGATCTGGTTGTGGCCAATTTCCAGCGACACATTGTCGAGGCCGACAACGTTGCCGGTTTCGGCCTGAACTTCAGTTTTGGATTTGCCTTCCTGCAGCATGTTCAGGGCGCGCTGCGGATTCTCACCAAAAATCTTGGTGACGCCGCGCATGCTGATGGCGGTTTCGCTTTCGGCCTGAGCCGCTGTAGTGGGCGCCGCCGGGCGGTTTTTTTCCGTCGTCATGTCGGTGGTCATGCTCATGGGCGGGCCTCCACCAGTCCGATGCGCGCCTGAAGCTGGCGGCCGAACGCCTGGGTTATGCGGTCAAAGATGATGGCGAGAACGACGATGCCGAGGCCAGCGAACAGGCCGCGGCTGACTTCGAGCCGGCCGATGCCCTGCAGCACCTGGTATCCCAGCCCGCCGGCGCCGATCATCGAGGCGATGACCACCATGGCAAGCGCCATCATCGTCGTCTGGTTGATGCCCGCGAGGATGGTGGGCAGGGCGAGCGGGATCTGTACGCCCATCAGGCGCTGGCCCGGTGTGGTGCCGAAGGCACGCGATGCCTCCATCACGGCCGGATCGACCGAGCGCAGGCCAAGATCGCTGAGGCGCACGAGGGGCGGCGCCGCATAGACGATGGTGGCGATAAGCGCCGGGATTTTGCCGGGCCCGAAGATCATCACCGTCGGGATCAGATAGACGAAGCTTGGCAGTGTCTGCATCAGGTCGAGGATCGGCGTCAGCACGTGGCGTACGCGCACGGAGCGCGACATGGCAACACCGACGGGGATGGAAATGATGATGGCCGTCAGCGTGGCGGCAATCATCAGCGCCATCGTCGCCATGGCATCGCGCCACAGGTCCATCACGCCGAGGAAGAGCAGGGAGATCGCGACGACGGCCGGCAGCGGCCAGCGGCGGGTCGCCCGCCAGGCAATGGCGGTGAGTACCAGCACGATGACCCACCAGGGGGTGGCCACGAGCAGCTTTTCGATGAGGTTGAGGAGGACCAGCAGCGGGTGGGCCGCTGCCTCGAACTGGGTGCCCCAATTGGCAACGACCCAGTTGAGCCCTTCGTCAATCGCGCGCCGCAGCGGGCGGGTGTCGATAATATCCGGAAACATCAGGGATCACTTTCTATCAACGGCCAAAAGCGGCCGGGCACCTCGCCCGGCCGCTTTCTCGTCAGGCTTTCCCGAAGCGGTCGGGAAAGCCGCTGGTCGTCAGAGCGCAGCCTTTACCTTGGCCGCGGCCTCGGGTGTCACCCACTTGCTCCACACATCTTCCTCGGTCTTGAGGAAGTTGATGGCGGTTGCTTCGGCATCAGCCTTGTTTTCATCGCCATAGACGAGGATGGCGCTGATCTGGTTGTTGGTGAGGCCGACCTTGGAGAAATAGTCGGCGATCTTCGGGGCATCCTTCTTCACCCATGCGGCGGCACCGACGATGGCGGGCGAGGACGGATAGTCCGTCTTGCCCGGCGGGTTGGCGCAATCCGGGTTGGTGTTGCAGGCATAGACTTCCTTGTCGGCCGGCGGCATGTCGAGCTTTACAGCATCATACTTGCCGAGGATGGCCGTCGGGCCCCAGTAGTAGAACAGGATCGGCTGCTTGCGCAGGAAGGCGCGGGCGATGGAGGCGTCAAGCGCGCCGCCGGAGCCCGGGGAGAACAGGTTCCACTTGCCATCCATGTCATAGGCCTTGAAGAGGGCCGAGGTGGAAAGCTCGCAGGCCCAGCCCGGCGGGCAGGAATAAAGCCGGCCCTTGCTGGGATCCTCCGGATCCGGGAACAGTTCGGGGTGCTTCACCACATCCGCGGCGCTCTTGAGGTCGGGATGCGCGTCGGCAATGTATTTGGGGATGAACCAGCCTTCCACGGTGCCATCGGTAATGGCATCGGCAAGCTTCACCACCTTGCCTTCCTCGATGCCCTTGGCCCAGGGCTTCTCGATGGCGCTTGTCCACAGCTCGGGCGCGACGGCCGGCTGGCCGCGGCTCAGCATGGAGGAAGACGTCGGGACGGTATCGCCCGTCACCAGCTTGACGTCACAGCCATAACCCTTGCCGAGGATGAAGGCGTGGATATGCGCGAGAGCGGCCGCGGAGGGCCAGGTCATCTCGGCAATATCGATTGTGCGGTCGGTTCCGCAGCTTTTCGCGTCAGCATGGGCGGGCAGGCTGGCCGCTGCACTTAGGGCAAGCGTCATCGCAGCCAGAATCCCTTTCCAGCTTGAACTCATTGGATAATCTCCAGATGTCTATCAGTATCGGAGCGCAGGGTATGGATGATAATCCGGATGGTCAAACCATAATGGGCAATTCAAAATAACAAAACTTTGAATATTATGAGATTTATGAACTCATGTTTTTGAAAAAGTTATTATCGGTGTTTCTATTTTGATTGTGTTACCGTCAAAACTGGATCCAAGAATTTTATCGTATGAGTTTTTTAGTATTAAGTATACGGGTGCCGATCGGGTGCCTGGATAGAGTATTTGGCCATTAAAAAGCCCGCCGTTTGCCACAAACAGCCGCGGTCGCCCCTGCCGGAGTCCGGGCTTCTGGCAAGGGAACGGGCGGCGGATGCAGAAGGAGCCGGCGGCTCAATCCTTGTCGTCGAAGACAGTCCGCACCAGGCTGGCGCCGTCAAAGCTCGCTCCCATGATGCGGGCGCCGCTGAAATGGGCATCGTCGAGCTGGGCGTGATTGAAGCGGGCGCCGCGCAGGTCGGCCGCTTCGGCATCGAGGCCGGTGCCTTGCAGGCTGGTGAAATTACCATCCTGCAGACTGGCGTTAATGGCGATGGCCCAGCTGAAATTGGTGGTGACGATCTTGCCTGTCACCAGTTGCATCGGGGTGGCGTCGACGGCCTTCAGCGAGGCGCCGCCCAGGCTGGCACGGCTGAAATTGGCGCCCTTGATCACGGCATGGTCAATGATGGCACAGCGCAGATCGGCGTGGATGAGCTGCGTCATGATGAGTTCGCAGCCGGCGAGGTTCGCACCAAGCAGGACCGAACCGGAAAGGCGTGCGGCCGCCAGCGAGGCGCCGCCGAAATCATGGCCGCGCAGGTCGAAACCGGAAAGGTCGAGCTGCTCGCCCTGACTGCCCCGGCTGCCGAGCCAGGCCGAATGAGCGGCAAGGGCGGCATCGAGACCGCCCGGCATTTCGTCAACAGCCCGGCCTCGCGGCCCGTCAGTAACGGCAGTGCGCAGGTTGACGCCGTCCATGGTGGCCGCCGTCAGCACTACGCCCAGCATGACAGTTCCTGAAACGCGGGCGCCGGTCAGCACGCTGCCGCTGAGATCGGCATTGGTCATGATGGCGCCGGAGAGGTCGCAGCCAGTCAATTGGGCCTTTGTCAGCCGGGCGCCGACGAGCAGGGCGCCGTTCAGGATCGCGCCTTCCGCTTCCAGCCGCTCAGCGCTCACACGGGAGAGATTGGCATGGGTAAGGTCAGCCGCGCCGATGCTGCTGGCGCGGTGACGCGAGATGCCACCGGGCAGGAAACCGGCGGAGCGGCGCATGTCGGCATCGCTGAGATCGGCACCGACCAGCCTGGCGCGCACGAAACTGGCACCGCGCAGATCGGTGCGTGCGAGCACAGCATAGGAAAGGTTGGCCCGCTCGAAATCGCACAATACGAACCGGGCGCCGGTGCAGTCGCTGCGCGACAGGCGGGTGTCGCGGAAGCGGCAGCCCACAAATTCGGCGCCGCGCAGATCGCGCCCGGCAAGGCTGAGGCCGGAAATATCCGCATCGCTCAGCATGATGCGCTGCCCGCCGGTACGGTTCACAAAGCGCTCATGCGAAACACAGAGCGCATCGAGCTCGGTCTGGCTGAGGCGTTTGCGGGGGGCAAACGTATCGGACGTCTTGGCCGGGCGGGCAGGCATATCGGGCAGTGATTTCTCTTAAAAACCGGCAGCCGCCGGGACGAACTCAGAGATTTGACCGCGATGTTAGCGCCTGCGAAGCGGCGTTACCAAGCGTTTCCGGTTAAACGGACAAAGTGCGGTGAAACCGGCGCGGCCGGAGCTTTTTCGAAAGAAACTCCGGCCGGCTTGAAACCGCATAGCTTCAGGTGCCGCTGCGTACGCGCTCGATAAAGCCCTGGGCCCTGCTGCGCAGGGTGGCGGCATCGTCGGAGAGGGCGCGGGCGGCGCCCAGAACCTCGCCGGCACTGTGACCGGTACGGGCCACGGCCTCGTTCACACCGGCAATGTTTTCCGACACGTTGCGCGTGCCACCCGCAGCTTCTTCCACGCTGCGGGCGATGTCGCGGGTGGCGGCATTCTGCTGCTCGACGGCGCGGGAGATTTCTTCGGCCGATTCATGCATACGCGCGAAGAGATTGTTGATGAGTTCCATGGCCGAGACGGCTTCGGCTGTGGTGGCCTGCACGCGGCTCACCACATCGCTGATTTCCTGCGTGGCATGGCCGGTCTGGGTGGCGAGGTTTTTGACCTCCTGCGCCACCACGGCAAAGCCCTTGCCGGCCTCGCCGGCGCGCGCAGCCTCAATAGTGGCGTTAAGCGCTAGAAGGTTGGTCTGCTCGGCAATCTCGCGGATGAGGCCGACCGTGTTGCCAATCTGCGCGGCGGATTCCGCAAGGCCGTTGAGCGTGGTGTTGGTGGAGCGCACCGTATCCACGCCCTCACGCTCCACATCGTTGCGGGTGTTGAGCTGGCGGTTGATCTCGGTAATCGCGGCAGCCAGTTCCTCGGCGGCAGCGGCCACCTGGCTCACATTGGCCGAGGCGGTCTCGGCGGCGCTGGACACTGTGGCAGAACGCTGGCCGGTTTCATTGGCGACGGCGGAAAGCGACTGGGCGTGGCTGGTGAGCGTGCCGGAGCGGCCATCCAGCTCCTGTACCACGGCCATGAACTCGCGCTCAAACTCGGCGGCCATGCCGCCCAGCGTGCGGCGACGCTCTTCGGCCTGACGGGTTTCGTTTTCCCGCTGGGCCTGCTCGAGCCGGCGCTTTTCCAGCGTGTTTTCCTTAAGCACACCGACCGCGCGCGCCATGGCGCCCACTTCGTCGCCCTTGTCCAGGAACGGGATGGAGATATCGACGGCGCCGCGCGCCAGTTCGGACATCTGGCCGGTGAGCTCAACCATCGGGCCGACCACCTTGCGGTTGGTGAACCAGAAGAAGAACAGGCCGACGACCAGCAGCGTGGCGATGGTGGCGATGCTGCCGCCGGTCACCATAAGCTCCATACCCTTGACCGAGGTGCTAAGCTTGTCAGCGCCCGGGACCGTGCCGGAGGCCACCAGCGCGTCCCAGTCGCTATTGAAACTTGCGAGCGCCTTCAGCACGAAGACGGAGACCGTTGCGCCGCCGAGAGCGATCAGCAGCAGGATGGCGGCAACTGCCGAGCCCAGCTTGCGGATGGACAGGCCCGACGGGCGGGCCGGTGCGGAGGGGCTGCGGGCGGAAGCGGGCGAGGCAGTCATCAAATGTCTTTCCCGGTAAGGCGACGCCTGGACATCGTTAGTTGGCACGCAAGGGGCGGAAAGCCCGACGCGCCAGACTAGGCGCGGTTGCACTTTACGCCATGATTTAGATCATGCCAGCGCTCAATCCGCTTGTGCGTCTCTGCCCGATTATTCTGCGATTACCGTAATGTGTCGCAGCATCGCCGCGTGGAATTGCCGGATATAACGGCTGGCCGGCGAAGCCGGGTCACCCAGCACCATGGTGGGCGGCCGGGCGTTCTCCGCCGGCAGGTCGCAGCGGTAAAGGAAGCTGGCTTCGCCGGGCAGGGCCAGCTGGCCAAGCTTGAGCCCGCCATAAAGGGCCGCCGAGCGTTCGCAGGGAGGAGCCGGTTCCGGCAAGGGCAGCTCGCTCAGCGAGCAGGAAAGCCCGACACAGACCACAAGGCTGATCAGTCCCATATGCTGCCTCCTTCCCGATCGTCCGGGCAGCTCAGCGATGTTAAAATTATAGGACTTTTATCTTTTCCGAGCAATGGTTTCAGAAAATATGACCTGTTATGTTCGCGAACGAACTGGATATCGCAGATGCGAGAGAATATATAGGAAATAAAGCACATAAAGGGAAAGGCCGCCATGACGATCACACGCCAGCATGAAATTCGCGACCTCATCGGGGCGGAAACCTATGAAGCGCTTTGTAGAGCGCTGGCGGGAACAAGCCTCTATATTCCCAAGCGTCTCCGGGCCGGCAGCACGCTGGCCGCACTTGTCGGCCCGAAGCTGGCAGAGCGCCTTTCGGCGGCGTGTGGCGGCCAGACGCTTGAGCTGCCAACCGCGCGAGCCCGGCATAACCGCGATCTGGTGATGCGGCTGGCCGGGGAGGGTTGGACAACGGGAGATATCGCCCGGGCGAGCGGCCTCAGCCTCCGCCGGGTGCGGCAGATCAGGGCGGCATTTGTGGCCGACGGGGAAGGAAATTTTACCCACTAAATCTGCCGGGGTTGCGGCGTCAGGCTCTCGAGGTTGCCGCGCTGCGGCAGGACCTCCCTGCGGGGAATTGCCCTTCACGTAAAGGAGACGGAGATGACGGACAGCAAACCCTGGTGGCAATCCCGCACCTTGCTGGGTGCCTTCATCACGCTGGCCTCGGCGGCGGCGAGTGCCAGCGGGCTTCAGGTGGATAGTGCCCTGCAAGGCGATGTGATGAACACGGTGACGGCAGCTGGCAGTGTGGTCGGCGCTGCGATCTCGATCTGGGGTCGCCTGAAGGCCGACAGCAAGCTCTCGGCGAGCTGAATTCTGTACCGCCCATAAACAAAAACGCCTTCCCTCCGGATATCAGAGGGAAGGCGTTTTTGGATATTCCGGCGGTTTCGCCTAACCGGCGGCACGCACCGTGCGGCGGCCGAGGCTGTAATAGTCGAAGCCGGCTTCGGCCATCTCGTCCAGCGCATAGACGTTACGCAGATCGACCATCACCGGACGTTTGAGCAGGCGCTTGACCTCGGCAAGGTCGAGCGCGCGGAACTCGTTCCACTCGGTGAGGATGGCGACGACATCAGCCCCGTCGAGCGTGGCGTAGGTGCCATCCATCCAGTCGATGTTGGTCAAGAGCTTGCCGGCCTCATGCATGCCGGCCGGATCATAGGCGCGCACGCGGGCGCCTCGGCGCTGCAGCTCGGGAATGATGTCGAGGCTGGGGCTGTCGCGCATGTCGTCGGTGTTGGGCTTGAAGGTGACGCCAAGGATTGCGACCGTCTTGCCTTCCACATCGCCGCCGCAGGCATCGACAATGCGGTCGGTCATGGCGAGCTTGCGCGCGTCATTGACGGCAATGACCGTCTCGACGATGCGGGTTGGCGCGCCGCTGTCATGGGCGGTGCGGGCGAGCGCCTTGGTATCCTTGGGGAAACACGAGCCGCCATAACCCGGGCCGGGATGCAGGAACTTGGCGCCGATACGGCCATCAAGGCCGATGCCGCGCGCCACATCCTGCACGTCCGCGCCTACCTTCTCGCACAGATCGGCGATCTCGTTGATGAAGGTGATCTTGGTGGCGAGGAAGGCGTTGCCGGCATATTTGATGACTTCCGCCGTCTCCAGCGTAGTCAGGATCAGCGGCTTTTCACGCAGGGCAAGCGGGCGATAGAGCGTCTTCAGAACCTGAGCCGCGCGGTCGCCATTGGTGCCGACGACGATGCGGTCCGGCCGCATGAAGTCCTCGATGGCGGAGCCTTCGCGCAGGAATTCCGGGTTGGAGGCAACGTCGAAATCGGCGTCCGGGCGGCGGGTGCGCACGATGCGCTCGATCTCGCGGCCGGTGCCGACCGGCACGGTGGATTTGGTGACGATGACGCTGTAGCCGGTCAGCGAGTCAGCGATCTCGCCGGCAGCGGCATAGACATAGCTGAGATCGGCATGGCCGTCGCCGCGGCGGCTCGGCGTGCCGACGGCGATGAAGATGGCGTCGGCACCATCAACAGCCTCGGAAAGGCTGGTGGTGAAGCTGAGGCGGCCGGCAGCAACATTCTTGGCCACCAGCTGGTCGAGCCCCGGCTCATAGATCGGAATACGTCCGTCCTTGAGCGCGGCAATCTTGCTCTCGTCCTTGTCGACGCAGATGACGTTCCAGCCGAACTCCGAAAAGCAGGTGCCCGAAACCAGACCGACATAACCGGTGCCGATCATCGCGATACGCATCGCGGCGTCTCCCGTTCCCAATCACAACATATGGTGGGCAACCCTTACGCGGGATTTGTTACAGATGGAAGAGTGGCAGTGTCGCCGGGTTCTCAATGCCGGCACCCGGTCTTCAGACGGTCTCTTCGAGATTGTGGTAGATCGCCTCTTCCTCGGCGAAGTGAACCCGCAGGAGCGTATCAAGACCATAAAGGATACGTTGGGCCTCTTTCGTCAGGTCCGGGCTTTCCGGGCCACATACCTGCAGGCCTCTCACCATCTGGCCGAGTTGCCGGCAAAGGCGGTGGATTTCGCGATGCATGCCGCTCAACGGTGCCATCGCATCATCGCCGCCAAGCATGTCGGCAAGCCTGGGATAGAGCGCGGTCTCGTCTCCCTGCTCATGGACCAGCAGGCGGGTGCGTAGAAGTTCCTCAAGCTCAGCAAGCTGGTCCCGCAGGTCCGGTGCCGGGTGCGTTGAAAGCTGGTCGGCCATGGATCGTACCTGATCAGCGACCGGTGCCAGCTCCGCATGTTCCAGGCGCAGGCGCTCAACGTCGGCGGTGGTCAGGCCGGCCCGTCCGCCGCGCAGCGGCACACCCTGTATCGCCCGCAAGGCATTCAGGATGACGACGACATCGATTGCTTCCTGCAGCATGGCTCCGAAAAGGGGCGGAAGGTAACCGAGCGCTGCCACAAGCATGGCGGCGAAGGAGAGGCCCATGCCGGCCATGACGCTTTGGACCGCGATGCGGCGTGTGCGGCGGGCGATGGCGATCGCCTCGGCCAGCCGGTCAAGCCGGTCGACAAGCAGCACTATACCGGCAGCCTCCGATGACGCCGCGGTTCCTCTCGCGCCCATGGCGACGCCGACATCCGCAGCTGCCAGGGCGGGCGCATCGTTTACGCCGTCACCGACCATGATGACCGGTCCGGTAATGTCGGGCGCCTTGATGGCAGCGAGCTTGCCGGCCGGTGTTTGTTCAGCCAGCACAGCATCGACGCCCAGCAGGGCTCCGACACTTTCCGCAGCGGCGCGCCGGTCTCCGGTAACCATGATCAGTCGCCCAATCCCCGCCTTGCGCAGCAGTCGCAGGGCGCGGGGGGTCTCGGGCCGGATCTCGTCGGCCAGCAGCAACACCCCGGCAAGCGTGCCATTGATGGCCACATAGACGGTGGCCAGTCCGTCATGGTCCGCCCTGCCCGGCCGGAAATGGTGCTGGTCGCCGGTCGTCAGGAATTCAGAAACATGAGCAAGGCTGCCGACAGCGACGGCGTGCCCTTCGACCATGCCGCTCAACCCGCGCCCCGGCACTTCCTCGACCCGGAGCGGCGGCGATAGCTCGATGTTCCGTGCCCTGGCGGCGGCAACCACCGCGTCGGCAATAATGTGCTGGGAAGCCTGGTCCAGCGAAGCGGCAAGGCGAAGGACCTCTGCGGCCGGGTGGGCCGGCACGGTTTCGATCGCGACAAGCCGTGCCATACCGCCGGTCAGCGTGCCGGTTTTGTCGAAGAACAGCGTTTTTGCCTCGGCCAGTTTTTCCAGTATGCCCCCGCCTTTGACGAGCACACCGCGCCGGGCGCAGCTGGAGATGCCGGAGACGATGGCGACGGGTACGGCAAGGATCAGGGGGCAGGGCGTGGCGACCACAAGCACGGCAAGTGCCCGCAGCGGGGAGCCGCTTATGAGCCAGGCTGTAGCGGCAAGGGCGAGGGACAGCGGAACGAACAGCAAGGCATAGCGGTCTGCAAGGCGCGAGGCCGGCGCCTTGGAGCGCTTTGCCGCCTCCACGAGGCGCACGATGCCGGCAAAACTACTGTCGGCGGCAGTGGCGCTGGCCACCATATCGAAGGGTTTGGCGGCATTGACGCTGCCGCTGCGAATGGCGTCTCCGGCGATATGCCGGACGGGCAGGGGCTCGCCTGTCAGCATCGATTCATCGAGGACGACGCTCTCTCCGGCAACATGACCATCAACCGGAACAACCTCACCGGTGCGGACCAGCAGGCGGTTTCCGGGCGATACCTCCTTCAGGGCAACCTGCTCCAGATGGCCATCCCGATAGAGATTTGCGGAGTGGGGAGCCCGGGCAAGCAGTGCCGACATTTCGCGTCCGGCGCGTGCCTCGGCCCAACTCTCCAGCACCTGCCCGCCGGTGACCATCAATCCGATAACCGAGCCGGCGAGCGTTTCGCCCAGCGCCAGCGCTCCCGCCATTGAAAGCAGGGCGATGACATCGACACCGGCCTCGGCACGCAGAAATCCACGGATGATGCTGACGGCCAGTGCGGCGAGAACCGGTGCCGTGCCGGCAAGCCAGATCATATCCGCGGCATGCGGCTGGCCGTTAAGCCAGGCTCCTGCACCGGTGACCAGCGCTACCGCACAAAAAGCAAGGAAAGCGATGTTGGCGGTCTGCCGTGTGATCATGGGCCATCCCCAGGTCCGCTCCGGCACCTGAGGCCACCGGAAACATGCAGCCCGATGATAGCTGAAACCGGAGGAGCGGCAGCGTGACATGGATCAAACCCGCGCCCTGCCGCGGCCCATGCCTCACGGCCACACATTGATCACAACCGAAAACGCCGGCTGCGTGGTTGTGATAGTGTCATGAGCGAAGCCATCTCATTTGCCGGCAGCGGCCCTGATCGAGACCAGATACCCGTTGTCGCAACGGGCGTCAGCAATATCGATATGCCTGCTTTCGCCGCGTTTTTTGCGCTGAGTGCCGTCTTTTATCTCGGCATCTATACGCTGGAAGCGCCGGTTCGCTACGGCCTTTACCTCGTGGGCAAGGACAGCCTGATCCTGCTGCGCGACGGGTTGATGTTCGGCCCGCTTGTCGTCCTCGCTCTGGTTCAGCTGACAACAACGAGACTGCATCCGGCCTTTCTGGCGGCAGGCGTTCTGATGACCTTTCACGGCCTGGTGCTGGTCGGAACCCAGGGCAGCCTCATGGGGGCCGCCTATGGCGCCAAGATCCTCATGAATGTGCTGTTCGGCTTCTTTGCCGCCGGCCTGCTGATCGCGCCGCGTGGGTGGGTGCTGAAAGCCTTTGTGGTTTTCTGGGTGCTGATCCTGATCGGCGCGCTGCTCGACAAGTTCGTCATGACGTTCCCCTGGACGGGCATGGCGACGGTTGTCGGCGATCTTAGCGTCGACGTGTCCAAGGACTGGCAGATCTCCGATCCGTTTGCGCGCCGTGTGGCCGGTTTTACCCGTAGCTCCATTGCCGTCGCTGCCGTGCTGCCGTGCCTCAGCATCGTTCTGATGTGCCGCTTGAAGAATGTCTGGGCCCGTGCGGCCATCGCCCTGCCGGCCCTGGCGGGTGTGTTTCTCAGCACGCAGAAAGGCTCGCTTATCGCCTTTTTGCCCATCGCCGCCATCCTGTGCCTTCCGGCTGCCCTGCGCCTTGCCTGGCTGCGTATCTGCTTCGTGGCCTTTCTGGTGCTGGCCGCCGGCCTGCCGCTCTTCACCCACGGGCTCAGTCTCGACCATGGCAGGGGGGTGTTCAGCATGGAATCCCTCTATCTGCGCATCGTCTACACCTGGCCCGACGCCTGGGCCTGGATCGAGCATCACCAGATGATGTGGTTTGGCGTCGGTCTGGGCGGCATCGGCGGTCCGCAGCGCCTCTATGCGCCGGACCAGTTCAATCCGACCGACAATATCGCCCTGCTGCTCTACGCCTATTTTGGCCTGTTCGCGCTTCTCTACCTCGCTTTTATCGTCCGGCTGGCGCTTCGCCCCGCGACCGGAGACCTGCCGCGGGTAGAAGCTGCACTCGCCATCCTCGCCTTCGCTTTCGGCTACGGCATCGTGCTGTCTCTGATCGAAGACCAGTCCGCCTCCCTTTTCCTCGGAGCGGCCCTGGGGACCTTGTGGCTTGAGACTGCCCCGCGCGGTTCAGTTTCCGGGCCGGCTCATGGCGTCCCCTTCGCCTACCAGAATGGAGAGTTTCGATGAACCAGACCTTGCGGATACCCCGGCCGTCCGGGGTGCTCAGCCTCGACCGGGACGGCTTTGACGGGGCCTGCGCGTCACTCATGGAACGCGCCCTGGAGGAGGGTACCCCTGACGCCCTGATCGGTATTCGTACCGGCGGTCTTTATGTGGCGGAGGCGATGGCCCGCTCCCAGCAGGGCCGGATACCGGTGCTGTCGATAACCTGCCGACGGGCAACGAGCTCCTACAAGCCTGGTGCCGGAATGCTGAAGTCGCTGGTCAGCAGCTTGCCGCGCCCTGTCGTCGACAAGCTGCGCGTCTGGGAACATGCGATGCTCACCAGCCGGCCCCGACCGGCGCCGTCCGGCGAGTACCGGTTCGATGCGGAAGAGCTGGCGCAGCTTGACCGCTGTCTCTCCGAAGCCGGGCCTTCGCCGTCGCTGCTGATCGTCGATGATGCGGTCGACACCGGCGCCACGCTTTACCGGGTTAAGGAAGCGGTGCTCGACAGGGCGCCGTCCTCGGCCCGCATCCGCTCGGCGGTGATTACCGTCACGACGTCCGATCCCATGGCCGCGCCCGATCTTGCTCTCTATCACGGCCAGCTTTGCCGTTTCCCGTGGTCGCTCGATGCATAGGGTATTGGTCTTCGACCTCGATGGCACGGTGCTCAGCGTCAACAGCTTTCCCTTGTGGGCGATGCATCTGCTGCGCGCACGTTTTGCACATCTCGGGCTGGTGCAGCGCCTCGGAGTGAGCCTGCGTGCCGGTGGGGTGCTTGCCGCCCGCAAGGCAAGGCTGATCGGCCACGAAGCGTTCAAATGGCGCCTGCAGCAGCTCTGGCAGCAGGCCGTAGCAGGTGATGGTGGCGTTGCCGAACGCGCTTTTGCGCAGCACCTCGTCTCCTATGTCCGGCCGGAACTGACGGGTGTGCTCAAGGCGGTCAGCGAGGGCCGGGTCGATGCCGTCCTGGCAACGGCCGCGGCTGGCGATTATGCGCAGGCGCTGGGGCAGGCTCTCGGCTTTCGCCATGTTCTGGCGACGCCCCGGGACCGGTCGGCCAGCACGCCGAGCACTGTCGGGGTGCACAAGCGCGATGCCGTGCTGGCTTTCCTTGCCGAACGTGGCTGGCAGGGCCGGCCCATCACCTTCTTTACCGACCATGAAGATGACCTGCCGCTGATCCGCATCAGCCACATGGTCTACTGGTTCGGGGAAAGTCGCCGGAGCGCTGCCCTGAACGGCTGCACCGCCGAAATCGTTCAACCTCATGACCTGCGGGAATTTTCCCTGATGCCCGTTGCGGCGCAGTGAACCCTTAACCTGGAGAACGCCATGCCGATCAACATGTTCGATACCGCTATCGACAGCGATAATCTGGGTGATCATTTCATCATGGATGCAGTGTGGGAGGCGGTGCGCCCACTTTTCCCGGAAGAAGAATTTATCCGCACTCCGACCCACCGCCGCGCGACCCTTGCGGAGCTGCGCGAGGGGCGCAAGGCACCGCTTTCCTTTGTGGGCGGTACCAACATTCTGAAATCGCACATGCTGGTGCGCGGTAACTGGCGGATCACGCCGCTTGATTACTTCAACTGGCGTGACGTCGTGCTTGTCGGCGTCGGCTGGCAGCAATATGGCCGCTCCGGCCCCGATGCCGCGACGCGGCTCTTCTTCCGCCGGGTGCTGTCTAAGAAATGGCTGCACTCCGTGCGCGACATGCACACCTTCGAGCATCTGCGTCCCCATGTGCCGAACGTTCTCTACACCGCCTGTCCGACCATGTGGATGCTGGATGATGCGCATTGCCGGAGCATTCCGGTGCGCAAGGCGCAGGATGTCGTCTTCGCCGTGACCTATTACCGTCCGGCGCCGGAAGAAGATCGCAAGGTCTTTGAAATGCTGAAGCGCCACTACCGCACGGTCTATGTCTGGCCGCAGCAGGAAGAAGATTTGCCTTATCTCGACGAGATCGGGGTTTCCGGCTACGTGCCGATTGCCCCCGACGTGGCGACCTATGACCGGCTGCTGGCGAGCGAGGATGTGGATTTTGTCGGGGCAAGGCTGCATGGCGGCATCCGTGCGCTTCAGCATCGCCGCCGGGCACTCATCATCCCCGTCGACAACCGTGCGACCGAAATCAGCGTTTCGACTGCACTGCCTGTTGCTTCCCGCTCAGAGCCAGAGGTTATCGAGCGTTGGATCACGCAGCCGGGCCCGATGAACCTTACCTTGCCGGTGGAAGCGATCGAGCGCTGGAAGGGTCAGTTCCGGCACCTGGCTGCGGCGCCGTTCGCGGCGGCTGCTTCCTTCTGACGCCGGATTTCTCCAGAAAAAACCCCCGCTCCATATGGAGCGGGGGTTTTTTTGTACCGAGGCCTGGCCGATAAGGCTGCCGTCAGGCGTTCACCGGTATCGCCGCACTGCCCGGATCAATCCGGTCGGGCCGGATGGCGGCCTGATAGATGCGCATGAGGTCGGCTACATGCCGCTCACCGCTGCGGCTGTCGGACCAGAAGGCCTGGTACGCGGCGTCGCCGGCGGCAGCAATCAGGACATCATCCTCGATCATTGCCAGGCAGCGTGCCAGATCGTCGGCGTCACCGCTTCGGAAGCGCCAACCGGTAATACCTTCCTCAATGCGCTCGGCAGCGGCGGAGATGTCGCTGACGATGGCAGGCACGCCGCAGGCCGCCGCCTCGCTGACCGTCAGCCCGAAAGCCTCGTACCAGAGGCTGGGGAAAACCAGGCAGCGGGCGCGGCTCAACTGGGCGCGAATTTCCGACATGCCGACCCAGCCGGTGACCGTCATGCCCGGGATCTGTTCGATCTCGGCGCGCAGGGGGCCGTCGCCCACGAAGGTAACGCCAAGGCCCATACGTTCGGCCACCTGAGCCAGCAGCCTCACACCCTTTTCCTCGTCCAGCCGGCCGAGGCAGAGGATGGTGCGGTTGCTTGCCACCGGTGCCGGCGCAACACGCGGCATGTCGATGGGGTTTGGCAGCCGATGCAGGCGGGCACGCCGCGGCAGGAACGGGGAGAGGATGGTCGCGGACCGTTCCGAAAGGGCGATATAGTGCTCGACGGAGGCGGGGAAGCGGCCGGCCATGAGCTGGATGAGGCCGCGGGTGACCCGGAACAGCTTGTGGACATGAGCCCGCTTGTCGCAGCGGGTGGCAATGCAGCCCACTGAAAGCGGGCGCAGGGCGCAAGGTTCGGCCTTGCGGTAGTTGAAGAAAGCGCCGTTGGGGCAGGCGGCATAAAAGTCATGCAGGGTGCAGATCACCGGCATGCCGAGCCGCCGAGCCGCGAGGACCGGGCTGGTCGTCAGGGCCTTGGTGTAGCCGTGCAGATGCACGATGACATTGTCCGCCGGCAAGGGGCGCAGGATCTCCGCCACACGCCGTGCTGCCTTGAAGTTCCACAGTCCCTGCAACGCTGCACCGGGGTGGCGGCCGACATCGAGCAGCTGATGCTGATCGAGGCAATGGACGGTGAGGGGCGCGGTGCGCAGCTCCTCGCACACCGGCCCCACGGCGCCGACAAAAATGACCTCGACGCCGGAATGCGCCAGCCGGACCGCCTCGTCGATGGCGACTTTGCTGGCGCCGCCCTGCACGTGGCAAAAATCATTGAGCATGACCACGGTAAAGGGCCGGGTGGTGGCTGGCTTTGCCGCTGGCAACGGGCTGGCCGCATGTCGTCTCGGCCGAAGACGGCGGATGAGGTCGCGGCCGAGAGCGATGCCCGGCGCCTCCACGGTGCGTTCGACAACGAAGGCCATGGCGACCACCAGCGCGATAATCGCTCCGAGCCCGATCAGGTCCGGCCGATAGAGGCCGAGCAGCAGGGAAAGCTGGATAGTGGGCGAATGCAGCAGATAGACGCCATAGGAGATGTCGGTCGTCATGCGCAGCCGGGGCGTCTTCAGCGCCAGCGTCACGACAAGCGCGGCCACGAGAACCGGATAGAGAACCGGCGGGCGGGAGTGCAGGAGGGCCGTGATTACGGCCAGCAGGCCGATGCTGAGCACAAGGCCGACAAGCCGGTTTTCAAACCGCAGGAAATGGCGCCAGCGATAGGCGGCAATGCCAAGCACGAAGAACTGCAACTGGCCGGGAAGCTGCTTGCCGAGGGTAAGATAGCCCATCCCGTCCATGACCTGCCGGTAGAGGATCGACAGTGCGAAGATGGCGGCCAGCACCGGCCATCCCCAGCGTTCGGTGAGGCGCCAGATCAGCGGGACGATCAGATAGAAAGCAAATTCGATCTTCAGCGTCCACAAGGCGGCGTTGAGGCTGGGGTCAACCAGTGCCGTCAGCACCCCGCTGCCGATATCGTGCTGCAGGAAGTTGGCGAAGACGGCGTTGGCCAGCAGATAGGTGCCCATCGAGCCGATATTGCCCGGGATGCCGCCGGGGGCCATCGCGCCCAGGGTAATGGTCTGGACGATGACGACGGCAATGTAGAGCGGGTAGATGCGGAACAGGCGCTTGATGAAGAAGCGCAGCAGGTCGGGATCGCGGTCGAAACTGTTGGTGACCAGATAGCCGCTGACAACGAAGAAACATTCAACCGCCAGCGCCGCATAATTATAGGGCCAGGGCGGAGATTCTATGCCGACGAACGCCTTGAAGTGGCCGAGGACCACCAGCAGGGCAAGTCCCAGACGAAGAGGGGTGAAGTTGTTATCGGCAAAGCCTTTTTCGTGGCTCATCAAAACCTCCTCGCACGGCTCATGCCGGGGTGGAACGGCTGGCGCACCGGCAAAGGGCGCATCATGGAAACCGGATCGGTCCGGGAGTATCCCGGCTGCCTGCCAGGCAATCGCGGCCAGTAGCCTTTGCTCAACCGACAAAAGCCGCAGTGGCTCCTGCGGCAAATGCCGGAAAATCGGATGTGCCCATAAGCCAGTAATCGTGCGGATGAATTAAGGGCTGATTTCTCATCGAAATCTTTAGGGCAGAGGGCGTGGACCATGTTGTGATCATGCTGTGACCCGCCGAATTTCACGGTTCGCGATGATCTCCAGGGTGTTATGGCGTCGTTACACCAACAGGAGATGACCCGACGGGGATGATGATGCGGGAAGATGTGTCCGTGATTGAACCGGCCCTTGGGCGATGGCGGCGACTGGTATCGCCGCGCGAGCAGACGCGGCGGCTGAAGGGCCTTCTGGAAGCGCGGCCGTTCCTGCGCAATGTCTCCATCATGCTGAGCGGGTCAGCCGGCGGCCAGATGGTCAGTATCCTGCTGTCGCCGCTACTGACCCGGCTTTATACGCCCCAGCAATTCGGCATCCTGAGCGTCTATTCGGCGCTGCTGACCATTCTCGTCGTCATCGCCTCGCTGCGTTACGAACTGGCGCTGCCGCTGGCGCGTACGGATCGTGATGCACTCAATCTGGTGGGTGTTTGCGGTGGGGTGTTGCTGGTGACCACCGCGGCCATCGGGCTCGTCGCCTTTCTGGTGCCCACACCCGTCGTGCAGGCATTGTGGACCACGCCGCCGGAAAGCAGTGAGCTCCTGATCTATCGCGGCCTGCTCGTGCTCGGTTATTTCTGCCTTGGCGGTTATTACATCGCGCTGCAGCTGGCGACCCGCGCCAGCGCTTTTCCGGCGATCGCCAAAACACGCCTTGCCCAGGGCGTGGTAGGGCCGATCGGGCAGATCGGCCTTGCCCTGCTGGGTGCCGGTACGCCCGGCCTGCTGATCGGCAATATTCTCGGCCAGTCCGCCGGAACTTTCGGCCTTTTCGGCTGCGTCATCACCCGGCTGCGAAGCTTGCTGGAGGCGCTTTCCTGGCGCCGCATGATCGTGCTGGCGCGGCGTTATGTGCGTTTTCCGCTCATCAGCAGCTGGGCGGCGCTGATCGATGCGGCCGGCAGCAGCCAGCTGCTCTATCTGCTTGCCGCCGTCGCCTATTCACCGCATGTCGCCGGCTTTATCTTCCTTGTCGAGCGGGTGGTGTCGCGGCCGCTCAACATCGTCGGCACCTCCATCCTGCAGGTCTATATCGGCGAGGCAGGACGCATCGTTGCCAGCGATCCCGCCGCTCTCAAGCGGCGTTTCCGCCAGGTCGTCTCCCGCCAGTTCATGATGGCCGTTGCCTGGGTGCTGGTTGCCAACATTGCCGGCTCGCTGCTCTTCGCCACCGTGTTCGGCCAGCAGTGGGAGGAGGGCATCTTCTACCTGCGTGCGCTCAGCATTGGTTATCTGGCCCAGGCCGTGGTGCAGCCGGTTTTCCACACCCTCCAGATCCTCGAAAAACAGGGGCTGGCGGCTGGCTGGCAGATCGGGCGGCTGGTGCTGACGGTGACGGTCTTCATGGCCGGCACCCGCCTCGGGCTGGAACCCTGGTGGGGCATCGCCGGTTATAGCGCGGCGCAGGCCCTTTGCTGCCTCGTGCTGATCCTCATCATGGTGCGGGCCATCGATGCGCGCCGCAAACAGAAGGAGATGGCGCCATGAGGCCCGGTATTTTGCTGATCGGCTCTCTCGCCCTGGCCGCGCTGTCACCGGCGGTCCTGCCGTCGGCGGTACAGGCCGCGCCGTTCTGTGTCCGGGTCACCGGTCTTCCGGATCAGTGCCTTTATGCGGACCCGCAAGCCTGCCAGCGCGAAGCCGCACGTCAGGGCGGGCGCTGCGAAGCCAACCCCGCCGAAATCGAGGCCCCGGTCTCGGCTTTCAATTATTGTCTCGCCCAGGCGGGCGGCGTCATGTCCTGCGTCTATCCGGCTTTCTCGGATTGCGCGGGCGATGCCCGGCGGCTGGGCGGTGCCTGTGTGGCAGCAAGGCCGCTTGCACCACCCAACCCGGTCAAGCAGCCAGGTGTCGACCCTTATGGCGTCCAGCGCCCCTGAGGGGCGCCGGCACCGCCGGTTACTGGGACGGAGCGTCCTGAAGCCCGGGAACGAAGCGCCCATATCCCCGGGCGGGGAACCCGGTGACCGGCAGCGACCCCTGCGGATCGTCCGGGGAGCGGCCGATATAGGTCTGGTAGCGGCTGCCCGAGCGCAGTGACTCTTCCACCAGCGTCGCCGACAGCCAGGAGCCGACGTTCCTGAAAGCCGGCACACTCGCATCGGCACCGTCCCGCACGACATAAATCAGGCCGCCGAAAATCTCGCTCCGGGCCCCGGCCTGATTATCGAGGATGGTCGTCACCCCTTCCGTCTTGAGGCCGAGAATGACCAGCGGGCTGCCCTGGTTGATGATGCGGGTGGTGGTGCCCTCACTGTCGAACTGCCGGGCAAAAACCGGCTGGGACCCGGTTATGCGCAGCAGGCCGCAGCACATGTTGTCCAGAAAAGCCTGCCCGCCCGTCGCCCGGCGGTCCAGCATGGTGACCCCGGCGGAGACGACATCGCGCAGGACAATGTCGCGGGAACCCGACAGCTCAACCCCGACCTGAAGACCGGTGCCGGCGGTGTCGAAGGCGAGCCGTTCGATGGTCAGTGGAGCTCCGGCGGTCGCCGCCCGGAAGATGCCGTTGTCGCGCGAGAAGGTCCACGGCCGGGGGCTGTAGGGTACGATGGTCGAGTTCATGCCCACAATGCGCTCGACGCTGGCCGGCACGTCGATATTGGCGCTCACCGGATAGGTCCCGTTTGGCAGATAGATGACGGCCGCGCCGGAGGCAAAGGCGCTGCGCAGCGCGGTGGTGGCATCTTCGGACGGGTTGCCGGTAGCGCCATAGGTCGCGACGCTCACCCATCGATCCGTCGGGGGAGAGGGCGCGACAGGGGGCTCCTGCAAGGCAAGGTGCCATGAGGGCGTGACAAGAGGTTGCGGCTGGGCATCAGCTTGCAGGATGACGTTCTGACGTGTGCCGCTAACAGCAAAATCGCGCAGAACGGCGTAGGCATCGTTCTGGAGCACATCGGCAATGCCAGCGCCCGGCGCGCTGCCACCATCGACGGCAAGGAATGCCTTGTCGCCGCGATTGAGGATGCGGGCGTTCGCCCCGCTGATCTGCAGATCGCGGAAGGTAAGTGCATTCTGGTCATTAACGATGGCGGCGCTGGTCTGGCTGCTGAGGCGGATATGCTCGAAGGTCAGCCCATATTCAGTCTGGGCGGTCGCGATGCCGGTGGCAAAACCGTTGACGGTCAGGTTCTGCACCAGGGTGGGGCCGGGCCATTTACGGGTCATGGAAAGGCCGACAAGCCCGCTGCCTGTCCCGGCGGTGAGCGTGACGTTGCGGATGGCGTCACTGTTGTTGCCGAGAAAATCGATGGCAATGGCGCCGGGATTGCCGCTGCCGACATCGATGGTTATGTCCTCGACGAAGTTCATATAGGCATCGTTGCCCTCGCCGCGCCCGGTATAGTCCTTGTTGCCATCGGTCGGTGAACCGCTCAGCAGCTTGGAGGTCGTGAAGATCACGGCCATGGGGTGCTGCGGATCGCCATATCCCGGCGTGGCGTCGGCGAGCTTCAGGATCGTGCCGGCTTCGGACTCTCCCAGCAGGATAAAACCGGAGGCGAACTTGCCGTTCGCATAGCGTTTCAGCAGCGGGGCGGAGATCAGGTAGGTGCCATCGGGCACGAAGACGACCCGGTCATGCCAGAAACTGGCGCCGGTATCGCCGCCGCTGGCGGCGAGTGCCGCCAGAAAGGCCGCCGTGTCATCGTTGCGACCATTGCCCCGGGCGCCGTAATCACGAACGTTGAGGGCGCCGGCGTTAGCCGGATAGCTGCCTGCCGCCGCCGGCCCTGCCAGCGGCAACGCCAGCAGGACGGCAAGCAGCAAGAAGAGGAAGGGGTGGCAGATAGGCCTATGCCGCTGCGACCGTCCGGGGGCTGGCGAGCAAGGTATACTGGGCCTCGTAATCATCGATCATGCGCTCCACGGAGAAGCGCCCGGCAAGCGCTGCCGACGCCTCCTGGAGGGCCGGCAGGGCATCCGGGTCATTGGCAAGGCGCATCATGATCGCGGCCAGTGCCCCGGCGTCACCGGGCGGGAACAGGAACCCGGTGCGGCCGGGCTCAATGAATTCGGGAATGCCGCCGATATCGCTGGCAACCATGCCAAGGCCGTAAGCAGCGGCCTCGACGATGGCGACAGGGGCGTTTTCGTACCAGAGCGAGGGCAGCAGCATATGGCCGGCACTTGCCAGTGCGGCCGTCTTGGCCTCGCCATCAAGGAAGCCGAGATAGCGGATGCGCGGATCGGCAGCCGCTGCCGCCCGTACGCGCTCTTCCAGCGGCCCCTTGCCGGCGATGGAAAGTTCGACCGGCAGGTCCGCCGGCAGGCGGGCCATGGCCTCCAGCACGGTCTCGACGCCTTTTTCCACCGTCAGCCGCGTCAGCATCAGGAAACGGGAACGGCTGTCGGGAGAACGCTGGCGCCTTATGTCCGCGGCATCGGCGGGAAGCGGGATGCCGTTATGGACGACACTCTGGCTCGTCGCACGAAGGCCGGCACGCTGGTGCAGGTCCAGCAGGAAGCGGGAGGGGCTGGCGAAAAGGTCGACATAGCGTGTCGTGCGGATGTGCCAGTGCCGGTAAAGCTTGCAGTGCGCCCGGGGCCTTGTGCACAGCTTCCAGTCTCCGGTCAGCATGAAGGCGCGCGGGCAGAGCAGATGATAATCATGGGCGGTGTGCAGTACCGGTACGCCTTCCGCCCGGGCCTGCGCCCAGATGGCGGCGGAAAAACCGTCGATCAGATGGCTGTGCAGCACCGTCGGCCGGCTGCGGTCGAGGATGCCGCGCAGGCGCTCCCCGGCGGCCGTGTTCCAGGCGTCGCGCGCATGCCAAAGCCATTTACGCGGCCCGGGGTTCAGCGAGCGCTCGAACGACCAGTAGACATTGGGCGGGAAGAAACGGATGACCTCCACCCCGTTGCGCATCTCGACCGGATAAGGCTCCATCTCAGGGCCGCAGGTGGAAACCACCGTTACCCGGTGGCCACGCTCGACCAGCCCCTCGCACAGCCAGGCGACGATACGCTCGGCGCCTCCGGCCATCAGGGGCGGGTAGAGGTTGTTGACCACCATCACATGCTGCGGGTCCATCCTTCTCATGCGGCTCTCCTCACACCAGCCCGGCCATCCAGTGCGGCACATGGTTGCGCCGGCCATGCAGCACGGCGCCAAGGATGGGCCTGTGGCAGCGCCGCAGCAGCTCACGCAGCCGGATGGCGGAGGAGCGAGGCGTCAGTTCAGCCTCGATGACGACGATGTTGCCATCGACCTGTCCGGAAAGGACGGCGCCCAGCGGCTCGCTGTCCGCCGGCGGCGGCACGACGATCACCATGTCGAACTGGCGGCGGAACTCTGCGAGGCAGGCCCCGATTTCCTCCGCGCGTGCGGCGGACAGGTTGCGGCCGGGCAGGCTGCGCAGATCGGCGATATAAAGGTCGCGGCAGGAAAGCTTCACCAGCTCGGACGGCTGGGCCAGCGGGGTCCAGGAGTCCCGGGTGCAGTTGAGCACGAGAATGCGCTTGCCGAGCATGGCGGTGGCGGCGCAGGCCATGTCCAGCGCGATTTCGGTACTGCCATTGCCGGCAGAGGCGGCCAGCAGCTGTATGGCAACGCCGTCCTGGTCGGCCAGAGACGCCTCGATCTCCAGATAGAGCTCGATCAGATCGACCGTCGCCAGATCTTCCGGTACCGGCAGGTTGATCTCACGGGCCTTGGGCTCATGCCGGGCCGGGCGGACAGGAGGCAGCGGCCGTGAGGTGATGTCGATCGTCGTCATTCTCCGTCTCCATAAGCAAGCAGTTGCAGGGGCGGGCGATGGGGTTGGCGTTCGAAACTGGCGAGCACCGGCAGGTCGAGCAGGTAGACAACCTGCTCGGCGGTGGTGAAGCGATCATCCCGGGCTTCGCGCATCAGAACGGCGATGGTGGCGAGGATGAAGCCGCCCATCAGGCAGACCGCCAGCGTGATCAGCGTGCGCGGACGCACCGGACGGTAGGGATGGGTCGGCTCGCTCAGCACCGTGGCCGGCGAGATGCGCTCGTTATTGAGATTGCCTTTGACCAGGGCGTCGGTGTGCTGCACGGACAGCGTCTTGTAGGCGTCCTCCGCCATCTGGTATTCGCGCGTCAGCCCGTTGAAGGTGCTGCGATTGCTGCGCAGCTCGGCAAGGCGCTTGTCGAGCGTCGCCATCTGCCCTTCCAGCACCTGCACCGGCTCGGCGCTGCTTTTGGCATCGGCAGCGGCCCGCAGGTAATCGGTCTCCACGGTCTGGTAGACGGTATTGGGCGCATTCGCTGAACGCCCTTCCAGCTCCGCCTCGCGGGCGGCAACCTCCTTCTGGGCAGCGGCGATGCCGGCCCGGAGGGCGGCGGTCGCCGGGCCGCCGGGGCGATAGGTCGTCAGCATCTGGCTTTGTTTGGTCTGCAGTTCGGCAAGGCGGGTGCGGGCCTCATCGAGCGCGCGGTACTTCTCGCCATTGGCCGTCTCCGGCACCTTCTGCGGTACGGTCTGCAGCAGTTGCTCCAGTTGCTTCTGCTTCTGCTGCGCCTGGGCCAGATTGGCGCGGGCGACATGCAGGCTGGTATCCAGATCGCCGCGCTGGGTCAGCAGATCCTCTTCTTCCTGGTCGTAATTGGTGATGCCCCAGCGGTCCTTGAACTGCTCGAGGGCGTTCTGGGCGTTGGTCAGGCGCGTTTCGGCCTGCTTGACCTCGCTGGCGAGGAAGCCCTCATGCGGGTTGTGATAGATCTGAGTCTGCCGGGCAACATAGAGGTCGATCAGCTTGCGCACCAGCTGCGGTGCCAGGTCCCGGTCGGGATGCTGGAGCGACAGGGTGATAATGTTGTCCTGTGCGCCGGCAACCGCCTGCAAGCTGTCGAGGAAGCGGGTTACCGCCGCATCCATGGGCGTGCCCCTGGATGGCGGGTTTTCGGCGATGTCGGGATAGACCCGCTCGATGCCGAAAGAACTGATGGTTGCTTGCGCCAGGTCATGACTGTGCAGGATTGCCGCATTGGCGAGCACGATCTCGCGCCGGTCAGAGGGCGTCAGCTCCGTGGCCGGCGCCCGCTCGACCTCGGGCGTCGACCAGTTGCCGAACGTGATCACCAGCTCTGCCGTCGATTCATACTTCTTGGTTGCAATCGCCAGATAGGCGACGCCGGAGAGCACGACGGCCAGGAAGATGGTCATGAACAGGCGCCATCGTTTGAAAATGGCGACCGGCACTCCATAGGGTATTGCGGCCATATGCATTTGCTGTCCTCCGAAGGCTCGGGAGAGCGAACTCGTCCGGATCAGTTGTTCGGGTTGAGCTGGTAGGTGACGCCGGCGTTGTACGGCAGGAACTGCTGCACATGCTGGTTCCACCAGGCGTAGGCCTCATAGACGCCGGTGCGCGGCACATAGACGGTGTCATATTGCGCAAGGCGCACATCGGCCTCGGGATGCCGGCCGGTGATGATGCCCATGTAGTCGACAGCCAGCGCTTCGGGCTTGTCATCCTTGCCGCGACGCAGCACGAAGACCTTGGTCCGGTCCGCACTGAGCTTCACGCCGCCAGCCCGGGCAAGCGCCTGGCTGATGGTGAGGTTGGGCCCGACGGTCACGAACTCGCCCGGATCATTCACCTCACCGCCTACATAGACGCGGTTGGGCGCGAAGGAATGGACGACGACACCGATCTGCGGGTCGCTGAGCACCGATCTGTAGCGCTTGCGCAAATCCGTGGCGACCTGAGCCGGGGTGCGGCTATAGGCCGGCACATCCTCGGCAATGGCTGTGGAGATCATCCCGTCGGGACGCACCACCACATCCTCGTTCAGCTCCGGATTGAGGTAGAGGCGGACATAAAGCAGGTCACCTACCTGCAGCCGGTAAGGGGCAAGCTTCGACGGGCCGGCGGCAACCGGCATCGGCGTCAGCGGGGCGGGCGGCAGGTTGCTCGCCACGGTCTGCGCGCAACCGGTCAGCAGCGCTATCAGAAGAAGCGCTGCTGCCGGGCGGCCGGATTTTATGAAAGGAAAACGGCGACGATGGATCATGCTGGAAGCACCACTCCGTTCGATCAGTAAGCGCCGCTGCGCCGCAAGACTGCGGCCGGAGTGCGCACCAGGATCAGAACGTCGCTGATGAAGCCCCAGTTGCGGGCATAGTGCCGGTCCATCTGCACACGCTCGCCATAACCGGTGTCGTTACGCCCGCTGATCTGCCAGATGCCGGTGATGCCGGGGCGGCAGCGGACATAGTCATGAAAGGCCGCGCCATAGCGCCGCACTTCGTCGGTCACGATGGGGCGGGGGCCGACAAGGCTCATGTCGCCCGACAGCACGTTGAAGATCTGCGGCAGCTCATCAAGGCTGGTGGAGCGCAGGAACTTGCCGACCCGCGTGATGCGGGGGTCGTTGCGCAGCTTGAAGTCACGCTCCCATTCCGCGCGGGCTGCCGGATCGCGGGCCAGCAGCTCGGCCAGCACGGCGCCCGCATCGGGCACCATGGTGCGGAATTTCCAGCACGGGAAGGTGCGGCCGCAGGCGCCGATGCGGCGATGGCCGAACAGCACCGGGCCGCCATCGGCCCGGGCCAGC
Organism: Radicibacter daui; assembly: GCA_030657355.1. Lineage (GTDB taxonomy): Bacteria > Pseudomonadota > Alphaproteobacteria > Radicibacterales > Radicibacteraceae > Radicibacter > Radicibacter daui. Next base: position 340,528 of record CP131057.1, read on the forward strand.
ACGGCGATGACGATGAAGAGCGGGGAGAGCAGCAGCAGGAGCAGCGAAGCGGCCAGGATATCGAACAGGCGCTTGCTGGCCTGCGTGGCCGGGTCGCGCCGGATGCCGGGGCGCCGCGGGCTGTCCACGCGCTGGTCGATGGCGGCGGCATGCAGGCGATGCCAGTCATAGCCACCGGTGGCGTAACCACGGCCGATAGCGGCCGATGACGACATCGTCGTGTGCTGCGGCATGCTGCCGACGAGGGCTTGCGTTGTCATGTTGCAGTCCACTCCCAAGCTTGGGTCTTGTCACGAACCCCGCCCGCCGGCCTGTTTTGAGGAGCCGGCGCAGGATTTTCGAGGGTGACTTCTAACGTGGAGCAACCTTAACAACCGCCCAGTGGCCGGGGTTGTGGTCAATCTGTGATCGGGATGTTGCGCTGCACACCCTGTTACGCGGGCCGGCGGGCTGCCCTGTGGAAGGCCCGGAAAATAAGGATTTCAAGCGATGTTGTGCGGCAGGCACACATGGATGCGCAGGCCGCCGCCGGGATGGTTGGAGGCGCTTACGGTGCCATTCAGTGCCTCGACATGATGGCGCACGATCCAGAGGCCGAGCCCGGCATGTGCCGGCAGTCCGGCGCTGTCGCCGGGCGGGCGGAAGGAAAAATGACGATCGAAGATACGGTCGATCTTTCCCGCGTCCACGCCGGGCCCCTGATCATCGATCAGAAGATCAATCCTGCCGGCTGTATCGATGAGCGTGGTGGTGATCGTGCTGCCGGAAGGGCTGAAGCTGATGGCATTGTCGAGGATGTTCTCGACGATGATGTCGAGAATGCCTTCCGGCGCCAGCACCCGCACATCGCTGTCGAGATGGCGGACAAAGCGGATGTTCTTGTCGAGCGAGATATCGCCGGCATTCTGCAGCGCATCCGTCAGGAGGCCGGTGAGGTCGATCCAGAGCTTGGGGGCCTCGATGAAGTCCGCTGTGTCGTTGCCCAGCCTCTGGGCTGCCGAGATCTGGACAGAGAGGCGCTCCAGCGCCGTTTCAATGAGCTGGGCGGAGCGCTCCAGGCGCTTGTCGCCAGGCGGCACCACGGCTTTCAGCGGCTGCAGGGCGGACTGGATGATCGCCAGTGGCGCCTTGACGGAGTGGGCGGTCTCCTCCGCGCTGTTGCGGATATTGGCGGCAGCGCGGTGCAGGTCGCGCACCAGCCGGTCAAAATCGGCGGCAACGCTGGCAAGTTCGGGCAGGGTATTGCGCTCGGCGAAGGCAGCGGCGCCAACCGGGTTGCTGCGCACCTCGCGCGCCACACGGCGGAACTGGCGCAGCGCGCCGCGCATCCTCAGCGCCATCAGCACGGCAAGGGCGGCGAAAGCCAGATAGATGACAGCCGCCATGCGGACCGCATCGGTCTGCCAGTAGGGGCGCCCGAAAGTCGTGCTCAGCAGCTCGGTACTGTTGTTGGTGGAAACGAGCACCCAGCAGCCGAGCTTGCCCTGGATGGGAAGGGCCGAGGTCATGATTTCCTCGCGGCCATCGCTCTGCTGGTAACGCAGCTCGACCGGCTGGTCCCAGCTGCAGCTGTCGGCCAGTGATTTGAGGATGCCATGCCGGGCCAGCACGGCCAGCTCTGCATCGATCTGGTTGGCGGCGGCGTAGGGCGCCGAGCCGACAAGATAAAACCCGCTTGCCGCTCCGCCGCCGCGGGGCTGGAACATCAGTTTGAGGACGGTGCCGTCTCCGGCAAACGGGGCGAGCGTCGCATTGAGCCCTGCCGGCGACAGGCTCTTGCGATCCATAAGCTGTGTCTCCAGGGCCTGGGCGACCAGCCAGTCCTGCTTGCGCAGGCTTTCGGTCACCAGCTCATGGCTGCGCCGGTCGGCTTCCTCGAACTGCCCGTACAGCACAACGGGCAGGGCGACAAAAATGCCGACCAGCACAATGAGCATCAGCGTCAGCGATGACGCGGCCCGGCCTACGGAATTCCGGATCCGCTCAGGAAACTGCCGGAGTGTTCTTCCAGCAATATCCAAACGCGGCAAAATTCTCGATCTCGGTGAAATCGGGATCGAGGGCTCGGAATTTATTGCGAATTCGCTTGATCGAGGATCTGACATTTGTCCGGTAACCATCCTCGCCGCTGCCGGCGATGAAACCGAAGGAGCGCACGCAGTCGTATATCTCGCGATAGGTCACGTGGTTTCCGGGGTTTTCGACCAGTCGCCGAACGATGTTGAATTCGGTGACGGTCAGCCCGACATCCGTGCCGCGCCAATGGGCCCGGCTGAAGCGCGGCCGCAAGGTAAGGGCGCCGTGATCGATCACATCCTCGCTCGGCATGTCAGACGGCTGTTTGGCCGACTGGGCGATGAGCCGCGCCCGTTTGGCCAGCACCGGCACACCGCGGGACTTGTCCATGAAGTCCAGCGCCCCGCGGTCCAGCGCCGCCATCTCGTAGCTGGTGCCGGAATGGCCGGTGAGGATAAGGACGGGGATCTGCACGCCCTGGCGCCTGAGCTGCGGCAGCAGGTCAATGCCGTTGGTGGTCGGCAGGTTCCAGTCCAGCACGATGACATCGGTATCGTTGCCGGCCGCAAAATAATCCAGCAAGGGCGGGGTGTCCGCGAAGTCCGTGACAGCGAAGCCGTGATCTTCCAGCTCCGCCCGGACCACCTCGCGATAGTCATCGTCATCATCGACGAAGGCGAGGCGCAGGGCGCCCTCAATCCGGGGATTTTCCGTTGGCAACATCGAGGTTGCTGTCAGGGGTAATGCCAAATCTGGTCTCGCAAGGGCTTGTGTTTCCGGTGTTGTGTTCATCGCTGCTCACCTCGTAGGTCAGAGTTCGAAACACGCGGGTTTCGACATCCGGATAGAGCGTGACGGTCAGGAGACAATCGCGCCGGCGAAATGACAGCTTCCTCCCCGGTATCTCATCCCAGCTCGCGCTGGGTGGCCCTAGCTGGGCCAGCAAGCTTTCTTCATCCATTCCGACTGGGCTCAGGGGCACTGGCGCAGGTGTTCCGGACTTGCGCGGATTGGGTTGGGGCAGGGGGGGCAACGCCGCCTGCCGTGTGGAGGGTGTGGCGGGCTGCGGCCGAGGCACTTCGGCGGCGGGCTCCCCGGCGGTTCTTACCTGCGACGGATTGACGAGCGCGCAACCGTATAACAACAGCAGGAGGAGACCGCCGCTCCAGGGATGAAGTCGACGCAGGTGCGCAAACAACATTTCAGACCCCCGAAACGCCCTGCCGGCCAGGGGCCGGCACGCTGGGTTTCCACCTGCCAAAGAACTGCCAGGGCACGGATGCCCTGACCTTTGGCGCGCGCCTGACGACATTCCTGTCCTCAGGTTCGTTATAACCACGGGGCGTTTCCTTCGGGCGGGATGGAGCACTTGTGGTCCCTTTTCCGCACCCATGCCTAACGCGCCTCGAGCCGCTCCGTTCCGGGTCAATTTTGTCCTTGGTCCCGGCCGGCCGGTGCCAGCGGCACCGGGTATTTTTACGATTGCAGCCCGTAAGGCAGGCGCCGCTTTCCTGCGGAGCCCATACCGGCTGGCAGCAGAAGGGCCTTTCCCTCAAGGGTTTGGCCCGTTCGCCTGCCACCGGTAAAAACCAACTGTGTCCAGCGTGGAGAAAAACCGGAGCTAAAATATGGCGCCGAAAGCCGCAATGTGGCGGCGCTGCTTTTTCCGGTTGTGTGCGCAAGGGGCGGGCGGGCCCGGCAGGCCTTGTCGGCTGCGGGCCCGCCCTTTGCCGGTCAGGATGCCTTTTTCGGCAGATTGTAGGCGATGACGTAATCGCCGGGCTTGGTGCCGATGGAGCCGTGACCCCCTGCAACAATCAGCACGAATTGCCGGCCGTCCGCGGCTGTATAGCTCATCGGTGTGGCCTGGCCGCCGGCCGGCAGGCGCAGCTTTAGCAGCTGCCTGCCATCCGTCACGTCATAGGCCCGCAGATAGTCGTCCACCGCTGCGGCGAGGAAGGCAACGCCGCCCCGGGTCAGCAGCGGGCCGCCGATTCCCGGCACACCCAGCCGGAAGGGTAGCGGAAGGGGCGTCATGTCGTAGACGGTGCCGTTCTTGTGCTTGTAGACGATCTTGCCGGTGGTGAGGTCAACACCGGTCACATAGCCCCAGGGCGGCGCCTGGCAGGGGATGCCCAGCGGACCGAGGAAGGGGCCCATATAGACGCCGTAAGGCGCACCCTCATTGCGGTTGAGCCCCTGTTCGCTGGCCTTTTCGTCGCCCTTGGGCGGGATTTCATCCCGCGGCACCAGCCTTGAGGTGAAGGCAAGATAGGTCGGCATGCCGAACATGATCTGGCGTTCGGGATCGACCGCTACGCTGCCCCAGTTGAAGACACCGAAATTGCCCGGATAGACGATGGTGCCCTTGAGCGAGGGCGGGGTGTAACGACCTTCATACTGGTGCTGGCGCAGGGAGATGCGGCAGGCCAGCTGATCGATCAGCGTGACACCCCACATATCCTTGCCCTCAAGCGGCGGCGGATTGAAGGAGAGGGCGGAAAGCGGCTGGGTGGGGGAGGTGAAATCCCCTTCCACGGCGCCGCCCGGAGCGTTGACCTCCTGCACGGGGATGATCGGCTCGCCGCTGCGCCGGTCGAGTACGTAGATATCGCCCTGCTTGGTGGGGCCGACGAGCGCCGGCACCTTTTCGCCATTCGGCCGGGTGAGGTCGAGCAGCACGGGCTGGGCGGGCACGTCCATGTCCCACAGGTCGTGGTGCACCGTCTGGCGCACCCAGCGCAACTTGCCGGTCCCGATATCGAGCGCGACGATGGAGGAGGAGAAGCGTTCGACATTGGCGCTGCGGTTCATGCCCAGCTGGTCCGGCACCTGATTGCCGAGCGGGATGTAGACCATGCCCAGATCCGGGTCGACGCTGAAGACTGACCAGCTGTTGGGGGGGTTGGTGGTGTAGGTCTCATCCGGCGGCAGCGGCGCGGTTTCATCCGGATTGCCGGAATCCCAGTTCCACAGCAGGGTGCCGGAGCGAATGTCAAAGGCGCGGATGACGCCGGACTGCTCCTGGGTGGAATAATTGTCGTTGACCGAGCCTCCGATGATCAGCCGGTCACCCACGGCGACAGGCGGGGACGTCGAGTAATAATAGCCGGCAGGGTCGTACTTCATGCCGGCTTCCAGATGCAGTACACCGTTATCGGCGAAGGACCGGCAAATCTCGCCGGTGCGGGCATCGAGCGCGACAAGACGGGCATCCGATGTCGGCAGATAGATGCGCTGCGCGCAGGTCTGCGTCTTGTCCGCCGCCGGATCGGCCCAGTAGGTGACGCCGCGGCAGGTCTGGTGCTGGCGGTTCGGGTTGAGCCCGACCTTGGGGTCGAACTTCCATTTCTCCTTGCCGGTGGCGGCATCGAGCGCGATGGCCCAGCTGTGCGGTGTGCAGAGGTAAAGCGTATCGTCGACCTTGAGCGGCGTTACCTGATAGGTGGTCTCGCCCACATCGTCCGGCCCTTTCATGTCGCCGGTCTCGTACTGCCAGGCGACTTTCAGCTGATCGACATTCTGGGGCGTGATCTGGTCGAGCGGCGAATAGCGCTGCCCGTAGGGCGTGCGCCCGTACTGGTGCCAGTCACCGTCCGGTACATCCCCGCCCGTCCGCGCGGAGGCGAGCTTTTCGGTGGGCAGCGACCCGGCGAGATCGTGCGGATCGTTCGCCATGGAGCCGGCCGCCACGGCGACGGAGAGCAGAACAGGGGCGGCGAGGCACCAGAAACTGATCCTGCCGTAACCATCGATCACCAGCCGGCGCCTGATCCAGGGGGTCAGCAACCAGAGGCCGAGGATGATGATGATCCCGCCACGCGGGCCGAGCTGCCACCAGTCGAACCCGGCTTCCCAGATCGCCCAGACAAGGCTGATGAGGGTGAGAAGGCCAAAGAGGGCAAGGGCGACATTGCGCCGGCGGTGCAGCAGGAAGGCCGTGACCAGAAAAACGACACCGGCGAAGAGATAATAGATGCTGCCGCCCAGGATCAGCAGCCACAGGCCGCCGGCGGCCAGCAGCACCCCGATGGCGACGAAGACGAGCGATGTCAGCAGGAGGAGCATGGCGGGTATCTCGGTCCGGTGTTGACGGCTGGAATTCTGGCGGCGCGAGCGACTTGCCACGGCAAAAGGCAGTTCCCGGTGCAGGGGCGGGCGGCAGGGCCGTGCCGGCTTGAAGAAGAGCGAAGACCAGCGCAGGAATGGAATAAGTTTGAAAATGGGAAGAAGGCCTGAGGTCCCGTCGTGCGTTCGCTCGCGGGTATGGGTTCAGGAAGGCCCCCTTTACGGCGTTATGTGTTCAACTCCTGAAAAAGGAACATCGTTCCCGACTCTTGCGGACCGGATCGATATGTCGCAGGAGGGTGGATGTTGTGAAAATTCCCGATAAGACGTGGAAGTAATTGAGTCTTCTTATGGCTCTCAGCTGATATGTGTCGGGCAGTCGAATTTATTTAAAATATGCAGTGAGTATTATTTTATGTTGAAGATTTTTGGATTGAATATCAGGTAATTCAATATCAATTAATAAGTAAGGCTTTCCATGTGCCTGCCTTGCGCAAATTTTATTCACAGGTTATTTATCAAAGTCCGTCGATTCTGGCGGTAATTTTCCGAAATGACACCCCGCTTTGCGGGTTCGGGAACGGACGTGGTGATGGGGCAGGAAAGCACTCACATCTCGCCGCTGGCCAAAAAGGCCTTACCTCCGCAGCATGCCGGAGGCGGGTATGCGCTCCCTTTTTATGATCCTGAAATTCCGCAAGGGGGCGACTACGCCGTCTGGGAGCTGGATTTTCAGGCGGTTGTGCGTTGCCTTGCCGATCTGCGCCTGCAGGGCGTGCGCGATCTCGGCGAGTATCTGCAGCGCCGGCCGGACCAGCTGGATCAGTTGCTGAAGATGATCAGGATTGTTTCCGTCAGCAGTGGCTCCGGCCGCGGCTTCGGGAAATCGCGGCTCGGCCGGTTGTCCTGGGCCCGGATTGTCCACTCCATGGCGCACGAAGCGAGGGCGAACCTGATCCTCGCCCTTGATATGGACAGGGAGCCCGCCCGGCAGCACCTGAGGGTGAGGCCGGATGCCGGCGCACCTGTTGACGCTGCGTTGTCGGTGATCTTTGCGACCAGCAAAAGATCGCCGGCGATTGCCTATCTGACGGAGGTGAAGGCCCAGGTGTTCAGTGAGCCGGTTGAAGCAGTCGAGATGCAGAAGCAGATAATGGGCGAGCTCAAAAAGCTCTCCAAAAGCATCTCGCGTACCTCAAATGACGAAACGACGGTTACCCTGATCCTGAAGGCCGCGCTCAAGATTTCCGGTGCGGACTATTGCCTGTTTCTGCGACCAGGCCCCCCGGCGCGTCGCGGGCGGCTGAATATTGCTGCTGTCGTCAGGGCCGGGCCGAAACGCCAGCTACCGGATGGGCCGGACCTGCGGCAGCTGGAATTCGGGGCGGCCTTCTTCAATGTCAGCGCGCCGCGGCCCTTCAGGATGCCCGGCAACGCCAGCAGCTATGGCCTGCCGACGGTCTTCAACGGCCAGCTTGCGGCGGGCTCCTATCTTGCCGTGCCCTTTGCCTGCGAGCATGGCACCCAGACCTGCAGCATCCTGCTCGCCCGCAAGGCGGGGGAGGCCTATCCGGCCGAGGTGGTGAACGCCCTGTCGATCATGTCGGCGCTGGCGACCCTGTCACTCGACAAGGCTTTTCTGGCGCGGCGCTCGCGGGAGGAGCAGGAGCGGCACCGGCAGGATTTCCGCGCAGCCCAGCAATTGGCGGCAATAGTTGAATCCTCGGGCGATGCCATCTTCACCAAGGATCTGGACGGCACCATCACCAGCTGGAATGCAGGCGCACGGCGCCTTTTCGGTTATGAGGCGAATGAGGCTGTCGGCCGCCCGGTTGCCATGCTTATTCCACCCGAGCGCCGGGACGAGGAAACGGAAATCCTCACCAGGATAAGGGCCGGCAAGCGGGTGGAGCATTATGAGACGGAGCGCCTGCACAAGAATGGTAACCGTATCAACATCTCGCTGACCGTCTCGCCGGTCCGCGATCTCGACGGGCAGATTGTCGGGGCCTCCAAGGTCGCGCGGGACATTACCGATACCGTTCGGGCCAAGAACCTGCAGCGGCTCCTGCTGCAGGAGATGGATCACCGGATCAAGAACCTGTTTGCCCTGTGCAGCAGTATCGTCTCCCTGTGCGGGCACAAGGCCTCTTCGCCGCGCGATCTGGTGCAGGCCATCCGGTCACGGTTCATGTCGTTGGCGCGGGCGCATGATCTTGTCTTTTCGAGCCATCGCCCTGAAGGCGGGGTGCAGGGGGGCGGGACAAACCCCGCCGGGACTGTCGGCCTTCTTGGTCTTGTCGAAACAGTGCTGGTGCCGTTTCAGGACCAGCTCGCCGAGGGGCTCCCCCGTATCAGGATTGCAGGCGCCAACCCCGAGGTTTCCGGCTCGAGCCTTGCGACCGTTGCCCTGCTGGTGCACGAATTTGCCACCAATGCAGCCAAATACGGCTCCCTGGGGCAGGTGGATGGCCGCGTTGATATCCAAAGCGTCATTCGCGGCGACATGCTTCATTTGCAGTGGCGCGAGACCGGCACACTGGTCCGGCCGCCGGACGATATTGTCGAAGGGTTCGGCAGTGTCATGACCCGCGCCGCCATCGAAAAGCAGCTGAGCGGCGAAATCGCCCGGCGCTGGGGCGAGGGCGGTATCGAGATCGAGATGACAATCGCGATGGAGCGTCTCAAGGGCGGGTAGGCTGGCCCCGGAGGCGCTCAACTTCTTGAGACGTGGTCCGGTTTGCCCTTGCGTCTGGTGGTGGCCAGTTCCTCGAGTTCCTTTTCAGTCATCGATTCTTCCATCGACCGCGACGCTCCCTTGAGGTCGCTTTTCCTGATCTCGCCACGCTTGGCGGCGAGGGCAGCTCCGGCTGCTTTTTGCTGTGCCTGGGATTTTGCTGGCAATTTTTCCTCCATTCCCGGCGGCGGGGACGCCCGATGCGGCCCCGATAGCTGGTCCGGTGCCGCCTGGCGGCGTTTCCGGCCGGCGCCGTGGATGCAAACCCAACCGCCTTCGGGCCCTGAAGTTCCGTGCCCGCTTCGGCCGGCATCGCGGCCTGCTGGCCGGGACCTGGCCCCAGAAGCCGGGCCGCGCGGTGAAGGAACAATCCCGGTGTGCCCCTGTTGGGAAGCGAGACCAACAAGGTAAGGATCAGCCCAGATGACCGATACAGTTCTGCCCCCTCAGCATCAGCAGCATCAGCCCGGTGTGGAAGCGGAAATGCAGCCCGAGCCGCGCTTCGAGCCACGTTTTGCCGGCAGCGCAAGGCTCAAGGACAAGGTCGCGCTGATCTCCGGCGGCGACAGCGGGATTGGCCGGGCGGTCGCCGTGGGCATGGCCCGGGAAGGGGCCGATATCGCCATCATCTATCTCGACGAGGATGAGGACGCAGCGCGAACGGCAGAACTGGTGGAGCATGAAGGCCGCCGCTGCCTGACCTGCCGGGGCGATATCGGGGACGAACAATTCTGCGAGCAGGCCGTCAATCAGGTGATGGACACCTTCGGCCGCCTCGACATTCTGGTGAACAATGCGGCCGAGCAGCACCCGGTCAGCGAAACACTGGAAATACCGGCCGGCCAGCTGGAGCGTACCTTCCGCACCAATGTGTTCGGTTATTTCAACCTGACCAAGATGGCGCTCCGGCAGATGAAGGCGGGTGCCGCCATCGTCAATACGACATCGGTGACCGCCTATAAGGGCAGCCCCGCGCTGATCGACTATTCCGCCACGCGCGGCGCCATCGTGGCCTTTACCCGGTCCCTGTCGCAGGCGCTGGCCGAGCGCAGTATCCGGGTGAACGCGGTGGCGCCGGGCCCGATCTGGACGCCGCTCATACCGGCGTCGTTCGACGAGGAACGTGTCGCCAGACATGGACAGGGCGTGCCGATGAAACGCCCCGGCCAGCCGGCGGAGGTGGCTTCATGCCACGTTTTTCTCGCCAGTGAAGAGGCCTCCTACATGTCCGGGCAGGTGCTGCACCCCAATGGCGGTACGGTGGTTTCTTCCTGAAGCCGGCTTCATCGGTAGCCCGCACCGCCGGTTCCGGCCCTTCGGAACATTCGCCGCCGGTTGCGGTTCGGGTCGCAAGAGATGTCCTGGCCCTGCCGCTCCGGTGCGGGCGGTTGCGGGCCGGGGATCAGATTTGAAAAATCAGGAAAAAAGCGAGGCACTCCCATGTCCAGTTACCGGCGCCTGCACTCACCGGCGGCATCCGGCAAACCATTGCGGCGCCGGCCTGCCTTTATGGTCTGGCGTCTGCTCGGGCTTGCCGGGGTGCTGGCCCTGCTGGCGGCCCCGTCGCCGGCGCTTGCCCAGACCGGGGCGTCGCCGTCAGATCCGCAGCCGGTGCCGCAGCAAAACCCGGTCCGCGTCCACCATCCCTCCCAGGACGAGCGCTTTGTGAACGGGGCCATGGCAGGCGGCTTGTTCGAAATTCGCTCCAGCAAGCTTGCACTTGAAAAGGCCCAGCGCGGCGACGTGAAGCAGGTCGCGCAGATGCTCATCAAGGACCACACCAGGAGCGAAAGGGAGCTGGAGCAGATCGTGGGCAAACAGATGCCCGACCTGAGGCTGCCGGCGAGCCTGCCGATGAAGGAAAAGAGCCAGGTGCAGGAGTTGCGAAACACCAGCTCCAGTGATTTTGACGCGGCCTTCATCACCATGCAGATGAAGGCACATCAGGCCGCCATCGACATCTTTTCCGAGGCGGCGAAGAACGCCAGCCAGCCCGAACTGAAGGCCTTTGCCAGGAAAACGCTCCGGGTTCTGGAGACCCATCTCCAGCGGATCCAGAAGCTTGCCTGAGGGCGGGTGTCCGACCTCAAGGAGGAAACCATATGTTCCACATCTTTCGCCGATCCGGCCTCTGGGCCGCGACAGGTCTGATCGTTGCCGGCAGCTTCTGTGCGGCGGCCTGGGGGCAAAATCCTGCCGTGGAACGGCCGCTGCCCGAAGACCAGACCGGGCCAGCAAGCCGCATCGGGCCGATCTATGACGGTCAGGAACTGGGCAACGAGAACAATGGCGGGGCGGGCGCTGATGTGCTGCATAATCCCGACGCCTTTATCTCGGCCGCCACGAGCGTGAACCAGGCGGCGATGCAGAGCAGCCAGGCCGCGCTGACCTCAAGTGACAGCAGCCGGGTGCAGCGTTTTGCCCGGGCGCAGATCAAGGCGCATGACGAGATTGATGACCAGCTGGAAGCCTTGACGCAGCAAAAGCAGCTGACGCCGCCCAGTCAGGCTTCGCTCCTCAGTGACCATCACCAGAAGCTTTTGACCGCGCTCAACAAGTGGCAACCGGCGGAGTTCGATCATTCCTATGCGCGTCTTCAGGTCCAGCTGCTCAAGGAGCAGACGCAGTTCTATCGCGCTTATGCCGCGCGCGGCGAGGATCCCGATCTGAGGGAATTCGCGGCCCGGGAGCTGGAGAACTCGCGCAGTTTGCTGGAAAAGGCAGGCAGTTTTGCCGCTTCCTTGTAGGGGGGCGCCGGAGCGCAGCGCCCACGGCAATGGGGCGTAATTTCCGTTCGGCGGTTTAAATTTTCCCCATATGATAAATCTTAACAGCGAGATTTCGCTGTTTTGTATCATAAAGTACAGATTATTAATGAATATGTCATAAATCATAACTTTGTATATTTTATCTATGTGCACTTTTGAACATATGGTTATGGAGTTATTATTTAGGAACCACTGATCTTTCAATCCCGTTTATTTGGGGAAGCACCGAGGCCGTTCCGGCCATTCCTCATGTGCGGGAGTTTCTTTAAATGGAGCCCAGCAGAAACGCTGTCCTCAACGGGTCGGTTGAACTTATGCCGGCCTTGAAGGCCTTCGCCTTCAGCCTGACCCGCGATCCGGCAAGTGCGGAGGATCTCTGCCAGGAAACCATGCTGAAAGTGATCCGCAGCCTCGACAAGTTTGAGCCCGGTACCTGCCTCAAGTCGTGGATGTTCACCATCATGCGCAATACCTTTCGTAATGACATGAAGCGCAAGTGGCGGGAAAACAACAATAATTACGACACATTGATTGCCACGCAGCAGGCGCCCGGCCAGCAGGAAGACAGCCTGAGGCTACATGAGACGGCAGACGCGCTGGACCGCCTCTCCAGCAAACACCGGGAGGTGATTGTGCTCATCGGGGCACTGGGCGTCAGCTACGAGGATGCGGCCGGGATCGCCGGCTGCGCGGTGGGTACGATCAAGAGCAGGTTATGGCGCGCGCGCCAGCATCTGGAATCCATGGTGGATGGTAAAACGCCGCTCTCCCCGCGGCACTGAAGTGCGCTTCAGTGCCGTAAATCCGCTCTGCTTTTCGCGCCCCGGATCATTCGCCGGCAGGATTTGCAGGCGCTATTGCCCGGCGCACACACCGGGGCATGGGGCTTTGCGGGTTTTCCGCCCGTCAGGGCCTTGCCGGAGGACCACATGAATGTCGCCGTATTTCCGGACTGGCTGCACAGCCTCTCCGTTCTTTCCCTTATGGTGGCCGCCATCTGTGCGGTGGTGATTGCCGTCGATGAAACCGGCCGGCGCCAGCATATGTGGATCATGTATATCGTGTGGCCGCTGACGGCATTGTTCGGCAGCGTGCTGTGGCTTGCCTTCTACTGGAGTTGCGGCAGGGGAATGCCGGGGAAGGCCACGTCGGGCGGTGAACACACGCAGGCCCCCATGCCGGTCGCGGTTGCAAAGGGGGCGAGCCATTGCGGCGCCGGCTGCACCCTTGGCGACATCATTGCCGAGTGGCTGGCCTTCCTTGTGCCGACCGTGGCCGTGGCGTTCGGGTGGAAGAGCCTGTTTGCCGAAAAGCTGTTTGCCGTCTGGGTGCTGGATTATCTGGTGGCCTTCGGCCTTGGTGTCGCTTTCCAGTATTTCACCATCAAGCCGATGCGGGATCTTTCCGTGGGCGGCGGCATCATCGCCGCGCTCAAGGCCGATATCGCCTCCATCACAGCATGGCAGGTGGGGATGTATGGCTTTATGGCCATCGCCCAGTTCGCCTGGTTTGGGCCCGCTTATGGCGGCCATGCCGAAGTCAACACGCCTGAATTCTGGTTTGCCATGCAGATCGCCATGATCTGCGGCTTCTGCACGGCTTTCCCCGTCAACTGGCTGCTGGTCCGCGCCGGTCTCAAGGAGCGGATGTAAACGGCCGTGGACGTGATCTGACCGTCAGGGAAGGAGCTATTCTATGAACCTGCATCTTAAGGCCGGAAGCTGGATCGTCGTATGTGACGGCGCCAGGGCGCTTTTTCTGCGCAATGCCGGCGATGCGCTGGAGCCCGCGCTCAAGACCGAAAAGGTCATGACGGGCGAGACGGCGGCAACACGCGACATTGGCACCGACAGGCCAGGCCGCGCGCCTTCATCGCCGGGGCAGGGCCGTTCGGCGATGGAGGAGACCGACTGGCACACCCAGGCCGAGGACCGTTTTCTGGCGGAGGTCGTGCATACGATGAGCCGCCTTGTCGGCGAGCGAGGCATTCATGACCTGACCCTGGTCGGCCCGCCCCGTGCCCTCGGCGTCATGCGCCCGCATTTGCCGGAGCACGTGCGTTCCGTGCTTGCCCGCGAGGTGGGAAAGGATCTGGTCAACCTGCCGGTGGCAGAGATCGAGGCGCACCTGACGGCCTGAGGGCCGTCGGTGCGCCCGGTCATTATTCCACCGTCACGCTCTTGGCGAGATTGCGCGGCTGGTCGACATCGGTGCCCTTGTGCACGGCGGTGTGGTAGGCGAGCAGCTGTACCGGCACGGCATAGAGGATCGGTGCGACGAAGCCGTCGATCTCCGGCATTTCCAGCGTCGCGGTCGCCAGCGAGCCGATGGTCTCGATGCCCTTTTTGTCCGAGATCAGGATGATGCGCCCGCCGCGGGCGGCTACTTCCTGCACATTGCTGGCGACCTTTTCGAACAGGGCGTCATGCGGGGCGACGACGACCACCGGCACGCTCTCGTCGATGAGGGCGATGGGGCCGTGCTTCAGCTCACCTGCCGCATAACCTTCGGCATGGATATAGCTGATTTCCTTGAGTTTAAGCGCGCCTTCCAGTGCGATGGGGTAGGAAGAGCCACGGCCGAGATAAAGCACGTCGCGCACATCGGTGAAGCGGCGCGTGAGGTCGCGCACCTGCTCTTCCAGATGCAGGACCTGGGCGATGCGGGAAGGAGCATCGCGCAGGGCGAGGGCGAGCCGGTTTTCATCCTCGGTCGACACGGTCTTGCGGGCGCGGGCAATGGCGATGGCCAGGCAGGCGAGCACGCTCAGCTGTGTGGTAAAGGCCTTGGTGGAGGCAACGCCGATCTCCGGTCCTGCGAGGGTATAGAGCACGCTGTCGCTCTCCCGCGCGATGGTGCTTTCCGGCACGTTGACGATGCTGAGGATATACTGACCCTGACGGCGGCAATAACGCAGCGCTTCCAGCGTATCGAGCGTCTCGCCGGACTGGGAGATGAAGAGGGCGAGGCCCTTTTCCGGCAGCGGCGCTTCACGGTAGCGGAACTCGGAGGCGATATCGATCTCGACCGGGATACGGGCGATGCGCTCCAGCCAGTATTTGGCGACGAAACCGGCCAGATAGGCGGTGCCGCAGGCGATGATGGTGATGCGGCTGAGGCTGGCGAAATCGACATCCATCTCTGGCAGGGCGATGTGGCCGGTGGAGGGGTGGACGAAGGCGTTCAGCGTGTCCGTCAGCGCCTCGGTCTGCTCGTAGATTTCCTTCTGCATGAAATGGCTGAAATTGCCTTTGCCGATCATGGCGCCGGTCACATGGCTCTGACGCACCGCGCGCTCTACCGGCTGGTCGTCGACGTCATAAACCTTGAAGCCGTCGCGGGTGATCTCCACCCAGTCGCCATCGGCGAGATAACAGATGGAGCTGGTATAGGGTGCAAGCGCAATGGCATCGGAGGCGAGATACATCTCGCCGGTGCCCACGCCAACGGCGAGCGGGGTGCCGCGGCGGGCGCCGATCAGCAGATCTTCCACGCCGGAGAACATCAGCACCAGCGAGAAGGCGCCCTGCAGGCGCTTGAAGGCGGTGGCTGCCGCATGGCGCGGGCTCATGCCCTGACCGATATAAAGGCTCACAAGATGGGCGACGATCTCGGTATCGGTGTCGCTGGTGAAGACCCGGCCGGCCGCTTCCAGCTCCCGCTTCAACTCGCGGAAATTCTCGATGATGCCGTTGTGAACAATGGCGACTTCTGCCGTGGCGTGCGGGTGGGCGTTGTTTTCGGACGGGGCGCCGTGGGTTGCCCAGCGGGTATGGCCGATGCCGATGGTGCCGCCGATGGGCTGCTCGTCCACCAGCTTTTCGAGATTGAAGAGCTTGCCGGGAGCACGGCGGCGGGCGAGTTTCCCGCCCTCCAGCGTGGCGATGCCGGCACTGTCATAACCGCGATATTCAAGCCGCTTCAGCCCGTCGATCAGCAGGGAGGCGACCGGCTTGACGCCGACGATACCGATGATGCCGCACATGCTTTTCTCTCGTCCTTCGTGCTTCAAAAATTGGCTTAAGATATGTGTTCAGATAACTGAATCAGCTTGATTTCTTTGCCGCAGCCTTCGCGGCGGCCTTCTCGTCGTGATAGCGCACCGCGCGCCCTTCGGCGGTCTTTTGCTCGCCGCGGGCAACGGCCACCGCTTCGGCCGGAACGTCGCGGGAAATAACGCTTCCCGCGCCCACCACCGCCCGGTTACCGACGCTGACCGGCGCCACCAGCGCGGTGTTGGAGCCGATGAGCACGCCGTCGCCGATCTTTGTGCGATGCTTGAGGTAACCGTCGTAATTGCAGGTAATCGTGCCGGCACCGATATTGGTGCCGGTGCCGATGTCGGCATCGCCGATATAGGTCAGGTGATTGGCCTTGGCGCCTGCCGCGAGCGTAGCGTTCTTGACCTCGACGAAATTGCCGACATGCACATCCTCTCCCAGCTCGGCGCCGGGGCGCAGGCGGGCGAAGGGGCCGATACGGCCGCCCTTGCCGATGGTCACGCCTTCCAGATGGCTGAAGGCCTGGATCTCGACACCATCGGCAATCTCGACGCCCGGGCCGATCACCACATTGGGGTGGATGATGACATCGCGGCCAAGCTTCGTATCGGCTGCCAGCCACACGGTCTGGGGCGCAATCAGTGTCACGCCGGCCGCCATCGCCGTCGCGCGCAGGCGCTGCTGGAACAGCTCCTCGGCGGCGGCAAGGTCGGCACGGGAATTGATGCCGGTGGCCTCCACCGGCTCACCTGTCACCAGTCGGGCCTCGCGGCCGGCAGCGCGGGCGAGGGCAACGAGGTCGGTAAGATAAAGTTCGCCGGTTACCGTGCTCGGCTCCAGCCGAGCCAGCAACTGCGGCAACAGGGCGGCATCGATGGCCATGACGCCGGCATTGCCGATGGGCAGGGCGCGCTCGGCGGGGCTTGCATCCTTGACCTCGACGATGCGCTCCAGCGCCTCGCCCGTCACCACCATGCGGCCGAAGGCGTTTTCCGCCGGTACCGGCACGCCGAGCACGGCAACGGCGGGCGCCGGGGCTGGGCCAACGGCGGATACAAGTTTCTCAAGAGTTTCTGCCGTCATCAGCGGCGTGTCACCAAACAAGATCAGCACGGTGCCGGCGGTGAAACCTTCCAGCGCCGGCAGCGCGGCGCGCACGGCATCGCCGGTACCGTTCTGGGTCACCTGCACCACGGTCGGGTGGGGGTTTGCGACTGCGGCGACATCCTCCATGCCGGGGCCGACCACGACGACAATGCGGCTTGCTGCCAGCGTCTCGGCAGCGGAAATCACATGCCCGAGCAGCGGCTTATGGCCGAGGCGGTGCAGCACCTTGGGCAGCGCCGACTTCATGCGCGTGCCTTTGCCGGCGGCGAGGATGATGCAGGCCAATTGGGTGCTGTTCATGTGTCCGTCTCGTTCTCTTCAGCCTGTTTGGCAGGTTTTTGAACCAGTTGAGCGTCTGCTTGCCACAGCACCCCCTACCAGTCCAATTCAACAATTGTTGCCGTTTGTTGCCGGGGCGAATTTTAGCCGCTGGGGAACCGGTCAAGGCAGGCGCGGCAAAAAATCCGGCAAATTGTGTAAAAGATATGCAATCTATCTCTCCGATCCGACCGTCGGAACCCGCCTTTGTTACCATTTCCGGACATGGCGTGGCTCTTGCGGAGGGGAAAGGTCAACGCCGTCGACAGAAGCGACCGAATGAACCTGCCGCCTTATCGCCTTGCCCTTAAAGGCATAACCAAATCCTTTCCGGGTGTCCTTGCCAATGATGCCGTCGATCTCGCCCTTCAGGCAGGAGAGATCCACGCTCTTCTCGGCGAAAACGGGGCAGGCAAGAGTACACTGGTCAAGATTCTCTATGGCGTATTGCAGGCGGATGCGGGCGAAATTCTCTGGCATGGAAGCCCGGTTGAAATCGGCAGCCCGGCGGCTGCGCGCAAACTGGGCATCGCCATGGTGTTCCAGCATTTTTCACTCTTCGAGACGCTGACGGTTGCGGAGAATGTGTGGCTCGGCATCGACAAGACCGAGCCGCTGGCGGTTGTGGCCGGGAAGGTTCGCGAGACCTCCGAGCGTTATGGTCTGCCGCTCGATCCGAACCGGCATGTGCATGAGCTTTCCGTTGGTGAGCGCCAGCGCATAGAAATCGTGCGCTGTCTGCTGCAGAACCCGGAACTCCTGGTGATGGACGAGCCGACCTCGGTGCTGACACCGCAGGAGGCCGACCGCCTGTTTGAAACCCTGCGGCGCCTCGCGGCCGAGGGCATGACCATTCTCTATATCTCCCACAAGCTGGACGAAATCCGGGCGCTGTGCGGCAAGGCCACCATCCTGCGCGGCGGCAAGCGCGTGGCCGAGGCGGTGCCGGCTGAAGAAAGCTCCCGCTCTCTTGCCCGGTTGATGATCGGGCAGGATTTTGCCGAAGCTGAACGCAAGCCGGATGAGGGCCGCATTGGCGCCAAGCGCCTGACGGTGGGCGGCCTGACCATCGCCTCCACCAGCCCCTTCGGTACCCCGCTCGACAAGGTGAGCTTCGAGATCCGGGGCGGCGAAATCCTCGGCATGGCCGGTGTCGCCGGCAACGGGCAGGCAGAGCTGATCTCCGCTCTTATCGGGGAGGAAAAAGTGCCGGTCGGCATGCTGGCGCTCGATGGCACCGACATCGGCGACAAGGGCCCGGCGGAGCGCCGCAGTCTTGGCCTTGCCGTGGTGCCGGAAGAGCGGCAGGGACGCAGCGCCGTGCCGGAGCTGACGCTGGCTGAAAATGCACTGCTCACCGGACACCAGCGTTTCTCGCTTGTGCGTCACGGTCTTGTGCAGGCCGCGGACGCAGCCAGACGCGCAGGCGAAATCATCAGCCGCTTTGCCGTCAAGGCTAACGGGCCGCAGGCGGAAGCGCGCGGACTTTCCGGCGGAAACCTGCAGAAATTCATCATTGGGCGCGAGATCGGGCAGGCGCCGGGCGTCTTTGTCGCCTCCGCCCCTACCTGGGGTGTTGACGCCGGCGCGGCGGCTGCCATTCATCAGGCCATCATCGACCTTGCGGCCACCGGGGCGGCCGTTCTCATCATCTCGCAGGATCTCGACGAACTCATGGTCATGTCAGACCGTATCTGCGCCATCTGTGCCGGACGTGTTTCTCCCGCCATCGATAGGGCGGAGGCCACGACCGAGCGCATCGGCCTGATGATGGGCGGCTCCTTTACGGTTGCCGGGGAGGCTGCCTGACATGTCTCACAAGAAAGTGCCGCTGCTCAGGCTGGAGCCGCGTGCCGAAACGGCACGCGTCATGGTCTATGCCGCTCCGCTCATTGCGGTCGTGCTGACGCTCATCGGTGGCTCTGTCCTGTTTGCGCTCATGGGCTTTGCCCCGCATGTGGCGCTCTACAACTTCTTCATTGCGCCGATCAGCGACACCTACGGCCTCAGCGAGCTGGCGGTGAAGGCAACGCCGCTGGTGCTGATTGCCATCGGCCTGTCGCTCGGCTTCCGTGCCAATGTATGGAACATCGGTGCCGAGGGGCAGCTCACCATCGGGGCGCTCTTTGGCGGCATGGTGGCGCTGGCGCTCAATGATCTGACAGGCTGGTATATCCTGCCGCTGGAAATCATCGCCGGCGTGCTGGCCGGCATGGCCTGGGCGGCGATCCCGGCCTTTTTGCGCACGCGCTTCAATACCAACGAAATTCTGGTGAGCCTGATGCTCACCTATATCGCCCAGCTGCTGCTCAACCTGCTGGTGCACGGGGTGCTGCGTGACCCGGCGGCACTCGGTTTTCCGCAGTCGAAGGCCTTTTCGGATTCGACCCTGCTGCCGACCATTCTTGACGGCACCCGCGTTACTTCCAGCACCATCATCACCCTCCTCATCGTCGGGATAGCCTGGGTGGTGGTGGCAAAGAGCTTTGTCGGCTTCCAGATCCGCGTGGCAGGCCTTGCCCCGGCAGCGGCACGTTATGCCGGTTTTCGCCAGCCGCGCCTTGTGTGGATGACCTTGCTGGCCGGCGGCGGTCTTGCCGGGCTCGCCGGTATCTTCGAGGTGGCGGGGCCTATCGGCCAGCTGCAGCCGACGATTTCGCCGGGTTACGGCTTTACCGCCATCATCGTGGCCTTCCTTGGCCGCCTGCATCCGCTCGGCATCCTGCTGGCGGGGCTTCTGGTGGCGCTCAGCTATCTGGGCGGTGAGGCGGTGCAGATCAATATGGGTATGCCGCTGGCGGTAACCGGCGTGTTCCAGGGCATGCTGCTGTTTTTCCTGCTCGCCTGCGATGTGCTGGTGAGTTACCGGATCCGCTGGCGTGGGACCGGACAGGGAGCAGTAACGGGTGCCCGGGCGGCGAAGGGGTAAGGCAGCGATGTTTCTCGACACAACCGGCGCCATCATTGCCGCGACCATCATCGCCGCCACGCCTCTGCTGCTTGCCGCCATCGGCGAGCTGGTGACGGAGAAGTCCGGCGTGCTCAATCTCGGTGTCGAAGGCATGATGCTGGTGGGCGCGGTTGCCGGCTTTGCCGTCGACAGTGCCGGCGGCGGCGCCTTTGGCGGCCTCATCGCCGCCATGCTGGCCGGCGCCGCCATGGCCGCGCTTTTCGGTTTCCTGACACTTTTCCTGCTGACCAACCAGGTGGCGACGGGCCTTGCGCTCACCATGTTCGGCACCGGGCTTTCCGCGCTCGCCGGGCAGGGTTTTGTCGGCACCACCGTGCCGCGTCTCGGCAAGATCGATATCCCGCTGCTGAGCCAGATCCCGCTTCTGGGGCCTGCTTTCTTTTCTCACGACGCGCTGGTTTACGGCTCCGTGCTCATCACCGCGGCGGTCTGGTATTTCCTCTACCGCACCCGCGGGGGCCTTATCCTGCGCGCGATGGGGGAGAGTGCGGATGTGGCGCATGCCATCGGTTATCCGGTGATCGGTATCCGCTTTGCCGCCGTGCTGTTTGGCGGAGCGATGGCGGGGCTGGGCGGGGCCTATCTCTCGCTCGCCTATACGCCGCTCTGGGCGGAGAACATGACGGCGGGGCGCGGATGGGTCGCGCTGGCGCTCGTCGTTTTTGCCACCTGGCGGCCATGGCGCGCCATGCTTGGTGCCTATATCTTCGGCGGGGTAACCATTGCCCAGCTGCATGTTCAGGGAATGGGGGTGTCGATACCGCCGCAGCTTCTCTCGATGCTGCCGTACGCGGCCACCATCGTCGTTCTCGTCATCATTTCACGCGACGCAACGCGCGTGAAACTCAACGCGCCGGCGGCCCTGGGCAAGCCCTTCCTGCCGACGGCGTGACAACAACAGGTTTAACAGCAAGCTCCAACAGGGGAGAGCAAGTGATGAGCAAGAGCATCCTGTCGCGGGTCCTGGGAACGGCTGCCGCCGTGGCCCTCGGCCTCGCCGCCGCAGGCGCCCATGCCGACGGCAAGGTCAAGGCCGGTTTCATCTATGTCGGTCCGCACAATGACGGCGGTTACAGCCAGCAGCACGACATGGGCCGCCTTGAAGCCCAGAAGAACCTCGGCGACAAGGTCGAGACCTCCTATGTGGAAAGCGTGCCGGAAGGTGCTGATGCCGAGCGCGTGATCCGCCAGATGGCCGCCTCCGGTGCCAACATCATCTTCACCACCTCCTTCGGCTTCATGGATGCGACCATCAAGGTTGCCAAGCAGTTCCCGAAGGTGAAGTTCGAGCACGCCACCGGCTACAAGACGGCTGACAATGTCGGCATCTACAATGCGCGCTTCTATGAAGGCCGCGCTGTCATCGGCACCATGGCCGGGCGCCTGACCAAGACCAACAAGATTGGCTACGTCGCCTCGTTCCCGATCCCGGAAGTTATCCAGGGCATCAACTCCGCCACGCTGGCTGCCCGCGCGGTGAACCCGAACGTCACCATGAGCGTGGTATGGGTCAACAGCTGGTATGATCCCGGCAAGGAAGCCGCCGCCGCCCAGGCCCTGATGGACCAGGGCGTGGACGTCATCATGCAGCACACCGACAGCCCGGCGCCGCTGCAGGCCGCTGCGCAGCGCGGGTTCTGGGGCTTTGGCCAGTCTGGCGACATGCACCAGTACGCGCCGGACGCCCAGGCGACCGGCATCGTCGACCATTGGGGCGACTATTACACCCAGCGCATCCAGGCCGTGATCGACGGCACCTGGAAGCCGGACAACACCTGGGGTGGTTTTGCGGCCAACATGGTCAACCTCGCTACCTTCTCCGACAAGCTGCCGGCTGATGTGAAGGCGGAAGCGCTGAAGGTTGAGGACGATATCAAGACCGGCAAGCGCCACCCCTTCCAGGGCCCGATCAAGAAGCAGGACGGCTCCGAGGTTATCCCGGCCGGCAAGACCCTGTCCGACGACGAGCTCTCGGGCATGAACTACTATGTCGAAGGCGTGATCGGCACGATCCCGAACTAAGACAACGGTTCCTCCACCTTCGGGCCGGAGAAACAGGAAACCCCGCCGGACCGCTCCGGCGGGGTTTTGTTTGGGCGCCTTGAGGGAAGGCGACCGGAAGGGGTGGTCTCAGAACTTCACGGTCGCGGAGACCTTGAAGGTGCGGCCCGGCTGCGAATAGTAGTCCTGCTGCAGGGTCGTGTCGGACGGGATGTCCAGCGGGTCGTAGTAGGTCTTGTCCAGCAGGTTGTAGACACCGGCCTGCAGGGTCACGTTCTTGAGTGGCTGATACCAGCCGGTGAAGTCGACAGTGGCATAGCCAGGCGTCTTCTGGACTTCCGTCTCGGCCTGATCATGCGCCATGGCCAGGGTCAGGTAGGAGTCGACACCCCAGTTTTCCTTGGCATAGCCGGCATTCAGCATGGTCTTGAAGGCCGGAATGGTGTCGATGTAGTCACCGCTGTCGTCATCCTCGCCATAGGCATAGGCCAGCGAGCCGGTGGTATGGAGGCCGTTGTCGAACTTGTAGTGCGCGGTCGCCTCACCGCCATAGATCGTGACCTTGTTGCGGTTGACATATTCGGTGACCCCGAGCGGGAAGTCCGTCGTGGCACCCAGGCTCTCAGTGTCGATGAAGTTGCGGTACTTGTTGTAGTAGCCGGAGAGGCTGCCGCCGAACTTCTCGTCGCCCAGATTGGCACCGATTGAGTAACCGTTACTGGTCTCGGGCTTCAGGTCCGGATTGCCGAGGCTGACATAGCTGCCGACACCGCCATAGGCCTGGTAGAGCTCGTTGACGGTCGGCGCGCGGAAGGCTTGCGCCCACTGGCCGTAGAGCGTTACCTCGGGAATCACATCCCACTCAGCCCGCAGCTTGGGCGAAATCTTGTGGTCGGAGCTTTCATCCGGCAGGCCGGTATAAGCGGCGTTCCCGGTGAAGCTGGCGGTTTCCTGCGGCTTTTGCTCATACCAGTCGAAACGGGCTCCGGGGATAAGGCGAACGGTATTGTCCACGAAGCCGATCTGGTCCTGGGCGAAGAGGCCCAGGGTCAAGCCTTCCACGTCCGGCATGTCAGACTGGTTGTTGTGGAAGAAAGCGCAGGAAGCGGGAGTCGGCGTCGTTGTGGCGCAGCTGTCTTGACCCGCCGCATATTGTGAATCTTCATTACGGTCGAGGTTACCGCCGAAGGAGAGCTTATGAGGCGCCAAAGCCTCAAATTCCTTCACTAGGGTGCCATTCAGGCCATACATCGTGGTTTCACGGTCGGCGTCACGGCTATAATCGCCGACAACACCTGTGAGCCGGTAGGTACTGATATCGTCGCCGAGCTTGACGCGTTGCCAGTAGACATTGGCATTGGCTTCATCGAACCAGCTTCTGCCATCAGAGGACTTGAAATCGTAGGAGCCGGAAAGGCGCTTGCGCTCGACCGTCTTGTCGTTGTCGTAATTGCCGACACCATAGGTCGCGGGAGCCACCGTGAAGAGTGAGGCCTCGTCGTCGCGGTGGAAGATTTCACCGGTAAGGCCCAGCCTGGTGTCGTCGCCGACATACTGGTTCAGCTTGGCGAGGAAACTTTCCTGATCATAGTCGTCGGGATTGGCCGCCGTGCGGACGGTTGGGCCGGCGCCCTTGTCGTCACCCTTGTTATCCGTTTCATGGCCGTTCTTGTACCCGCCCTGAACCATCAGGTAGGTGTTGTCTGCCCGGCCGGCGAGGGCCTGGTTGAGGCTCCAGCTGCGGTCCGTGGTGTCGATCGCTACTTTGCTGATGCCGCCAAAGGTGGCGTCGCCCTCAAGAATATCCTCCGGGTCCAGCGTGCGCAGGGCCACGCTTCCCCCCAGGGCCCCGCTTCCCGCGACGCTTGAATCTGAGCCGCGGACGACATCAAGCTGCGACAGGCTGGAGAAATCGACCGTGTTGGCGCCACCGCTGTAGCCGCTGACTCCGGGGTCGCCATTACGCACGGCGTCCGTGACCCAGGGCAGCGGAATGCCATCGATCGTCATCGCTACACGAGGGCCGTCAAGGCCGCGGATATTGAAGCTCTCGCTGGTGTTGTTGTAGCTCACACCGGGCGCCAGACGGTCGACCTCGGTGTAGCTGTCGACCTGCTTGGCGTCGATCTCATCCTTGGTGACCGTGATCGTGGCCGGCGTATCGGTGGCCGGGGTCACAACGGTGCGGGTGTCCTCGACAACGACTGGTGCGGTAACTGCGGCGCCGCTGCTGTCGGTCGTCGCCGTGGATGCTGTGCTGCCGGTGCTCTGCGCTTTGGCAGCGGTGCCATAGGCGGTGACAAGGCTGAAGGCGGCCAGCGCCAGGGAGCAGGCGGTTGCTGACAGCAGCCGGTCTTTTTCTCTTCTCATGATGTTTGCCTCGCAGTCGGTGCCCGGCACGCCCTCTGCCGGCACGACGCATTCCCTTGGGAAAGGGAAGGAGTGGGCGGGCGTGCAGTTGATTATCGTTCGCAACAAAGTGCGTAGTGCGAATGGCTCGCATTTGCGGATCGTGTCAACAAGGCTTCGGGAATAAGGCCGCATGCAGGGCGCGGGGGCGGGCAGCGTGGCGAAAGCGCAACGGCGATAGGGAAGAATTTTCTAATGAATCTGCGGCCTTTGGGCAGTTTTTCTGATTTTGGGGCCATTGGCTGAAACGCCGCTCAGGGCCGTTGACACCCTCTCCGGCTGCTGACAAGAAATCAGCAATGCGAGTCATTCGCATTAAAAATTACCTCGGCCAATGCTCCCCGGGACGCTGGCCGGGACGCTTTGGCCCGGGCTGACACATCGCTGCTGGCGCCCGTTTTCATGGAGGCATTCCGGATGACCCTCGTTTCCCCCGCGCCGCAATCGGCCGACCTTCCTGCCTCCCGTCTGGAGACGCTGCGCCGCCAGCGTCACGATCTGCTGGCGGCCGATCCGAAATTGCGGGCCCGCGATGTCGCCGAGAAACTCGACATCAGTGAAGCCGAGCTTCTGCTGGTCGATCCCGCCAACCGCGTGACCCTGCTTTCCGGCGAATGGCTGGAGATGGTGGGAGACCTTGCCACGCTCGGTCCGGTCATGGCGCTGACGCGCAATGAAGAGGCGGTGATCGAGAAGGTGGGCACCTATGGCAAGCCGAGCGGCAGCCACAGGGCCGCCGTCATCATCAACGGTACCATCGACCTACGCCTTTTCACCAGCCGCTGGCATCTGGCCGCTGCTGTCGAGGTGGGCGTGGGAGATGCCACCCGCCGCAGCATCCAGTTCTTCGACCAGCATGGCGTTGCCATGCACAAGGTCCATGCCAGGCCGGAAACCGATCTTGCTGCCCTTGCCGCTTATATCGAGCGCTGGAAGGCGCCGGTGCAGCCGCATGAACTGACGCTGGAGCCGGCACCGGCCAGTGAACGCCCGGCGACTATCGACCTGGATGTGCCGGCCTTCCGCGAGGCCTGGCTCGGCATGCGCGACGTGCATGAGTTTTTCGGCATCATCAAGAAGTTCGGCGTGCCGCGCGAGCAGGCGCTGAGGGAAGTCGGCCCCGACCTTTGCCAGCCGGTGCCGGTATCAACCTTCCGCGAAGCGCTGAACCATGCCGCGAGCACCGGCCTTTCCATCATGATCTTCGTTGGCAACTCCGGTTGCATCGAGATCCATACCGGCCCTATCAGCCGTGTCGAGATCATGGGCCCCTGGCTCAACATCCTCGATCCGGGCTTCAACCTGCATCTGCGCGAAGATCTGGTGACCTCGGCCTATGCCCTGCGTCGCCCGACATCGGAAACCTGGCTACACAGCCTCGAGCTTTACAACGCGAACGGCGAGCATGTGCTGATCATGCTGGGCGAGCGCAAGGCGCATGATCCGGAACTGCCGGAATGGACCGCGCTGGTCGAGAAGCTCGCCGGGTTCGCCCCGCTTCCGGAAGGTATTCGCTGATGCGCACCCTGCCGCTGAAGGGCAGTCTTGCCCTGATGGCCCTGCTTGCGGGACTGGCCGCAAGCAGGGCTGTTGCCGACGAAGCCGTGCGGGTGCCGGATGCGGCCCGCATCGTCAGCGCCGACGGTTCGGTGACGGAGATCCTGGTAGCACTCGGCTATGAGGACAGGCTGGTGGCCGTCGATACCACCAGCCTCTACCCGCCTGAAGTGACCCGGCTGCCGAAGATCGGCTATGCCCGTGCCCTTTCCGCGGAGGGGCTGCTCTCGCTGCATCCGGATGTGATCGTCGCCGGCCATGATGCCGGTCCGCCCGAGGTGCTGGCACAGGTGCGCGCCTCTGGCGTGCCGCTCGCCCTGACACCGGCGGCCGAGGATGGCGAGAGCCTTGCCGTCAAAATCCGGGCGGTAGGTGAAGCCGTGGGGGCGGACGCTGCGGCCGATAGCCTGGCGGCCGATGTCGAAGGCAAGCTGGGCAAGATCGAGACGCAGGTGGCCGCAGCCGGCACCCGGCCCCGCGTGCTGTTTCTGATGAGCGCGGGGGAGGGGGCGCCGCGTGCTGCCGGGGCCCACACCAGTGCCGCGGCGATGATCGCCCTTGCCGGCGGCATCAATGCCGCCGAAGGCTATGACGGTTACAAGCCGATTTCGGCCGAAGCCGCTGTGGCGACCAAACCCGATTACATCGTAGTGCCCAGCCATACCGCCGCTGCCTTGGGTGGGGCGGATAAGCTGGCCCAGCTGCCGCAGCTTGCGCTGACGCCGGCAGCGCAGAAGGGCAACATCGTGGTGATGGATACCATGTATCTGCTCGGTTTTGGCCCGCGCACGCCGGATGCCGTGGCCGATCTGTTCCACGCCCTGCATCCGGGCTCCGGCCCGTCATGAGCCGGATGGCGCTCGATACTGCCGCGCAGCCGCTGGCTGCCTGGCGCCTCGGGCGTCGGGGCCGGTTTGTGGTGCTTGGCCTGATGGTGGTGCTGGCTTTTCTCGCCTCCATCAGGCTGGGCGCGGTTTCCGTGACCGGAGCCGATATCGCCGGAGCGCTGCTTTCGCCGCTCGGCATCACCCTGCCGGGGGCGGATGCCGGCACGGTCGAGGTGCTGAAGATCATCCGTCTGCCGCGGGCGGTACTGGCCCTTTTTGTCGGCGCCGGGCTTGCGGTTGCCGGCGCGGCGCTGCAGGGGCTCTTTCGCAATCCGCTGGCTGACCCGGGGTTGATCGGCGTTTCCAGCGGGTCTGGCCTTGCTGCCGCCCTGGTCATCATTCTGGGCGCGTCCTTCACCTTTCTGCTGCCGCCGCCCATCCGCCCGGTGGTCCTGCCGCTGGCGGCTTTTGTCGGCGGCTGCATCGCAACGGTGCTGGTGTTCCTTCTGGGTACCCGGCGCGGCGCCAGCAGCGTTGCCCTTATCCTGCTGGCCGGTGTTGCCGTCGGCGCCATCTGCCAGACCGGCATTGGCCTGCTTACCTATATCAGCACGGATAACCAGCTGCGGACCTTCGCCTTCTGGAGCATGGGCAGCCTTGCCGGCGGCAACTGGGCCGGCATGGCGCCGGCGCTTTTCCTGATCGCTGTCGGCGTTGCCGTTCTTGCCCGCCAGGCCAGCGCCCTCAATGCCTTCCTGCTGGGGGAGGCCGAGGCCTGGCATGTCGGCATTGATGTGACCCGCCTCAAGCATGTGACGATCATCATGAGCGCGCTTGTCGTTGGCGCCTGCGTTGCGGTTTCGGGTGGTATCGGGTTTGTCGGGCTCGTCGTGCCGCATCTGGTGCGCATGATGTTCGGCCCCGATCATCGCACCCTCATCCCGGCCTCTGGCCTGATGGGAGCAGCTCTTTTGTCGCTTGCAGACATTATCGCCCGTCTGGCCGTTATCCCGGCGGAGCTGCCCATCGGCATCGTCACCACGCTGGTGGGCGGGCCTTTCTTCATCTGGCTGCTGCTCGGCCAAAGGCGAAAGATGTTCTGATGCTGGCCCTGCGGAATATCCATGTGCGGCGCAATGGCCGCGACCTGCTGGCCGGTGTCGATCTCGATGTGCGGGCGGGGCAGGTCACCGCCGTGCTCGGCCCCAATGGTGCCGGCAAGTCCACGCTGCTTTCCGTCGCCGCCGGGACCCTGCGACCGGAAGGTGGCACGGCCCGGCTGGAAGGGCGTGCCTTGTCCGGACACCGCCCGCTGGAACTGGCACGGCGCCGGGCGGTACTGCCCCAGCGTGAGAGCCTGGAATTCGGTTTCACGGTGGAGCAGGTGGTGGCGATGGGGCGCATAGCCTTTGCCCGCGACGGCAACCCCGCGCTTGACCGCGAAGCGGTAGCTCTGGCGCTGGAGGCGGTGGACATGCAGCACCTCGCGGCGAACCCCTATACCCAACTTTCCGGCGGCGAGCGCCAGCGCGCCCAGCTTGCCCGCGTACTGGCGCAGCTTCACCATACCGGGGGACCGCAAGGGCTGCTGCTGCTGGATGAACCTTCCAGTGCGCTTGATCTTTCCCACCAGCGCCAGCTGGTCCTCGCCATGCGGCGGCTGGCCGGTGCCGGCTGCGGCGTGCTGGTCATCCTGCATGATCTTGGCCTTGCCGCAGCGGTCGCGGATGAAGTGTTGGTGCTGGCGGAAGGGCGGGTGCGGGCGTGCAGCACGCCGGAGGCGGTGCTGACCCGCGAGCTTGTTGCCGACGTCTATAATGTACCGGCACTGGTGCGGCAGGATGCCGCGCTCGGCCATGTGCTGGTGCAGCCTGTATGGCGCGAGGGCGCGGGAACCGGCGCTGCCTCTGTGGCGGCTCCCACACAAAAGGCATTTCTGGCCGCCGCGGCCGAATAGGCCCCTTGCCGCGACGCAGCATTCCGCCCATCTGCAAAAGCCTCAGGCATCCACAGACGAGCGGGAGTTACCCTCCGTGGTCAATCACAAGTCCCTTCTTTTCACGCCGGCCAGGCTTGGCGACATCACGCTTGCCAATCGCGTGGTCATGGCGCCGCTGACCCGCAGCCGTGCTGACGCTAACGATGCGGTCACCGACCTGACGGTCGAGTACTACCGCCAGCGCGCCAGTGCCGGCCTTATCATCACCGAAGCCTCGCCGATTTCTCAGCAGGGCAAGGGTTATGCCTTCACCCCGGGCATCTGGTCCTCCCGGCAGGTGGAAGCCTGGCGCCGGGTAACGGATGCGGTGCATGCCGAAGGCGGCAAGATCGTCATCCAGCTCTGGCATGTCGGCCGCATTTCTCATCCCAGCCTGCAGAAGGATGGCGCCCTGCCGGTTGCCCCTTCCGCCATTCAGCCGGAAGGCCAGGCCTTTACCGAAACCGGCTTCCAGCCCTTCGTCACCCCGCGTGCGCTGGACGTGAACGAGCTGCCGGGCATCGTCGAGGACTATCGCCGCGCCACGCGCAATGCGCTGGAGGCCGGTTTTGATGGCGTCGAGATCCATGCCGCCAATGGCTACCTGCTTGACCAGTTCCTGCGCGACAAGACCAACCACCGCACCGATACCTATGGCGGCAGTATCGATAACCGCATGCGTTTCCCGCTTGAGGTGGTAGATGCGGTGGTGAGCGTTGCCGGCGCTGGCCGCACCGGTATCCGCATCTCGCCGATCACCCCCTCCAACGATATTGCCGACAGCAATCCGGAGCCGCTGTTCCGCCGTTTCGTGACCGAGCTTTCGGCACGCGGCCTTGCCTATCTGCATGTGGTGGAAGGCGCCACGGGCGGTGATCGTCAGCTGCCCGGCGGTTTCGACACCACGACCCTGCGCCCGCTCTTCAAGGGCGCCTATATGGGCAATAACGGCTACGATCTGGCGCTGGCACAAAAGCAGCTGGAGACGGACGCCGCCGATGTCATCGCCTTCGGCCGTCCCTTCATTGCAAACCCGGATCTGGTCGAGCGTCTGCGCCTTGGTGCTCCGCTCAATACTCTGGACCGTGCCACGCTCTATGGCGGCAGCGCCAAAGGCTATACCGACTATCCGGCGCTGACGGACGCGCAGAAGAAAGCGCTGGTTGCCTGAGGCAACCGACCATCGTTGCATTTCAGAAAAACCCGCCGACTGATGCCGGCGGGTTTTTCTTTTCACTTCTTCAGATAGCTCCGCAGTACATCGACGATAAGGGCGTGATCTTCCAGCTGCGGCAGGCCGCTGACGGTAATGGTGCCGATAACGCCGGCGCCGCGCACGCCGAGCGGAAAACAGCCGCCATGGGCCAGGTAGTCGTCGGTACTGAGATAATATTTGGTGTTGAAGTCGGCGCCGCCGGCCTCGGCCTTGAGGCGCATATAGAGCGAGGCATGCTGGAAGCGGTTGGTAACCGCCGATTTGCGCCGCACCCACTCGGCATTGTCCTGCGAGGTGCCAGCAAGGGCGCTGTAGAAAAGAAGCTGCCCGTTGCGGCTGATGGCGATGACCACCCCCGCCTTGCGCTTCACTGCTTCCGCGCGCAGCGCCGAGCCTACTTCCCAGGCGGTGTCGGTATCGAATTGCTCGAACTGGAGTTCGGCTTCCTGGGCCAGGATTTCTTCCGACGTGAACGATACGGCGCTCATGTTTTCCTCCCCGATGATGCTGTCTCCGGCGTAGCGGGTCGGGGGGAGGCTTGTCACCTGAAATCCCGCGAACGGCACCGATCATCTGATAATGAAAATTTTCGCCCCGATGCGATCAGCTATGGAGCCCCACTGCCGGTCTGCAGTCCATGCAGGCAGTCCTTCCTGGAGGGAAAGTGCAAGACAGAACCTGTCGCCGAGGGACAGGCCAGCATCCGAGGTGAGTGCCCGTAAACGTCCGGCAAGGCGCGCCGTTTCCGTATCTGCGGCTAGAATGCTGAAAGGAAGCGGCCGGAGCATGGCGTCCACTTCGATTGCGGGCATGCCGGCATGAACAAAGTGGCTGACGACCTCGGCGTAATTGACGGCACTGATCCAGGCGTCGTGAATGACCCCAGCAACTTCTGCACCGCCGGGCTCTTCCCGGAGCATCGCCAGAAGTGCCGAAGCGTCGAGTATGACGCCGCTCATTCCCCACTCTCTGACCGGCGATTGGCCAGGAATGCATCGACCGAGGTTTCTGGTTTGTCCGCTGTGTAACGGCGCGCCAATGCCTGTGCGTGAGCGACTGACTGGGCAACCGTGCGCAGGATCAGGCCGTTGTCTGTTTCTTCAATTAACAGCGCGCCACCATTGGCGAGGCCAAGACGTTTGCGCAGTTCGGCGGGCAGGCTTAACCGCCCATTCGGGGTGATGTTGACATGAAAGGTCATTTTTTCCTCATTTTTACACATGTGCCATATTTTTCATTTTGTGGCACATAGTACGCCGCGTGGCGCATTGTGGCCATTCAGATCCAAAGGTTGTTGTGAGCGTTACCGAAAATCCCGCGAGCGGATGGTGAGCGGGGCGTCGCCGGCAAGGCCGGCATCGGCTTCCCGGTCAAGGCCATGCAGCAGGGAGCTGAGATCGTCGACCTGCTGCGCCACCACATGAATGACATCGCCTTCGATCTGCAAACGGCCATGGCAGAGGGCGAGGGTGGCGGCGAGGATGGTCGGGCGCTGTTTTTCAAACAGGGCAGGCCAGATGATGGCATTGGCGCAGCCGGTTTCATCCTCCAGCGTCATGAACATGACACCGCTGGCACTGCCGGGGCGCTGGCGCACCAGCACGATGCCGGCAATGGAGACAAGCTCGCCATCCTTGTGGGCTTTGAGTTCTGCCGCCGGCACCACGCGCCGGGCCTCCATCTCCCGCCTGAGCCAGGAAAGCGGGTGGCGGCGCAGGCTGAGGCCGGTGTGGCGGTAATCTTCCATCATCTCGCGCGGGGCCGGCATGACGGGCAGGGCCATGGCGGCAGGGATGTTATCCGGCGCGGCTTGCCGGTCATCGGCGCCGGCAGCGGCAAAGAGCGGCAGCGGTTCATCGGGCAGGCCCCGGATCTCCCACAGCGCCTCCCGCCTTGCCTTGCCAAGGGCGGGCAGGAACGCATCGGCATCGGCTAGATGGCGCAGGGCTTCCACAGGAATGCCGGCCCGCCGCCACAGGTCGGGAAGGTCGCGGAAGGGCCCGGCTTCCCGTACCTCGGCCAGCCGGTCGGCATGGTCCTTCGACAGGCCCTTTACCTCGCGCAGGCCAAGGCGCAGGGCGAAGCTGCCCCCGTTCTTGCGATCCCGGCCGGGCAGGGGCTCCAGCGTGTTGTCCCAGACGGAAGCGCCGACGCAGACTGGCCGCACTTCCACTCCATGGCGGCGCGCATCGGCCACGATCTGCGCCGGGGCATAAAAGCCCATGGGCTGGGAATTAAGGAGAGCGGCGGCGAAAACCTCCGGATGATGGCATTTGAGCCAGGAGGAGGCATAGGCCAGCAGAGCGAAGGAGGCTGAATGGCTTTCAGGGAAACCGTAGGAGCTGAAGCCTTCAAGCTGGCGAAAAATACTCTCGGCGAATTCAAGGCTGTAGTTGTTCCCGAGCATGCCGGAGATCAGCATTTCCCGGTAGTTGCCGATGGTGCCGGTGTTCTTGAAAGTGGCCATCGCGCGTCGCAGGCCATCCGACTGGGTGGCGCTGAAACCGGCACACACCATGGCGATGCGCATGGCCTGTTCCTGAAACAGCGGCACGCCGAGGGTTTTTCCCAACACCTCCTTGAGTTCGTCACGGCCCTGAAAATCCACGAGCGCAGGATTTTCGCGCCGGCGCAGATAGGGGTGGACCATGTTGCCCTGGATGGGGCCGGGGCGGACAATGGCGATTTCGATGACAAGATCGTAGAAATTCTTTGGCTTCAGCCGGGGCAGCATCGACATCTGCGCCCGGCTTTCAATCTGGAACACGCCGATGGTATCGGCCTTCTGGATCATGGCGTAGGTGGCAGGGTCTTCCGCGGGCACGGTGGCAAGTTCCAGCGGCAGTGCCTTATGGCTTTCCATCAGCGCGAAAGCGCGCCTCAGGCAGCCCAGCATGCCAAGCCCCAGCACATCGACCTTCATGAATTTCAGCAGGTCGATATCGTCCTTGTCCCACTCGATGGTCTGGCGGTTTTCCATCGCTGCCGGCTCCACCGGCACCAGTTCATCGAGCCGGGTTTCCGTCAGCACGAAACCGCCGGGATGCTGGGAGAGGTGGCGGGGAAAGCCCATCAGCTCGCGCGCCAGCTCCAGCGTCATCCTGAGGCGCCGGTCTTCAAGGTTAAGGCCGATGCCGGCGAGTTTTTCTTCCTCCAGCCCGTTACGGTCCCAGTGTCCGGCCTGGCCTGATAGGGCAGCAATCACATCCTCGCTAAGGCCCATGACCTTGCCGACATCGCGGATGGCGCCGCGGGTACGATAGCGGGTAACAACGGCGGTAAGCGCTGCGCGGTGGCGGCCATAACGCTCATAGATCCACTGGATTACCTCCTCGCGCCGCTCATGCTCAAAATCGACATCGATGTCCGGTGGCTCCCGCCGCTCCTCGCTGACGAAACGCTCGAAGAGGAGGTCGTTTTTTGCCGGATCGATGCTGGTAATGCCGAGCACATAACAGACGGTGCTGTTGGCCGCCGAGCCCCGGCCCTGACAGAGGATGTCTTGCGAACGGGCAAACCGGACAATGGCGTGGACGGTGAGGAAATAGGGGGCGTAACCAAGCCGGCCGATCAGGGCCAGCTCATGGGCGATCTGTTGACGGACCTTTTCGGGCGCTCCCTCCGGATAGCGCCCCGGCAGGTGCTGCTCGATCCGCCGCTCCAGCGTCTGCTGTGCGCTGAGGCCGGGCTCATCCTCCTCCAGCGGATACTGATAAGTCAGCTCATCAAGGCTGAAGGTGCAGCGGCGCATCACCTCGCCGGTGCGGGCAAGGGCCTGGGGGTGGCGGGCAAACAGGCGGGCCATTTCCTGCGGCGTTTTCAGGTGCCGGTCGGCAAAGCGCTCCTTGCGGAAACCGGCAGCATCGATGGTGGTGCCCTCCCGGATACAGGTGACGACATCCTGCAAAATGCGCCGGCGCGGTTCGTGATAAAGCACATCATTGGTCACGATGGCGGGCACGGCATGCTCGCTGCCCATCCGCTCCAGCGCTTCCAGCCGCTGCGCATCGCCCGGCCGGCGGCGCAGGGTGAGGGCGATGTAACAGGATTTGCCGAAAAGGCGCCGCAGGCGGGCCAGCTGGAAGGCAAGGCGTTCATCAGCCTCGTCCGGCACCAGAATGGCCACCAGCCCTTCCTGCCAGGCTTCCACATCGTCCCAGAAAAGCTGGCACTGCCCCTTGCCGGCGCGAGCCTTGCCGAGGGAGAGCAACCGGCACAGCCGGGCATAACCGGCGCGGCCCTCAGGATAAAGCAGCAGGGTGGTGCCGTCGTCCAGATCGATGCGGGTGCCGATGATGAGGCGCACACCCTGCTCGCGCGCGGCTTCATGCGCCCGCACGATGCCGGCTAGCGAATGCCGGTCGGTGATGGCAAGGGCGGCGATGCCCAGCAGTTTTGCCTGCGCAAACAGCTCCGCGCAGCTGGAAGCACCGCGCAGAAAGGAAAAATGGCTGGTGACCTGAAGTTCGGCATAATCCATCGGCGGATGCTCCCGGCCTCTCACGAAAAGAAGCCGTGCAGGAACCAGCGCATGCTGCCGGTTGCCTCGTCAGCGCCATCACCGTTGCGGAAGAGCCAGAAGCGCCGGCCCTCCTCATCCTCGACACAGAAATAGTCGCGCACGGCAAACCATTCAGCGTCATCCAGCCACCATTCGCCGAAGATGCGCTCCGGCCCGTCGGCCCGCTTCACGCGCCGGCGTTTGCCGCGCCAGGAAAAGAAGACGGGCGGCTGGTCAGGCAGCAGCGCCATGGTCTCGACCGGTTCGGGCCGGGGCAGCAGGCGGGCAGGGCGGGGCAGGGCCGCGGGCCAGCTTTCTTCCGTGGGAGCCGCAAGGGCGGGGAG
This sequence comes from Radicibacter daui, assembly GCA_030657355.1. Lineage (GTDB taxonomy): Bacteria > Pseudomonadota > Alphaproteobacteria > Radicibacterales > Radicibacteraceae > Radicibacter > Radicibacter daui. The sequence continues at coordinate 375,347 of CP131057.1, forward strand.
TCTTGCAAGGCTGCGCTCCGGCACCTCGCTTTCCACCGGCGCGAGGCGATAGAGCCGCCGGATGCCGGGCCGGTTGGCAAGGCGGTCGATGAGGGGAGAAAGATCGGCCTTGCCCGCGACCATTTCTCCCGCAAGCCCTTGCTGCTGGCTGGCCTGCAGCGGTTCAGCAAGGCTGGCGACGAGCCGGGCCTGCTCGATGCCGAAACCGGGTTCGATCTGCTCGATCTGCCGCACCATGAGCCGGGTCAGGTGGCCGGTATCCCGCACAGAGCGGGCGGTGCCGATGCGCAAGGCCTGCAGACTGCCATCGACACGGGTCAGCAGCAGATCAAGCCGGCGGGCGCCAAGGGCGCGTTTTTCCAGTCCGCGGCACAGATCCTCCACCAGACGGGTGATGAGGGTGGCGAGAGCTTCGGCCGTCAGCACCGGTTCTGCGAGCGGCAGGGCGGCCTGAATGGACTCCCTTGGCAGAACCGGGGTAAGCGGTTCATCCCGCCGGCCATGGGCCTGGTCCAGCCGTTCGGCAATACTGGCGCCGAAACGCAGCGCCATCGGCGCCCGCGGCGCAGCCTCCAGAGCGCCGATGCTGGCAAGGCCGAGGCGATGGAGGCCGGTGATGGTCTCCGGGGCAAGGCGCAGGGCCGGCAACGGCAGCGGGGCGAGCGCCCGGCCAAGAGCGCCTTGATCCGGCGGCAGCACCAGCCAGCGCCGGCCGCCATAACGGGCGAGCGCGTGGGCCGCGCCGGGGGTGGCGGCGAGGGCAACGTGGGCTGAAAGGCGTCGGGCAGAAAGCCGACCAATCAGGTCCTGAACCAGCGCCTCTTCCCCCTGCTTGAGGTGGGCGGCGCCGGTTACCTCGATCCACAGGCCATCGCTGCCATCCACCTGCACAACGGGGCTGTAATGGCGATGGGCCCAGAGCGCCAAAGTTTTTAGCGCAGCGGCATCCCCTGCCGGATCCGCCTCCGCCACCACAAGGCCGGGCACTCGGGCACGGGCATGGGCAAGGGTAAGGCCGGGCTTGAGGCCCAGCCGGCGGGCAGCCTCATCCACGGCATAGAGCAGCCGGCTGCTCCCCTCCCGCCAGCTGAGCACGACAGGCTCAGCCGGTGAGGGCGCGGCGGATCCGAGCCGCCGCCGCAGCCGGTCCGTCGGCCAGTGCGGCAGGTAGAGCGAGACGACCCTGCGCATCGCAGGCCTCCATTTCCCACACTTGTGGTTCTGCCCCCCGGCAGCGCAGCAGTTCCACCCGCCAGCGGGCGCGGGCAAGGCCGATGCCGGGTTGGCCGGGAGCGGCGGGGGTATCCAGCACGGCCGGCGAGGGCAATGGGGCGATGCGCCAGCGTGTGGTGGCCGCCGTCGGGCGGGTGATTTCCTTGTCCATGAGGGCCGGTTTTGCCCGCAGCAGCACGAAGGCGAGGCTGGCAGTGGCCTCGGCGGCCAGTTGCAGGCGGCGGCCGGCCGTCATGGCAAGGCGCGGCAACTCTCCCACCACCCCGGCAAGCCCGCCATGGCCCAGCCCCTCTTCCATGGCTGCAAGGCGCACGGCTTCCTCCTCCGCCTCGACATAGATGACCCGGTCTGGGTGCAGCCCGGCCTGGGCAATGCCGGGGGCAAAGAGGGGGGCATGGGGGGTGGTGGTCCCGCCCGGGTGCGCCGGCGGCAGGCACCAGAGCACGATGCCGGGCCGCCGGGCGAGCAGGCCGGCGATGAAAAGTGCCGGCAAGGCACCGTCATCGCTGCCTTCGCCGGCGCCGCCCACCTCATGCAGCGCGCCGAGCGCCAACCCGCCGTCGGGCAGGTGGCCATCAAGCGCCGCCAGCCCGAACGGCAGCACACCGGCGCGGGGCCGGCCGCCGCGCTCGATCTGGCGCAGACGTTCCCGCAAGGCGTCGACGACTTCTTCCCGCCGCTGAGCCATGGCCCGGGCCTTACCTTTCTATTCCGGTTTATCTGAATATGTTCTCTATTTGTTCCAATATGGGCCGAGAGTCAATGCGGGCAAGTGGGGACTTGCCCGTGAGGGGAGAGCGGAGCGGAGAGAGGGGATTAGAGCTGCAAGCCCGCCGTTTCGGGGAAGCCCGCCATCAGGTTGAGATTCTGCACGGCCGCGCCGCTGGCGCCCTTGCCCAGATTGTCGAGCGCGGCGGCAAGACGCAGATGGCCGGTTTTGGGATTGGCGAAGACGAACAGCTCCAGCCGGTCGCTGCCGGCGGCCCGCTCGATGGTCAGGCCGGTCATGGCGGCGCTGTCGGTTAGCGAGGCCACGGTGACGAGCGGCGCACCAAGATAGGCTTCGGCCAGCGCTTCATGCACCTGATCGACAGTGGTGCCGGGGGTCAGCTGGCTTAGATGCAGCGGCACTTCCACGATCATGCCGCGATAGGCGGCCGTCTCCGCCGGGGCGAAGATCGGCGGCAGGGCAAGGCCGGCATGCTGCTGCATTTCCGGTACATGCTTGTGGGCAAGGCCGAGCCCGTAGGCCCGCAGGATGGTGGGCGGCTTTTCGCCCTGTTCGAACTCGGCGATGCGGGCCTTGCCGCCGCCGGAATAACCCGAAGTGGCGTTGATCGTCAGCGGCGTGGTTGCCGCCAGCAGGCCGGCCCGCACCAGCGGGCGGACCAGGGCAAGGAAACCGGTGGGATAACAGCCCGGATTGGAGACAAAACGGGCCCTGGTGATCTCTTCCCGGCGGGAGGGTTCGATCTCCGCCATGCCATAGGTCCAGCCCGGCGCTACCCGGTGGGCGGTGGAGGCATCGATATAACGCACCGGCAGATCGGCGCCGAGGGTAACGGCTTCCCGCGCGGCATCATCGGGCAGGCAGAGGATGGCAATATCGGCCTGCTCCAGCGCATGGCGCCGGGCCGCGCTGTCCTTGCGCTGCTCGTCCCCCAGAACCAGCAGTTCCAGCCCGTCGCGATTGCCCAGCCGCTGTGCAATCTCAAGGCCGGTGGTGCCGGCGCCGCCATCCACAAAAACACGCACGCTCATGCCAACTGTCCTTGCCTTCTTTTGCCGGCCAGACCTGCCGGAGACCCGCAAGATATGGGCAACACGGTCATCCTGCGAGAGTTTTTCCAGCCTGGTGTTTTTTGCTCCCTCTGCAATTTCCCCGGCGTGACGATGCGCCTTGCACAAAAAGCCCCCGACAAGCGACAGGTTGTATGCTCAACTGCCGCAAAGGCCGTCCGCCACCGACGGCGGCAGGGGGCAATGGCTTGAAAAGAAAGATTTTTGCCGGCTGGTTTGTCGTCCTCGGGGCGCATGTGCTGCTCGCCCTTATCTTTGGCGGCGCCTATTCCTTCGGGGCTTTTTTCTCGCGCCTGCAAGCGAGCTACGGTGCCGGCAATTTTTCGGTGGCCTCGGCTTTTTCGCTGAGTGCGCTCATCTACTATACGGTCGGCGCTTTTGCCGGCGCACTGGCGGACCGGTTTTCGACCCGGCTGCTGGCGGGCGGCGGTATCCTGCTGCTGGCGTCCGGATTTTTTGCCGCCAGTCTTGCTGGCAGCTCCTTGCAGCTTTTCATCCTGCTGTTCTGCTGCCTTACCGGGCTTGGTATCGGCCTTGTCTATGTGCCGGCGGTCACCACGGTGCAGCGCTGGTTCATCCGTCAGCGCAGCAAGGCCTCGGGTCTGACCCTTGCCGGCACGGGGCTTGGCACCTTTATCGGCCCGGTGGTGGCAGGGCTATTGATGCAGCATTTTTCCTGGCCGGTGACGATGCGGATCTTCTCACTGGTCATTGCCGTGTTCGGCCTTGCCGCCGCCTTCCTGCTGCATCCGCGGCCCGCCGCTCTCGGCCTGCTGCCGGATGGAGAGGCCGTGCCAGCCGACCCGGCGCATGTCCTTGCCCGGCCTGCGGCGGCGGGCATGGCTTTGGGAGAGGCAGTGCGGGGGGCAACCTTCTGGTGGTTCTTCGCCGCCATCCTGCTGGGCTCGGTCTGTCTTTTCCTCGGCCTTGTCCATATCGGCCCCTTTGCCAGCGGCCTTGGCATCGCCCCGGCCGGGGCCAATCTGCTGATCGGGCTCATCGGTGCGGGCAATGTCGGGGGACGGCTGTTTCTGGGGCCGGTCGGTGACAGGATCGGCGTTGTGCGGCTCTTGTCGATTCTGCTTCTCCTGCTGGCGCCGCTTAACCTGCTGTGGCTGTTCTCGGCAGCATTCTGGCCGCTGGCACTGTTTGCCGTGCTGTTCGGTATCGCCAATGGCGGCTGCATCTCTCTGTTTCCGGCTGTGGCGGCGGGCTGGTTCGGCACCGCCCGGCTGGGCGCAATCCTCGGTGCGCTTTACATCTCTGTCGGCATCGCTGCGCTTGGCGGTGGCAGCCTTGGTGGATTGATGGTGGATCTTTCAGGCAGTTACAGCCTGCCCATTGCCCTCGGGGCGGGGCTCAACCTGCTGGCGGCGGCCTGTCTTTTGCTGGCCCGGCGCAACTCAAATCTAAAGATGTATCCCTAAGAGCGCGGCTGTCGGGCCGATCGATACTTTTGAGAGCTTTTACAGTTGCCCGGCTGGGGCATAAATGACCCACGTCCTTATGCCAGCAAGCCCGGCCATGCGTCTGCCCGTTATCGCCATCCGTCCCCTGATCGGCCTTGTCCTCACGCTGTTCTGCCTCGTGAGTGTCGGGGCCTGTCTTGCGCTGACGGGTCTGCTGGCCGCCCGTCATGAGACGATGGAAATTGGCGAAGACCTCGCGACCTCTGCCGGCGTCATGAGCAGCAAGCTCCAGGAACGCATGGCCGCAAGGCTGCATGATGTGCAGCTGACAGCGTCCATCCTGCACACCGCAGCCGACATGAAGGCCGCCCGGCCGCTGCTCGACGATCTGGCGGCCCAGATGCCGGCCTATGCCTGGATCGGCGTGACCGATGCCAAAGGAACGGTAGAGGCTTCTACCGGCGGCATTCTGGAAGGCGCCAATGTCTCCGAGCGGCCGTGGTTTCGCTTCGGTTTTGTGCAGCCTTACCTTGGCGACGTGCACGAGGCGGTGCTGCTGGCGAAATATCTTCCCCCGGATCAGCCCGGCTCGCAGGAGCCGCTGCGTTTTGTCGATGTGTCGGCGCCGGTCCATAACGCCGCCGGTGAAACCGTCGGCGTCGTCGGGGCCCATCTGAGCTGGCGCTGGATAAGCGCAATCGGCAGCGTGCTGACCACGACAGGCAAGAGCGACGCGAGCGCGCTGCTGCTGGATGCTGCGGGCCGGGTAATAGCCGGCGCGCCCTTTGGCACGGAGCTTTCTTCGCTTGCCAGCGTAACCCGTGCCCGGGCGGGCGGAACCGGCTTTGTGCGGGAGATGCATCCGGACGGGCAGGATTACATGGTGGGCTACACCGTCTGGCAGCCGGACCCGGCGCTGGGAAGCCTCAAATGGATCGTTTTGGCGCGCGAGCCGGCAAGCCGGGCCTTCCAGCCGGTACGGCAGCTCATGCACTATATTCTTGCCGTTGGCGGCGCGCTGCTGGTGTTCGGCCTCATCGCCGCCTGGATGATGGCGCGGGCCATTGCAGCTCCGCTGACGGGGCTTGCCGCAGCTGCGCGTGCCTTGCGCGCGGGGCCGGATGCGGTCGCCACGTTGCCCCGCGCCTACGGGCTCAAGGAAGTAAGCGAACTGTCGCTGGCGCTGCGCAGCATGGTGCTGCGCCTGTCGGTCGTCGAGCGGCGGCACGAGCTGCTGCAGGAGGAAGGAGCCCAGAAAACCCGCCGGCTGGAGAGCGATCTCACCACGGCACGCCAGCAGGCCGATACCGATCCACTGACCGGGCTCTTCAACCGGCGTGCCCTGATGCGGGATGGCGCGGCGCTGTTCGACCGGCTGCGGGGCCAGCAGCGCAGCTTTTCCGCCGTTATTCTCGATATCGACCATTTCAAGCAGGTGAATGACCGTTTTGGCCATATGGTCGGCGATACCGCTATCCGCTTCGTCGTCGATGTTGCCGGCAAGTCCTGCCGCGACAGTGATCTTCTGGCCCGCGTGGGGGGAGAGGAGTTCGTCATTTTGCTGCCGGGCGCCGATCTTGGTGCGGCCGAAGAGCTGGCCGAACGGCTGCGTGAGCGTATCGAGCAGACATCTCTGGTGATCGAGGGCAATCATGTCCCGCTCACCATCAGCCTCGGCTGCGCCGAAGCTGCCGGCATGGAAGACCTGCAAGGCCTGCTGGACCGCGCCGACCGGGCGCTTTATGCCGCCAAGTCGGAGGGGCGTAACCGGGTACGCCGCGCCGCCGCCGTCTAGAAAATATAATTCGTTCAGAGAATTATCTCTGAACCCTTTTATTTGTAATGATTCTGGGTCTTAATCTGAGTGTCCTTGTATGCTTTGCGGGACCTGTGATCCATGCGATTGCCTGCCATAGCCTTGCGGCCTCTCATCGGCAGCGTATTGACGCTGGTCTGCGTGGCTTGCATTTGCGCCTGCCTGCTGCTGACAGGCTGGCTGGCGGTGCGGCACGAAACCGCCCAGATCGGGAACAATCTCGGCATTTCCGCCAACTCTCTGCGTGACCGGTTGCAGCCGCGGCTGGAATCCCGTCTGCGCGATATCGAATTGCTGGCACTGCCGTTGGGATTGGCGCCGGGCCCGGAGGGGTTGAAGGCAAGCCGGTCCGTGCTGGAAGCCCTGGCTGAAAGGTTGCCGGCCTATGCCTGGATCGGTGCGGTTGCAACCGACGGTACGGTGCTGGCGGCCACACGCGGCGTCCACGAGGGGGAGAATGTCGCCCGTCAACCCTGGTTCCGTGCCGGGCTTGAAGGGCCCACCCTCAGCCTGCCGTCGCCGGATATGCCGGCCGGGCAGGGGGGACTCGTCGATGTTTCCGCCCCTGTCCGCGACAAGGAGGGCAAGGTGATAGGGGTTGTCGGCGCCCAGGTGAGCCGGCGCTGGATCAATACGATTACCAGCCTGCTGAGCGATGTGGCGACCGACGGGAATGGCGCGGCCAGTGCCCTGCTGCTGGATGCCGGGGGGCATGTTCTGGCCGGAGGCGAGAGCGGCAGCGATCTTTCCGCCCTTGCCAGTGTCCGGCAGGCCCGGTCAGGCGAAGGCGGCTATCTGCGCGAGCGCTGGCTGGACGGGAAGGACCATCTTGTCGGTTACGCGCTCTGGCGTCCTTCCCGCAGGGTGGCCGATCTTGGCTGGGTGGTGCTGGTGAGTGAACCGGTCAGCTCGGCGCTCACGCCGGTGAAGCAACTGCTTTATTCCATCATGGCGGCCGGCGCGTTGCTGCTGGTTCTGGCGCTGATGCTGGCCTGGCTCCTGGCCCGGGCCATCTCCGCCCCGCTCAGCGGCCTCGCCGCCGCTGCCCGGGCGCTGCAGATCGGCGTTGATGGCGATGGTATCCTGCCGCGCGCTTATGGCCTGCGCGAGGTCGGCGATCTTTCACTGGCGCTGCGCAGCATGCTGATGCGCCTTTCTGTGGCGGAGCGGCAGCGCGAAAAGCTGCAGTCCGAAGGGGAACAAACGGCACGCCGGCTGGAGGATGATCTGAGCCATGCCCGCCACATGGCCGATACCGATCCGCTGACCGGCCTCTTCAACCGGCGGGCCCTGATGCGCGATGGCCTCGACCTTCTTGCGCGCCTTTGCCAGCAGGGGCGCTGCCTCTCGGCCATAATGCTCGACATCGACCATTTCAAGCTGGTGAATGACAGGTTCGGCCACATGGTGGGGGATGCCGCCCTGCTTTTTGTTGCCGAATGCGCCCGGCAATCCTACCGCGAGAGCGATCTTATCGCCCGTATCGGCGGAGAGGAGTTCACCATCCTCCTGCCCGGTGCGGATCTCCGCACGGCGCGGGAACTGGCCGAGCGCCTGCGTACGCGCATCGGGCAGGGTTTCCAGACCGCCGAGGGGATAAAAGTGTCGCTGACCGTCAGCCTCGGCTGCGCCGAGGTCAAGCCCGGAGAGGGGCTGGAGGCGATGCTGGACCGGGCCGACCGCGCGCTCTACGCGGCCAAGACGGATGGCCGCAACCGGGTGTGTATCGCGGCAATGTCCGGCTGAGGCTTGCGTCCGGTTCAAAAAAAGAAAGGCCGCCCGGTCAGGGGGCGGCCTTCCTGCGGCATCGCGTAAGCCGGTTTAGTCGACCGCTTCCATCTGGTCGGCTTCGCTGGCCCATTTTTTCATGAGCGCCACCTGCACGCCCATCGCCTTGTACTCGTCGCGCCACTTGTGCACGTACTTGTCCTGCTCTTCCTTGTCTTTCAGGTAATTGCTCATGATCGAGTGATGATCCATGGCGGCGAAGTTCTCGACATCCTCGACCGTCGTCTTGGCCGTGATGGTGAACCATTTGTTGACCCAGGCGGAATCGCGGCCGAGGCCCTTGGCCTTGTCGATGGCTTTGGTCTGGCTGGCGATGATGGCATCGATATCGTCGATAACCTCCAGGTAACCCTTGATCTTGGCCTTGTATTCCTTGCTGGCCAGCCACTTTGATTTCTTCTTTTCGGCGATCGCTCGCAGCTTCTTGTTTTCGGCGGCGGCATCAGCCAGCTGCTTGCGCAAGGCGGCAATACCGTCTTCAAAGGCGCTCGACGCCTTCTCGCAATGGCCAAGCAGGGTCTTGCGCCAGGACTCAAGCCCCTTGCCGAGCGTGGCAAGTTCTGAGTCCATGAGATCCTTCATGGTCTTTTTCTTGTTGTCGGCAATCGTGGTGCCTTCCTTTTCGAAGCGGGCGAAAAGGTAAAGGTGGATGCTGTTCCAGCCTTCGGTGGCGGTCTGCGCCAGCTGCTCGATGCGATCACTCTCGGCACTGACCTTCTTTTTCAGTTCTTCGACAATACCGGGATTATTGACCAGGCTTTTTTGCAGGTTGAGCAGCGCTGTCCTGAGTTGACCCATGATGACCCCCCGTTCATTCAAGGCGGGGCGCCCGATGCCCCCGGGACCGGCCCGCCGATCAAAAGGATGGTTAACATAGTGTTAATTTCCGGAAAACAGAAGCCGGTATGACGAGGGGCGTGGATCAGCGGTTTTCGTGTTTTTGTTAACCCGGCCACTGGAAAAAAGAATATTAATGCGTAAATCAAGGCTTGCGCGCATTTAACTTTCGCGGCAGAACCGGCTTTCCATGGCGGATGCCGCCAAAGCGCGGCATACTGGACCTCGTGACTGGCCAGCAGAAGCCGGCAGGAATATGAACACCATTCCGGATCGCCTACTCGAACCAAGGACGTAAGACAGTGCCGACCTATCGCTCCCGAACCACCACCCATGGCCGCAACATGGCCGGTGCGCGCGGCCTCTGGCGCGCCACGGGCATGAAGGATGGAGATTTCGGCAAGCCGATCATTGCGGTCGTCAACTCCTTCACCCAGTTCGTGCCCGGCCACGTCCACCTCAAGGATCTGGGCCAGCTGGTGGCCCGCGAGATCGAGAAGGCCGGCGGTGTTGCCAAGGAATTCAACACCATTGCGGTCGATGACGGTATCGCGATGGGCCATGACGGCATGCTCTATTCGTTGCCCTCGCGCGATCTGATCGCCGACAGCGTGGAATATATGGTGAATGCCCATTGCGCCGACGCGATGGTCTGCATCTCCAATTGCGACAAGATCACCCCGGGCATGCTGATGGCGGCGCTGCGCCTCAACATTCCGGTCGTCTTCGTCTCCGGCGGCCCGATGGAAGCCGGCAAGGTGCTGCTGGGCGGCAAGAAGCGCGCGCTCGACCTCGTCGACGCGATGGTCGCCGCTGCCGACGACAAGGTGAGCGACGAGGATGTGAAGATCATCGAGCGCTCGGCCTGCCCGACCTGCGGTTCCTGCTCCGGCATGTTCACCGCCAACTCGATGAACTGCCTCACCGAGGCGCTGGGTCTTTCGTTGCCGGGCAATGGCTCGACGCTGGCGACCCATGCCGACCGTGAGCGCCTGTTCCTGGAGGCCGGCCATCTGGTGGTCGATCTTGCCCGCCGCTATTACGAGCAGGACGATGCTTCCGTGCTGCCGCGTTCCGTCGCCTCCTTCAAGGCGTTCGAGAATGCGATGACGCTCGACATCTCCATGGGCGGTTCCACCAACACGGTGCTGCATCTGCTCGCCGCCGCCCATGAGGCCGGCGTCGACTTCACCATGAAGGATATCGACCGCCTCTCCCGCAAGGTGCCGGTGCTCTGCAAGGTCGCCCCGTCCGTGCCCGACATCCATATGGAAGATGTGCACCGCGCCGGCGGCATCATGGGCATCCTCGGCGAGCTGGATCGTGGCGGGCTCATCCACACCGACCTGCCGACCGTGCACGCCGCCACGCTCGGCGAGGCGCTTGATCGCTGGGATATCAAGCGCACCGAAAGCGAAGCGGTCAGCAACTTCTTCCGCGCCGCGCCCGGCGGTGTGCCGACGCAGGTGGCTTTCAGCCAGAACCAGCGCTGGCGCGAGCTGGACAGCGACCGCGAGACGGGCGCCATCCGCAGCGTCGAGCATGCCTTCTCCAAGGATGGTGGCCTCGCTGTCCTCTACGGCAATCTTGCGGTTGATGGCTGCATCGTGAAGACGGCGGGCGTTGACGCCTCCATCCTCAAATTCTCCGGTCCGGCCCGCATCTTCGAAAGCCAGGATGCTTCGGTGGAAGCTATTCTGGCCGGCGAGATCAAGGCTGGCGACGTGCTGGTCATCCGCTATGAAGGCCCGCGTGGTGGCCCCGGCATGCAGGAAATGCTCTATCCGACGAGCTATCTGAAGTCCAAGGGCCTCGGCAAGGCCTGTGCCCTCATCACCGACGGGCGTTTTTCCGGCGGCACCTCCGGCCTTTCCATCGGCCATGTCTCGCCGGAAGCGGCTGAAGGCGGCGCCATCGGTCTGGTTGAGGAAGGCGATATCATCGAGATCGATATCCCGAACCGCAGCATCAACATGAAGGTGGATGAGGCGGAGATCGCCCGCCGTCGCACCGCGCGTGATGCGGCCAATGGCTGGCACCCGGCCGCACCGCGCCAGCGTGCCATCTCCCCGGCACTCCAGGCCTACGCCGCCATGACCACAAGCGCAGCCCGCGGCGCCGTGCGGGATGTGACGCAGTTGAAGCGTTGATTGAAATATATTGATGGAACCGCTGGAAGGGGAAGGCGCCAACCTTCCCCTTCTTTTTATTTCAGCTGTGATGGTAAATATAATACAATGTCCGATATTAATAAATAATTTGATCTACGGGGCTGCCAATGACTTGCGAAGTGGCCATAATGAATAGCAATGCTATTGTCCTGGCGGCAGACAGTGCTATGACAATGACAAGATGGGAAGGAGGCAAGGAAGTAAAGAGATATCACAATGGCGCAAATAAGATATTTCAACTTTCAGAGTACGAACCCGTTGGATTAATGATTTATAATGATGCGAATGTGCAAGGGGTGCCTTGGGAGCTTTTAGTTAAGGAATATAGGAAGCACATAGGGTCTACTAGCTTTCAGAATATAAAGCTCTATGCGGAAGATTTTTTCCGTTTTGTTCAAAGTTTTTCTGTGTTCACTGTTGATTATAAAGAAAAAAATTTTATAAACTCATGCTCTTCAATCGGAAAAATATTTTTTAGGTATATTTTTATTCAAAATGATGCGGTTAAATTCGCCGAGTCTCAAGATCAAAAAAATTTAGAACTAGATAAAATTATCCGAAATGAGATTTCTGTACTTGATTCTGCTGAAATTCCGGCCGGATTTATTGATCAGGATATAGATGAAGCTATCGCTAAGTATGGCGATTCAGTAGCAAATAACATTAGAGATTATGCATCTGGGGACGAGCTAGCTTTAAATTTTATCGGGTTGGATTTTGATTTATTGGCTCAATTTAGTATTAAATCTCTATATAAAAAGAGAACTTTTATGGATAGTACCGGCATCGTAGTGGCTGGTTATGGAGAAGATGATTTTTTTTCCGAGTTTTATAGAGTATACCTCGTACGGAAGTATACTTGATAAAATAGCTTACGACGAAAAATCTAGTAACAGCATTAATCTAGAAACAGTAGCTGGTATCAAGGCATTTGCTACAGACGCTATGATATCGACATTCTTATTTGGTATAAGTGCTAGCGGATTTTCTACTGCTATAGATGAGTGCAAGAAAGAAATAGAAAATGTTGCAAGATCGACAGGTTTTGAAAATCATCCGGATTTTTTGTCAAGTTTAAGTTCTTCAGTTGGAGAATTTGGAAAAAATATAATGGAGGAAGCTAGAAAAACACATTATTGGCCATTGTGGAATGTTATAACATCCCTTCCGTTGGACGATATGGCTGAATTAGCTGAGACCCTTGTGCGTCTTGAGTCATTAAAGGAAAAGGTAACTCAGCCTACTCAATCGGTAGGAGGTCCCGTTGATGTCGCTATCATCACCAAGCACGACGGATTCATATGGAAGAAAAGAAAATTATATTTCGAAGGCAACCTTAATCCGAGATATTTTGCTAAGATAAACGCGCTCGGAAAATAAACCGCTGTCAGGGGATTCAGATGGATTGGACAAAATATTACTGGAACTCTGTTGCATCCACACCAAATGTCAGGGCCGAAATTGTCCTCGCGGAAGGTAAGTTGGATGTAAATGAAAGCAAAATGGAAGACAGCGAATCAATCAAGTTATATAAAAATCTTGTTTCTGAAGCTATGAAGAGGGGGTTGAGTGAAGTTTGATCTGTTATTAATTAGCTGATTAATGGCATGATTTAGTTATTTATCCAATTAAATAGAATATTAATTTATTTTATGATAATATCAAGTTGATAAAGAGCGCCTCCCTACTTGTAGATTTTTCTCCTGATGCAGGATCTGTCTAGGTCAGCCGCCGGCTGCCATCAGCCGAAAAGAGGTGGATGGCTTCAGCATCGATCCGCAGGCGGATCGTGGCTCCGGGGGCAAGTGACACGCGCTCGCGAAAGACACCGATAACCCGCGTCCCGCCCAGCATCATGGTCACCTGCGTTTCGGATCCCATTGGCTCGACGAGCAGAATCTCCGCCGGGACGCCTGTGTCATCGAGCGCAAAGCCTTCCGGCCGGACGCCATAGACGGCCCTGGTTCCGGCAAGAGGTGCTGCCCCGTCTGCCAGCGGCAGGAGGACACCCGGAGCGGCAAAACCCTGCGCCGTAATCTCCCCGACCAGAAAATTCATTGCCGGCGAACCGATAAAACCGGCGACGAACTGGTTGGCCGGCTGGTCGTAAAGCGCCAGCGGAGCACCGACCTGCTCGACCCGGCCACCGTTCAGCACGACGATCTTGTCCGCCATCGTCATCGCTTCCACCTGGTCGTGCGTCACATAGATCGTGGTGGTCCTGAGTTTCTGGTGCAGGCCCTTGATCTCCGCCCGCATGACGACGCGCAGCTTGGCGTCAAGATTGGAGAGCGGCTCGTCGAACAGGAAAACCTGCGGATCGCGCACAATGGCCCGGCCCATGGCAACGCGCTGGCGCTGGCCGCCGGAAAGCTGGCGGGGATAACGCTCCAGCAGGGGGCCGAGGCCGAGAATATCGGCGGCCCATTTCACCCGCTCGGCAATCTCCGCTTTGCCGGCACCGCGATGCTCCAGCGAAAAGCCCATGTTGGTGGCAACCGTCATATGTGGATAGAGCGCATAGTTCTGGAACACCATGGCGATGTCCCGGTCCTTGGGATCGAGGTTGTTGACCACGCGCCCACCGATGCGAACCTCCCCGCCGGTGATGGTCTCCAACCCCGCGATCATGCGCAGCAGGGTGGACTTGCCGCAGCCGGACGGGCCGACCAGCACGACGAATTCGCCGTCGTTTATCTCAAGATCCACGCCATGGATGATGTCGGCAGCGCCGTAGCTCTTGCGAACCTCGTTAAGGGTAACTTCAGCCATCAATCGGATTTCCGCTTCTTCAGCCCTTGAGGCCGGTATGCGCGAGCCCTTCGACGAATTGCTTCTGCGCGATGATGAAAACGATGAGGACGGGCAGGGCGGTCAGCGTCGCGGCGGCGAGCTGGATGTTCCACATCGGGCCGCCATAGGCGTCGACATATTGGGTAAGGGCCTGCGGCAGCGTGAACTTGTCGGCACTGGAGAGGAACACGATGGGCTCCAGATAGAGGTTCCAGCTGTGCAGGAAGGTGAAGATCGCGACCGAGGCCAGAGCAGGCCTGGCAAGTGGCAGGGCGATCTTGCGGAAAATCTTGAAGCGCCCGAGCCCGTCGACGCGGGCCGCTTCTTCCAGCTCCACCGGCAGCGTCACGAAGAATTGCCGCATGACGAAGGTGGCAAACACGCTGGGGGCGCCGAAGATCGGCACCAGGATGAGCGGCCAGTGGGTGTTCACCATCCCGGCCTTCAGGAACATCTGGAAGAGCGGCACGATGGTGACTTCGGACGGGATCAGCAGCCCGAGCAGCACGACCATGAAGATCGTGTTGGCGAAGGGAAAGCGGATGCGGGCAAAGGCATAGCCGGCCATGGACGAGAGGATCATGGTGCCGGCGGTTACCAGAGCCGCGATATAGGCAGAGTTCCAGTACTGCCGCACGAAGGGCTGCAGCTCGAACACCCGTGAATAGGTCGACCAGTCGTAACTCTGCGGCAGGAGCTGCGGCGGGAAGGCAAAGATGTCGCTGATGGGTTTGACCGAGGAGGTCACCATCCACCAGGTCGGGAAGACGAAGGGGATGAGCAGGACGCACAGAAGCCCGTAGAGGGCGAGCTTCAGACGCGGCGGGATCTCAGTTTTCATGGAAGACGATCCTCTTGCGCATCTGCCACTGGGCAAAGGTCAACACCGCGACGATCACGAACAGCAGGATCGACAGCGTCGAGCCGTAGCCGAAGAAGTGGAACTGAAAGGCCTGCTGGTAGAGGTAATAGACCAGCACCGTGGTGGAGAGGCCGGGGCCGCCCTGCGTCAGCACCGCAATCTGGGCAAAGACCTGCAACGAGCCGACGATGGTGATGATCGAGGTCAGCAGGATCGTCGGGCTGATCAGCGGCAGGGTGATGCGGCGGAACTGCTTGAAGCGCGGCGCGCCATCGATGCGGGCCGCCTCGTAAAGCTCGTTCGGCACGCCCTGGAGGGCGGCCAGAAACAGCACCATGTTGAGGCCGACATTCTTGAACACCTGCACGGCGATGACGGAAATCATCGCCGTCACTTCGCCGCGCAGCCAGTTGGGCCCTTCGATGCCAAACACCTGCAGCACGCCGTTGATACCGCCGTTTTTCTGCAGGAGAAAACCCCAGACGATCGTCCACGCCACCAGCGACACGACGACAGGCGAGAAGAACAGCGTGCGGAAGACAGTGATGCCGGCAAGTTTCTGGTTGAGCAGCACCGCCAGCAGCAGGGCAAGCGACATATTGAAGATGACGAGACCGGCGGAAAAGACCGCCGTCGTGCCCAGCACTTCAACAAGGCTGCCGTCTTCCACCAGCATGCGGTAGTTCTGCGTGCCGGTGTAGGTGAAGGTACCCGCCAGCACATTCCACTCGTGCAGCGAATACCAGAAGACGAGGCCGAGCGGGATCAGCACGAAGGTAACGATCCCGACGAGCTGCGGAGCGATGAACAGGAAGCCGGCAAGGCTGTCGCGTCGGGCAATCGTCCAGAACGGCGACGGCGCGCGGCCTTCCGAAGGGGCGTTATCCTCGGCGACAGCCATGACCGCTTCTCCTCAGCGCTTCAGCAGCGGGCCGATCTGGCCGCAGATCTTCTGGAGCGTGCCGGCAACATCGGCTTCCGGCTGCCAGAGAGCATCAAGGCCGGAGCGAACCATCTGCTGGAGCTGGGCAAAACCGGTATGGCCGGGAATGACCGTGCCGGTCGCAATGCCGGAGATGACCACGCTGTCGATCTGCTGCTGGCTGAGCAGCGGGTTGGTCTTCTTCAGCACTTCGGCATTCAGCAATGATTTGCGGGCCGAGGGGAAGAACTGGCTGAGTTTGACCGAGTTCTCCGGGTTCGTCATATAAGCGACGAACCGGGCGGCGAGATCGGCATGTTTGCCGGCCGCCAGCACGCCGACACCCGCCTGCCCGATAAGCGCATACTCCCCGGCCGGCCCCTTGGGCAGCGGCACCAGATCCCAGTCGAACGGCTTTTCCTTCGGCAGCAGCGAGGCGCGGCTGATCTGGGTGATGGTCATTGCCGCGTTGCCGGCGAAGAAATCGACGGTTTCGCCGGGGCCGGGCATCGCTTGCTGCTTGAAGATAGCATCATGAACGGTGGTGAGGGCATCCACCATCGGCTTTTCCGCCATGGTGCAGCTTTTGCCATCGGCGCTCCAGGGCGCCGCCCCCCAGCCATTCCAGATCGCGGCGAGGTTTTGCCAGGCCTGATAATTGAAATCGCGAACGATGAGGCCGCCCTTGCCGGTCTTGCCCACGGCGGAGGCGGTGGCGAAGGCATTTTCCCAGGTCCACTGACCGGCGGCGATCAGTTCCGCCGGGGTTTTTGCGCCGGCGGCCTTGATGAGATCGTTGTTGACGAAGATGCCGAAAGGGGACGTCGAGAACGGATAGGCGTAGAGCGTGCCATCCTTCGTCCAGCGCCCGGCCGCCGTCGCGCTCAGCTCATCGGCATTATATCCCTTGGTCGCCTTCAGCGTATCGGTGAGCGGATAGAGGGCACCGGAATTGACGAAGTCATAAGCGGCGGTCTCAAAAATCCACGCCATGTCAGGTGCGTTGCCGCCGGCGATCTGCGTGGTGAGCGCCGTCATGTAGGTATCGTAGGGCAGGGACTCATAAGTCACCGTCACGCCCGGATGCTGCTGCTCGAAACCGGCGGAAATATCGTTGAAGAGCTTCAGATGAGCCGGATTGGCGCTCCAGATGGTCATGCGCAGGTTGACGGCATCGTCGGCGTGCGCGGATCCGGCCAGCGGCAAGGCTGCCAGGGTCAGTGCGGCGAGCGTGGATTTGAGCGTTTTATTGTTTTTCATGTCGTTCCTCCCTTTCTTCTGATTGCTTAATAGGCCGCTACATCCGGCCAGCGGATTTCGATGCCCTCGCGCCCGAGGGCACGCTGGAAGTCGTGAAGAGGACCGTCCTCTTCCTGCACCTGATGGGGGCTGAGGCCCTTCTCAAGGCAGTAGGCCGCCAGCATTCCGGCCACCTCGCCGACATTCCATTCGACCGGGTGAAGGCGATAACAGCCGTTGGTGATGTGGGTGGTGCCGATGTTCTTGCCGGCCGGAATGAGGTTCTTCATCCGCTGCGGCAGCAGGGCGCCGAGCGGGATTTCAAACGGGCAGGACGGCACGTCGATATAATTGTCGCCGCCTGTCGAGGGATGCAGGTCGATGCGGTACATGCCGATGCCAACACTGTCGCGATAGTGCATCGCACCCTTGGCGCCGCGTACGGCATAGGAGAGATCCTGCTCGACGATGCGGGTTACCGGCTTGATGCGGCGGCTCTCGCGGATATAGGGCGCCATCGCCAGACCGTGCTCGGTGCCGGTGATATCCCCGCGCAGGCGAAGGCCGCGATAACCCTGTCCGCCGTCGAGCCGCGGCGCCTCGGTTTGCAGCCAGTAGAAGACCGAATAGGAAAGGTCGGCTGCCGCCTTGAGGTGCCGGGCTTTTTCGGCCTCGGACACATCGATGATGGAACCGTCCATGTAATCGATCATCGGCCAGTTCACGAGGCAGATGTCGGAGGCGTAGAAATCCGGCCGGAAATTGCGGCGGGCCGCTATGCGGCGGAAAATCCACAGATTTTCATCGCCGCCGCCCTTGCGCTGGTCGGCATCCACCGCCAGCGGATCATCCTCCACATTGGGGGTGAAGGAGCGGGTGGTGAATTCCAGCGTGCGGGGGTGCGGGGCGGTAAAGCCGAGCAATGGCCCACCCCAGAATTCGGGCTGATACCGGCGCCAGTAATCATAGTTTTCCGGTTTGTCGATGGTCTGGTCACCGTCCACATGGTCGACAGCAAAGCAGATGGAGACGGCCTGGACGTTATCCGGCTGGGCCACGGGCGGTGCGCTCGGCTCCCCGGTATCCGATTGCGCCTCGAAGCCCTTGACGTAGTCGGCGCCGGTCATTTGCAAGAGATCGCCAAGCTCGGTCGCATCGAGGATGTAATCGGCAGTGACCGTTACCTGCCTGCCGGTATCGCGCTGGCGCAGGGTGACGGCACGCACCGTGTCACCTTCAACATCGGCGGCAACCGGCAGATAGGGCTGCAGGACCGTCAGCCGGCCGGCGCCGCGATAGGGCATCAGCATGGCTTCGATGACGGCAAGGCTGACGCGCGGCTCTGCGCAGATGCGGCTGACCCAGCCGGCACCGGGATTGAGATCATCCCAGGCGCGGGCGCCTTCGGTCAGCGGATAATGGTCGCGGTAATATTGGCGAATGCCGCTGCGCAGCTTGCGATAGGAGCGGGTGATGCCGAACTGTTCGACCCAGCTATGCTCATCGGAGGGAACGGCCTGGCTGGTCAGCTGGCCGCCGATCCAGTCGAACTCCTCGGTCAGGATGACGCTCTTGCCGGCCCGGCAGGCGCCAAGTGCCGCCGCCACGCCGCCGAGGCCGCCGCCCACCACCAGAATATCTGCTCGCATTTCTTTCACGGTTTCAGTCCGTTTCCTTGCGGGGCCCAAGGCTCTCGCCTTCGACCGGTTCACATGTGAGGAGGATTTGCTCGACCGGCGCCGCACTCTCGATGCGGCGCACCAGCATGGCGGTTGCCCGCCGGCCCATCTCCTCTCGGGGGATGTCGAAGGCAGTGAATTTCATGTGGCTGCGCTCGGCGCGGATGTGGCTGCCGAGCACGACAACCGAGAAATCCCCGGGGATGGAAAGGCCCCTCATGCGGGCGACCGCTTCCACACGCACGGCATCCGCCAGTTCGACGAAAAAGGCTGCGGTGGCCCCGCTGGAGAGAATGGCATCGAGGATTTCGCCGGCCGGACGGTCTTCCACGGCGATATGGCGGACGAGTTCCACCCCGTCGCCCAGAGCACCGGTGAAGCCGCTCCAGCGGTCAGTGATCGATTCCGCCGGGCCGCGCGGACCGATATAGGCGAGCCTGGAATGTCCGAAGCGCCGTGCTCGCTCGACGAGCACCCGCGTGCCGTTTTTGTAGTCGCCACCGACATAAGGCACCGGGCCGCCCGCATCGTCGCGGCGACCGATAGCGACAAAGGGATAATCGCCGGCAACCAGTCTTGCGAGTTCGGCGCGATCGAATTCACGGCCAAGTACGAGGCAGCCATCGGCGATACGCAGCCGGTTGCCATCGGCGAAGATTTTGCGCTCCCGGTCGACGCCGGCGCCGGTGAGCAGCAGCAGGTCGTAATTCTGCACCTGTGCCTCTTCCTCGATGCCAAGCAGGAAGGGTGCGAAGAAATCGGCCTGGGCGCTGGGAAAGGCGGGCTCGTAGGTAAAGACGCCGAGGATCCGGTTGAGGCCCTTGACCATGCGGCGGGCGATGGGGTCGGCGACGTAACCCGTCTCGCGGATGATCTGTTCAACGCGCTCGCGGGTTTCCTGCGGAATACGCGCCAGCGCCGTCGGCGCGCCATTCAGCACCAGCGAGACGGTTGCCTGGCTGACGCCGGCAAGCTTCGCGATGTCATTCTGCGTCAAGCGCTTGGGGCCGGCGCCCGGCATCTCCCTGCCTCCTTCTTATTTGCTAATACGTATTAGCAGAAGGGTACATGTTATTGTCAAGCGGGAACCAGAGCGGCGGAGAGGTGGCATCGGACAGGTTGGCCCGGCTGAATAACGGGGCCGGGACGCGTCCGGGCGCGGGACTGAGGGAGGCAGAATCAGGCGCGGCGACATTTCTTTCCGGGCGGAATGGCAGGGCCGCGAACGAACTTTGGAGTTACCGGCTGCACCCCATCCCCGTTCGGAGGTATGAAATCACTCCTTTGAGATGTATTTAATATAGGAAAATCACTTTTTTGATGACGACGCCCCATCTACCCTCTTTCATGGCCTCAAGGGGGATACGAAAAATGGAGTGTCCCATGAAGTCGGTTTTGAGCGTTCTTGCTCTTTCCCTTTCGTTCGTTCTCGCGGCCGCAGGCGCGGCCCGGGCAGATTTGAGTGCCCTGGATCTGACCTCCTTGCCGGCAAAGGACTTTGCTTTCTGCGTCAATACCGACGCGACTGTAATTCTGACGCCCCAGCTGGCGACCGAAGTTGGTGTGGTTATCACCAATGTTGGCAATTCGATGAGCAACACTTCGGGGACCATCGCCGTCGCGGCCGATAACTTCTATGGAAAGGGCGCCGGTGCTTTCTGGAAGTCTGGCATGGGTAACTTCAATTTGCCGGGCGGTAATTGCTACAATGTCGCAACCATGGGCAAAGCCACGAGCCCCAACCCCAATTCACCGTGGACCTGCGCTCTGACGAGCGGTGCCGCCGTCAACGCCGGCGCCAACTTCTCTGGCGTGATGTCCACCCAGACACAGCCCGAGGTTGTTGCCACTGGTTTCGTGGTTTCCGGTATCAGCCAGTTTCAGAACGACGCGCCGGTAATCAATTGTCAGAAGTAACAACCTTTTCCGGCGCCATATATTTTTGAGATAGCGCCGCTGGCCGCCCGCATTTTGTGGGCGGCCTCTTTGTTGTACCTGGCGTTTGGCGCCCGGCAGAGACGCTGCCCTGTGTGCTTCCTGCAACGTTGCCAAATGTCCCGCATAATTGCTGCGGCGCAGCACGAAATAGCTCTCAACGCCCGTTGCTATCCGGCTTAGAACGATCCAAGCGTGGTCGCATTCCCGGCCCGCGGGGCAGGAAATTGCAGAAATGATCAAGGGCGTCGCGCTCGGTTTTCTTACCTATTTTCTCTTTTCCGGCACTGACGCCATTTCAAAGCATCTCGGCCAGCACATCTCGGTGTTCGAGATCTCCTGCATCACCTCCATCGCTGGCCTTGCTACGCTGCCCTTCATCCGCAACAAGGGAGAAAGCTGGCGCATTGCCCTGCATATGAACCGGCCGAGCCTCGTGCTGCTGCGCGCCGGGCTGGGGGTGATCGCCACGTTGCTGGGCATGGTCGCCTTTACCACCCTGCCGCTGGCGGAGGCCTATTCGCTGCTGTTCTTGATGCCGCTTTTCGTCACGCTGCTGTCCATCCTGCTGCTCAAGGAACTGGTGGGCTGGCGGCGCTGGCTGGCCATCTTCATCGGCCTTGCCGGCGTGCTGATGGTGGTGCGCCCGGGCGTGCGCGAGCTGCTGCCGGGTCATTTTGCTGCCGTGGGGGCTGCGCTGTGTGCGGCTGGCACCATCATCGTGCTGCGTGTGCTGGGCGGGCGGGAGCGCAAGACGGCGATGTTCGCCAGCGCCAACATGGCGACGGTCGTGGTGGCTGGCGCGGCGATGCTGTTCGACTTCCAGATGCCGTCGGCGTCCGGCTGGTTTTTCCTGGTGCTCAGCGGCCTGCTGGGCGGCGTCGGCAATGTGTGCCTCTTGTGGGCGACCCAGTTCGCCCCGGCCAACCGGGTGGCGCCGACGCAATATGCGCAGATCGTCTGGGCCATTCTGCTGGGGGCCGTCTTCTTCGGCGAAATTCCCGATGGCTGGGCGCTGGCCGGCATGGGCCTGGTGCTGGCCTCCGGACTTTTTACCTTCCTGCGCGAGGAGCAGCGCGGCAGTTTCCCCACGCGCTCCTACCTGCTGCGCAACCGGCCATGAGACTTTTCAGCGGGCCTCGGCCCGCATCAGGCCGCGCATGCCAAGGGCAAGAGCCGCCGGTACGGCAAAAACGACGAGGGCAATGACGGCTTCCTCGGCCAACGGATAGCCGGCTTTCGTCACCCCTACCCAGAGATTGACGAGGGTACAGGCCAGCCAGACGGGCAGGAACGTAAGGGTGCCGGCGCTAGGTTTCTGTCCCTTCGTCAGCCAGCGGGCAACCAGCATCATGGCGCCCAGCAGGATGAAACCGCCGCCCATAACCATGATGGTATGCATGAAACCTGTCCCCGTTTGCTGATGGCGGCACAGTAATGCCGTCTTCCATGATGCCGGGAAAGGAAATTTGACAACCCCGATACGGGCAAAAGGTACAGGTCTGCCATCAAGGAAGAACCGTACCGGGTCAGGCGGGGATTATTGGCATGAGGGCACTTTCCCGCAATTCCTCTTCCAGCCACGCCGCGAATTTGGCTGCCTTGCGGTCCCGGCTATCCATTATGCGCAGCACGTAGCAGTTACGGGTCTTGCGGAAAGGGTAGGGGGCTTCAAGCCGGCCCGCCGCGATATCGTCGGCAACCAGGTGGCGCGGCGCCACGCAGGCGCCCAGTCCTGACAAGGCGGCCTGCAGCGCGAAGTGATAATGCTCAAACATCGCAGGGGCACCGGCGGGCATTGGACGGGCGGCACCAGTATCTGCGGCGGCATGCCACTCTTCCCAGGCATCTGGCCGGGTACTGGCAACAAGCCGGCGCAGCCGGGGATCCGGAACGCCGCCATCCCCTGCCAGCAAGCCCGGGGCGATGACAAGGCCAAGCTCTTCCTGGAAGAGCAGCCGGTCCCCCGGACGCAGCGATGTTTCGTCCTCAAGCACTGTGATCGCCAGATCGAAACTGCCCCGCCTTTCATCGAGGCGATCGGCTGACGTTCCAAGCCGCACGTCGATGCCGGGGTGACGCTGCGAAAACCGGTGGAGCCTTGGAATGATCCAGCGCACGGCAAAGGAACTCAGGCTCGCCACCTGCAGCAGGCCGTCGTCGCGTGAATAGAATGGGCGGACGGCTTCCTCGATCTGGTCAAAAGCCGGCGTCAGGCAGGCAGCGAGCTGGCGGCCGGTTTCAGACAGGCGCGGCTGTCCGCGCGTACCGGCAAAAAGCCTGACGCCCAGAAGTTGCTCCAGATGAGCGATCTGCCGGCTGATGGCGCCGTGCGTTACGCCAAGCTCCTGCGCGGCTGCCGTGGCGCGGCCAAGCCGGGCGGCCGCTTCGAAAGCGCGAAGGGCATTGAGAGGCAGGATCTGCCGGCGGCGCTGCATGTGAGTTTTCCTGACAATGAAGCAGCGATGTTCTCATTTGAACCGGTGGCCGGCAACTGGCATCGAAAGGCCTGGTTGCAGCGCTATCTAGGAATTGAGACATGCCCATCGTCAGAACAAACGTCCGCAGCGATACGGATCAAGCCACCCGCAAACATATTGTGGAGGGTATTCATCAGGCGCTGGTTACGGCCATCGGAATGCCGGAAGATGAATTATTCAATTTCATCTCTCCCTACGATCCAGAGGATTATTTCTACTCGCGCAGTTTCAATGGGATTGCCCGATCCGAACGGCTGGTGATGGTTGAAATCACCATGCGGCGCGGGCGCAGCGACGCCATGAAGCGGGCCCTTTACGCCCAGATTGTCACAAACCTCGAAAACGGGGCCGGGATCTCGCCAAAGGATGTCTTCATCGTCATCCACGAAAATGACTATTCAGACTGGAGCGTCGGCAATGGCGTCTTTGCCATGGCTCTCCAGCAGCAGCGCGGGCAGGATTAGGCGCGTGCTATCCTTGCCGCCCGATTAAAGGCGGAGACAACAAAAAGCCCACCTGCAAACAGGTGGGCTTTTTTGTCGGGTCGCTCGCCAGTAACCGACCCGGATACTCGCCCCACTTCCGGCGGCTTTTGTTACCGTCATAATGAAGGGACAGCGAACGAGGTGCGAGGGGTCGTTTTGACGCTTCGTCTTCGCCAGCCTGTTCAACGGCACTTCATCGACGACCAGGGGAGCCCCGGGGGCAGTCGGCAAGGGAAATCCGAAAGCTGTCGATCGAGTTTTGCGACACTCTCTTTCTTGCATGGCATCCGGCCGTGTGTGAATTGGTAAAAAGGGGCGCTACCATGGCTCTTGCGGGGTCGCCCCGCCTCCTGGTTGAACGGAACGTTATAAAAATGACTGCTGCCATGCATGCGTTCGAGGACCTGCCGCCCTGTCATCGCATAGCCGGGCTTATGGGGCCTGCCATGGTGGAGCGGTTGCTGGAACTGGCATTGACGCAAGAAAGGATGTTCGTGCCGACCAAGGTCGGCAGCGGCACTGCGGGGGTGGTAAATCCGGTCATCCGCTCCTCGCTGCTGCTGCGTGATTTCGGCGGGCTGCGCCAGGAACTGGAAGCTTGTTTTACCGCTGTTCTGGACGAGGCGATCCGCCTGCTGCGCCTTTCTCCCTTCCGCCTGGACCGTCTGGAGCTGGAACTGGTCGCGCATAATGAGGGGGCCTTCTACAGCGAACATATCGATACCTTCACGGCGCAGCCCGACGCCCACCGTTCCGACAGGGTGCTGACTGGTGTTTACTACTTCCACCGCCAGCCCAAGGCCTTCAGCGGCGGTGATCTGCGGCTGCACGCCATAGCCCCGGCCGCAGATGGGGAACGCCGCTTTATCGACATCCCGCCCGATCTGGACACACTCGTGCTGTTCCCGTCCTGGGTTCCCCACGAGGTGAGGCAGGTCTCCTGCCCTTCCGGCTCCTTCGCCGACAGCCGCTTCGCCCTCAGTTGCTGGTACCGAAGCCGGCGGGGGGCTTGACCCTATGACCATAGCTGTTCCCACCGCCTTCATCCGCAATCCTGCAACCGATGTCCGGATGGTGGCGAGCGACGCGGATGGGCCCCGGCAGATCGTCGTCAGCGCCTATTCGGTACTGAAGGGCTTCAGCGAGACCGTATTCGACCGGACCGAGGACGCTGCCTTTGCGGCGGTGCTCGACCTGGCAGCTGGCCGGGAAGATGTACTGGACGGGCTTTCGCCCGATATCGGCCTGGCGCTCTGGAGCAGTGGCCTTATCATCCTGCCGCCAGAGAAGGCTGCCCCCTTCGCGCCGCCGCGCTTCACGGCCTCTCCCGCCGCCTTCGCCGCCGACGGATTTGCCCTGCTCCAGGACTGCCTGACGCCGACCATCGCCGATATCCTGGCCGCCTATTATCGGGAGCAGGTGCAAAGCGGCTCCGCCTGGTTGACCACGGACGGCATAGACCGCTGGCAACTGCACAATGACCCGGCAGGCAGGGTAGTGCAGCGTGCCCTGCTGCCGGCGGTGGAGGCGCTGGTGGACGTACCCGTCATGCCCAGCTACAGCTTTGCTTCCCTCTACCGCGAAGGCGCCTCATTGCCGGTCCATCGGGACCGTGAGCAGTGCGAATACACCCTGTCCCTGCTGATCGACCATCAGCCCCTTCCGGCTGACGGGATCTCCCCCTGGGCCATCCAGGTCCATGCACGGCCCGGCGCGGAGCCCGTCGATTGTTACCAGAGCCTGCGCGGCGGCATCCTGTTCCGCGGCCGTGACCTGCCCCATGGCCGCAAGGCGCTGGCGGCGGACGAGACGTGCTGGACGCTGCTGGTTCATTACGTGGATGCCGGTTTCGAGGGGCCGCTGGATTGACCGGCAGCCGGCGATGGCCTGGCGGCGGCGAGGCCTGGGAACGGCTGCTCAAGGGGGGCTTCCCCTTCATGCCGTGGCCGGGACGCCGGCCGATGCGCCGTTTGCGCCATCTGGCACGGCGGGCTCTGTTCGCCCACCAGCCTCCCTGGCGGCGAGGGTTGTTGAGGGCGGCCATGATGCTGGCCTGGCCTGTCGGCGCGGTGTGGGAGACCGGGCGTTACCTGCGCCGGACGCCGGAGGCGGATCGACCCGCGCGGTTGATGGGCTGGGCATTGCGTGCCGGCCATATGCTGGCGCTGGCCCTGGTCGACAATGTGCCGCCTCGCAGTTATGTCGCCTACCGTTTGCATGTTCCGCACCGACGCTTCCGGATCGGAGCCTCCTTCTATGGGCAAGAGGTCCAGCTGTTGACCTCCCTCCTGAACCGGCTGAATGGTGCGGTCGAAGGTGATGTGCAGGACAAGGCCCGGTTTGCCGACCTTTGCCACACCCGGGGCCTGCCCTGCATTCCCACCCTCGCCGTATTCCAGGAGGAGTCCCAGTCCATACCATCAATGCCCTTCCTGCCAGGCGCCCCTGATATCTGGGTCAAGGATCTGGCCGGCTATCAGGGATCGGGCGCGGCCCGCTGGGTACGGGAAGGGGATGCCTATCGCCATGCCTGGCAGGGCGACCTGTGCAGCCTTTCGGAGCTGGTGGAGCAATGGCGCCGGCACAGTTGCATCATCCAGCCCTGCCTGGGTAACCACCCCTCCCTGGAGGCGTTGTCGGATGGTTCGCTGGCGGTTTTCCGTGTGATTACCGGGATCGATCGAGCAGGCCATGTGGTCGTGGTCGATGCCCTGGCCCAGTTTCCCTGTGGCGGTTGGGGGGAGCAGCAGATATTCGCGGGAGTAGGGGCGGCGGGTGACATTCTTTCCCCCCATCTGTGGGGGCTCCATCCGGTTACGCAGCATCCCGACACCGGGGCAAATCTTGTGGGGGTAAAGGTTCCCTTCTGGCCGGAGGCTCTGAATCTCGTTGTTCGTGCCCATGGCGAGGTGCCGGAGTTCTCCCGCTTCGTCTTTCTGGGCTGGGACGTCGCTCTCACCGCACAGGGGGCGCTGCTGATTGAAACCAATGCCGGCTGGGGCGGGCTCAACCATCAACTGGGGGAGGGCATCCCGCTGGGCCTTACGGCCCTACCGGGCATCGCCCTTGATCATCTTGAGGGGCACGCCCCGTGCGGCTGATCGGCGGGTTCCTGCATCTGGACGGAAGGCCGGCCGAGGCGAGCCGACTTCTTGCCATGGCGGCGGCCATGACCCCTTCCGCGAGCGGACCCGGATCGCCCCCCCGGATCGTCTCTCATGTCGAGGGGCCCGTCGCCCTGCTAACCCTGGATTTTACTTCCGGCACGGCAGAGGAAGGTTCTGCGCCAGGCGGAGACGATCTGGTACTGGCCGCGGACATCCGGCTGGACGAACCCGATCAGGCGCGGAATGAGGCCGGACTGGCCACCCTGCTGACAGAGGCGGGGGAGAGCGGGCTGAGGCGGCTGGCGGGCGACTTCGCCTTTGCTGCCTGGAACAGGCGGGATCGAACCCTCCTCTGTGCCCGTGACGGTTTTGGCGTGCGGCCCTTCTTCTTCGCCCATCGCCCGGATGATCTGTTCGTCTTTGCCTCGCTGCCACGCGGGTTATTTGCCACCGGCCTGATCAAGCGATCGGTCGATCCGGATTATCTGGTAAGTGAACTGCTGTTCCAGTTCGACGGGCCGGAACGGTCACTGTTCAAAAGGGTGGAGCGGTTGCCCCCCGGTGGCTGGTTGAGGCTGGCGCCGGGCGCCAGAATCCACTCAGGCGTTCACTGGCGCCCGGATTCCGCCATGGCCGGGTCGCGGCGCATTGGCCCCCGGGATGCCGCGGCCGAGCTGTCGTGGCTGACCCAACAGGCCGTGCGGCGGCGCCTGCCCGCGGCGGGGCCCGTCGCCGCCCATCTCAGCGGCGGGATGGATTCCAGCGCCATCACGATTGTGGCGGCACGCGCCCTGTGCCCGGCAGGCCGCGAAGTTCTGGCCTATTCCCACAGCCCCGGCCCCTTCAGTTCCTATCGCTTCGGGGGAAATGGACCCTATATCGCGCCCGTGCTGCAGCAGGAGCCGGATGTTAACTGGCAGCCGGTGCAGATCGGCGATCCGGCTGCCTTTGTGCTGCCGGAGATGGATCCGGACCAGCTTTTTCCGCTGGATGCTTCCCATCGTGAGAGCCGTGTTTTTGCCGATGCGGCGGCCCGGGGAGCTTCCATGCTGCTATCGGGCTGGGGCGGGGACGAAGGAGCAAGCTACAGGGGGGGCGGTGTCCTGATGGAGGCCCTGCTGAGAGGACACTGGCTTTATCTGGCGGCGGAGCTGCGCGCCGCCGGGGCAATCCGCCCGGCACTGGGCGGCCTCGCGCCCCTGCTGCTCCCCGAGACTGTTCGTACAGTCGCACGCCGTCTTGCGGGGCGGCCGTCCTCTTCTCCGGGCATAGCCGTTCTGGCGGCGGGTCTGATGCGTGCGGAGGCGGTCGCCGGACGTGTCCTGTCCCAGCCAGTAAAGCCCCTTGAAGCCCGGCGGATGCGCCACTCACTGCTGACAGGCCATGGCCTGACCCGGCGGGTGGAGCAATGGGCCTTGCTGGGAGCCCGCTACGGCATGGCTGCCGGGTTCCCGATGCTGGATCGCCGGCTGGTGGAGTTTGCCCTGTCGCTGCCCAGCTGGCTTTTCGTGAGCGGGGGCTGGTCGCGCCGGGTATTCCGCGACGCCATGGAAGGTGTGCTGCCCGAAGAACTGCGCTGGAAACCGACGAAAGTCGACCTGATGGCCGAGGATCCGGTCCATGTAGCGGCGCAGCGTCCGCTGCTTGCCAGACGGCTGGCGGCTTTGCGGGAACGGGAAGTCATTGCCGGCCTGTTCGATCTGGATGCCGTGGCGGCGTGGCTGGCTGACTTGCCTTCGGCGGATATCCTGGCCCGCACCATCGAGACCGGCCAAGGGGACTGGCCCGCCGTGGAACGGGCCGGCAGCCTCATGCGGGCGTTCCGGGTCATGGCTTATCTGGAACAGCACGGGTGACAGGGATCACCGTGAGCCACAGGTCGGCAAATTGAATTCTTGGCGTTGGAAGCGGCGTTCGCGCGGACTTTAATCTGCAAACCTATGCCGTCGGTGCGCCGGACGGGGCAAGCAGGCCACGCTCGCGCAGCGCCGACAGAAATTCCTGCACTTCGGCCCGGGCTTGATCCGCATCCACCGCATACTCGGCGGTCAGGCTTGCCACCAGCCCCTCCACGCTCACCGGCTGGGCCAGCAATTCCCAGATGCGGCTACCGACATCGTTGAGGTTGAAATATTTGCCCGCCGCCACACTCATCATAAGCAACTCCTCACCGACAGCAGCGGTAAGCACCTCGCCGGTGCGGTGCACCAGATCGGACCTTGCACCTTCATTCATAGCCGGTTCCTTCCTGTGGCGGCCCATTTGATTGCCGGGAGTGACGTCCTGCATTTTTCCCGGTTGTTCACAGATACCCGAACTCAGCCATCACCGCACCATGCGCAGCTTCAATGGCGGATGCCTGGTCAGGGGTCAGGGCATCGCGCCAGCTGCCGACCCGGCCGGCGCGGAAGAAAGGCGCCGTCGATTCCAGCCGGCGCTCGCGAAAACCCTTCTCCGTCTCCTGGCGTTGCAGCTCGCTGAAATCGGATTGGCGGACGGCCCGCGCCAGTTCATCCGGTGTCGCTTCCAGTCCCAGAAAAGTGGCGGCGCGGCCAAAGAAGCCCGCCGTATCGGCGCGCAGGTCCTCGTAGCGCAGCACATGTACCGGTACGTCACGCTGTGCGGTCCAGCTGCGCACATGGCTGCTCCAGTCCAGAAGCGGCTGGGAAAGCTGTTCATGGTGCGGTTTGTTCCCGCCCATGCGCGTACTGCCAGACAGCATCTGCTCGACGACCCTTCCGATCGGCAGGCCGGTATGGAAGGCCAGGGACACGGCAACATCGCGGGGGTCCCGAAGGATGTAGACTGCCGCGCGGGCGGGGCGCCCCAAGACAGGGCTGCCATTGGCAAGATGGCAATAAGCCTCGTGCAGCTTGATGAAGACGTCGAGATCGGCCGCTTCCCGCCAGGCTTCCTCCATCAGGGCCGGGCGTATCCTGTCGCATTCGTCCCTAGTGAGCAGAAAAGTGTCGACCAGGGTCAGCTCTTCGGCCACCTGCCTGGTCACCAGGCTAAGCGTGGCCAGGCCGATATCGTTGATATCTTGCGGATCCGACCGACGGCACAGCAGATTGGCCAGTAGCAGGCGCAGCCAGGTGTTTCCCGATTTGGGATAGGAGACCAGCCAGACCGGCCCGGACATTACCCGGCCCTCGTCATCGCATCCAGAACCAGGGTAGCGCTGGCGTCCAGATGTTCCAGACCGCGTGTGCGTTCCAGCCGGAAGACGGGTACCCGGTCCAGCAGCGCCGCGATCTGGAGGAACAGCAGCGGGTCGTGGCCCATGCAGCGGGCAAGGGAGGGGCGATAGACTTCCCTCCGCAGCAGGGAGGCGGCATCCGCCAATGCAAGGCGCTCAATTCCGGGCGGGCCCGGCGGGAGCGTGTTCTCCCGTGTTCGCAGCAGGATCACGGCTGCCAGGGGGCACGCGTCCCCTGCGCGTTCCACGGGCGACGACGGAGCAACATGGAACTTGCGCATGTGGCTACGAATGGGCGCTCCTTGCCGCTCGGCCAGGGTCAGATGCTCGATGGCATCGGCCCATAACCGGTGCTGGCGTCCGTCCGGCCAGACCACAGGAGTACCATCGGGGCCATCGGTGCGGATGGCGGCGATATCGTCGCCCACAAAATCGGCGCCAGCCTGACACAAAGCAGCCGACAGGGTCGATTTTCCCGCTCCTGTTGGCCCGCACAGGGTAATGGCCTGGCCTTTCCAGGCCACCGTGGCGGCATGCAGCGCCAGCAACCGGCGCTGATGCAGGATGGCGGCAAAGCCAGTCGACAGAATGAAGGGGGCGATGTCAGTCTCGGTGACGGCGCTCAAGGGCTGGGCTACGATTTCCCGTCCGTCATGGACCATCAGCCGGACAACGCCGGGCACTTCGAGATAGAAACGCCGTCCGACCAGCCGCCAGGCCGTTCCCACGTAGTCTGGCGTGTTCGGGTCATCAGGAATTTCCCCGATGCTCACACTCACGTCTGGGTCCGGCACGGGAGGAACCGCGAGCCCGCCCGGCAGGTTCAAGGTGGCAGCGACCGACAGGCCACAGATCGAATAATACACCGGACCGCAATCTGGAAGATGTCAGGAACCGGTGGCCGGTGAAGCTTCGGTCGGATTGGCGAAGGCTTTGCCCTCGGTCAGGCTGCGGATGCTCTGGTCGCGGATCAAGGGCTTGTTCCAGACCTTCATCGCAGGTTTGTAGCCTGCCTTCTCGGCGTCGGGCTGTTCGTCGCTGTTTGTCGGGTTCATGTCTTGCATCTCGATCCGGTAGGCTTATTCCAGACATATACAGTAACTATAGCAAGACCTGGCTGTACTGATAAGTGCTTATGCGCAACAAGAGATCGCGGCGACGCTACGGCCAACTCAGCTACAGCGCTCGTTACCCTTCTTGAGGATGCCCAGTGCTGCCTCTTCCATGCGATTCCAGCCTGGTTGCGGCGGAACCTTCCTTAAAGATGGAGGGGCCACACCGCACACAGGCCGGAATATGGCTTTCCCGTTATTCAGCCTCTGGCCTGAACGTCCGGGTTTTCGTCATCGTGCAGACCAGGCAGCGCGGCCGGCTGGATCAGCGCCGGTTCGCGACGGTTCTGTTTTTTTGCCGGGCAAAGGGAGAAAAGGGTCAACCTTACCAGGCCTCAAACCCCATCTGCTTGCGCCCGAGCGGCGTCAGGTCGGCTTCCCGCGCGCGACCGTCAAAACCGATCTCGTAGTTCTCCGCGGCAAAGTCCGGCGCGCTTTGGCCTTGCAGGAAATGCGGGCGCTGTTTTTCCAGATAGGCGGCATTCTTTCCGCACCAGGGCGCCGCGCCGATATAGATGACATTGCTGTAGCCCTTGCCGTCATGCCGGTCTTCGACGGCATGCACCACGTCGCTGTGCCACCACACCGTGTCACCGGGCTCTACCCGCGGGATGGGGGTAAGGGCCGGCAGCAGCAGGCTGTGCCATTCGGCATTGGCGGAAAGGGCGCGGCCGGGTTCGGCACCGCACAGGCTTTCTTCCGGCACGTCGCTGAGCAGCGGGCGCAGCAGCATGTAGGCGATGGCGTTCGCGATGGGTAGCAGCTGGAGCGTGCCGTCGCCCGGCCCCTGCGCCGTCAGCGCCGTCCAGCCCTGATAGGTGCGGAACATGCTGCACACGGCGGGGGAGGGAATTTCGGATGTCTCCGTGCGCCAGGCGGCATCGAACGGATCATAGTCCCGCCAGTCGCCCGAAAAGACATGGCGGTAGACCTGCCGATACCCCTCGTCGATCCAGCGCTCGACGGAGCCGCCATCCATGTGCGGGGAAAGGCCGAGTGTGGCATCGCCCGGTTCACGCCGCCGGATGCGGTCAGCATAGGTGCATTCACGGTCGGGGATGAAATAGCTCTGCCCGCCCGGCCCCTGATGGTGCCAGAGCCCGTTGAGGAAAGCGCGGGTGCGCGCCAGTTCCTCACCCTGCCGTGCCTGCATCTGCGGTTTTGACCAGTAGATGCCAAAAATCTGCGGCCGGCCGGCCTTCAGCTTGCTGAAATATTTGTCGAGATCAGGGTCAACCTTCTGCTCGCCGTAGCGGTTGCGGGTCAGATACTCGCCGATCTCCTCATTCCAGCAGCCGGCCTGCTCCTTCGAGTAGACGCCGCGCACCACGGCCGCGCCGCGACGCCGTATCAGCGCCTCCTCGGCCGGGGTAATGCGCCCGGCGGCGATATCGCTATAGGCGATTTCCGGGATCACCGGCTGCCCGGCTTCGCGGGCGGCGACGATCTGCGCCACTTCGCTGCGGAAGTGCTCTTCCATCCCGGCAAAGCGTCCGGCCAGGTCCGGCAGCCCTGCACGCAGGCGCTTCTTGGCATCCCGGATGGCGGCCGGGAGGTCCTTCACGATGAGGCTCATGGCGTCGTTTCCTCGATATCCCGTCGGAAAGCGGCGCTGCTCTTTTGATGGCAGCACTCGCCGGACCTGCGTCCGCCGGCAAGCCTATCACCGCCGGCAGGCGAAAGCCGATGGCTTTCGCCGGGCAAGCAATCTTCTGAGCGTCCGGACCGTCCCTGCGCCGGTTTCGTCGCTGGCGCGGCATCCCGGAAAACAGTCGCCTCCGTTGCCGCGCCGCCACCGGTCAGGGGCGGCGGAGTCACCATAAAAAATCGCCGCGATGTGGTCGGGCGGGTGCGTCATTTGGTGGCAGGGCGGGACGCCCTTATGGCGAGACAGCTGCGATGGCCGGCGGAATACACAAAGTTTTTGCAGGAGAATCAGCTCGCTATTCTGCTACCATACTAGTGTCCACGCCTGTTTTTGATGAGATGAACGTCATCATACAAATCTTGTTTTTTCGTATGTTGACATTCCCTGATCATGCCTTAGTGTCCCATCTCAATAAAAAACAGGTACCCTCCGTTTTTAGGGATCACATGGAAACGCTCATTCATCCTGACCGGCTTCTGCCGGCGGATTCCAATACCCGTTCCATTGCTCGCGAGCTTTATGCCGCCGTCTCGGACCTGCCGATCGTCAGCCCGCACGGGCACACCGATCCGCGCTGGTTCGCCGAGAACGAGAAGTTCGCCGATCCGGCCTCGCTGCTGATCGTGCCGGATCATTACATTTTCCGCATGCTGTTCTCGCAGGGCGTGAAGCTGGAAGATCTGGGTGTGCCGCGCCGCGATGGCGGCCCGGTGGAGACCGATGGCCGCAAGATCTGGCGTCTGTTCGCCGAGAATTATTACCTCTTCCGCGGCACGCCGACCCGCATGTGGTTCGACCACACGATGGAAACCCTGTTCGGCCTTTCCGAACGGCTGACGCCGAAGAATGCTGACAGGATTTACGACCACATCGCCGGCCTGCTGGCGAGCGAGGGCTTCCGTCCGCGGGCTCTCTACGAGCGTTTTGGCCTTGAAGCGCTGGCGACGACCGAAGGCGCACTCGACGATCTCAAATGGCACCGCCAGATCAAGGAGAGCGGCTGGAAGGGCAAGGTGATCACAGCCTACCGCCCGGATGCTGTTGTTGATCCGGATTTTGAAGGTTTCGGCGCCAATCTCGACGAGCTTGGCAGCATTACCGGCTGCGATACTGGCAGCTGGAAGGGCTATCTCGACGCTCACCGCAAGCGCCGGGACTATTTCAAGAGCTTTGGCGCCACCTCGACCGACCATGGCCATGCCACGGCAGAGACCGCGAACCTTTCGGGCAGTGAAGCAGCGGCCCTGTTCGACAAGGTGCGCTCGGGCAAGGGCAGCGCGGCGGACCACAATCTCTTCCGCGCTCAGATGCTGACGGAAATGGCCAAGATGAGCCTTGATGACGGCCTCGTCTTCCAGATCCATCCGGGGTCGTCGCGCAACCACTCCGCCCCGATGCTGGAGCGCTTTGGCCGCGATAAAGGCTTCGATATCCCGACGCGCACCGACTATGTGAAGGCACTGAAGCCGATGCTCGACTGTGTCGGGCTGGAGGCCGGCCTCACCGTCATCGTCTTTACCCTTGATGAAACCAGCTATGCCCGTGAACTGGCGCCGCTGGCCGGCGTCTATCCGGCCCTCAAGCTCGGCCCGGCATGGTGGTTCCACGATAGTCCCGAAGGCATGCGCCGCTTCCGCGAAATGACCACGGAAACGGCCGGGTTCTACAACACCGTCGGCTTCAACGACGATACCCGTGCCTTCCCTTCGATACCGGCGCGCCATGATGTGGCGCGGCGGGTAGATTGCGCCTTCCTCGCGCGCCTTGTGGCCGAGCATCGCCTCGACCACGACGAGGCGCTCGAGCTGGCGCATGACCTGGCGTACGGCCTCGCGAAGCGGGCCTACAAACTCTGAAAACCCAGAACAAAAAACGGGAGGAAATGAATGTTTCAGAATAAAGGGTTTGCTGTCGCCGCTTTCGTGGCTGCCAGCATGGTGGCCGGTGCTGCTGCGGCCGCCGACAACATCGTGCTGCGCTCGTCTGACACCCATCCCGACGGTTACCCGACTGTCGAGGCGGTGAAATATATGGGCGAGCTGCTCAAGGAACGCACCAAGGGTCATCTCTCCATCGATGTCTATCACTCCGCCCAGCTGGGTGAGGAGAAGGACACCATCGAGCAAACCCAGGCCGGTGTGCTTGACCTCAACCGCGTATCCATGGGCCCGTTCAACGGCATCGTGCCGGAGACGGCCATTCCGTCGCTGCCTTACATCTTCCGCTCGACCGAGCACATGCATCATGTGATGGATGGCCCGATCGGCGAGAGCATCCTCAAGGCTTTCGAGCCGCATGGCCTCGTCGGCCTGGCTTTCTATGACAGCGGTTCGCGTTCTTTCTACAACCGCATCAAGCCGATCAAGTCAATCGAGGACCTCAAGGGCATGAAGTTCCGCGTTATCCAGTCCGACGTGTTCGTCGACATGGTGAACGCTCTCGGCGCCAACGCCACGCCGATGCCCTACGGCGAAGTCTACTCCGCCCTGCAGACCGGCGTTATCGACGGCGCCGAGAACAACTGGCCGAGCTTCGAGAGCTCCAAGCATTATGAAGTGGCCAAGTACTACACCCTCGACCAGCACCAGAGCGTGCCGGAAGTGCTGGTGATGTCGAAGATCGTCTGGGACAAGCTTTCGGATGACGATCATGCCGCCATCCGCCAGGCCGCCAAGGACAGTGTCGGCAAGATGCGCGAGCTGTGGGAAGCGGCGGAAGCCAAGTCCAAGAAGATCGTCGAGGATGCCGGCGTCCAGGTGGTCTCCGACATCGACAAGAAGCCGTTCATCGATGCCATGAAGCCGGTCTATGAGAAGTACGCAACCACACCGGCTCTCAAGAAACTGATCGCCGACATCCAGGCGACCCAGTAACAACCCGCAAAAACTGCTGTTGTGCGGCGCGGGGGACGGACCCCCGTGCCGCCTTCCCTGGGGAGGGAAAGAAGTGAGTGAGTTTATCGTGTGGGCGGACCGGTGGCTCCGGCGCCTGAGCACACTTGCCCTGTGGATCAGCGGGGCCGGGCTTGTGCTGATGACTGTCATCATTGCCTGGCAGGTGTTCTCCCGCTTCGTTCTGAATGACTCCCCGAGCTGGACCGAAGCCTCCTCCGTCCTGCTGATGGGCTGGTTTATCTTCCTCGGCGCGGCGGTTGGTGTGCGCGAGCGCACCCATCTCGGCTTCGACGTGCTGCTCTATTTCATGCCGCCGGGCGCCAAGCAGATTTTCCGCACCATTTCCGACCTTGTCGTGTTCGCCTTCGGCATCGGCATGATTATCTACGGCACGAAGCTGTCGTTGCTGACCTGGAACACCGTCATGCCGGCGCTAAAATGGCCCGGCGGCCTTGCATTCTTCCCCGTGATCGGGGGAGGCGTTCTTGTCGTGCTCTTCACGCTTGAACGCATGGTTGGGCGCCTTGCCGGCCTGCCGGTCGATGAAAGCCCCGAGCAGACCACCGAGCACCTCATCGAGGCGGAAGGTACCGGCCACGACACGGCCACTTCCGCGCGCAGCACCGCTGTCGGAGCCTGAGTGAAAAAATGACCCTTATCATTCTCTTCGGCGTGTTCGTGGCACTGCTGCTGATCGGCACTCCCATCGCCTTCTGTCTCGGCGTCGCCAGCTTCGCGACCGTGCTTTATATGGGGCTGCCGCCCATCGTGGTGTTCCAGCGCCTCAACTCCGGCGTCAGCGTCTTTTCGCTGATGGCTATTCCCTTCTTCATCTTCGCCGGTGACCTGATGGTGCGCGGCGGCATCGCCGCACGCCTAGTCGCGCTGGCAGGCGCGCTGGTCGGCCACTTCAAGGGTGGCCTCGGACAGGTGAATATCGCGGCTTCCACCATGTTTGGTGGCATCTCCGGCTCGGCCGTGGCCGATGCCTCGGCTGTCGGCGGCCTGATGATCCCGCAGATGAAGGCGCGTGGCTATGACGTCGACTATGCGGTCAACGTCACTTCCATCGGCGCCATCATCGCGCTGATGATCCCGCCCTCGCACAACATGATCATCTATTCGATCTCGGCGGGCGGGCGCATTTCGATTGCCGACCTCTTCACCGCAGGCGTCATTCCGGGCTTCCTGCTGGCGATCAGCCTGATGGTCACGGCCTACATTGTGGCCTCGCGCCGCGGTTACCCGACAGAGCCGTTCCCCGGCGGGCGCATGCTGCTGACGCTGCTGTTCAGTGCCATTCCTGGCCTCATCCTCATCGGCATCATCTTTGGCGGCGTGCGTTCCGGTGTCTTCACCGCGACCGAAAGCTCCTGCATCGCCATCGTCTACGCGTTTCTCGTCACGCTCGTCGTCTATCGCTCGATGAGTTTCAAGGATTTCGTCGAGGCGACGCAGGGTGCGGTGCGCACCACCGCCATGGTGCTGATGGTCATCGGCTGCTCGGCCACCTTCGGCTGGCTGCTCGCCTATCTGCGCGTGCCGGCTGCCCTGGTCACCTTCCTGCAATCGGTCTCCGACAATCCTTACGTCATCCTGCTGCTGATCAATGTGATGCTGCTGGTGCTCGGCACTTTCATGGATATGTCGCCGCTCATCATCATCACCACGCCGATCTTCCTGCCGGTGGTACAGGCCTACGGCATCGACCCGGTGCATTTCGGCGTCATCCTCATCCTAAATCTCGGTATCGGTCTCTGCACGCCGCCTGTGGGTGCCGTGCTGTTCGTCGGCTGTGCGCTTGCCAGGATATCCATCTGGCAAGCCATGCGAACGATCTGGCCGATGTATGGCGCAGCCATCGTGGCGCTTGGTATCGTGACCTACGTGCCGGCGGTCTCGCTCTGGCTGCCAAGCCTCTTCCACTAAGGAGCCCGGCCCCTCGTGTCGCTCGTTGATCCCACCATGATGCGCAGCGCGCGCAAGCCCAAGCTGTCGGACCGCGTGATCAGCGCGCTCCGGCAGCAGCTTGCGGCGGGAGAGCTCAGGCGCGGCCAGAAGCTGCCGACGGAAAACCAGCTGTCGGCGACCTTCGGCGTCAGCCGTACCGTGGTGCGCGAGGCGATTGCCGCCCTCGCCGCCGACGGGATGGTCGAGGCCCGGCAGGGGGCCGGCGTGTTCGTTACCGCCAACCTCACCACCTCCATCGGCGGTATCGCCGCCGACATGGGAAACAGCGACAGCATTGCCCTCAACGTGTTGGAAGTACGGCTTGCCATGGAGGTGGAGAGTGCCGGCCTTGCCGCCCTTCGCCGTAGCGCCTCGCAGGAAGCGGCGATCCAGGAAGCCTTCTTCGAGTTCGAAAAGCTGCTGCGCAAGGCCGAGCCGACCGGTCCGGCGGATCTCGCCTTTCACCGCGCCATCGCCACCGCGACGGGCAATCCCTTTTATGTCGAGGTGCTCGACGTGCTCGGCGCCCGCGCCATCCCCTGCGACGTGACCTCGCCCTGGGCAACTGAAACGGCACTGTCGATCGATTATCAGATCGGCTTGCAGCGCGAACATCTGGCCATTCTGGACGCCATTTCCGCAGCCGATGCCGATGCCGCCCGCGATGCCATGCGTGTGCACCTGACCCGCAGCCAGGAGCGCTATCGCGAAAACCTGCAGAAACGGCAGGCCTATTACGCCCGGGAGCTAGAAGCCTCCAAACGCGGCTGATTGCCGCCGGCCCTTCCCCGATTTGTCCCTTAAGCCCGAGAAGATGAACGAGGTTCAGATGACCGAGACCACCACCCATACCGATTACGAATGCCGGTGGGCCATCGACCCCGCAAGCGCCGCCCGCATGGGCACCGACGAGCTGCGCAGCAATTTCCATGTCGGCGGCCTGTTCGAGGTCGGGCGCATTCGTCTGACCTATGCGCATTATGACCGCATGATCATCGGCGGCGCGACGCCGGGCTCGCTGGCGCTCGATCTGGAAGCGATCAAGCCGACCGGTACGGCCAATTTCCTCGACCGGCGCGAACTGATCGCCGTCAATGTCGGCGGCGCCGGCTCCATCACCACCGATGGCACGAAGCACAGCGTCGATCATCGCGACATGCTCTATGTCGGGCTCGGTACGAAGAAGGTTTCTTTCGCCTCCGCCGATGCCACCAGCCCGGCAAAGTTCTATCTGGTGAGCGCCCCGGCGCATGCGACTTTCCCGACCAAGCTCATTCGCATCGGCGATGCCAAGAGGCTTGATCTCGGCTCGCAGGAAACTTCCAAC
Organism: Radicibacter daui; assembly: GCA_030657355.1. Taxonomy (GTDB): domain Bacteria; phylum Pseudomonadota; class Alphaproteobacteria; order Radicibacterales; family Radicibacteraceae; genus Radicibacter; species Radicibacter daui. The sequence goes on from CP131057.1 coordinate 414,033, forward strand.
GAGCGCTCGATCTTCCAGTTCATCCATCCGGAAGGGGCGCAGACCTGCCAGCTGGTTGTCGGCATGACGACGCTGGCGCCGGGCTCGGTGTGGAACACCATGCCGTGCCACATCCATGACCGCCGCTCCGAGGCCTATCTCTATTTCAACCTCGCCGAGAGCGCGCGGGTCTTCCACTTCATGGGCGAACCCAACGAGACGCGCCATCTGGTGATCCGCAACGAGGAAGCCATCCTCTCTCCGGGCTGGTCCATCCATTCCGGCGCCGGCACCGCCAACTACACTTTCATCTGGGCGATGGCCGGCGACAATGTCGACTACACCGATGTCGACAAGGTCGAGATGGGGGATCTGCGCTGATGGCCTCTTCCCCCTTCAGCCTTGCCGGTCGCCGGATCGTGGTGACCGGCGCCAATACCGGCATCGGGCAGGGCATTGCCATTTCCATCGCCCGGGCGGGCGGCCACGTCATTGCCGTCGGCCGTTCCTCCATGGAGGGGACGAAGGAAGCCGTCGAGGCTCATGGCAACGGTTTTACCGCGATGAGTTGCGATCTCTCCCAAGCCAAGGCTGCACAGGCCATGCTGGAGGAGGCGTTTGCCGCCGGTCCGGTTGACGGGCTCGTCAACAATGCCGGCATCATCCGTCGCAACGATGCCGTGGATTTCAGCGAGGAAGACTGGGACGAGGTGATGGATATCAACCTCAAATCCATGTTCTTCCTGTGCCAGACCTTCGGCCGCAAGGTGCTGGCGCTACCGGGCCATCATGGCAAGATCGTCAACATCGCCTCGATGCTGAGTTTCCAGGGCGGCATTCGCGTTGCTTCCTATACGGCCTCCAAACATGGCGTGCTGGGTATCACCCGCCTGCTTGCCAACGAGTGGGCCGCCAAGGGCATCAACGTCAACGCCATTGCCCCGGGTTATATCGAGACCAACAATACCGAGGCGCTGCGCGCCGACCCCGACCGCAGCGCGTCCATTCTGGCGCGCATCCCGGCCGGGCGCTGGGGCCGCCCGCAGGATATCGGCGACAGTGCCGTTTACCTGCTGGCACCGGCCTCGGACTATATGCATGGCGCCGTGATCCCGGTGGATGGCGGTTGGCTGGCGCGCTGAGGCGCGGCGACACGACAAAGGAGGGCAAATCCATGACCACTGCGGCAGAAACCACCTTGTTCGCCCCGCCGACCGATGATGGCTGGATCGAGGTCGCGCCCGGCAACCGCCGGCGCGTGCTGGTTTATACCGAGGGGTTGATGCAGGTGGAGTTCGCCTTTGAAAAGGGCGCCATCGGTTATCTGCACTCCCACCCGCATGTGCAGTCGAGCTATGTGGCCGAAGGCAGCTTCGAGGTCACCATTGACGGCAAGAAAGAGGTCATCAAGGCCGGAGGCAGCTTCATCGTGCCGTCGGGCCTCGAGCATGGCGTCGTGGCGCTCGAGCCCGGCCGCCTGATCGACTGCTTCACGCCGATCCGGCAGGATTTTCTGTGAGTACGTAAGGTCAAAACAGCCGCCTGCTCATGGTGATGAGCAGGCGGCTGTTTTTGTATTTGAATGAGACTGGCTGCTGCTTCCCGGAACGCAGATTTCTCAAGGGGTATCGAAATGACTGCCGCATTTGTTGCATGCCCTTCTGGGGGGCGCCAAAAGCGGAGCGGTTGGATATTTCGGATCGTAATACATGTTCGTCCCGCATATCGCACACGTAATAACTCTGTTATGCAAAAGATAGACTGCGCCGATTAGGATTGATACCGTTATGTCTTTAAAAATAAGAAGCGATACCATCATTATGGGGATAAATAATAATATCACAGGTCTCGTTACTCTGGCGTATTGATATTTATTGATGTTGAAAAATTTCATTTATTTATATTCCGATAAATTATCAGATACTAAATCTGAATTCGCCCAATCCACAAAGGCCGAGACGGCAGCCGTCAGATTCTTTGGTCCGCAAAAAATTAAAACCTTCCCACCAGTTGCCGTACCATGAATCCAATCCGAATTCGCCGTTTCTTCAAGAACGGCAAAGGTATCCGCACGGTTTTCAAGGCCGGTTCCTTCAAGGTCGATTTCTATGCACCAGCCTGGATTGTCGAGTGTCTTTATCTCTATGCCAAATTGATGCTCCCATTGGCCGTCGCAACGAGATGCATACCACGCCTGCAAGTCCTCAAAGGCCATAGTGCTCAAACCTGCAATCATCTTCCGACCCAGATTGGGAGATCAAAAAAATCCAGTTTCTCCGCATTATAGCACGCGAAAAACAACAACATCTTCAACCGTGAAATCATGCTGGATTAACAGCGATCACTTCCTGCATGGCACAAAGCGCCCCGCATGGATCAAATAGAAAGGTTGGGCCGACCTTGATCGCGTTCGAGGTCTCGGCATCGACATGCGCCAGTCAGATTGGGTTTCCCCTGTTTTGTGGAGAAACCCATGCGCATTCTTGTCGCTCTCATCACCTATTTCGGCCTTATGGCGGCCTGCTCGGCGGGAACGCTTCCGCCTGTCGGCTTCCGCACGCTTGATGCCCATGGGCTGAGCGCCGTCATCTGGTATCCAGCCGCAGCCGCGGGACCGGTCACGCTTGTCGGCGACAATCCGGCCTTCGTTGGCGTGCCCGTGGTCAAGGACGCCCCGGTTCAAGGAACGGCGCTTCCGCTGGCCCTGCTGTCTCATGGCTTCAGCGGCCTGTGGCGCAATCAGGCCTGGCTCGCCGAACGCCTCGCCGAAGCAGGGTATATCGCTGTCGCTTTCAATCACCCCGGCACCTCCTGGGGAGACATGGACCCGGCGTGGGCGACAGATCCGGGCAGGCGTCCGCACGATGTCTCCCGGGTTCTGGATACCCTGCTGGCGGACGGGGAAATGGCCGCGCTGATCGATCAGACGCGGATTTCCGTTATCGGCCATTCCTTGGGAGGCGCAACGGCGCTGGAACTGGTTGGCGGAGAGCTGGACCCGGCGCTGCTGGAGAATGCCTGCGGCACGGACAGGAGCAGGATTGTCTGCAATGTTTACCGCAGCGGCGGCATGACGGCGGCAACACCGAAGGTATCAGCCCGGGATCCCCGTATTTCGGCTGCGATATTGCTGGATATGGAAGGCATCCGTGGTTTTACCCTGGAAAGCCTGAGTGCGCTTTCCGTCCCGGTCCTCGCGCTCGTTTCTGGGGTGGAGGATCCGGGTTTGCCGCTGGGGTGGGAGGGCAGGGCGCAGGCAAACCTGCTACCCCCGGCGACCACCCGTTATGCCGAGATCGTGGGCGCCACCCATTTTTCCTTCATGAGCGAGTGCAAACCCGGCGCAATCGGCCTGCTGGGGGAGGATGCCTATGTTTGTGAAGGGGAAACGGCGCTGCGCGCCGCTCTGCATGAGGAGATCGCGCAGACCGTCATTCGTTTCCTGAATGCCGGTACTCGGTTGGCGATAACCCTGCAGCAGCCCTGAAGGCCCGGTTGAAGTTGGATTTGGTCTGGAAACCGGCCTCCAGCATGACCTGCGTTACCGGCAGGTCGGTTTCCCGAAGCAGCCGTTTGGCTTCCCGGACACGATAACCGTTGACCAGATCGGTTACCGAACAGCCCTGCAGCCGGTTTACGGCGGCAGAGATCTTACGGGCCGGCACGAGAGAGCGGCGTGCAAGGCGCTGGAGTGTCAGGTCGTAATCCTTGTAGAGGCCCTGCTCCAGCAGGGGGATCACAACGGCAAGGACCGCCTGTTCCTCTCCGGTTTCGGCCGGCGCTCCGGCGGGCCCGTCCGGAACCGGAGGTTCTGCCTCCTGCGGCACGGCGCGGCTGGCGCGGGACAGAACTGTGCCGGCGGCGCCGACCAGCATAACACTCATCAAGGCCGCAATGGCCGAAGCGGCGAGAGCATTATCGCCACGCGTCAGTGCAAAGGAGACCAGTGCGTCGACCGCAGCACTGAGGATAAGCAGGGCCGCAATGCCTCTTTGGGCCTGAAACACCGTCCATTCATCGCCGATGCGGACGCGCGTCAGTGTGCCGTCAGGAAATTGCAGACGGAGAATACAGAGGCCGTAGAGCAGGAACTCGGCAATTAACAGCGCGTCGACAATGGCCGGAAGCAGCCAGTAACAGACGATCACCAAAAACGGCCACAGCCCGTGAAGAACAGACGGTCTTTGCTGGCGCAGGCTCTGGAATGCGGCCCAGGCCAGAGCCGGCAGGCAGGCCGCAAAAACCGGCTGAACGATATGAACCCAGGCAGGGTTCGCGCTCCACCGTAACCCGACCAGTACGCTTTGGGTCGCGCAAGCCCCGACAAAGAGCACGAACCAGCGCTGCCGCCCGCCGTCCTGCACCATGCGGAAAAGGACAAAAGCCAGAAAGACCGTGACGAGGAAAGGCAGAGAGATCGACGGCATCACGTGTCATGAAGGTTGGAAGCGTCTGCTTTCTTTTAGACGCTTCGGACCGTCCTTTACATCACTGAGGGAGTCGTAGGTGTCCGCCTCGGTGTTGTATGGGGCGGGCATTCAGGCAAATTCACCATAATAGACCGCGCCGGCTCTGCTGGAGCCTAGCAGGTGGGTGAGTAACGGCTGAGTGCGAGAGTGGATAGACTTGGGCGGCCAAGAGCTCAGGCAGTGACAGGAACATGGCGTCGTGGCGCTCGAGCCCGGCCGCCTGATCGACTGCTTCACGCCGATCCGGCAGGGTTTTCTTTAAAACGGCTGTGACGCGCTTTTCGAGCAAGGCCGGCTATAGACTGTTCCAGCAGTCTGCCCGGCCTTGTCCGGAGGTTATCTGGTATGAAATGCAACCTCCTGCATCATTTTGGAAAACAGGTCTGTCCGTTCGTCCAGCGGCTTGTCGGACCCGGCCAGAAAAGCGGCAATGATTACGGCATGGCCATCAGGCCAGCTCACAATTCCGATATCGTTGAACGCGGCGGTAATGCCGTTCATGGAAATCGACGTGCCGCATTTATCCGCCAGCGCCGCGCCGGCAGGCAGACCGGCTCTCAGGCGCAATGGTTTAGTCTGGCCATACATCAACGCCAAAAGATGTTGCGTGGACTTCGGTGACAGCAGCTCGTTTTTCCAGAGTTTTTGAAGAAATAGCGCTGCAGCATCGGGCGTTGTGGGGTTGCGCGGGTTCTGAAGGAAATCCTGATAGCCGTGCCACAGGCGCAGGTTTCGCTGATGAGCGGTTTCGTTTACCGGCGGCCTTTGACCACTCGGCAAGGCTGAAAAAACCTCATTTATCGCCCCCTCTTCCATCTCGACGTGCATGTCGCCCAGTTGGTGTTTCTTAAGGAAGCGCGCAACAGTCTCAACGCCTCCGATCTGTCGGACAAGAGCGTCAACTGCGGTGTTGTCACTTTTGCTGACCGCCGCTGCGAGAAGCTGCTCGACGGTAAAGTTCATGCGCTGACCCTGGAAGGTTCGGGCTATATCGCTTGCGCCGGGGCGCAGCTCGTTTCGCTGAATGATCACGCTCGCCTGCAAGGACAGCAGCCCTTGATCAACCCTGTCGAGCACTGCAGCGGCAACCGGAGCCTTGAAGACGCTCATCATTGCAAAAGGCTGATCCTGGTTTACGCCCCAATGATCGCCTGTTCTCAAATCAATAATGGTGACACCCAAGACGCCCGGCCGCGCCCGTGCAGCAAGGGAGGAAAGCTTGTCTTGCAGAGAAAGGAGAACGTCACTTTTCTCCGGGTTAGCCAAAGCTGCCGGGGAGTACAGGACAGGCATGAAGATGACGGCGAAAATCGCAGCCAGCCTGACCATCATTCCGCCAAGCAGGTATTGTTGACGCATTGCCAGTGCCCCTTCGCCCGAACGGCCGTTACGCCATCGTAGCGCTGCCATCCCCATGACTTGTCATCCCTCAATTTTTTGGTACAAGCCATTGTTTAACTGTAATAAGTTCAATTTCGGGCGGAAGAGCCTCTAGTCCGGGCTGTTACGGGCAACGGCCATGATCTGTTTCCGCAGCCACATATGAGCAGCGTCACTGCGCATCCGGGGATGCCAGAAAAGCTGCATGCCCAGCCGCTCCAGCGCCAGTGGCGGCTGGAACAGTTCAAGGGTCTGGTTGAAGCGGGTTAAAAAGCGGCGGGGCAGGGTGCAGATGCAGTCCGTGCTGGCAAGCACCAGCGGCGCCAGACCATAGCTCTGGATGGAAACCGTAACCCGGCGTTCCCGGCCAATTTCGGTCAGAGCCGTGTCGATCATTCCGGTGAAATGTCCGCCGGCGGTGGAAATCAGCAGGTGGTCGAGGGTGCAGAACTCATCCAGCGTGATCGGCTGCGCGCCGCGCGGATGGCCGCGCCGCTGCGCGGTGACAAAATCATCGTCAAAGAGATTACGCGCAATCAGCCCGTCGGCCATGTCCTCGGTCGATCCGATGAAAACGTCGATATTGCCCTCTTCCAGATGCTGGGCGATCCGGGCCTTGTCCGGCAGGGTCAGGGCAAATTTCGCCTCCGGCGCCAGGGCCTGCAACTGAGGGATCAAATCCGGCGCCAGAATGGCGGCGGGATTATCCGTGGCGGCGATGCGAAATACCCGCGTGCTGGTGGCAGGGTCAAAACGGTGCGCCGTATTGATGAAGTCGTTGAAATGTTCAATCAGCCCGGCAAGCTCCGGCACCAGGGCCGTTGCATGGGGCGTGGGCACCATACCCCGGCCTGAAGTGGCCGGGGTAAAGAGCGGATCATTCAGTAACTGGCGCAGGCGCGTCAGCCGCGCTGAAAGAGCAGACTGGGTAATGTTGAGCCGGGCGGCTGCATGCGTGACATTCAGGTCTTTCAGCAGTGCATCCAGCGTCAGCAGCAAGCCGACATCAAAGTCAGAAATTCTTGTGGCCAATGAATTTCCTTATCAATGGCGTGGCTGGGTGCCGGTTCTGGTTGCCGCTTATGCCGCATTTTGCGGAAAGAGCGCACGCCGGCTTTCGGCATCAAGCTCTGATTTGAAGCTGTGATCCTGCTTCAGGGCAAGAGCCTGCGTGACTGCCGGACGGGCGGCCATCTGTTCCATGAAGCGCTGCACCGACGGGTAGTCGGCAAGACCCTTTTCTCCAAAGGCATAACCGGCTGAAGCTGCCCAGCCCCAGAGCGCCATGTCCGCGATGGTATATTCCTGCCCGGCCAGCCAGGGGAACTTGGCCAGATGGCCGTCAAGCACGGCATAATGGCGCCCCAGCTCCCGCACATAACGGTTGATCGCGTAAGGCAGCTTTTCCGGTGCGTAGTGCAGGAAATGAATAGCCTGGCCGGAAAAAGGCGAAAGGCCGGTCGCCACGAACTGAAGCCAGGAGAGTGTCGCTGCGCGGCCCGCCGCCTCGTCGGCAATGAACCGGCCATGCTTTTCCGCGAGGTAGAGCAGGATGGCGTGTGAATCAAAAACCGTCACGCCGTCATCCACAATCGCCGGCACCTTGGCGTTGGGGTTGATGGCCCGGAAGGCTTCGCTGTGCTGCTCGCCCTTGAAGATATCGATGGCGGTGACGTCGAAGGGCAACCCCAGCTCGTAGAGCAGCACGGCAACCTTCATCGAATTGGGCGTCGCGTGGAAATAGAAGTTCAGCATCTTGCGGACATTCTCGTGAGGTGAGGGGAAAGACCGCCACGAGAATGGCCGGGCGAAGCATCACGCGACCAATCGATGCTGCCGCTTTCACCTATCGTCCGGCTCGATACCCGATCTAACCGGCGGAAACGGTGCGAAAGCCCATCATCTCTGCCGTGACGCCCGGCCCGAAGGCCATGGCGACGCCCGTTTCCCCGGGGGCGGCCCCGGCCATGATGTCGGCAAGGGCGAACATCACCGTGGGGGAGGACATGTTGCCGTGGGCTTCCAGCACCCGGCGGGAGGCGGCCAGCGCTTCGGGCGGCAGGCTCATCGCCTGCTGGGCGGCATCCAGCACCGAGCGGCCACCGGGATGCACCGCCCAATGGGTAAAATCAGCGATGCCTGTCTTTTCCCTGAGTGTGGTGATCACAGGGTCGAGGCCGCGTCCAACCGTCGCGGGCACGGCGCCGGAGAGATACATATCAAAGCCCTGATCGCCGATCTGCCAGGTAATCTGTTCGCCGGTCTCCGGCACGATGCCGGCGGTAAAACCGACAATCTCCACCCCGGCCGGGCGGGCGGTGATGAGGCTGGCGGCCGCCCCGTCGGCAAAGATGAGGAAGGAGAGCAGCGCCTCCACATCATCGGTCGGCTGCAGATGCAGGGTGCAAAGCTCCACATTCACCATCAGCACCCGGGCTGCCGGGTCAGAGCGCACGATGTGGTGGGCAAGCTTCAACCCGTTGATGGCGGCATAACAGCCCATGAAGCCCACCAGCGTGCGTTCGGTGCTGCCCGGCAGGCCGAGAGCATGCAGCAGGTAAAGATCAAGCCCCGGCGCCATGAAGCCGGTGCAGCTGGTGATGATGATGTGGGTCGGCTGCTCCCCGGCATCGAGGTCGAGGCCCTTTACCGCGGCCAGTGCCAGCTCCGGTGCATGCTTCTCGTAGAGCGCCATGCGGGCAGCCGTGCCGGCGTGGCCGGTGGCGTCATAGAGGCCCTGGCGGTCGATACGATCCGGCGTTTCGACCGGCTCCAGGAAAGAATAACGATGGGCGATCTGCGCACGGCTTGCCATGCGCCGGAAGAGCGCCAGCTTGCGGCTGTCACCGATGCGGGTGGTTACGTAGTCGATGAACTTGCGGTGCACATCGTGCGGCGGCACGGCAGTCGCGATGCGGTTGATATAGGCAGGCATGGAGAAAACTCCCGGCTCAAGGGGCAAGGGACGACGATATCAACCGGCCGTCCGGCCCGGCGCCATGCGCCGGAGCAGCCCGTCCTTCAGCACATAATGATGCAGCAACGCCGCCAGTGCATGCAGGCCGGCAAGCGTGATGATGATCCACGCATTGGTCTCGTGCATTTCATGCAGCGGACCACGCAGGCCGGCGGAAAGGGCAAAAGGCGGCTCCAGCGAAAACAGGCCGAAGAAACTGAGCCCCTGACCATAGGACCAATGCCACAGAAAGCCGATGACAACCTGCGCCACCACCAGAAGATAAAGCAGCCCATGCATCATATGAGCGGCGATGGCCTGCAAACCGGCAAGCGGCAGGGCCGGGCGGCGCTGGCGGGTGAGGCGCCAGACGAGCCGGAAGAGGATGACGCCGGCCAGCGCAATGCCGAGCGAGATGTGCAGATCTTCCATGCCCTCCCGCAGTTCGGAATGGCGCGGGGCGAAGTGCCACCCCTGGGCAAGACCGAAGAGGGTGATGACCAGAAGGGCCGTCAGCCAGTGCAGCAGGATGGAGATGCCGTCATAGCGCTCTCGGCGATCACCCGTGCCGGCAGGCCGGTCATAGGACAGGGCATTCATCGGATTTTCCTTGCCTTGAAGATGAGTTTTCCCGTGCCGGGCCGCTTTGGTGCGGGCCCGGGGGGAAGATAACGGGGTGAAACGAGATCAGGTGAGGCGGCTGTGCAGCGTGCTCGCGCGTGCCTCCAGAACATCGGGCGGCATCTTGCCAATCAGCATGAAGCCGTGGCCCGACTGCTTCCAGAACACCACCTGCAACCCCAGCCGTTCTTCCGGCTTCGGCGCGCTGTTGCCGCCACCGGCCTTGATGACGCAGAGCGCCATCGGCCCGTATCGCGGATCGAGCCAGGTGATCTGGCCAAGCGGTGCCCCGTCATATTGCAGGATCTGGGCGCGCTTGAGCTCCGCATCGGGCAGGCTGGCGAGCACCGGTGCCAGGTCGAGGTCAAGCCGGTTGCCGAGGCTCGCCAGCTCTACTGCCTGCCTTGCGGGGTCGGCCGGGATGTCGGCAAGTGTCTCGGGGGTATAGAGCGTCATGTACTGGGCGACGAGATCGCGCCAGCCGGGCGCGGCCACCTTCTCTTCCAGCAGTGGAGAGAGCAGGAAACGGTCGCCAAGTCCGCCGGCAAGCAGCAGGGCAATGCCCGCGGCCATGAAGCCGCGCCGGGAGGCCATGAAGCCCGATGCGCGCATCGGGGCAGCCACGGGCGGCGGTTCCAGCGCTTTATCGAGCATGGCTTCCAGCCTTGCCTCAGGGGCGGCATCCAGAAGCGGCGCAAAAGCTTCGGCAAACGGCAGGCTTGCGCGGGAAAGAGCCTCCAGCCGGTCGGCGGCCTCCGGGTCGCTCTCCAGCATCTTTTCAACGCGCGTGGTGTCGACCGCGTCCAGCTCGCCATCCAGATAGGCCGTGAGCAACGGGTCGAGCGGGTGCTGGCTGTCGTGTGTGCTGCTCATGGCGTTTCTGCCTCACGGGGCGAAGGGACGGGCTTGTCGCCGAGTGTCGCGGCGATCCGGGCCCGGCCGGCGGCAAGGCGGCTCATCACCGTGCCGATGGGGATTTCAAGAACCTCCGCTACTTCGCGATAGGCCATTCCCTCGACATAGGCGAGGAAGAGGGCGGAGCGCTGTGCCTCCGGCAAGGTTTCCACCAGCCGGATGACCTCGCGCGCCGCCATGTGGGTTTCCACCGCCGCGCTGCCATCGAAGACCAGAGAGGTTTCGGCATCGACAAACCCCTGGCCCTCCCGGATCTTCCGGGAGCGGATCTCGTTGATCCACAAGGAATGCAGGATGGTGAACAGCCACTTGTCGAGCCGGGAGCCGGGCTGGAATTGCTCCGCCCGCTCCAGTGCGCGCAAGCAGGTTGCCTGCACCAGATCATCCGCTGTGTCCCGACGACCGGAAAGAACCAGCCCGTAGCGCCACAATCTTGTCAGTTGGCCACGAAGACCGTCACGTACTTCGCTGATGGCCGCTTGCCGGCTATCGATTGTCGCCTCCGCTAGTGCCGCTTTGCCGGCCGGGCGATAAGGGGGCCTCGCACGGCCATGATCGGCCCTCTGAGCGATTACCTGCACCGGCAATACCTCCCTCAAGAGTAGCGAAAGCTCACTCCCAGAGCGAGGCCGGATTGGAGATGGCCAGGGCAAGGTCCTGATATTCCTCGCAGCCGGTGCCGCAAAGCCCGCGGATCGTGGTCAGCTGCTCACGGGCAAGATCGGTCCGGCCCTTGATGACATAGGCCTCGCCCAGATACTCGCGCACCTTGGCATAGTGCGGATCGAGCGCGACGGATTTCAGGTAGAAAGAAATGCCTTCGTCGGTACGGCCGAGCTTGCGCGTGGCGTAACCACGGTAGTTCAGCGCCTCGGGCGTGTTCGGATCCTTGAGGGTGTCCAGCATCGCCAGCGCCTCGTCATACCGGCCGGCCTTGGCCAGCGAATAGGCATAATGGGTCAGGTTCTCGTCCGGCAGCAGCGCGCCCTGCTGCTCCACACAGGCCTTCTTGTGCTCGTCATAAACCTGGCCCTTGGGGCAGGTGGGGGTGGTGTCGTCGTCATCGCCCGCCGCACGGGCCGGAAAGCTGAGGACAACGGTTGCAATCCCTGCGCCGATAACCAGCACCGCCAGCAGGGCGGAAGGCGAGCGCAGGAAAGAAGAGATCAGAGTGCGTTTCATGGGATGACGCTCCGTCGTGTGTTCGGATGGTTCAGCCTCATCAACACGCCGGCTCCGGCTTTTATTCGCCGGCCTCTTCAAAAAAATGTGACGGGGTGAAAATCCCGCAAAGGCTTGACCCGCGAACCCCGCCTGTCGGATAGGAGCCGCGCCATTAACCTTTTGTTCATTCCGGCGGAGCCCCCGGCCGCCCATCCGGCAACTGGAGTTCAATCTGTGCCCGCCGCTATTGTTGTTTTTATCGTTCTTGCCCTGATCTTCCGCTTCTCCTCCCTGTTCATCTCCATCCGGCACGAAAAGGCGCTGAAGGGCGCCGGCGCACAGGAATTTGGCGCCGGGAACAGCAAGGCGCTCGCCGCCATGCATATCCTCTTCTATGTCGCGGCCATCACCGAGGGCGCCTTGATGCCGGGGGTATGGAACACCGGCCTGACCGTAACGGGTGTGGTAATCTATCTGCTGGCGGCGCTGGCTCTGGTATCCGTTATCCGCTCGCTCGGTGCGCTCTGGACCATCAAGATCATCATCGCGCCCGGACATCATGTGGTGCGCAGCGGCCTTTTCCGCTGGGTGCGCCACCCGAACTACTTCCTCAACGTGCTGCCGGAACTCATCGGTTTTGCCGTGGCGCTCAATGCCTTCACCACATTGCTGGTCGGCATCCCGCTTTATCTGGTGCCGCTCATCATCCGCATCCGGCAGGAGGAGCGGGTCATGCGCGATCAGGTGGCCGACTACACCTGAGGATCTGGACCTGAGGATCTGGCCAACACCCCCGGATCCGCCGGGGGTGTCGCGCCTTAATTATATCCTTCTATCTGCTATTCTCTCCGGAACAGAATTCCTGTTCCGGATTACACCATGGCATTTCACCGGCCGCTCCTGCGGCTCGTCCCGGCCCTGATCATCACTACCCTGCTGGCTCTCGCCGGGGCCGGCGGGGCGCAGGCCGGGACATCGGGTGTTTCGGGCTGCGGTCCGGCGCCGGATCCGGCGCTGGTGCTCAGGGAAAATCTGCTGGGCAATCCTCCGGATGGCGGTGCGGTGCCCGATATCCGCCGTGCCTATGTAACCCGCTGGGACCAGGCCCATCATGTGCCGGCCTGGAGCGCCTGGCAGGAAAACGAGGCCTTTCGCCAGACCCCGCCGCGCAAGGGCCGCTGGTCCAGTTTCCGCACCGATCCGGAACATGCGGAGGTGACGGACAGGGACTATGTGGGCTGGATGGCGGCGCTTGGCCTTGCCCGTGGCCATATGGTGCCCTTTGCCATTGCCGGCGGCGACCGCGACGGTGACGGGCTGCTGGCCGCGGATCCGAAAACCGGCATGCTGGCCGATCCGGACGATGCCTGCGCGCTTTATGAAATCAATTCCTTCACCAATATCACCCCGCAATATCAGGATGCCTTCAACGGACAAGGCGGGCTGTGGTTCGCCGCCGAGGAAGCCGAGCGGGACCTGATGGCACGCGGCCGGCGGCTGATGGTGATGGCCGGCACTGTCTTTCTGGCCGGCAAGCCGGTGCAGGAGATCGGGGATCGCCGACAGACGGCGGCGCGATGGGATATCGGCGTGCCGCACGGCTTCTGGCGACTGGTGAGCGATCCGGCAGCGGGGGAGGCGGTGGCCTTTCTCTTCGACCATGACGGTGACGTGCCGCATGGTTGCCCGATGGATGCCGGGGAGCTGGCACGCTGTATCGTGCCCGTCGCCACGCTGGAAGCAGCGACCGGCCTCAGCTTCTGGCATGGCCTTGACCCATCCGTTGCCGCCCGCCTGCGCGGTGGCAAGGGAAGCGAGATCTGGCAGCGCTGGATGGCACCGCGCCCCGCCTCCTGACGCTTCAGGACCCGGTATCGGGCGACACTTTGTCGCGGCATGCGGCTTGCTTGTCGGGTGGTGGCGGAGTGACCGCTGCTTTCCGGAAAGAGCACCCTGACGATGACGGCTGCAGTTCAGACCACCTCCACCCCTGTCAGCAGTCTTTCCCTCAAGAGCATCGCCGCTCTTACTGCCGCCCAGATCAGCGCCTTTTCGCTGGAGGATGTCGCAAGCCTGTCAAAGGCGCAGGTCGGCGCGATTTCTGTTAACCAGATCAGTGGGTTGACGGCCGAGCAGATCACCCATCTAACCACCAGCCAGATCGGCTTTACCGCCGCTCAACTCAACGCGCTGAGTGATGACCAGTTCAACGCCTTCGAGGCGGAGGATTTCTCCGTCATGAATGCGGCGCAGATCCGGGGCCTCTCCCCGCATGAAATTTCGCTGCTCACTCCGGAAAAGATTGCCGCCTTCTCCCCGGTACAAATTGCCGCACTGACCGCAACCCAGATCCGGGCGCTTGGCACCGTACAGATCGCCGCGCTCGGCACCACCCAGATGAGCGCTTTTGGCGCCAGCCAGATCGGCTGCCTGACGACGACGCAGCTTAATAGCCTCAGCACCGCCCAGCTCGGTGCGCTTTCCGGCGCGCAGCTTTCCGGTCTTACCTCCGCCCAGATCCGCGAAGTGAGCGACGGGCAGCTGGCAAAGCTCAGCGCCAGCCAGATTTCCGGCTTTACCACCACGCAGGTAAAGTTCTTCTCCGCCGACCAGCTTAACAAGCTGAGCCTTGCGCAATGGTCGGGTTTTACCGCTGCCCAGATCGGCAATCTCACCACCACCCAGATCAAGGGGGTGAGCCCGGAACTCATCGGCAGCCTGATGAGCACCCAGTTCAAGGGGCTGACCGGGGCCCAGATCGCGTCGCTGACAACTGATCAGGTCGCGCAGCTGACCGACGAGCATATGGGCCTGCTCACCGCAACACAGATCAAGAGCCTGACGACGGCCGAGCTTGCGGCGCTCTCGCCCGAGCAGATGGCGGTTTTGAAGCCGGCGCAGATCACGGCGCTTACCGCCTCCCAGATCAAGACCCTGCCGGCCGCCAAGATTTCGGGCCTGACCACCGAGCAGATCTCCGGCCTTACCAATGTGCAGATCGCCTCGCTGACACCCGAGCAGTTCAAGAGCCTCAATGCCGACCAGATCGCCGCCTTTACGCCGGCCCAGTTCGCCGCCATCAACGGCGTCAACATCCCCTCGCTGACGGAAGACAAGCTGGCCGTGTTGAGCCCGGCGCAGCTGGGAGTGATGACGCTGGGGCAGGTGAGAGCCTTTTCCGTCACCCAGCTCAACGAGCTGACCGACGACCAGTTTGCCAGCCTCGGCAAGGTGCAGATCGCCGCGCTTGCCGCCAGCCAGCTGAGCGCCCTGCCGGAAAGCCGCATCGCCAGTATGACGGCAATCCAGATCGGCGCCCTCAGCGCATCGCAGATGGCATCGCTCACCGGCTCGCAGCTCTCGAGCCTTGGCGCCGCCCAGCTTCCCCAGCTGAGCGCCGTGCAACTGCGCGCGCTGACAGCCAGCCAGCTCAACGCCTTCAGCGATGACCAGCTGGCAACCTTTACGGCCAAGCAGTTCGCCTCCTTCAGCCCGGCGCAGATCGGCGGGCTTTCAACTGACCATCTGGCCGCTCTGCCGGTGGCGCAGCTCAACGCGCTGACCGCCAGCCAGATCGCCGGTATCACCACCAGCCAGATGAAGGCGCTCACCTCCGAGCAGCTTTCCGGCATGTCCGCCGCCCAGCTCAAGAGCTTTACCGCGGCCCAGATCGGCTCCATCGCCGAGGACCAGGTGGCGGAGCTGCCGGCAAACATGCTCTCGGCGCTCACCACGACGCAGATGAAGGGGCTTACCGGCGCGCAGACCGCCGTGCTCAGCCAGGATCAGTTGGCGGCGTTCAGCAAAAGCCAGATGGCCGGCTTTACGACCTTCGCGCTTGCCGGTTTCTCCGCCACGCAAATTTCCTGGCTCACAACCACGCAGCTCTCCGGTATGACGGCCGGGCAAATCTGGGCACTGAAGGACGGGCAGATCGGCGGGCTTTCCACCACCCAGATCGCCGCCATGAGCAACGAGCAGGTGAAGAACCTGTCGCCGGCAGCGCTCGCGGCGCTGAGCCCCGACCAGCTTGCCTCCTTCTCCCCGGCGCAGATCGCAAGCCTGACCACGACCCAGATAAAGGGGCTGACGGCCGATCAGATCTCCTCCCTCAGCGATACCCAGACCGCGGCGCTGACGGCGGCCCATATCGCGTCTCTCACCACCGCGCAGGTCACCGGCCTTACCGGAACGCAGGTCGCAAACCTCTCCAGCCTGCAGGTCAAAAGCCTGACAGCGGCGCAGATCGGCGCCATGCAGGCCGAGCAGGTGAGTGCGCTCACCCCGGCACAGATCGGCGTATTGGCAGCCGCTCAGCTCAAGGGACTGACGGCGGACCAGCTTGCCGTGCTCACGCCTACCCAGACGGCTGCGCTCGCCGCAGCCCAGCTCGCCAGCCTTTCGGCAACCCAGCTTAACGCGCTGAACGGGGAGGATTTTTCCGCCCTGAGCTCCACGCAGCTTGCTAGCCTGACCGCAACGCAGATCGGTGCGCTCTCCACTGAAAAGATCGGCCAGTTGACCGCCGGACAGATTGCCGGGCTAACCGCCGCTCAGATGAAGGGGTTGACGACCGGGCAGCTTAACAGCTTCAGCGATACCCAGATTGCCGCGCTGAAGCCAACGCAGCTGACGAGCCTGACGACCACGCAGATCGCCGGCCTCAGCAACGATTTTCTCGCGCTGCTCACGACCGACCAGTTTGCCGGTATCACCGCGGCCCAGGTCGGCACCATGACCAGCACGCAGTTGAACGGGCTTGATGATGAAACCGTCTCCGGCCTTTCCACCGGCCAACTCTCGGGCCTGACGACGACGCAGGTCGGCGCCCTGAGTGCCGACCGGCTGATCGTGCTCAGCGATACGCAGTTTGCCGGCCTCAGCGCCAATCAGCTGAAGGGCCTGAAGGCAGAGCAGGTGGCTGTGCTGGGCAGTAGCAAGATCAACGCGCTGACGGCAACGCAGTTTGCCGCGCTGACCCCGGCAGCGATCGCTGGCCTGACGCCTGACCAGATCGTGAACCTGAAGCCGGAACTTCTGGCCGGCATGACATCGAGCCAGATTGCCGGTTTTACCGGGGACCAGCTGGCCTTGCTGTCTCCGCAGCAGGTTGCCGATTTTACCGCATCGCAGATTGCGGGCCTTACGGCGGCCCAGGTTCAGGCACTGAGCCCGGACCAGCTAGCCGGATTGCCCGCGGCCAAGATATCCGCCATTTCAACGGCCGCCATTTCCGGCCTCACCACCGGACAGGTAAGCGCCCTGACCAGCCAGCAGGTGGCCGCGCTGACAGCCTCCCAGCTGGCCTCCCTGCAAACGACGCAGGTCGGCGCGCTCAGCGCCGATCAGATAACGGCGCTCAACACCACGCAGATCAAGGCGCTGTCAGCCACCCAGATCGCTGCGCTGAGCCCGGTGATCGTCCCGATGATCAGCGACGATCAGTTGAAGGCGCTGACGGCAGCCCAGATGGGCGGCCTGACAGCGGATCAGGTGGGCACGCTCAGCGGCAGCCAGCTCTCTGCCTTCTCGCCGGCGCAGATAGCCGCGATCAATCCGGCAGCAACCGCCAGCCTGCGCACCACACAACTGGCAGCACTCAGCGACACGCAGTTCGCCGCGCTTACCGCGGCCCAGATCAAGAGCCTGCCGGCAGCGCAGATCGCCGAGTTGCCGGCCGAGCGTCTCATGAGCCTCAGTGCTGCACAGATGGGCGGCCTCAGTGCCGGCCAGCTCAATGCGCTGACGCCGGCACAGTTCGATCTCTTTACCCCGACGCAGATTGCGGCGATTGCCCCGGCCAGCCTTGGCGGCGTCTCCACGGCAATCATTAGCACCCTTGATGCCGACCGGGCGGCTGCGCTGACATCGCAGCAGGTCGCCGCGCTGACGAGCGAGCAGCTTTCCGCCTTGCCGGCCGATATTTTCGACAAGATCACCACCAGCAAGCTCTCTTCTTTCACCAGTGCCCAGATCAGCGGCCTTACCGAGGCGGAGATCGCCTCGCTGGATGCGAGCGAACTTGGCTCGCTCAGCAGCGCCCAGCTGGGCAGCCTTACGGCGACCCAGGTGGCGTGGCTGACACCCGCGCAGCTTGGCGTGCTGACGACCAGCCAGGTGACCGGCCTTTCAACGGGCTTCCTCGCGGGGCTCAGCAGCACCCAGCTGGTGGGGCTGACCGGCGCGCAGCTCAATGCTCTTTCGGAAACCCAGTTTGCCGCGCTGACGGCGCAGCAAATCGCGGCCCTGCAGCCGGCGCAGGTTGCTGCTCTCAGCAATGCGCATGTCAATGCGATGAGCGCGGCGCAGGTGAGCGGACTTGGCAGTGAACAGCTTCAGGCGCTCACGTCCAGCCAGATCACCGGCCTTGGCACCGGCTTCATCGGCAAACTGTCCGCCACCCAGTTGGGCAGCCTGACGGGGGCGCAGGTCGGGGCTTTCACCGCCGAACAGCTGGGCGGGCTTTCAACTACCGCGCTCGGCGCTCTCACCGGGGCGCAGCTTGCCGGCCTATCGGCCACGCAGCTGGCCGGTCTCTCCACCACGCAGTGGCAATCGCTGACCGCAACGCAAATCCAGGGCCTCACCCCGGCCACGGTGGCGAGCCTCAGCCAGAGCCAGCTTTCCTCCATGCTGCGTATCCAGCAACGGGCGATGACGAACGAGCAGGTTGCCGCGCTGACGACGGTGCAGATCGCCGGGCTCAGCACCACACAGATGTCCAACTTTACCGGCGCTCAGCTCAAGGCCTTTACCGCAACGCAGTTCGCCCAGTTTACGCCGACGCAGCTCGGCGCACTCAGCACCAGCCAGTTCGCCAATTTGAGCCCGTCGCAGATCGGCCAGATGACGGCGGTGCAGATCACCGGCCTTTCCACCGGCCAGGTGGCGGCGATGACAAGCGACCAGATTGCCGCGCTCACCCCGTACCAGATCGAATCCATGTCCGAGCAGCAGGTGCGTTCCTTCACCAGCGCCCAGCTGGCCGGCATGACGGCGGAGCAGCTGCAGGGCGTGCAGAACTCGCTCGCCTGATCTCGATTGACGCGCAAATAGCACCACAGGGAGGGTCCGCACCCTCCCTGTGGGTTCGCTCACACAGCACTAACTTGCATAATGCAAGTTAGTGCTTCATACCCGTCGGCAGACTGCTTTTCCCTGCATGACGGGAGTGACGGAGATGAGTGCTGGAACCGAAGGTGCCGCGGAGATCGGGGCCGGCGCGCGTCGCCGCCTGCCGCTGAAGAAGCTGCTGATGGGCGCGATCCTTATTGCCGCGCTGGCTGGCGGCGGCCTCTATGGCAAGGAATGGTGGCAGACCGGGCGCTTCCTTGAAGAGACGGACGATGCCTATGTCGGCGCGGACGTGACGGTGATCGCCCCGCGCATCGCCGGCTTTATCGATCAGGTGCTGGTAACGGATAACCAGCATGTGCGTGCCGGCGACCTGCTGGTGCGGCTTGACGGGCGTGACCTTGCTGCGGCGCTGGCCAAGGCCGATGCTGCGGTGGAAGCTGCGGAAGCCGCGCTCGGCAATCTCGACGCCAGCTACCGGTTGCAGCAGTCGAGCATCGCCGAAACCGAGGCCGCGCAGGTCGCAACCCAGGCCGAAACCGCCAGGGCGAAGCTGGACTATAGCCGCTACACCAGGCTTTCCGGCAGCCAGTATGTCTCCGACCAGCGCCTGCAGCAGGCGAGAGCCGACTACCAGAAGGCCGTGGCGGCGGAAGACAAGGCCGGCGCTACGGTCGAGGCCGCGAACCGCCAGCTTGCCGTGCTGGAAACCCGCCGCAAGCAACTGGCGGCCAGCCTCGATCAGGCGATTGCCGAACGCGATATCGCAAGGCTCAATCTTAGCTACACCGAGATCCGCGCGCCGGTAGACGGGGTGATCGGCAATCGTTCAGCCCGCGACGGCGCCTATGCCACCGCCGGCGCAGCGCTGCTGTCGGTCGTGCCCTCCGAGGGGCTGTGGATCGATGCCAATTTCAAGGAAAGCCAGCTGGCAGAGCTGAAACCGGGCCAGAAGGCCGAGATACGAGCCGATATCCTGCCGGGGCAGATCTTTACCGGGCATGTCGAGAGCGTGGCGCCGGCAACCGGCGCCGAGTTCAGCGTGCTGCCGCCGGAAAACGCCACCGGCAACTTCACCAAGATCGTGCAGCGCGTGCCGGTGCGCATCCGGCTGGAAGGGGCGGCCGCAAGGCTCGGTGCCCTGCGCCCCGGCCTGTCGGTCACAGCAGAGGTGGATGTGCGCGGCGGCGATAGTGCCCCGCTGGCAGGCTCGTTCGAGCCGGCGACCAATGTTGCCGAGGCGACGCTCGGCAAGAGCGCGGAGCAGCTGCCATGAGCACGCCCGCTTCCGCCACTGCCGCTCCTGCGACGGCTTCCCCAGCCGCTGAGCTGGCGGCGGGCAGCACGGCGACCCTTACCGAAGGGCAGAAGATCTTCGCCTTCGCGGTGATGTGCGTCGGGTTCTTTATCGCGCTGCTGGATATCCAGATCGTCTCTGCCTCGCTGCGCGATATCGGCGGCGGGCTTTCGGCCAGCCAGGATGAGGTTGCCTGGGTGCAGACAAGTTATCTCATCGCCGAGATCATCGTCATTCCGCTCTCTGGCTTTCTGGCCCGGATCATGTCCACGCGCTGGCTCTTCTGTGTCTCTGCGGCCGGCTTCACCATCACCAGCCTGATGTGCGGCTGGGCGTGGGACATCAACAGCATGATCGCCTTTCGCGCCGCGCAGGGCTTCCTTGGCGGCTCGATGATCCCGACCGTCTTCACCACGGCCTTCGCCTTCTTTCCGGGCCGCAAGGTGGTGGTGGCTGCGGCAACCATCGGAGCGCTGGCTTCTCTCGCCCCCACGCTGGGACCAACCGTGGGCGGCTGGATTACCGACCATTATTCCTGGCACTGGCTGTTCTTCGTCAATCTGGTGCCCGGCCTCTTCGTCGCCGTCGTCGTGCCGCTGCTGGTCAGGATCGACAAGCCCGACCTGTCGCTGATTGCCAAGGCCGACTATCTCGGCATCGTGCTGATGACGCTCTTTCTCGGCTGCCTTGAATATACGCTGGAGGAAGGGCCGCGTTATGGCTGGATGGATGACCATGTCATCCGCTCCACCGCCTGGATTGCCGGGCTTTCCGGCATCGGCTTCGTGCTGCGCACACTGACGGCAAAGAACCCCATCGTCGACCTGACTGCACTTGGCAGCCGCAACTTCGCGCTTGGCTGCTTTTTCTCCTTCATGTCCGGTGTCGGCATCTTTTCAACCATCTATCTGACGCCCCTCTTTCTTGGCCGCGTGCGGGGTTTCAGCGCGCTGGAGATCGGCCTTGCCGTCTTCTCGACCGGCATCTTCCAGGTGGCGGCAATCCCGGTCTACGCCATCGCCTCGCGCAAGATCGACCTGCGCTGGCTCATGATGTTCGGCCTCGGCCTTTTCGGGCTCAGCATGTTCTTCTTCACCCCCATCACCCATGAATGGGGCTGGAAGGAGCTGCTTCTGCCGCAGGCGCTGCGCGGTTTTTCCCAGCAATTCGCCGTTGCTCCGGCGGTAACGCTGACGCTCGGCGGGCTGACGCCCACCAAGCTGAAGCTGGCTTCCGGCCTCTTCAACCTCATGCGCAATCTGGGCGGCGCCATCGGCATTGCCGCCTGCGGCACCATTCTTAATGACCGCACCAACCTGCATTTCCTGCGGCTTGCCGAAAACCTGACCCCCGCCAATCCGGCAATGAAGGCCTGGCTCGCCAAGGTGGCGGCCCACGGCAGCGCCTATTATGGCGATGTGGTGCAGGGCAGGGAGGTTGCGATCCATCAGCTGCGGGCACTCGCCTTCCGCGAGGCGCAGGTGCTGACCTATGGCGATGCCTTCGTGGCGCTGATGCTGTGCTTCATCCTGGCCACCGCCATGGTGCCGCTGATGCGCAAGGTTGCCCCGCCCAAAGGCCCGTCGGCGGACGCGCACTGAAGCGCCGCTGCTCATGCGGATAGGCCGGGCTCTCGAGGCTTGCCCGGCCGCCGCACTTCATCCTATGCATCCTTTTGTAATCAAACGGATGCAGTCCATCGCGCGGCTGCCTGTGTGCGTAGGGGATCGGGATGAAGAGCCTTACCGTCCGGATGCGGATCATCGCCAGTTTTGCGGTGATCGTGGCCATCCTATTGCTGGTTGCGGGCACGGCGGCCCTGCGGATGGCCAAGGTTTCCGACGATGCTGAAAGCATCGCCCGGCAGGCCGTTCCCGGCATCCTCAATGCCGCCGCCATCCGCTCGGTCTGGGTCGATCACATGCTGACAACCCGGGCAACGATGACCGATCTTGTGGACAGTGACGGCCAGTTCGCTGCAGACGCCGGTGCGGTGCAAGGCCAGTTCGAGGCGCTGAACCGCCGGCTGGACGAGGCCGTGACCGGTTATCAGGGCACCATTGCCCAGACGGACGACCACAAGCTGGCGGAAGCCTTTATCAAGGGGCGGGATCATTATCTGGCCCTGCACGGCCAATGGCTGGCCTTGCTCGCGCAATCTGCGCCCAGGGATGAAATCCGCAAGTTCGTCGCCACGCAGCTGCTGCCGGCCTGGACGGAAGGGCGCGCCCAGCTGGACCAGCTGATGGTCTATAATCAGGGTGTCTCTGCTCGCGCCACGCAGGAAATCAGCGATGCGGCGAGAATGACCAGCATCATTCTCGTCATTGCCGTGCTGCTGGCGGCAATCATCGCCATCCTCAGCGGCTATCTGTTGTTGCAGGCGATGACAAAGCCCATCGCAGGCATCGTGCGCTCGCTCGGCATCATGGCCGGCGGCGATCTGTCGGTCCGTCTCGACCTGCAGCGCACTGACGAATTCAACGCCATCGAGCTGGGCTTCAACAGCATGGTCGATGAGCTGCGGGGGCTGGTGAGCCAGGCTCAGCGCTCCGCCGTGCAGATGACGACTTCCGTTACCGAAATCGCCGCCTCTTCCAAGCAGCAGCAGAGCACCGCGTCCGAAACGGCGGCGACGACGATGGAAATCGGCGCCACCTCGCGGGAAATCGCGGCAACAGCGCGCGATCTGGTGCGCACCATGGGCGAAGTCTCCGGCACGGCCGAGCAGACCTCGGTGCTCGCCGGCTCCGGCCAGCTCGGCCTCTCGCGCATGGAAGAGGTGATGCATCAGGTGATGGGCGCCGCCGAGGTGGTGAACAGCAAGCTTGCCGTGCTCAATGAAAAGGCCGGCAATATCACCCAGATGGTGACCACCATCGTCAAGGTGTCGGACCAGACCAACCTTCTGTCGCTGAATGCCGCCATCGAGGCGGAAAAGGCCGGTGAATACGGGCGCGGCTTTGCCGTCGTCGCCTCGGAAGTGCGCCGCCTTGCCGACCAGACGGCCGTTGCGACCTATGACATCGACCTGATGGTGCGGGACATTCAGTCCGCCGTCTCCGCCGGCGTGATGGGCATGGACAAGTTCTCCGAGGAAGTGCGCCGCGGCCTTGCCGAAATGGGTCAGGTCGGAAGCCAGCTCTCCCAGATCATCCAGCAGGTCCAGGCTCTCGCACCTCGGGTGCTGACGGTCAATGAAGGCATGCAGGCCCAGGCCGCGGGCGCCGAGCAGATCAATGAAGCCTTGAGCCAGCTGGGTGAAGCGAGTTCCCAGACGGCGGAATCGCTGCGTCAGGCCAGCCTTGCGATCGAGGAACTCAACCAGGTGGCGACCGGGCTCAGAACCGGCGTCAGCCGCTTCAAGGTCTGAGGAGCCACGGCAATGCTCGCGGGCGGGCAGGCGCGACACGACGGCGAAGGCCGGCTCTACCTGCTGTTTCAGCTAGGGGCGGACCGCTATGCGCTCGACAGCCGCGCGATAAGCGAGGTGCTGCCGCGCCGGACCTTGAAGCGTCTGCCGGAGGCACCGGCCTGGGTCGCCGGCGTTCTTGAGCATCGCGGCGGGCTGGTGCCAGTGATCGATCTTGCCGCCCGGGTATCGGGCAACGCCGCCCGTCAGCAGACCAGCACCCGGCTGGTCATCGTGCAGTATCCGGTGACAGCGCAGCCGCAGGATTATCGCCTGCTCGGCTTGCTTCTGGAACGGGCGACCGAGACGAAGTGGTTGCCGGATGCGGGGTTTGAAGCCTATGGACTCGACCGGGGAAGCGCCGATTATCTGGGCCCGATCCAGAAGGACGACCAGTTGATCCAGCGGGTGGAAGTGGCAGGGCTGCTTCCCGACGATGTGCGTGCAATGTTGTTCGCGCCCTCCGATCCCGGGGGCGCTGCCGCATGAGCGCCCGTATCGAACAATTTCTTAAAGACCGGATCGGCCTTGATGCCGCCTCCATCGGCCCTTCGGTAATCGGCGCGGCCGTGCGCCAGCGTATCACCGCTACAGGAAGCGACGGCGCGGCCGGCTATTGGGACAGGCTCTCGACCTCCACCACCGAGCAACAGGCGCTGATCGAGGCGGTGGTGGTGCCGGAGACCTGGTTCTTCCGCTATCCGGAATCCTTCCAGTTGCTTGCCCGCCTAGCCCTGTCGCGCGCTGCCACGCTGACCGCAGGGCGCAAACTGCGCCTCCTCAGCCTTCCGTGTTCCACGGGGGAGGAGCCCTATTCCATGGCCATGGCGCTGCTGGATGCCGGCGTGCCGGCCACCAGCTTCGAGATCGATGCCCTCGATATCAGTGCCCGTGTGCTTGAGGTGGCGCAGAAAGGCGTGTTCCGCGCCAACTCTTTTCGCGCCGACGATCTGACCTTCCGCGCCCGGTATTTTACCGGGGGTGAGGACGGCTTTCTGCTGAACAGCGCGGTGCGCGCACAGGTGCGGTTCCGCACGGCCAATCTGCTGGAGGCCGCCCCGGCTGCCGATCACAGCTATGATTTCATCTTCTGCCGTAACCTGCTGATCTATTTCGATCTTGAAACCCAGCTTGCTGCTCTGGCGCGGCTGGAGCGCCTATTGCATCCGCAAGGCATCCTGTTTGCGGGCCCGGCCGAAGCTTCCCTGCTGACCGGCAACGGGCTGAAGCCGCTTGGGGAACCCCGAACCTTCGCCTTTGCGGCCCGTGAGGCCAGCAACGAGATGGCGACCCGCCGCGAACCCAAGGCGCCTCCACCCGTGCGCAGCCCGCTTCCGGCAGCGCCGGCCCGTACTGCCTTTGCCGGGGTAAAACCGGCCTTCGCGCAGGCCGCCCGGCCGGCACAGCCCAAAGCTGAGGCATCTGATCCTGCCGCTGCCGAAATGCTTCAGGCAATCTCCCGGCACGCCGATAGAGGCGAGCGGGATGCCGCGCTGGCGCTCTGCGAGGGCTATCTGCAGAAATTTGGCCCGGCGGCGGACATTTTCTGCTGGCTCGGCCTGCTGAATGACGCTGCCGGCCAGGTAAGGGCGGCAGAGGGATATTACCGCAAGGCGCTTTATCTGGAGCCGCAGCACGCCGAAGCGAAGGCACACATGGCAGCGCTCAGGGCCTTTCATAATCCGGCCTCCGGCGGAGGCAGGCGATGACAGCCGGCCTGAACAACCCGCTCGAAGCAGCCGTGGATGATTGCTGGAACCGCATTGGCATTCGCGGCGACCGTAGCTGCGAAAAGCTGACCGAGCACATCCACTGCCGCAATTGCCCGGTCCATGCCGAAGCGGCTGTGCTGATGCTCGACCGCTACAGTGCCGGCACCGATACCGGTTTTGAAGAAAGGGCGGCGCCGGAAGGCGATACCGGCCCCCGCCAGCCGACGCTCATCTTCCGCATCGGGGACGAGTGGCTGGGGCTGGCAACAACCTTCCTGCTGGAAGTCTCTCCGGTGGCACCGATCCATACGTTGCCGCATCAGCGCTCGCGCAGCCTGATGGGCCTCACCAATGTGCGCGGCACCCTTGCGGCCTGCCTGTCCCTGCCCGAGCTGCTCGGCATTGCAGGCGCCGGCGGCAGTCCGGCAGCGACGGGGCGCAGGGTCGTGCCGCTGATGCTGATCCTCTCGGCGCCGGGCGGCCCGCTGGTTACGCCGGTTGAAGAGGTCGCCGGCATCGACGCCATCCCGCTCGCCACCATCGTGGAGCCGGCAGGCGGCGCCGAGGTCGGGGCACCCTCCTTTACGCGCGGTGTCCTGCAATGGCAGGGGCGGTCGGTAACGCTGCTGGACGGCGACACGCTGATGGCCGCCATGACCAGGAGCCTCGCGTGAACCCGGACGATATGCGCGATGCCTCGATGCTCGAGCTCTTCCGCATGGAGGCGGAAGCGCAATGTGCCGTTCTCAATAGCGGGCTGATCGAGCTTGAGCGCATGGCAAGCGATGCCGGCGCGCTGGAAGCCTGCATGCGCGCTGCCCACTCCCTGAAGGGCGCGGCCCGCATCATCGACCTTGAGCCGGCGGTGCATGTTGCCCACGCCATGGAAGATCTGCTGGTGGCCGCTCAGGAAGGGCGGCTCGCCTTGTCCACCCCGCATATCGATGTGCTGCTGCAAGGCGCCGATATGCTGCTGCGCCTTGGCAGCGACGCCGGAGCGGACAGCCTTGCGGCAGCGGGCGCATTGACGGAGAGGCTGAAGGCCCTGCTGGCAGGAGAGGCTGTCATTGCACAGGTGTCCGCCTCTGGCCCGGCGCCAACGGTAGCAGCAGCTCCTGCGGCGGACCGGGCACCAGCCGAACCGGCCGGCGCCAAGCTCCTGCGGGTCTCGACGGAAAATCTCGACCATCTGCTGGATATTTCCGCCAAATCCCTTGTCGAGTTCCAGCGGGTCAAGGCACTGCGAACAGCGCTTGACCGGATCAAGCAAGGGCAGAAGGACGTGGCCCGCGTCTTTGCGGCCCTGCGCGAGACCACCAGCCTTAACGATCTCGCCCCCCAGGCCCGTGCCCTTATCGAGGAGCTACAGCGGCTGCTCGCCGCCGGGCA
The DNA here is from genome assembly GCA_030657355.1 of Radicibacter daui. Taxonomy (GTDB): domain Bacteria; phylum Pseudomonadota; class Alphaproteobacteria; order Radicibacterales; family Radicibacteraceae; genus Radicibacter; species Radicibacter daui. Next base: position 440,401 of record CP131057.1, read on the forward strand.
GCAGGATATGCAGACGCATATTGAGGCCTTTGACGATTTTGCCTGGGCCGGAGAGCGGCGCGGCAAGCAGCTTTACGATGCGGCGCTCGGCTCGCGCATGCGACCCTTTTCGGAAATCACCGCCGGCTGGCAGCGCATGGTACGCGACCTCGGGCAGGAACTGGGCAAGAGGGTGCGGCTGGAGATCGTTGGCGGCTCCACCCAGGTAGACCGGGATGTGCTGGAGCGGCTGGATGCACCGCTGCTGCATCTGCTGCGCAACGCCGTTGATCACGGGATCGAAGCACCGGAAGAGCGCCGCCGGCGCGGCAAGGCAGAGGAGGGGCGCCTGCTCCTCACCGCCCGCCATCATGCCGGCATGCTGGTGCTTGAACTGGCGGATGACGGCGCCGGCGTCGATCTGGAAAGGCTGCGCGGCCTTGTTGTCGAGCGCGGTTACGCGCGGGCTGAAACTGCCGCCTTGATGGAAGAGGAAGAGCTGCTGGCTTTCCTTTTCCTGCCCGGCTTCAGCATGCGGGGAGAGGTAACAGCCATCTCCGGCCGCGGTGTCGGACTGGATGCCGTACAGCATGACCTGCGCCAGCTGCGCGGCGGGCTACATATGACCCATGAACCGGGGCTCGGCAGCCAGTTTCATCTGGAAGTCCCGCTCACCCTCTCCGTGATCCGCAGCCTGCTGGTTGAGATTGGCGGCGAGGCCTATGCCTTCCCGCTGACTCATATTGACCGCATGATCCGCCTGCAACCTGACGGGATCGTGCAGCTCGAGGGCCGGCAGCATTTCTGGCACGAGGGCAAACATGTCGGCCTTGTGCTGGCAAGCCAGTTGCTGCAGCGCCCGGCCGGTGAAGTGGATGCCGCAGGCATTCCGGTGGTGCTCGTCGGAGACAGGCAGACGACTTATGGCCTCGCCGTCGATCGTTTCCTCGGCGAGCGCAATCTGGTGGTGCTGCCGCTCGACCCGCGCCTTGGCAAGATACGGGATGTTTCTGCCGGCGCGTTGCTCGAGGACGGCCGGCCGGCGCTTATCCTCGATGTGGAGGATCTGCTGGGCACCGTTGGACGCCTGCTCGGTTCCGGCACGCTGGAGCGGGTTGGCGGGCAGGGGCGTTCTGACAATGCCGTTGCCCGCAAGCGGGTGCTGGTGGTCGACGATTCCCTGACGGTGCGTGAGCTGGAACGCAAGTTGCTGGCAGGGCGGGGCTATGACGTGGCTGTAGCCGTCGATGGCATCGATGGCTGGAACGCCCTCAAGGCCGAGCAGTTCGATCTGCTGATCACCGATATCGATATGCCGCGCATGGACGGCATCGAGCTGGTTACCCGGGTACGTGGAAATAGCCGACTGCAGTCTCTGCCTGTAATGGTAGTGTCCTACAAGGACCGCGAGCAGGACCGCCAGCGCGGGCTGGAGGCAGGCGCCGACTACTATCTCGCCAAGGCCAGCTTCCATGACGAGACCCTGCTGGACGCAGTCCATGGTTTGATCGGGCCTGCGCTTGGATGAAGATCGGTATCGTCAATGATATGCCGTTGGCCGTCGCGGCCCTGCGCCGGGCACTGGCCGCCGAGCCGGCCCACAGTGTGGTCTGGGAGGCTGCCAACGGCGTCGAAGCGGTGAGCCGCTGTGCGGCGGAAACGCCCGACCTGCTGCTGATGGATCTGCTGATGCCCGAGATGAACGGGGCAGAGGCTGTCCGCCGCATCATGACGGCTACCCCTTGCGCCATCCTGCTGGTTACCTCCGACATCGACCGCAACATGAACCACGTCTTCGAGGCGATGGGCCATGGCGCCATGGACGTGGTGCGCACGCCGGCCATCGGCCAGTCCGGCCGCGCCGATGTCGAGGCACTGCTTAACAAGATCAACAATATCGGCTGGCTTGTCGGCCAGGGCGTTCGCCGTAACAGGCCGGCCGGCGGCCAGCCCCGGCATGGCGCGAGGGCAGGGGCGCCACTGGTTGCTATCGGCGCATCTGCAGGGGGGCCCATGGCGCTGGAAAGCCTGCTCCGGCAACTGCCGGCGGATTTCGACGGCTCGGTTGCCATTGTCCAGCATGTCGACAGCGTTTTTGCCGCCGACATGGCTGCATGGCTCGGCACCACCTCGCCGCTTCCGGTGCGGGTCGCCAGGGAAGGCGACCGTCCCACCGCCGGCGAAGTGCTCCTTGCCGGAACCGGTGATCACCTGCGGGTCGAGCCTGGCAACACACTCGCCTATTCTTCTGCACCGCAAAATTACATCTATCGGCCATCGATAGATGTATTTTTCGACAGTATAGTAGAGAACTGGAGCGGAGATGCGTTCGGCGTGCTGCTGACCGGAATGGGACGGGACGGTGCCCTGGGCCTCAAACACATGCGTGAAAACGGCTTCCTGACCATCGCACAGGACCGTGAAAGCAGCGCGGTGTACGGCATGCCCAAGGCGGCGTTCGAGATTGGAGCTGCGACGGAGATATTGCCGTTGCAGCGAATTGCCCCCCGACTGGTCGAGGCGATTGCCTGAACCCTGCCTCATGCACCGACATGACAAGATGCGCTCGATCGGAAAGTAAAGGGCATGCAGGTGATGGAATTACCCGTCCAGCAGGTGGCAAAACAGGCGACAGGCCATGCTGCCGACAGCACCATTCTGGTGCTGCTGGTCGATGATCAGGTGATGGTATGCGAGGCGATCCGCCGGGCGCTTGCCAGTGAAGCCGATATAGAATTTCACTACTGCATCGATCCGGCAAAGGCGCTGGACCTGGTAGAACAGCTGCAGCCGACCGTGCTGCTGCAAGACCTTATCATGCCGGGCGTCGACGGGTTGCAGCTGGTGGCCCAATACCGCGCCAACCCGCAGCTCAGGGACCTGCCGATCCTCGTGCTCTCCAGCAAGGAAGACGCGAAGGTCAAGAGCGCTGCTTTCGCCGCCGGCGCCAATGACTATCTGGTAAAACTGCCCGACACCATCGAGCTTATTGCCCGTCTGCGCTACCACTCACGTTCGTACATCGCCCTGCAACAGCGCGACGAGGCGTTCAGGGCGCTGCGTGACAGTCAGCGCAAGCTGGTGGAAGCCAATCTCGAGCTTGAACGGCTCATGAAGTCGGACGGGCTGACCGGCCTCGCCAACCGCCGGCATTTTGACGAATATCTCGAGATGGAATGGCGCCGCTCGCAGCGCATGCAGGACGAGCTGTCACTGCTGCTGATCGATGTCGACTATTTCAAGGTTTATAATGACCGCTTCGGCCATGTCGCCGGCGACGACGTGCTGCGGCGTGTCGGGCGGGTGCTGCATGAAAATTGCGGCCGGGCACCGGATCTCGCCGCCCGTTATGGCGGCGAGGAATTTGCCATCATCCTGCCAGGGACCCCGCTTGACGGCGCAGAGCGGGTCGCGGCCCGCGTGCTGGAGAGCATTCAGGCCCTGGCCATCCCCCACAGCATGCCGCAAGAGGGCAGTGTGCTCAGCGTCAGCATCGGCGTTGCCACACTGCCGCCGGAGGGCGATAGCGGCCCGGTCCAGCTCATCGAGCAGGCTGACGGGGCGCTTTATGAAGCCAAACGGGCGGGCAGGGCGCGGGTAGTGGCCGGTTAAGGCGCCTTTGGCCAGCCAGGCTTGCTTGTCAGGATTTCCGGCGTGTGATCCAGTATCAGGCCGCTGGAGAAGGCAGCTTCACCCTTGAGTGATCTTCTCCCGGGACAAGGCGATAAAGCCGGTTGCGGACAAGCCTGGAGGAGGAGCGGCCGCAATGAACAACACGCGCAAACTTGCCCGGGCGCATGAGGCGCTCGGCATCAAGGCGGCCTCAATGGCGGCCAACCTGCCGACTTTCGAGCATATCGTGCCGGAGGCCGACGAAAGTTTTGTCTGGCGGGTCGATGATTATCCGTGGGAGCGCAATGTATGGAACTTCCATCCCGAGGTGGAAATCCACCTCATCTGCAATGCCTCCGGCATGGCCTTTGTCGGTGACTATATCGGGGAGTTCCAGCCCGGTTATCTGACCGTCGTCGGCCGCAATCTGCCGCATGACTGGGTCACGGCCACGCGGCCGGGCGAGATCATCAAGGGCCGGGACATCGTGCTTCAGTTTGATGCGGATCGCATTCTGGGGATTGCCGAAACCCTGCCGGAGCTGGGGCAACTGGAAGAGTTTTTCCTGCGGGCAGAGCGCGGCCTCATCTTCTCCGGCCAGACACTGGTGGAAGCGCGCCGCCTTGTGGAGGAAATGGGCACCGTCTCCGGCTTTTCCCGCTTTGCCCTCTTCATCCGGCTGCTGGCCCTGCTGAGCAGCACCGAGGAATATGAAATCCTCTCCTCGCCGGAATTCGCCCCCAAGCTGGATGCCGAGACGCTGGATACCCTGCAGCGCGCGCTCATCTATATTTTCGAGCACCTGGCCAGCGAGATACATCTTGCCGATGTCGCTGCACTCTCCGGCATGAGCGAGAGCGCCTTTTCACGGTTTTTCAAAAAGAACACCGGCAACAGCTTTACCGACCACGTCAACAAGCTGCGCATCTGGCAAGCCTGCAAGCTGCTGACGGAAAGCGACATGCCGATTACCGAGATCTGCTTTGAGGTCGGTTACCTCAACATTTCCAATTTCAATCGTACTTTCCTGCGCCACCATCGCATGACGCCCTCCGCCTACAGGCGCCTGGCAATTCACCGCCGACCGGTTCGCACCAGCCCGGAAAGCGCTTCCGATGCGCATGAAAGTATAGATCTGGCGCATAGCGCGCGCTAGTTCGCCGCAGCCAAACCTCCCTAGAATTGGCCCCGCGATTGGCTGGCAACGCCGGCCGCCGGAAAGGCCGCAGCGTGTCTGCATCAAAAGGCCCGCTGAAAAAACAGATAAAATAGGGAGGTCCAGTGATGAAAAGCGTAACAGCGCTCCTCTCGGGCGCCGCGTTGGTTTGCCTTGTCTCGGGCGCCATGCCCCTTGCAGCCTCTGCTGCTGAATGCTCCGGCACCATCAAGGTGCTGGCCCAGCCGCGTGACGGTCTGACCCTGCTCGACAAATATCGCGACGAATTTGCCAAGCTGAGCGGCGGGGCGAATTTCCAGATCGATTATCTCAATGAGAATGATCGCCGCGCCAAGACCAAGGCGGATGCGTCGACCATCGGCCGCTATAATGTGTATTATATTGACGAAGCCAACGTGGCGCTCTTCGCCTCGTCCGGCTGGGTGGCGCCGCTGCTCGACTATTATCCCAAGGACTATGATTACAACGATTTCGACCCCGGCCGCCGGGCGGTTGCGACCTATGACGGCAAGGTGTGGTTTGCCCCGCTGACCGGCGGCGGTGACCTGATGGTCTATCGCAAGGATCTGCTGGAAGCCGCCGGCATCCAGCCGCCGCGCACGCTCGATGACTATATCGCCGCGGTCAAGAAGCTGAACCAGCCGGACAAAGGCATCTATGGCACGGCACTGCGCGGCCAGCGCGGTTCGGGCGCCAATGTCTGGCGCTGGATGCCGTTCTTCAAGGGCTTCGGCGGCCAGTGGTTCGATGGCAATACGCCGGTCTTCGACAGCGATGCCGCCGTCAAGGCGACCGAGACCTATCTTGAGCTTTTCAAATATTCCGCTCCCGGCACCCAGACCGGCAGCTGGGACGAGGCGGTCGGCGCCTTCACCTCCGGTCAGGTGGCGATGCTGACGGAATCCACGCCGCTCGTCGGCATGGCGCTCGATCCCAAGCAGTCGCAGGTCTCCGACAAGATCGGTTACCTGCCGCCGCCCAGCCCGCTCACCGGCGGTGGATACGGCCATGGCCTCGCCATCGGCACCAAGGCCAACAAGGACGAGGTCTCGAAGCAATGCGCCGGCCTCTTCATCGCCTGGGCGACCTCAAAGGAGAATGAGCAGCGCCGCCTTGAGGAACATCAGTTCAGCGAGCTGAACCGCAGCAGCGTGTTTGCCAGCAAGAAGTTCGCCGAACTCTATGGCCCCGATCTCGGCCAGGCCCTGGCCGATACCGGCAAGGTCACGGCAGTCAATTTCTGGCAGAGCCCGCTGTGGCCGGAACTGGGCGACCGGTGGGGCATCATCCTTGAAGAGCTGGTGACGGGTACGCGCACCGACATCAAGGGCGGCCTCGACGAGCTCAATGACTTTGCCAAACAACTGGTCGCGCGCGGCCAATAACCTCTCCTCCTGACCTCGGAGCCCGGCAGGCTGCCTCAAGGAGCCTGCCGGGATTTTTCCGTCCAGGAAGGTGCCACCCGCCCGCGGGAGCATTCGCTAGTGAAACACAAGAGCACCCTGCCGGCCGTTTTCCTGTCGCCGGCGCTGCTGATCCTGGCCGTCCTGGCCCTGGTGCCAACGGTCTTTGCCGTCTTCATCTCGTTTCAGGACCGGGAGTTGAGCCGCCCGGACGGGCGTTTTGTTGGTCTCGACAATTATCTCGCCCTGTTCTCCGACCGGCGTTTCGTGAATGCCATCGGCGTTTCGCTGACCTGGGAAGTGTTGACCGTCGGCCTTACGCTGCTCGTCGCACTCCTCATCGGCATCCTGATGTTCGAATATGCCGGCCCGCGCTGGCGCAGTGCGCTGTCACTGATGTTTTTGACGCCGGTGATCCTGCCGCGTGTCTCCGCCGCCTTCGTGTGGAAATTCGCCTTTCACCCGCTCTACGGCATCATTACCTGGCCTTACAAGGCCATCACCGGCCAGCCGCTCGACCTGCTGTCGGACCCGGCAACCGCGCTCGGCACCGTCGCTCTCGTCGATATCTGGCAATGGGGGCTCTTCTTCGCGGTCATCGTGCTGAAGCTGCTGGAAACGCTGCCACCGCAGCCCTTCGAGGCCGCGCGGCTTGATCATGCGCGCACCTGGCAGGTCTATGCCTATGTCGCCATTCCCATGCTCAAGGCGCCGCTCATCTCGCTCGCCTTCGTCAAGATGGTGGAATCCCTGCGCGCCTTCGACCTCATCTATGTGATGACGCGCGGCGGGCCGGGCATCACCACCGAGACGCTCGACATGTATGCCTTCTCGCAAGGTTTCATTGAATCCGGACGCATCTCCTACGCCTCCGGCATGGCGGTCCTGATGATGATCGCCACCTCCATCGTCTTTACCGTGATCTGGAAGAGGACAAGGGCATGAGCGTGCGCCGCAAGGGCCGCTTCGTCGGCCGTTTCATCCTCGCGCTGGCCGCCTTCTCGGCAGTGTTTCCCTTCCTGTGGACGGCGCTCAACGCCTTCAAGAACCGGGTCGATATCGTCACCCCCACGCCGCTCTTCTTCTTCACCCCCACGCTCGACAATTTTGCCTATGTGCTGGGGCGGGGCAGCGTCTTCCAGGGGCTGACCAACTCGCTCGTCATTTCCGGCAGCGCAGTCGCCATCGGCGCCATTCTGGGTCTGCCGGCAGCCTATGCGCTGGCGCGTTATCCCGGAAAATGGGCCAAGGACATCCAGTTCTTCGTCCTCTCCCTGCGTTTCCTGCCGCCGGTAGCGGTCGCTATTCCGCTGATGGTCATCTGGCTGGAACTCGGCCTCTACGACACGCGCCTTTCCATGATCGTCACCTACACACTGCTGACGCTGGCGACGGTCATCTGGCTCAGCGTGCCGGCCTTCCAGCGTGTGCCGCGCGAGGTGGAGGAGGCGGCGCGGGTGGATGGATATGGCCCCTATGCCATCTTCTTCCGCATTGCACTGCCCATTGCCTCGCGCTCGCTCATCGGCGCCATCGCCTTCAGCTTCGTGCTGGTGTGGAACGAGTTTCTCATCGCACTGATGCTGACCACATCGGACGCCAAGACGCTGCCCATCGTCGCCTCCGAGCTGACCCAGCTTGGCCGCGACGTGCCCTGGGGCATCCTCAATGCCTCGGTCGTCCTGCTCTCCATTCCGCCGCTCCTGCTCATCGGCATCCTCAGCGGCATGCTCAACAGCGCGTTCCGGCGCAAGAATTGATGATACCGAAGGAAACCACCATGAAAGCCCTGGTGCTTGAAGAAAAAGGCGTGCTGTCGCTGCGGGATATCGATCTGCCGCAGGAAGTTGGCGCCGACGAAGTGAAGATCGCCATCCACACCGTCGGTATCTGTGGCAGCGACGTGCATTATTATACCCACGGCGCCATCGGCCCCTATGTGGTGCGCGCACCGATGGTGCTGGGGCACGAGGCCGCCGGCGTCATTACCGAGGTGGGCGCCAACGTGCTGGGCCTTGCCGTGGGCGACCGTGTCTGCATGGAGCCGGGCGTGCCGGACCTCTCGTCCCGCGCCAGCAAGCTTGGCATCTACAATGTCGACCCTGCGGTGCGCTTCTGGGCAACGCCGCCCATCCATGGCGTGCTTACCCCCACCGTCGTGCATCCGGCCGCCTTCACCTACAAGCTGCCGGACAGTGTGAGTTTTGCCGAAGGCGCGATGGTGGAGCCCTTCGCCATCGGCATGCAGGCCGCGGCGCGGGCGAAGATCACGCCGGGCGATGTGGCGGCTGTCAGCGGTTGCGGCCCCATCGGCATCATGGTGGCACTGGCCGCGCTCGCCGGCGGATGCGCCCGTGTCTACATCTCCGATTTCAGCGCCGAGAAGCTGGCGATTGCCGGCTCCTACCCCGGCATCATCCCGGTCAATATCGGCGAGAAAAACTTTGCCGAGGTGATCGCGGCGGAAACCGACGGTTGGGGCGCGGATATCGTCTTCGAGGCGAGCGGCAGCCCGAAGGCCTTCGACAGCATTTTCTCCCTCGTGCGGCCGGGCGGCACCATCGTGCTGGTGGGCCTGCCGGTGGAGCGTGTGGCCTTCGATGTGGCCGGTGCCATCTCCAAGGAAGTGCGCATCGAAACCGTATTCCGCTACGCCAACATTTTCGATCGGGCGCTGCAGCTGATTGCCTCAGGCAAGGTCGACCTCAAGCCGCTGATCGCCGACACCTACAGGTTCCGCGACAGTATCGAGGCGTTCAAGCGAGCGGCGGCGGCAAGGCCCGCCGACGTCAAGCTGCAGATCGTGATGGAAAGCGGGGAGTAAGCCCATGTCAGCCATCATCTGTTCCGGCGTCGACAAGGCCTATGGTTCGGTCAAGGTGATCGAGGATTTCAACCTTGCCGTCGCCGACCGGGAGTTCATCGTTTTCCTCGGGCCCTCCGGCTGCGGAAAATCCACGCTTTTGCGCATGATCGCCGGGCTTGAGGAGATCTCGGGCGGTGACGTCACCATCGGCGGCATCCGCGTCAACGATCTGGAGCCGCGCGAGCGCGGCGTGGCGATGGTGTTCCAGAATTATGCGCTCTATCCGCATATGACGATCCACGACAACATCGCCTTCGGCCTCAAACGCATGAAGGTGCCGGCAGCGGAGATTGCAGAGCGCATCCGCACCGTCGCCGCCACGCTGGGGCTGGAGCCCTATCTCGAGCGCAAGCCGGCCGCCCTTTCCGGCGGCCAGCAGCAGCGCGTGGCGATTGCCCGCGCCATGATCAAGACGCCGGAGGTCTTCCTCTTCGACGAGCCGCTCTCCAACCTCGACGCCAAGCTGCGCAACCACATGCGCGTCGAGATCGCGCGCCTGCACCAGAGCCTCAAGACCACCACCATCTATGTGACGCATGACCAGCTGGAAGCGATGACGCTGGCCGACCGCATCGTGCTGATGCGGGCCGGCGCCATCGAGCAGGTGGGTACGCCAGCCGAAATTTATGGCAAGCCGCGCACGCTGTTCGCCGCCGGTTTCATCGGCACGCCCAACATGAACTTTATCGACGTGACCATTGCCAAAGGCGATGGCGCCGGTGGCAACGGGGGCTGGGTGCTGGAGAGTGCCGGCGGACGCTTTACCATCGAAGGGGCGCGTTTTGCCCTGAAGCCGGGGGCGAAGGCCGTACTTGGTATCCGCCCGCCGGACCTGCGCGCCGTGGAACCCGGCAGCGCCGGCGCGAACCTGCTTGCCGGTACGGCAGATCTCGTGGAATTCCACGGCAATGATGCGCTGGTGAGTTTTCTCTTCGGCGGCATCGAGATCGGCGCGCAGGTCAAGGCCACCGTCTGCCCGAGGCCCGGGGAGGCGGTGTGTTTCGCCGCCGATGAAGCGCACATCCATCTCTTCGACAAGCAAAGCGGGCTGACGCTGGCGACAGACTGAGGCTCAATCACCGATCCGGGCGAGAAAATCGAGCGTGCGGCCGAGCAGCAGCCCCGCCGAGCCGGTGTCATAGTCGCCGGAGCCCGGATCGGCGAAGAGATGGCCGCTGCCGGGATAGATAAAGAGCCGGGTTGCCGCGACCACTGTCGCGGCATCGATGAGCTGGCGCGTGCGGTCCATATCCATCCAGGGATCAGCCTCCGCCGTGTGTATTTCCAGCGGCAGGCCGGGCGGCCAGCCGACGGAAAATTCGGCGGCCGGCTCGCCGCCATGGAAAAGCAGCACGCCCCGCGCGCCGGCCCTTGTCTGCGCCACCGCCTGCGCTGGCAGTGCGCCGAGAGAAAAACCGGCATAGACGATACCGGCCGGCAGGGCTTCGGCCGCCGCACGGCCGTGCCGGATGATCTCTCCAAAGCCGATGCTTTGCGCGAAAGCCACGCCTTCGCTGAGGTCGGCAAAGACCTGCCCTTCATAAAGATCGGGCGTTACCACCTCATGCCCGGCGCCGCGCAGGGCGTCCGCGAAGGCAAGAAAACCCGCCGTCCGGCCATGGGCGTGGTGGAAAAGCAGAATGGTCGTCATGGGCCTTTGTCTCCTGGCATTGGCAAAAATCGGGATACATCCCGCGGCAACCGGAGTTGCCTTTAAGGGTGGCCTGACCGGACCCACGCCGCATCAGAACCCGCATCGCGCCGATTTTGGTGAACCAGCCGCCTTTCAGGGGAGACACCACACCGCCATGCTGTCGTTGTTCGAGCTGATCGCCGCCCTTCTGGTTCTGACGGCCACCTTCGCCTGGCTCAATCACCGACTTCTGGGACTGCCGGCCAATATAGGCCTGCTCGTCATCGGCGTCGCCGTTTCGTTATTGCTGACGCTGACCGCGGCGCTGTTTCCCGGCCTTTCGATTGCAAAGATACTTTCCGCCGCCATTGCCCAGGTCGATCTCTATGAGACAGTGATGACCGGCATGCTTTCTTTCCTGCTGTTTGCCGGAGCGCTCAATGTCGATATCGGACAATTGCGTGACCGCGCGCCGGTAATCGGGGCGCTGGCCAGTTTTGGCACCATCCTGTCGACACTGCTCATGGGGGGCGGCCTATGGGGGCTGGCGAAGCTCTGCGGGGTTCCCCTTCCTTTCGACTGGGCGCTGGTGTTCGGCGCCATTGTCGCGCCGACCGACCCGATCGCCGTCCTGGCAACCCTGAAATCGGCGCGCATCCCCCGCCCGCTGGAGATGGATATCGCCGGAGAGGCGCTTTTTAACGACGGCGTGGCCATCGTTCTCTTCACTGTGTTGCTGCAATCTGCGGCCGCAAACAGCGCGCCGGGCCTTCTCGAGGGGGCCGGACTGTTGCTGCTTGAGGCCGGCGGCGGGGCTTTCCTGGGCCTTGCTGCCGGATATCTGGCGTACCGGGCAATGCGCGCGCTCGACGACTACTCCATTGAGGTGATGATCTCGCTGGCACTGGTGATGGGGGTCTACGCACTGGCCAGCCGTCTGCATATGAGCGGCCCGATTGCCGTGGTCGTCGCCGGTGTCATTATCGGCAACCACGGTGCCGATACGGCAATGAGCACCCTTACCCGGCGTTATGTCTTCGGTTTCTGGACGCTGGTGGATGACATTCTCAATGCACTTCTGTTTCTGCTCATCGGGCTTGAAGTGCTGGTGCTCAATTTCGTGCCCCGGCTGGGCTGGATCGCTCTTGGCGTGGTGCCGCTTGCCCTGGCAGTGCGCTTCATGGCGGTCAGCATTCCGGTCACTTTGCTCGACCGGTTTCGTCCGTTCGTCAAAGGAACCATTCCGGTCATGACCTGGGGCGGGGTGAGGGGCGGCATTTCCGTGGCACTCGCCTTGTCCCTGCCGGCCGGTGAAGCCCGTTTGCCCATTCTGGTGGCCACCTACTGCGTGGTGCTGTTCAGCGTCGTCGTTCAGGGACTGACCCTGTCGAAGGTGGTTGACCGCCGTGTGCCCCGCGAGGCCCGCGACTTGAGGCAACCCGAAGGACACGATCGCGCATCCCGTCGGCAATGACAGCCTCGCCGGAACCGGCGACGGACGGCAGCTGTTTCAGGGGCAGCACAAGGCTGATTTCCCGCACGATTGATACTGGAAGGCAAGGCAAGCGGTATGGCTGCAAGACATTCGGATTCCCGCAAGACGATCTATGCGGCACTGGCCGGCAATCTGCTGATCGCCATTACCAAATTCCTTGCGGCAGCGGTGACCGGCAGCGCGTCCATGCTGAGCGAAGGGGTGCATTCGCTGGTGGATACCAGCAATGAATTGCTATTGCTTTACGGGCTGCGCCGCGCCGCCTTGCCGCCCGACGACACCCATCCGCTCGGACATGGGCGCGAACTTTATTTCTGGAGCTTCATTGTCGCGGTCATGATCTTCGCCCTCGGTGCCGGCGTTTCCTTCTACGAGGGTGTCACCCACCTGCTGCGGCCCGAGCCGGTGAAGCACGTTCTTGCCAATTATGGCGTCCTGGCACTGTCCTTTCTGTTTGAAGGTTTCTCTTGGGTCATCGCCCTGCGGCGCTTTCGGGCACGCAAGGGCAAGCTCGGCTATTTTGCCGCCTTCCGCCAAAGCAAGGACCCGACCGATTTTACCGTACTGTTCGAGGATTCAGCGGCGCTTGTCGGCATCGTGATCGCCTTTGCCAGCATTGCCGCCGCCGACAGTTTCAATTTGCCGGCGCTGGATGGTGTCGGCTCGCTTGCCATCGGGCTCGTTCTGGCGATCACCGCCGGGTTTCTGGCTCGCGAAAGCAAGGACCTGCTGATCGGCGAGCAGGCGAGCCCCGTCCTTGCCCGGCAGATCGTCGCCGCCCTCGATGCGGATGCGGCGATCCAGCGCGTCAACGGCCTGATAACGGCGCATCTGGCCCCGGATCAGGTCATGGTGGCACTGAGTGCCGAATTTCATGACGAGGCAACGGCCCCGGTCATCGAACGCAGCATCGAGCGGCTTGAAGAGCGGCTGCGTGCCGATCATCCCGAAATCACCATGCTGTTCGTCAAGCCGCAGTCCGCCGACACCTGGCGCCGCCGGGCCGGGAAACCGGCGGATGCCCGAAGCTGATGCCGCTTCCGTCTGTATCCCGGCCCGTGCCGCCTGCTCAGGGCAGGGCGTAAGCGACGAGTTCATCGCCAATCGGCGTTTCCATGAAATGGTGGCCGCCGGCCATGATCACGAGATACTGCTTGCCGCCGATCTCATAGGTCATCGGCGTTGCCTGGCCGCCGGCCGGCAGCACATCCGTCCACAGGGTCTTGCCCGTCTTCATGTCGATGGCGCGGATGAGATTATCGGTGGTGGCTGCGACGAAGATCACACCGCCTGCCGTGATCACTGCGCCGCCATTGTTGGGCGTGCCGATGGTGACAGGCAACATGGAGGGAATGCCGAAGGGCCCGTTGGTGCGCGCTTCACCCAGCGGCCGGTCCCACAGCGTCTTGCCGGTCTTGAGGTCGATGGCGCGGATACCGCCATAAGGCGGCTGCTTGCACAGCAGCCCGGTGAAAGGCAGGCGCCAGCCCGCGTTCACATCAATGGCATAGGGCGTGCCGGCCTGCGGATCGCCCGCGCCTTCCGCGCCGCCGAGAGCGCCCCTGGCTTCACCACGCGGCTTCCAGCCCTTGGCATCGGCCTCCTTGCGCGGAACAAGCCGGTTGTAGTTGGGCATGTCGTTATAATTGGCGATGATCACACCCCGGCCAGGATCGACAGCAATGCCGCCCCAGTCCGAACCGCCGTTATAACCCGGATACTCGACCCAATGCCGATCGGTGGTCGGCGGGGTGAAGATGCCGTCATAACTCGCCCGGCGGAACTCGATGCGGCACACCATCTGGTCGATCGGCGACATGCCCCACATGTCCTTCTCGGTCAGATCCGGTTTGGCCAGTGTGTGATAGAGGCTGAAAGGCTGGGTGGGGGAGCGTTCTCCCGGCTCCACGCCGCCATGCGGCACCTCGCGCTCCTCTACCCCCACCAGCGGTTTGCCGGTGCGGCGGTCGAGCACGAAGATATCGCCGCGTTTGCTCGGCAGCAGCAGCGCGGGCACGGTGCCGGTATCGGTGGGATAATCGACAAGCGTTGCCTGCGAGCCAAGATCGTAGTCCCAGACGTCATTATGCACGGTCTGGAAATGCCAGGCGGGTTTGCCGCTCCGGACATCAATGGCAACCAGCGAGGTTGCGAATTTTTTCTCTACATCCGAGCGGCTGCCGCTCCAGTAATCGACGGCGGAAACACCCAGCGGCAGATAGACGAGGCCCAGTTCTTCATCACCTGACGCAGCCGTCCACATGTTGGGCGTGCCGCGAGTATAGATATCATCGCCCTGCGGCACACCCGTCAGGTCGGGCTTCGCCATGTCCCAGGCCCATTTGAGCTCGCCGGTTGCCGCGTCATACCCCTGGATGACACCCGAGGGGGCGTTACGCTTCTGTCCATCCAGCACTTGATGGCCAGTGATCACCACACCCTGCACGATGGTGGGAGCGGCGGTGATGGAATACATGCCCGGGGCATTCTCGCCGATGCCGAGCGCGGTATTGACGCTGCCATCCTCACCAAAATCGGCGCAGGGGCGGCCATCCTTTGCATCCACGGCAATCAGCCTGGCATCCAGCGTACCCTCGATGATGCGATTGGCACAGGCTGTGGCGGCCGGGTCGGCGCCCGGCATGGAATAATAGGCGACGCCGCGGCAAGCTGCCGTATAGGGGATAAACTCGTCCGAGACGCTGGGATTATAGCGCCACTTCTCCTTGCCGCTTTTGGCATCAAGCGCGATCAGAATGTTTTTGGGTGTGCAGAGGTAAAGGCTGTCACCAATCTTGAGCGGCGTGTTCTCGGCACCGTACATGTCCCGGGTTTGGTTGTTCGGCAGATCCTGAGTGTGGAAAACCCAGGCGCGCTTCAACTGGCTGACATTTTGCGGCGTGATCTGGTCAAGCGGCGAATAGCGCCGGGCGCTGTAGGTGCCGCCATAAGCAGGCCAGTCGGTGCCGGTCCTGGCGGGGGAAGGATCGACCATCGCCGCATCAGACGGGCCGGGAATCGCCGCAGGCGGTGGGTTCTTCTGCAGATGACCGACGCCGAAACCGACGACAATCGCGATGATGATACTGCCGGCGGCACCGGAAAGCGCCGCGCGCGGCGCCAGATAAAGCGGCCGCAGGCGCGGCGCGGCAAGGATGACAAGAACCAGCAGCACGAAAGGCGCAACGAGGCGGGGCACCAGCGCCCAGCCATTGAGCCCGGCTTCCCAGAACGCCCAGATGAGTGTTGCGAGGAAAACAGCGCAATAAACCCAGGCGCCGGCAACATGGCGACGAAAGAGAAAATAGCCGGAAACCAGCAAGCCAAGGCCTGCCAGCACATAGTAGGGCGATCCGCCGAGGCTGACGAGCCAGCCGCCACCGACGGCCAGCACCAGGCCGATAAGGGCCAGTACGATGCCAAGCAGCATGGTGGCGCCATCCGCAATGCGGGTGCGCAGGAGGGTGGGTTCATCAGCCATCAGAAACGGTCCCTTGTTCAGTCGACCTGATGACTCCTCAACACCCCCCTTGCGTGATCGTTCCGTAGTTTTGCCCCGGTTCCGGCATAGTCGGGGTCAACCGGATCGTCACTTTTCATACCTGACATCAATGGGTTGGCTGATGTTTCGCTTCGTTTTGACGCAGGGGCCCTGCCACAATTCACCCGTGAAGAACACACAAGATGGCATTCACGCCGTCGGCACGGTGCCGCCATCGATGGTAATTTCGGTACCGGTAATGGCGGCGGCGAGGGGGCTCACAAGGAAAGCAATCAGGTCTGCGACCTCCTGCGGCCTGGCAGGCCGCCCAAGCGGGATGCCGCCAAGTGCCTGCATGATCAACTGCTTGCCGCCCTCATAATCCGTGCCTGCTTCCGCAGCGAGCCGCTCGGCAAGGCCAACCGCCGCTTCAGTCTCGATCCAGCCGGGGGAGACCCGCAGCACTCGCACGCCCTTGGGCGTTACTTCCTTCGACAGGCTCTTGCTGTAAGTAGAAAGCGCGGCCTTGGCCGCAGCATAGGCCGTGGTCGATTGCGGCAACGGCAAGACATGCTGGATGGAGGTGACATGCAGGATAACGCCGGCCCCTTGCGCCAGCATGCCCGGCAGTATCGTCCGGTCCAGCCGGACGGCGGCCATCAGGTTGAGATCAAGCTCGCGCTGCCAGATATCATCATCAAGCGCCGCAAAACCGCCGGGCGGGGCGGAGGAGCCACCCAGGACATTGACGAGGATATCGATGCCGCCGAACTGCTCCCTGGCCGCGGTTGCAATCGCCGCACAGCCGGCGGCCGTCGTGGCATCGGCCGCCAGATAATGCAGGCCGGCAGGCTGCATCCCGGGCAGACTGCGCGCAACGGCCAGCACCCGGGCGCCTTGCGCCGCCAGCGCGGCCGCGACAGCAGCACCGGTTCCCCGCGTTCCGCCTGTCACAAGGACACGGCGGCCGGCAAGGCCAAGATCGAAACGGGCCTGGGGCATGGGGGGAAGATCAAGCGGCATCCTGTTTCCTTCTGGCGCTAGGGGCAGGCTAGACCGGAACCTCTCCGGTATCGCCCGCACTCCTCATGAATTGCCTGATGCCCGGGATGCGCTTACGCTTACAAAATGACAAGAACGCACGAAAAAGTTGGGTACTTACCAGAAAGTAAGCCTCATGGCTTTACGCGAGAAACGGCTGCCGAAGGGGTGGAGCAGGCGCTCAAGCTGCTGGAAGGCCGCTGGAAGCTGGTCATCCTCTTCCATCTCTTCGGCGGCAATGTGTTGCGCTTTTCCGATCTGGAGCGCGCCATCCCCGGCATCTCGCAAAAGATGCTGATCCAGCAGCTCAGGCAGATGGAGAGTGACGGGATCGTGCACCGCACCGTCTATCCGCAGGTGCCGCCCAAAGTGGAATATCGCCTCACCGACTGGGGGCAGGCCCTGTGTCCGGCGCTGGATGCGCTGCTGACATGGGCCGCACAACGCCCGTCCGCTCCTTTGGACGAGAAGGCCAGCTGACGAGCCCGCCTTTCTCCTCCGCCGGCATTAGCTTGCATCACTTCCGCGCCGCCGGGGCGTTGTCGGCAAAGGCCGGGATGGCTTCGAGATTGGCGACCACCTCGGCAATGGTCGGCCACTCGGCAAGAGCAAGACCGGCGCGCCGGGCACTGATCGCCTGAGGAAAGAGGAAGATGTCGGCAAGCGTCGGCTGATCATCAAGGGCGAGCGGGCCGCGGCGATGACTGGCGATCAGCTTTTCCGCCGCGCCCAGACCTTCCGCGATCCAGTGGCGGCACCAGCTGCCAATAGCCTCGCCATCGGCGGCAAAGCGGGCGCCAAGCTGCAGGGCAACCCGGGGCGTCAGCAGCGGGTGCGTATCCGCGCCTATGGCGAGGGCAATGGCACGGGCATGTGCCCGTTCTTCCGGCCGCGCCGGCAGCAGGGCCGGTTCGGGACGCAGCTCGTCCAGATATTCGATGATGGCAAGCGACTGGGTGATGAGCTCGCCGCCTTCCGTTGCCAGTGCCGGCACCAGCCCCTGCGGGTTGATGGCACGGTAGGCGCCCTGGCGGCTCTCGGCTTCCGCTCCCAGAATACCGACCGGTACCGTTTCCACCTTGAGGTCTTTGAGGGCGAGGGCAACGCGCACCCGCGATGTGGCGGATGAAATTTCATTCAGATAGAGCTTCATGACCGGGCTCCGGAAGAGAGGGTTCAGGGCACGAGCAGGCGGGCGAGGGATACCGCGCCGGCAAGCGGCGAGGGTTCACGCGAAGCGGGCTCGTAAACGCAGGGCGCGGCGAGGACGGCGGCCCCCAGCAGGCCGGCAATGATGAGTTTCATCGGAAAATCTCCCGAGGGGAGGGGGAGAGACGGGCGGCGGCAGGGACTCCCCGCCGACCGCCTCCTCGCGGAGGGTCCGGGTTCACACCTTGAGGATGAACTCGACCGCGATATTGCCGGATGTTGCCCTGGAATAGGGGCAGGTCGCATGGGCTTCGACAACCAGCTCTCCGGCCACATCCTCAGGCAGGCCCGGCAGGTTGACGGTGAGGCGCGCGCCCAGCAGATAGCCGCCCGCATTGGTGCCAAGATCGACCTCGGCATCGACCGACAGGTCCTTCGGCAGCTTCAGCTTGCGCTTTGCCGCGGCAAGGCCGATGGCGCCGATGAAACAGGCGGACCAGCCGGCGGCAAAAAGCTGCTCGGGGTTAGTGCCGGGGCGGTTGCTGCCCGGGGAGGAAAGCTTGAGATTGAGCTCGCCATCGTTGCTGCGGGCCACGCCGTCACGCCCGCCGGTGGTGTGCGTCCTGCCGGTGTAGAGAACCTTGTCGATCTTCGTCATCTGTCATCACTCCTGGCAGCGGCCCGTGCTGCCGCCCTTGCTGATGGAGTGAGTTTTAGGCGCCTGTTGTATCGCGCCTGTTTCACCGCAGGGCCGATTTGTCTCAGACTGTAGCAAGAGCCGTGTGGCACACAGTGACTGACAGAAAAGCCGGCGTTCAGGGCAGGCGGATCTCCGCCGCCAGACCTCCACCCTCGCGGTTATAAAGCCTGAGGCGGCCGCCAAGGGCCGCTGTCAGCTGCTGGGCGATGGCAAGGCCAAGGCCGCTGCCGCCGGTCTCGCGGTTGCGCGATCCTTCCAGCCGGAAGAAGGGCTGCATTGCGGCCTCCAGCTGGGTGTCCGGGATACCGGGCCCGCGATCCATGACCGTCAGCACGATGCCGGCGGAGCCGCGCTCGACGGCAAGTTCGGCAGCACCGGCAAATTTCAGCGCATTGTCGAGAAGATTGCTGAGGATGCGCCGCAGCGCATGCGGGCGGGTATAGGCGGTGCCGTTGACAAGCGACACGAGGCTGACTGGCCGGCCGGTATCCTGGTAGTCGTAACAAAGGCTCTCGATGAAGGAGGCAAGGTCGATGCGGGCCGGTTTTTCCGCATTGCCATGGGCGCTGCGCGCATAGGCGATGCCGTCCTGCACCAGCCGCTCGATCTCTCCCAGATCAGAGAGAAGCTTGGTTTTTTCCGGACTGTCATCGGCGAGGTCGGCGCGCAGGCGCATGCGGGCGAGCGGCGTTTGCAGGTCATGGCTGATGGCCGCCAGAATTTGCACCCGCTCTTCCAGATAATGGGCAATGCGGCCCTGCATGGCATTGAAGGCACGCGCGGCATGGGCAACCTCGCTCGGACCGCTTTCACTCATCGGGCCGCTCTTTCGGGTCGGGTCCAGCGCGTCGGCGGCGGCGGCAAGATGGCCGAGCGGGCGGATCGCCTGCCTTACGGCAAGCCAGGTGCAGGCGATGATCAGCAGCATCTGCACGGCAAAGACATAAGGCAGCCACTCGGCAACCGGCATCACCCCGCGCGGCGTGATGTCGATGGTAAGCGGCGCGCCATCGCTGAGAGTGAGGTGGGCCTGATAACGCTGTTCTTCCCCCGGTATCATCTCGATGCGCAGCGGGAATTGAGGGCCGGCGGCATCTTCAAGTTTGGCGCCGATCTCGGCCGCCTTGTCCGACGTTGCCGGCACCCCGGCTTCTCCCGGCCCCAGCACGAACCGGTAGTTGCCCCGGCTCAGGCGATCCAGCAGCGGCGCCCGCTGCGAAGGCGGCAGCCGGTCGAGCACGGCAATGGAGGTGGCAACATCATTTTCCAGCGTGCCCAGCATCACCGCCTTGGCGGACATGTAGCGCTCGGCATAAAGCACGCTGAAGGAAAGCCCGTAGGCAACGGCAAGACCCGCCAGCAGAATAAGGAAGATGCGCGCGCGCAGGGTGCCGGGCCACAGGCGCAGCCGCGAGGAGGGGGTAAGGGCAACCTCCAGCGTACCGGAAAGGCTCATCGCTTTTCCTCCACAATCTCGACCGGCACGGAGAGCACATAACCTTCGCTGCGCACCGTCTTGATATAGGTGGGTTCGCGCGCATCATCGCCAAGGCGCTGGCGTACACGGCTTACCAGCAGGTCGATGGAGCGGTCGAAATACTCGGCGTCCCGCCCCTGGGTAAGGTTAAGCAGCTGGTCGCGGCTCAGCACACGCTGCGGATGATCGATGAAAACGCGCAGCAGCCGGTATTCCGCGCCGCTGAGCGCGACCTCGGTGCCCTCCCTGTCGATCAGATGGCGCGCAACGGTGTCGAGCCGCCATTCGCCAAAGGCCAGCAGCTGCCCGGCCTCACTGATCTGCAGGTTGGGCGGCAGTGCGCGGGTGCGGCGCAGGACGGCCTTGATGCGGGCCAGCAGCTCGCGCGCGGAAAATGGTTTGGCGAGATAATCGTCCGCCCCCATTTCAAGGCCGATGATGCGGTCCATCTCGTCGCTGCGCGCCGTCAGCATCAGGATGGGGGTCGCCTTGTGTTTTCCGGCCCGCAATTCACGGCAAAGCACCAGCCCGTCATCACCCGGCATCATGATGTCGAGTGCGATCAGATCGACGGTATTGGCTTCCAGAAAGGCGCGCATCTGGCGCCCGTCGGCAGCAATGGAAGCCCGCAGCCCGTTTTTGGTGAGGTAAGTCGACACCAACTCGCGGATCTCCCGGTCGTCATCGACGATCAGGATATGGTCGACATGTTCCATCTGCGCCTTCCCTGAAAGCAGCTTCGGGGCAGGTGGTTTCCTGATCCGCCCACCCCGGTTTCAAACCGCTGATATGAAATCGAGTTTAGCCGGATCAAGCCATCCGGTCAGCGGCGATTACGGCCTCGGCAAACGCCTTTGGCGCTTCCTGCGGCAGGTTATGGCCAATGCCTCCGGAGATCGTGCGGTGCTGGTAGGGGCCGGAGAATTTCTTCGCATAACTGCCCGGCTCGGGATGCGGCGCCCCATTGGCATTGCCTTCCATGGTGATGGTCGGCACCTGGATGAGCGGGGCGGAGGCAAGCTGCTTTTCAAAAGCAGCAAACTTCTCTTCCCCCTCGGCAAGGCCGAGACGCCAGCGGTAATTATGGATGGTGATGGCCACATGATCGGGATTGTCGAGCGCGGCGGCCGAGCGGGCAAAGGTTGCATCGTCGAACTTCCACTGTGGGGAGGCGAGCTGCCAGATCAGGCGGGCGAACTCCTTGCGATTGGCGGCATAACCTTCCTGGCCGCGCTCGGTGGCGAAATAGAACTGGTACCACCATGAAAGCTCGGCCTTGGGGGGCAGGGGCTTGCGACCCGCCTCCTGGCTGCCGATGAGGTAGCCACTGACGGAGACCATCGCCTTGCAGCGCTCCGGCCAGAGCGCGGCCATGATGTTGACGGTGCGGGCGCCCCAGTCAAACCCGGCAAGCAGCGCCTGCCTGATCTTGAGCGCATCCATCAGCGCGATCATGTCCACCGCAATCGCTGCCTGTTCGCCGTTGCGCGGCGTATCGGCGGAAAGAAAGCTGGTCGGGCCATAACCACGCAGATAGGGCACGATCACCCGGTAGCCAGCGTCCGCCAGTTGCGGGGCGACATCGACGAAACTGTAGATGTCATAAGGCCAGCCATGCACCAGCAGGACGACCGGGCCATACGCCGGGCCGGCTTCGGCATAGGCCACATTGAGGGCGCCGGCCTTCACCTGCTTCAGCGGTGCAAAAGCCGTATTGCCAAGGCTGCCGGTACCGGCTGCGCTTTCGGCGTGTGCCGCGCGCACCAGGCCGAGCTCCGTTGCCGCCACGGCAGCGGCGGCAACACCACAGAACAGGCGCCGGCCGCGGTTGATTTCTTCAGCCATTTTTCTCTCCAGTCATCGGGTTTTCCCGGGGGGTTTTCCGGGGATTTGCCCGGGGCGGATGCGGCGAGGGGCTGCCGTCCGTCGATAGGGCCGATCAAACCGCCGGCATGTATCGGCGGTATGTCCCGGGCAGGGAGAATTGCATGGGCATGTAAGCCCGGCTGGTCTTGATACATTCCGGTACAAAGCAGGATGGCGTGTGAAGAAGATCGTTCAAGTTTTTGAAAGTTAATAATTTTTTACTGCCCTCTGGCGCCCGTTGTGTCGCTTTGTAGTCGCCGGGCGTCTTGTTACAGGCAGATACAGTTTGGCCGACTTGCCGACACATTCGGGATACCTCGGCCCTGTCAGATGCGCCTCATCCGACGACCCGGCCGGCATCCACGCCGGCCTTTCGCAAGGAAGAGATGATGACGCTTCTGATCTTCAAACCTTTCACGGCCCCCGGAAAACGTCGGCGCCGGCTGCTGGGCGCCACGGCGCTCGCGGGCGCAGTCATAGTAGCCGCCGGGTTCGGCGCCAGCCTGCTGACAGGGATTTCCTATGCCGGTACGGCGGGTCCGGCGGGCCTGACAACGGCGACAACAGGCGGCAGGCCGTTCCGCAGCAGCCTGCCGGACGAAGGCCGGGCGCCGGCTTTCGATGGAGCTGCCGACTGGCTCAACTCAAGGCCCCTCAGCCTTGAGAGCCTGCGGGGTAAGGTCGTGCTGGTCAATTTCTGGACCTATTCCTGCATCAACTCCATTCGCGCCATCCCCTACACGCGGGCCTGGGCAGAAAAATATGCCGCCGACGGACTGGTGGTACTGGGCGTGCACGCACCGGAATTTTCTTTCGAGAAGAACACCGACAATGTGAAGAAGGCGCTCGCCGACTTCGACATCCGTTACCCGGTTGCCATTGATAACGACTACCGGGTCTGGAATGCCTTCGATAACAATTCTTGGCCGGCCTTCTACCTGATCGATGCCCAGGGGCATGTGCGGTATCACCATTTCGGCGAGGGTGATTATCGCCGCACCGAACGGGCGATCCAGGACCTGCTGCACGAGGCCGGCAGCAGCCCGGCGGCGGATACTGTCGTCAACCCGGCGGCGCGCGGCACCGAGGTCGCCGCCGACATTGACGAAATTCGTTCGGACGAGACCTATCTCGGCTACCGGCAGGCAACAGATTTCGCCTCGCCGCAGGGACTGCGGAGCGATGCCACCCAGACGTACACGCTGCCGATGCTGCGGCTTAACCAGTGGGGCCTCTCCGGCACCTGGCTGGCAGGAGCGGAGGCCATCACTTCAGGCCCGGCCGGCGGCAGCATCGCCTACCGTTTCAGCGCCCGCGACCTGCATCTGGTCCTCGGCCCGGGTATCGGCGCCGGCCCGGTGCATTTCCAGGTGACGCTTGATGGCAAGGCACCCGGAAAGAACCACGGCACCGATACCGATGCCGAAGGCTTCGGCACGATCACCGACACCCGGCTTTACCAGCTGGTGCGGCAGGCGGGCCCCGTCGGCGCCCATACCTTTGAAATCCGCTTCACCGACCCCGGGGCGAAAGCTTTTGCCTTCACCTTTGGCTGATCCCTCCCGGCGGGGTCCCTGTGTCGTCCCCGCAATCCAGTCCCCTCTCCATCCAGAGTGAAAGAAAGGTTTTAAAGATGACCAGACACATCCTTGGCGCGGCCGCGCTCGCCCTGTTTACGGCCACGGCCGGCTTCAACGCCCATGCCGCCGGCATCCACAATATCGTCATCGTGCATGGCGCGCTTGCCGATGGATCCGGCTGGCGCCGGACGACCGAGCTGCTTGAAAAGCAGGGCTTCAATGTCACCGTGGTGCAGGAGCCGATCACCTCGCTGGAGGATGATGTGGCGGCGACAAACCGCGTGATCGATCTGCAGGCAGGGCCGGTGCTGCTGGTCGGCCACAGCTATGGCGGCATGGTCATCACCGATGCCGGCAACAATCCGAAGGTCGCGGGCCTCGTCTATATCGCCGCATTCGAACCGGCAAAGGGCGAAAGCCTGATCGATCTTGCCAGTTCGAAGCCGCCGGCCGGCAACAGCGTCAAGGAAACGAAGGACGGCAAATATCTCTATCTCGACCCGGCAGCCTTCGCCGCGGACTTTGCCGCCGACGCCCCGAAGGACGTGACCGCCTTCATGGCAAAGTCACAGGTTTTCGCCGCCAAGGAAGCCTTCGTGACCAAGGCCGGGAACCCGGCCTGGGCCGCCAAGAAGAGCTGGGCGGTGGTCGCTACCCATGACCGCTCTATCAACCCGGACCTGGAGCGGGAGATGGCCAGCCGCGCCGGCAGCAAGGTCACGGAGATCAGCTCCAGCCACGCCGTCTTTCTTGCCCATGCCGGGCAGGTGGCCGGCGTGATCGAGGCCGCTGCCCGTGAGGCCGGCAACTAAGGGCCTTCAGAAGTAGGAGGGATACCGGGCGATGATCTGGCTGACCTGCGAGAGTGTTCCGGAAAGATGCTCCCGCACGGCGGTTTCCGCAGCAGCCAGATCCCCCGCCTCGATCGCGTCCAGTATCTTCTTGTGATAGTGCAGGATGTTAGCGGGTTTGCCCGGATCCGGCAGATTCAGATTTCTCAACCGGTCGATATGCCCCGAGCGGGCGGTGACCAGTTTCCAGAGGTTGGAAACGCCGGCCGCTTCGCACAGCTGCTGGTGAAACAGCCGGTCAAACCGGGCAAAACGCTCCAGATCGCCCCCTGCGAAGGCGGCTTCCTGCTGCGCATATACCTGCCGGGCCCCTGCAGCATGTTTCTTGTCGGGGTTAAGGGCGAGGCGCCGCGTTACCTCAAGCTCGACGGAAAGGCGCAGGAACTGGGTTTCACGCGCTTGCTCGACATCGATCTTGGAAACAGCCGTTTTTGACTGCGGATGAATGACCAGAAGCCCTTCTTCCTCGAGCTTCATCATCGCATCGCGGACCGGGGTCTGGCTGACCTCGTAAAAATCGGCAATCTCGGCCCGGGACAGATGCTGGCCGGGCACAAATTCCAGTGCGACGATACGTTCGCGCAGGGCTTCACGGATCTGCTGGCTAACCGAAATGCGCCGGATTTCGGCACCCGGACGAAGCCCGCCCGAGGGCCCCTCAATATCGGCCAGCCTTGCGCCTCCAAGGCTCATAAACCTGCTCTCCCAGCAATCAGCGAATGCAACCGTTGCCGGGCATTCTACAACAGCGTTGACGTCGATACACTAATATATTAGTTCTCCAGTTGAACGGGGCGAACCCCGTCAGAACACGAAACGGGAGGAAATGATGACCCTTTGGAGAACTGCCGTTCTGGCAGCCTCCGTGTCTGCCCTTGCAGGCGCGGCACATGGCGAAACGCTGAACATCCAGACATCCTTCAATGCCGGCGACTTCTCGACCCAGTATCTGACGAAGACCTGGCTGCCGAAGATCAAGGAGATGACCGGCGGGCGTATCGAGATCACCCTGCTGCCGAGCGGCGCGGTTGTCCCCTCCAAGGACACGCCCGACGCCGTTGCTTCCGGCGCACTCGATGGCGATTTCACCTCGGTCAATTATTTCTCCGGTCGCGAGCCGGCCTTCGCCATCATGGGCGATCTCATTTCCGGCTATGACACGCCGGAGCAGATGATCGGCTTCTGCCAGGATGGCGGCGGCGAAGCGGTGATGCAGAAGGCGTCCGACGCCATTACCGGCGGTGAAGTGCATGTTGTTGCCTGCGGCCCTTATTCCCGCGAAGCCCTGCCGGCCCGCGTGCCCATCCGCACCTTCGAGGATCTGGCCGGGAAGAAGATTCGTGCGCCCGAAGGTCTGGCCTCGGCCGTCTTCGCCGCAGCCGGGGCCTCTCCGGTCTCTATCCCGTTCTCGGAAGTCTATGGCGCGCTGGAAAAGGGCATCGTCGATGCCGCCGACGCTTCGGCCTATGTGAACAACGATGCGACCGGCCTCAACAATGTCGCACCGTATCCGCTGTTCCCCGGCATCCACTCGATGCCGTCAATGCAGTTCACCATCAGCAATGCCCGCTGGGAGAAGATCTCCCCGGCTGACCAGAAGGCGCTACGCGACTGGTGGTACGAGGCGATGTATGCCATGGCCAAGGAAGTCGCCAAGGAAGATGTGGCGCTTGCAAAACGCGATGAAGCCGGCGGCAAGGTGCATGTCATCGACTGGGCACAGGCCGACCGCGACAAGCTGCGCGTCGTCGCCCGCAAGCAGTGGGAAGCCTTCGCCCAGAAGTCTCCGTTGGCCAAGGAAGCGCTTGATGCCAACCTCGCCTACATGACCAGGATCGGGCTTTTCAAGCAGTAAGGCCTGCCGACTGAACCCGCGCGCCGCCGCCGGATTTTATGCCGGCTGCGGCGCGCCCGGCCCCCGATCTTCCGGAAAAAGCGATGAAACGTCTTCTGTCGCGGTATGCCGACATCATGGACGGGATCAGTGTCTTTATCGGACACGGCTGTTCCGTGCTGTTTTTCGTGTGTATCGCCGTCTCTGCCCTTGAGGTGGTCCTGCGCTACGGCTTCGACCACCCCACCATCTGGTCCACCGAAATCGCGATGACCCTGTGCGCCACCGCCTGGGTGCTCGCCGTCGGTTATGTCACCAAACGTAATCGTCACATCTCCATCACCATGATGGAGCTGCTGGTTGGCCCCAGGGTCTGGCACTATTTCCGGCTGCTGCAGATGCTAATCGCTGCTGGCGCCGTAACGGTGCTGACCCTTGCCCTCTGGGGCCCGGCGGCACGGGCGCTTGCCCGCATCGAATATTCCGGCTCCGCCTTCAACTCGCCCCAGCCCACTTATTTCAAAACCATGATCATCGCCGGTTGCGGTCTCTACCTGCTGCAACTCGTCGCCAACATCATCCGGTGGGCGCAAGGCACCGAACAGGAGGCCGGCGGTGGGCATTGAAATTATCACCCTGCTCATCGTCGCCGGCCTGCTGGCGCTGATGGCTCTGGGCGTCCCGCTCGGCGTCACCACCCTGACGGTTTCGCTGGCAACGGCGCTGCTCTATTTCGGCGAACGGGCCGGCTTCTTCATCGTTGCCGCCAATGTCGGCGAGGTTTTGCACAAGTACGAACTGATCGCCGTGCCATTCTTCGTCTTCATGGCGAATGTGCTCGAGCGCTCCGGCATCGCCAAATCGCTCTTCGATTCAATGGCGATCATGGGGGGACGTTTCCGTGGGTCGGTCGCGGTGCAAACCTGCATCGTCGCCGTCGTGCTGGCGGCCATGTCCGGCATCATGGGCGGCGAGATTGTCATGCTTGGCCTCATTGCCCTGCCGCAGATGCTGCGCCTTGGTTATGACCGCAAGCTTTCCATCGGCATCATCTGCGCTGCCGGCGCCCTGGCCACGCTGATCCCGCCGTCGGTGGTGCTCATTGTCTATGGCCTTGCCGCCCAGGTCTCCATCACCAAGCTCTTTGCTTCTTCGGTGGTGCCCGGGCTGCTGCTGGCAACGCTCTATATCGGCTACATCCTCATCCGCGTTCGCCTGAACCCGGCGATGGCACCGATCTACGACATCCCGGAAACCGGGCTGCCTTTTTTCCAGCGGCTTAAATTCCTGCGCGGCACCATCCTGCCGGGCGTGCTGATCGGCGCGGTGCTGGGTGTCATCTATTCCGGCATCGCCACCGTGACAGAGGCCGCTGCCGTGGGGGCCGTGGGCGCGGTGGGGGTGGCCGCCATCCGGCGCGAGCTCAACTGGCGCATGATGCGCGATGCCATGCGCCAGACGGTGCTGACGGTCGGCTCCATCATCTGGCTGGTGCTCGGCGCCATCTCGCTGATCGGCATCTATAACCGTATCGGCGGCGGAGATTTCCTGCGCGGTCTGCTGACCTCGCTCGACATTCCGCCGATCATGGTGATCGTGGTGATGATGCTGATCGTGATGGTGCTCGGCACCTTCCTTGAATGGATCGCGATCCTCTTCATCACCGTGCCGATCTTCGCGCCTGTGGTTGTCGATCTCGGTTACGACCCGATCTGGTTCGGCGTGCTCTTCGCCATG
Organism: Radicibacter daui; assembly: GCA_030657355.1. Taxonomy (GTDB): domain Bacteria; phylum Pseudomonadota; class Alphaproteobacteria; order Radicibacterales; family Radicibacteraceae; genus Radicibacter; species Radicibacter daui. The sequence continues at coordinate 468,282 of CP131057.1, forward strand.
AACATCCAGATTTATTACCTCTCGCCGCCCTTTGGCCCGGCCTGCTTCTTCCTGAAATCGGTCGCGCCAAAAAGCATCGAGCTGCAGGAGATTTTCGCCGCGGTCATGCCCTTCATCGCCTTGCAGGCGGTGGGCATGTTCCTGGTGCTGTTCTTCCCGCAGATCGCGCTGTGGCTACCCGCAATGTTCCAGTGAGGAGGCGAGGGGATGCCCGATAACGACCCCGATCTGACCCGCGCTGACCTGACCCGGCAGGACGAGGACATGTCCGCGGTCGGGTTTGGCGAGGATGAGACGCTCGACCGTCACGATTTCGGCAACTGGCCGGAAGTGGCCGGCGTGATTTTCACCGCGCTCGTCCTCTGGCTGATGTTTGCATTTACCGGATAATTCCCCATGAACGGCAAAAAACCTGAAGATCTCCGCTCCGCCCGCTGGTTTGCGCCCGATGACCTGCGCAGCTTCGGCCACCGCTCGCGGATGATGCAGCTCGGCTATTCCGAGGAGGATTTCAAGAACAAGCCCGTGATCGGCGTGCTCAACACCTGGTCCGAGCTCAATACCTGCCATTCGCATTTCAAGGAGCGGGTACAGGACGTCAAACGCGGCGTATTGCAGGCCGGAGGCTTTCCGGTCGAGATGCCGTCGCTCTCGGTTGATGAAAGCTTCACCAAGCCGACTTCCATGCTCTACCGCAACCTGCTGGCGATGGAGACGGAAGAGATGATCCGTTCCCACCCGCTGGACGGGGTGGTGCTGATGGGGGGCTGTGACAAGACCACCCCCGGCCTTGTCATGGGTGCCATTTCCGCCGGCGTTCCGATGATTTATCTGCCGGCCGGGCCAATGCTGCGCGGCAACTATGCCGGCAAGATCCTCGGTTCCGGCTCCGATGCCTGGAAATATTGGGACGAACGACGGGCCGGCAATGTCTCCGACGCAGAATGGACCGGCATCCAGGGTGGGATTGCGCGCTCTGCCGGCACCTGCATGACGATGGGCACCGCCTCCACCATGACGGCAATTGCCGATGCGATGGGGCTGACGCTGCCCGGCGCCTCTTCCATCCCCGCCGTAGATGCCGGACACCAGCGCATGGGGGCGGGATGCGGCCGGCGTATCGTGGAGATGGTCTGGGAAGATCTGACGCCGGAAAAAATCATTACCGACGCCGCCTGCCGCAATGCCGCTGTTGTTGCCATGGCAACCGGCTGCTCGACCAACGCTGTGGTGCATCTCATCGCCATGGCGCGCCGCGCGGGGGTGGATCTGACGCTGAACGATCTTGATGCGCTCGGACGGATTACGCCGCTCATCGCCAACGTCCGCCCCGCGGGCAAGGACTATCTGATGGAGGATTTTTATTATGCCGGCGGCCTGCGCGCGCTGATGAAACAGCTGGGTGACCGGCTGGACCTTTCGGCACTGACTGTTACCGGCAAGAGCATGGGGGAAAATCTGGAAGGCGCCGTGGTTTACAACCACGATGTCATCCGTCCGCTCGACAATCCGGTTTACGCGGAAGGCTCGCTCGCCGTTCTGCGCGGTAATCTGTGCCCGGATGGCGCCGTCATCAAACCCGCTGCCTGCGACCCCAAATTCTATGTCCATCAGGGCCCGGCGCTGGTGTTTGACAGCTATCCGGAGATGAAGGCCGCCATCGACGATGAAAATCTCGATGTCGGGCCGGACCATGTGCTGGTGCTGCGCAATGCCGGGCCGCTCGGCGGGCCGGGCTTTCCTGAATGGGGCATGTTGCCGATCCCCAGGGCGCTGATCAAACAGGGCCACCGTGACATGCTGCGCCTCTCCGATGCCCGCATGTCCGGCACTTCTTATGGCGCCTGTATCCTCCATGTGGCGCCGGAAAGTTATGTCGGAGGCCCGCTGGCGTTGCTGCGCACAGGAGACATCGTCCGGCTGAACCTGCCGGAACGGCGCCTCGACATGCTGGTGGATGAAGAGGAGATCGCCCGCCGCCGGGCCGCCTGGGTTCCGCCCAGACCCCGCTTCGAGCGCGGGTACGGCTACATGTTCGCGCGCCACGTGACGCAGGCGGACAAAGGCTGTGACTTTGATTTCCTGCAGTCCGACTTCGGCCGCCCGGCCGGCGAACCCGACATTTTCTGATCCAGGCGGCCGCCACGGCCCCCAATCCCGTAAATGCCCTGAAGGAGGCGAGAGACCATGAGCGACTATGTGCTTTCCGACGCCACGCGCGAAAAGCTGCTGAAAGCTTCCACGGCAACCGTTGCCACCGCGCTCTACAAGCGCGGCCTGCGCAAGCAGTTCATCCAGGGTGTGGTGCCGGTATCCCCCAAGGCGCAGAACATGGTCGGGCAGGCCTTTACCCTGCGCTACATCCCGGCGCGCGAGGATCGCAATCCGATCACCGTGTTCCGCAATGCCGACCACCCCCAGCGTGTCGCCATCGAAACCTGTCCGCCGGGCTGGATCCTGGTGATGGATGCACGCAAGGATGCCGATGCGGCCACGGCCGGCTCCATCCTCGTTACCCGCCTTGCCGTGCGGGGCGGCGGCGGAATTGTCTCCGATGGCGGTTTTCGCGATGTCACCGGCATCGGCGCGCTCGGCATGCCAGCCTATTGCGCCCGCCCTTCGGCACCGACCAACCTTACGCTGCATGAAGCGCTCGACATCAACGTGCCGATTTCCTGCGGTGATGCCCCGGTGTTCCCCGGCGATGTGCTGGTGGGGGATCGGGACGGCGTGATGGTTATCCCGGCCCATCTGGCTGACGAAATCGCCGATGAATGTGTTGCGATGGAAAGCTATGAGGATTTTGTGCTGGAAGAGGTGAAGGCCGGCGCCCCGATCATCGGCCTCTACCCCTGCACGAAGGAAGAAAACCAGCAGAGATATGAGGACTGGCGCACAAGGAACAATCGCTGAGGCCGCGCCACCCTCCTGAAACTGAAGGACCAGACGAATGACCTACAAGCCGCATGGCCGCCACCTGATCGCGGGTGATTGGGTAGACGCCCCTGGGAGCTTTATGTCCGCCCCCGCCCATGGAGAAGCGCATCGCTATTCCAGCGGCACACCCGCGCTGGTCGACAGTGCCGTGCAGGCAGCGGAAGAGGCTTTCTGGTCTTTCGGTTATTCGACGCGCGCGAAGCGGGCCGGGTTTTTAAGGGCCATCGCCGATGAAATAGAGGCGAGGGGAGAGGCCCTGACCGCGATGGGCAGCAGCGAGACCGGCCTTCCGGCCGGACGCCTTGAGGGGGAGCGTGGCCGTACCACCGGCCAGCTCCGGCTTTTTGCCGCCCACATCGAAAAGGGCGACTATCTGGACCACCGGCACGATCCGGCACTACCGGACCGCAGACCGCTGCCGCGCCCCGATCTGCACCTTCTCCAGCGCCCCATCGGCCCGGTCGCCGTTTTTGGCGCTTCCAACTTTCCGCTCGCCTTTTCCACGGCTGGTGGCGATACCGCCTCGGCCTTTGCTGCCGGCTGTCCCGTGGTGGTAAAGGGCCACCCGGCACACCCCGGCACCAGTGAAATCGTCAGCGAAGCGATCCATGCGGCGGTGGTGAAGTGCGGCCTTCACCCCGGCGTTTTCTCCCATATTCATGGCGACAGCCGCGAGGTGGGGCAGGCACTGGTGCAGCATCCGCTCATCCGGGCAGTCGGCTTTACCGGCTCACTGGCCGGCGGCAAGGCCCTGTTCGATCTTTGCGCCAGCCGGCCAGAGCCCATTCCCTTTTTCGGCGAGCTGGGCTCGGTCAATCCGATGTTTCTGCTGCCAGCGGCCACCGCGGCGCGCGGCGCGGCGATCAGTACCGGTTGGGCCGGTTCACTGACACTTGGAGCCGGGCAGTTCTGCACCAATCCGGGTATCGCCATCGTACTGGACGGGCCGGAGGGCCGGATGTTCATCGATGCCGCGACGGAAGCCCTGAAGGCGGCCCCCGGTCAGACCATGCTGACCGACGGCATTGCCAGCGCTTTCCGCACTGGCCGGCAGCGGCTGTCCGCCATCACCGGCGTGCGTGAAGTGCTGAATGTTGCCTGTGAGCAGCGCAATGCCGCGCCGGCGCTTTATGAAGTCAGCGGCAAGAGCTGGCTGGAAAATGAAGCGCTCGGCGAGGAGGTTTTCGGCCCGCTCGGCCTTGTGGTCGTTGCAGCGGATATTGAAGAGATGCTGGCGATTGCCCGCAGCCTCCACGGCCAGCTGACCTGCACCTTGCAGATGGATGCCGGCGACGCCGACATAGCCCGCAAACTGCTGCCCATCCTTGAGCGCAAGGCCGGGCGCATCCTCGCTAACGGTTTTCCGACCGGCGTCGAGGTGTGCGACAGCATGGTGCATGGCGGGCCCTATCCGGCCTCCACCAATTTCGGCGCGACCTCGGTGGGCACGATGGCCATCCGGCGTTTCCTGCGGCCGGTCTGTTATCAGGATTTGCCGGTTGATCTGCTGCCGGCGGATGCACAGTAAGCAGAAAATGGCTGCGCTTGCCGCAGCCACTTTTTTGTCGCTAGTTGGGATTGAAGCGCAGGCTCGCCAGCACCTGCAGCCAGCGGTCGGCGGCAGGCTCGTGCATGCCGACGGCCAGGGAATGCGTCAGATATGTCGTCAGGTTGTGCATGATGTTGCTGTTGAGTTCGCGGGCATTATAGAGGATCGGGTGCATGCGCACCGAGCTGTCCGCAAACTCGAAGACCAGGGAGTTGCCGCCTTCGGCGGTGGCCTTGTAACGCACGCCGATCACGTCGAGCAGCTGCATGATATCCTTGGTGCGTACGTGAAAATTCGCCTTGTTCTGCGAAAGCACGCTGCTCTCGAGGATCTCACCATCGGACTGGTGTGTCCTCACACTGACCACGATATCGAAGACGAGCACCCCACTTCTCCGGCTCAAGGATTATTCGGCAGGAAACCATAACGCCAAAACATCAATCTTTCGAGGGACTTTCCCGTTTGCCGGGAGCGATACCGCAAAGAGCGGCGTTTAATTTTCCCTTTAAGGCCAGGAGAGCAAAGTCGCGGTGCCGGTTGTAACCTCTGCTCCTCAGTCGCCATCGGATAACAGTCCGTCACCATCGCCAAGGTTCCCTGTCCTCTCCCTTGCCAGAAGGTAGTTCTCCTGTTCCCGGGTTTCTATAGCCTTGCTGCTATGCTGCTTCCGGATGAGTGCTATGGCTTGCCGCGCAGAAAGGCCATGGTTCATGGCAAAGCGGGCCGCAACAGTTCCCGTCCGGCCGAGGCCGGCGAGGCAGTGGAGGGCAACGCGACCGCCCGTGGCGAAAATTTTTTCTGCGGCACCCCAGGCTCCATCCAGCGCAATATCGAGCTCTGGCGTCGGAATTGCCATGTCCGGGATCGGCACAAGATGCCAATCGATGCCTCGGTGGCGATATGCCTTTGCGTAAACGGCCGGGCCGAGGGCGAATTCATGAGGCTGCAAACAGGACAGTACAAGCCGGACATTCATAGTCTTCAGCCGGGTCAGGTCTTCCGCCAGAAAAACCTCGGTCGCCAATATTCCACGCCGTGTACGGCGCGTGCCCGGGCAAGACATGAGATAGAGATGTCTGTCAGAGTTAGGGAGCGTAAAGTCGCTGAAACGCAGCGCAGAGAAAGAGCTTGACATAACATGGCGTCCTGAATTCAGGATATACATGTATACAGGCATACCTACACAATCAGGCCTGGTCAATAACCGCAAGAGGACGCCAGATGAAGGCGCAGATCTCCGGGCCCACACTGTCACCGCGCAGGTTGCTGGCAACGCGCAACGCGCGCCGGATAGCCCTTCAGGCGCTGGTGCTATCAGGGCTCGTCCTGCTCGCGTTCTTATTGCTTCGAAACTTGCTGCAAAACCTCCACGCCGCCGGGATGGCCGTCGATTTTTCGTTCCTGCTGAATGAGAGCGGCTTTGACGTCAATGAGAGCCTGATCCCGTACAGCTCCAAAGACACCTATCTGGCTGCGCTGACGGTCGGCCTTTTGAACACGCTCCACCTGACGGTGGTCTGCGTTATTTGTGCCAGCGCTATCGGCCTCGCAATCGAGTGGATAAGGCACAGCGAGATAAAGCTGCTGCGTCTTTATTGCCGGCTCTATATCGACAGCATGCGCAACCTGCCCAAGCTACTCATTCTTCTGGCGATTTACGTCCTCCTGGTCATGGACCTGCCGGTCGCGCGCAATGCCCTGTCCTTTTTTGATGTGGCCTATCTGTCGAACCGGGGCCTTAACCTGCCGGCGCTGACCCTGCACAAACCGCATATCGATGACCCCGCCCTTGCCACCAGCGCGGCGCTTTACAGCGGGGCTGTGCTTTTTTTCTGGTTCCTTTTGCGCCACTGCCTCGTGAGCCGGTTTTTACGGTTGGCCCTGCCTGTCTGCCTTCTGGTGGCCGGCCTTGCCTTCATTACCGGCATGATCCGTGTCGATCTGCCCCGGTTTTCCGGTTTCAACTTCCGGGGTGGCAGCGCCATCTCTCTTCAGTTCTTCAGTCTTGCCGTCGCGCTCAGCCTCTATCACGGCGCCCAGATTGCAGAGGTGGTCCGTGCCGGTTTTAAGGCCGTCCCCAACGGGCAGGATGAAGCCGGGCGAGCCCTGGGGTTGGGACGGTTGCAAATATTCTGGCTGGTCGTGCTGCCGCAAGCCCTGCGGGTTATGATCCCGCCCCTGACCAACCAGTATCTCAATCTGCTGAAGAACACTTCGATCGGGCTTGCCGTCGGTTATTCGGATCTGGTGTCGGTGATGAACACTTCGATCAACCAGACTTTCCGACCGGTCGAACTGATGCTTGTCACCATGTCAGTCTATCTGGTGGTGGGGATACTGGCTTCGGCCTGCCTCAATGTCTTTAATCGCCGCATGCAGTTAAAGGGAGGACAGGGATGACGCAGCTGGAGTGCTTGCCAACGCGCATGCCCCGCCAGTTCGGCCAGTGGTGGGCGGGCCTGCGGCAGCAATATTTCCCGACCCGTGGTGCCACGCTCATCAATCTTCTGCTGGGCGTGCTGTCGCTGGCCGGCCTTGGCGCCGCACTGGATTGGGGTATTTTTTCTGCGGCTTGGCTGCCGGGTGGCCCCGAGATCTGTGCGGCCCATAGCGGAGCCTGCTGGGCGTTTCTGTGGGAAAAGTGGCAGGTAATATTGCTGGGTGCTTTCCCCAGAAACGCCATGTGGCGCCCGCTTCTGGGGGTTGGTGTGGTGGTGATCGTTCTCGTCACGCTGGCGCGGTTACGCTGGCCAGCACGAACCAGCATTGTAATGCTGGCGGTTGCCTTTGCCGGCCTTTTTGCCTTGCTGGACGGACGGCCGCTGGGGCTGGAGCAGGTGGAAATGGTCAGATGGCATGGCATTGCCGTGGTGACATTTCTGGGCGTGTTCAGCCTGTTTGCCGCCTTTCCTGTCGGTATCCTGCTGGCATTGATGCGCGTCGACGGGCCACCACTCTTGTCCTGGCTGGCAACAGGCTATGTCGAGGTCGTGCGGGCGGTGCCACTGGTCACCGTCCTCTTCTTCGGTGTTTTTGTTTTGCCGCTGCTGCTGCCGCCCAGCCTCAAATACCCGCCACTACTGGTCACATTGCTGGCGCTCATCCTGTTTAACGCTGCCTATTTCGCGGAAGACATCCGGGGCGGCCTGCAGGCGGTACCGCGCGGACAATATCAGGCCGCAGAGTCTCTGGGCCTCGGGTATCTGGCACGCATCCGCTGCATTATCCTGCCCCAGGCCATATCTGTTGCCATCCCGGCCCTGACCAACACCATCATCGGGGCGTTCAAGGACACCTCGCTCGTCGCGATGGTTGGCATCTTCGACCTGCTGGCGACGACACGCATGGCGTTTAGCGATCCGGTCTGGCAGCGGCAGGCCCCCGAGGGCCTGGTGATTGTCGGGTTGCTCTATCTGGGGGCGTGCTGGGCTATCGCCCGCCATAGCCGCACCATGGAGCGGCACGTCGCGGGCTGGCTTGGCAACGGGCGATAATTTCGCACTGCAATAGATTTGTGGTGAAACTTATAATGTATACCTGTATACATCTAACACCCAGCAGGGGAGTATCCAGCTTAGAGGGGAAGTCTGAATGCGTAACTGTCTGTCCAGATTGGCCGTCGCTACGGCCCTTGTGATTACTGCAGCGGCAGCATCATCCGCATCTGCCGGTGAAGTGATGGACCATATTCGCTCCAATGGCAAAATCGTCTGCCTCGTGAACAGCAACTCACCGGGCTTTTCGGTGCCCGGCAGCGACGGTGTCTATAGCGGTTTCAATCCGGATTTCTGCCGCATGGCAGCCGCTGCCATTTTTGGCGATGCGGCCAAGGCAGACATACGCGGCATCGGCTTCTCCGACAGCATGAAGACGATCGTCGCCGGCGATGCCGATATGGCCTCCCGCAGCATCACCAGGACCGGCCCTCGTGACGCAGATCCGGGCATGGCCTTCGTGGTCACCACCTTCTATGACGGCCAGGGCTTCATGGTACCGAAGTCACTGGGCGTGACCCGCGCCGGGCAACTCGACGGTGCCACCATCTGCGCCGAGGAAGGCTCGACCTCGCTGCTCAACATTGCCGATTGGTTCACCGACAAGAAGCTGAGCTACAAGGTGGAAAACATCGCGGACAAGACTGCTCGCCTGCAGGCCTTTTTCGGCGGCAAGTGCGATGTTATGTCGAGCGACTTCTCGGCGCTGGCGGCGGATCGCCTGCTGGCAAAAAATCCGGCGGATTTCATGATCCTGCCGGATATCATCTCTTCTGAACCGCTGACCCTGGTCGCCCGGCCGGACCAGGAGCTGGAAGAGACATTGTTCTGGTCCTTCCAGGTGATGCTGGCGGCCGAGCAGTACGGTGTTACTTCCAGGAACATCAACGAAGTCGTCACCGATCTCGACAAGCAGCCCAAGGCTGTGCAGCGCCTGTTCGGCCGGGATTCCGCAATGGGCGACATGGCGACCAAGATCGGCATCAACCAGGACTGGGCGATCCAGATCATCCGTCAGGTTGGCAATTACGGCGAAGTGTTTGAACGCTCGATCGGTGCGGACACCCCGCTCGGCATCATCCGCAAGGATACGCCAAACCGTCTGTGGAAAGATGGTGGCCTGCTTTATCCCTACCCGATCCAGTAAGACTGGTTCGCATCGAAGCAACAATGCCATAAACTGGGGGCACGGACTTGAGCGCGGGTTTCCGCGCTCGCTTTTTTGAAGGGGGGCAACCCTGCCGGATCTATCGGTACTGTGTGATCTGTCGGGGCAAGGCGGGGTTTTGGCCTTTGGGCCCTGTCCCGGGCTTGTGGTCCAGCAAAGCGGTGCCCTGTCCCTTTCTGATCTGCAACTGGCAGATACGGTGCGTCAACTGCGTGCACTTCGTGTCCGCAGGGCCATCGTGCATATGGAAACGGAAGAGCTTCAGGATGTCGATTACACCGATATCTCGGACGCTCTGGAGAACGGTGGCATTGCCGTGACGCATTGCCCGATACCGGACTTTTCAGTGCCTGACGCCGCCTTGCAGGTGGCACTGGAGCCGATCTGGGACGAACTTGCGGTCCGGATCGGGCAAGGGGAGGGGGTTTTTCTTCATTGTCTGGCCGGCGACGGGCGCAGCGCCTTGATGGCTGGCTGCCTGCTGGTCCGTCTCGGAATGAGCGGGCAGGAGGCACTGATCAAAATCCGCGCTGCCCGGCCCGCCGCCATCGAAACCGAACAGCAACTTGCCTATCTGCTCGCTCAGCCGGCAGGCACAAGTAGCAGTTCACCATAGCGCCTGACCATTCTTGCCCGTGACGTAAAGACAGCACTCATGTCCAAAGAGCCGGCAAGCTGCTCCATTTCAGCCAGATCATCCCGCAGCAATGTCGCCGCACCCTGCGGATCGCGGCGAATGCCCTCCACAAAAGGCGGCGCTGTCCGGTAAAAGAGTATGTCGTCGGTGTGCTGAAGCAGGTCATCGCCGATCAGCCCGTTGCAGAAGACGTGCAGGTCCCGGATCATCGACCAGATCTTGTCAGCACCGGGCTGATCCCCAAGGCGCCGCCCCCGCATGATCAGGGCGTCGACCCGGTCCATGTCAGGCGCCGCAATAACAACCTTGAGGTCAGCCACGATTGCCAGAACCCGGCAACGGATCTCCAGATATTTGTCGACATCCTTGTCCCCCAGCCTCGCAACGATAGTTCCGACACCGGGACGCACCGTCGCCATTTTTTCATAGGCCAGCCGTTGCAGCACCTGGCGAATGGGCGTCCTGCTGACCTCGAACTCCAGGCCGAGCGCACCTTCGTGCAGAACTTCACCACTCCCGTAGGAGCCGACGCAAATCCGGTCCCGGATTGTTTCGTAGATGACGTCTACCCTGGTTTTTTCTTGCATTATATTTTCCTATCAACGACTTGCCCGGTTTCCTGCCCTGTCTTTGCAAAATGATCTTGCCATTGATGTGTACAGGTGCACAATAACAGCAAGCAGGTTCAGGAAACATCCTCAGTCTTCCCCGGCCCAAACGGTCAGACGTTAACCGTCGGGCAAACAGGAAACCTGAGGGCACTTTCCAGCCTTCCGGCGCCTTTGGAGAGCAGACTTTAGCATGACATCTCCGAGTTGGGGTCATGCGAGCGATGGGCGATATTTTGCCTGGGAGCACCAAGCCTTCCGGGTCGTTTTTTTGTCATCAAAATTACAAAAAAACCCTTATTTTTTAATGTGTTGACTCACTTTTTCTCCAGACTTATTAACATTTAGTTAACCATTAGCGGCACGATAGTTCCGTGCCAAATCTCACTTTTAGAGAAGGGGAGATGCTGGCGATGTCGACCACGACGGATCCGCTGCTCGACCCGGCCAGGGGCGAAAAGCTCATCAAGGCCGCAAAAGATAATCCGGTCCTGTTTGCCTTCGGAGCGGGCGCTTCAGCGGATACCAGCGTATTGGCGGTCGACAAGACAAAGCCAGCCAAGGCGCTTTGGGATCTCTGCAAGAAAGCTGCGAACACCCGTAAGGGTGCCTTCGGGACAATTCTGTTCCAGAACGGCACTGCTGTGGTGCAGTGCGAACAGAACACCACCACCCAGCTTGCCCGGGCGATGCTCGCCTATTTCAAGGCCAACAAGATATCCTTGAAGGTGGAGGAACTGGCAGGCGATGCGCCTGAGGCCACCGAGGACGCGGCCGACGAAGAGGATGCTGAAGCCAGCAGCTCGCGGCCCGCGGCGAGCAAGGCAGAAAAAGAAGGGGAAGGGGAAGGGGACGAAGACATCCCCGAGGGCAAGTGCTTTGACCCCGAGATCATAATCGCGCTGATCCGGCGGGCAAGAAAGGTTGCCCGGCCCTTTGCCTTCGGCATTACGCCCGAGCGGCAGAACATCCTTGCCATGCATCCGAGGCTGGACGGCGACAAGCTGGCAAGAAAACTGCGCCAGGAAGGCGCGCGCAAGGGTGTGTGGGGCACCGTTCAGCTCGATGGAGCAGTCGCCGTCTTTGCTTGCGAAAAAGAGCCGTTCGCCGGGGTGAAGAAGGGGTTGAGGCGCTGGTTCAAGGATCAGGGCCTTGCCATCAAGTTCCGGCTTCTGGGCCCTGAAGGCGATTTCGAAGACCCGGAAGATGATGAGATTGCAGCCGAGGCATCCTCTGCCGCCGCCACATCGTCTGACGCCGCGCCGGCCAACCCGGATATCGAGCGCATGCGTGCCCAGCTGGCCAATGCAAAAGCTCGGCTGGATGCAGCGCAGGAGCAGGATCCGGACCGCGCTGACGACATCCGGCGCGAGAGAGCCAGATTTGAAGCTGCCGCCGCAGCCGGAGACGTCGCCGGCGCACGGGACGCGCTTCAGGCGTTGGCGGCATTGTCCCGGCTTTCAGCAGAGAGCGCCGATAATCCGCCGCGTGGCAGCTTCGTTGCGTTACAGAAAAGCAGGCTCGACTGGGATGCTCTGCGCAAGAACATCCAGACACAGCTGCAATCTCTGGAGAAATCCATCTTTGACGCTGTCCGTGCCCACAATGCCGACCCCGCGGCCGAGGATATTTTCGAGGAAGAAGAGGTCACCCTGGGTGTCGGCCAGCTTTACCGCATCCTGGACGGCCTTGATACGCGCCTCATCGACAAGCTGGACGAAGCCCTGAACAGCGAAGGCGATCAGCGCCGGGCGCGACATGCCGAAGCCGCGCGGATCGTTGAGGAATACCAGAGCTTTGTCGATAGCGATCCGCTGATTGGCGAGATCGACGAGAACGGCTTTTTGCCGACATCCATCCGCGGTGACGCCCTGAGCGCCCTGGGGGCATTAGCCCGCCAGCTCTGATCCACCGCCTGTTTGCACATTTCCGTCAGGATCGTCCGATGCCGCTGCTCACAACCGCCCAAAGATACATGCTGATCAACCGGCTACAGGTTCAGGCAAAGCCTAAAGGATTTGCCAACAAGTTTGCCAAGATGTTCGAGAGCCAGAAAACACGCGATGCCGCCGTGGGAAAGCGTGTTCGTGAGCTTGATGACGCCTACAATCGGGCCGAGGCGGCATGTCAGGCCTTGAGGGCCAGTCATGCGGGAACCCACGCCGCCTTGTGCGACAAGTTTGACGCGCTTCTTGGCGCCATAAAAACAAGAGTTCAGGGCAATCTTGCCAATATAAATCTTGCCGGCCTGGAAGCCGAAATGGCTGCCCTTGGCAATCTGCAAAATGCCGCCGGTCTCGCAGACGCCAATCCTGGCCATGCCGCGACATTGCAGACCGATTGCGATGCTCTATTTGCATCGCTCCGGCTCGAATTGGATAATCTGGCTGGGCATCCGCAGACTCATCACATCGACGCCATTCTTGAAACCCACGAGAAATCCTACGCCAAGGCACAGGATTTCTACGGCAAAGGTGATTTCCAAGAGGCAAGGCGGATATTAGGGCAGGTCAATGCAGCGCATCCACAAGCAAAAATTTATGCAGACAATTACGCTACAGTCGTACCTTCACTCACAGAAGCCAGCATAAGAGTAGCAGCATATCGGAAGTGTATGGGAGACAAACAGACATATAGTCTCTTTGCGCAACGCCTCAAACTTGCGAAGATAGACGCATCTCAACCTGGGGGAAATTACACTCAAGCCACAACAGAGTTTGATAATATTTCAATTGATATCAATGCTGAAATGCTCAATGAATTATGCACACTCAATACTGGTAAATTAGATAAACTCATAGAAGAAGTAAATTTAATAAATATAAATTTAACATACAAACAAATACATATCACAGAGTTAACTAATATAAAAAATGATATCACCCTTAATTTAAATAACAAGAAAACAAAAGAATCTGTACTAAACTGCATGCATTTTTTTAGCCGCTATAGTGCAGCCCTGCATGCCTGCGAACGTCGTGAGGAGTACGAAAAGTACCGGCAGCCTATCGCTGACGCAGTGCAGGCCATTCAGGGTTCTGCCCATTTAACGCCGGTACAAACCCAGATCCTCACCGATCTGAACGCTATAGATATTCAAGCCGACAACGCGACGATAACGCTCGAAGACGCAAGGGAACTGCTGTCCGCCCTGAACGAGCGGTGCCGCGACGCAGAGAAACTTTCCGTCAAGATCACCGATTACCGCGCCTTACGGATCCCAGTAGACCAGCGCCTGGCGGCACTCAGACTTCAACCTGAGGCGAACGGACTCCTTGCGCAGGGAATCGCCGCAATCGACGCCCGTATGCCCGCCGTGCCGGCCAACACCGCAACCGCTGCAGCATCCCCCCTTCCCGCAGTTTGGGCTGGATGGGTAAAGCAACTTGATTGGATCAGCGGTGAGATTGATAAATTCCAACGGCTCGCAGCACCCTTTCAGGCTATCGACGGTGCCGCGATATCTCCCCAGAATCTGGGCGTTTCCGATGAAATCTGGCGATCATCCCAGTTGTTGCGTGCGCAGATTACGGCGGCCCTTGATCTGCGGCGCCAGATAGAAACCCGGCAAAGAGGAAATCAGCCGGTTCCGATGGAAAATGATCTGACCGCCGCCGGGCAACTTGTTAATGGCGCCACTAATACGGCGGACCGGGCGCGAGGCGCGGCTGATGAAGCGGCCCAGATAACCGTGGCTTCAAACAGCCTGAACGGCTGCGGCAATACGCTGAAAACAATATGGACCACGCTGGTCGAATATGACGCCATCGTCGCGCGCCACGACAGGTTGGATGAACAACTGACAGCTCTGGAACAGAGCCCCGAATATCTGGGCCGCATTGCAATGGCCGTTGCAAATACGCGACAAGGTCTCCACGATGCCCTTTCTTTCCCGGGAACCCAGACAGCGCAAAGTGCGCAGCAACTGCTTGATACTGCGCAAGCAGAAATCACCCGGGCAACGGAACTGCGTGGAAGCCGTCAGCAGTTCAACGCGCTTTATGCAGACATACGCGCAAAAGTCGCAAAACTTCAAAACGCGCCGGCTCAGCACACAACTGATCTGCAGGCGGCAGTGACACTGGCCGATCAACTGGATTTTGTCGCCGCCAATGGGCAGCTTGAGGCGTTGAGAACCAAAATCATGGCCGGCTCGCTTGGCGAGCTTGCAGGTGCCAACCCCGATCGCAAGAAATTCATGTCCGCCGTCAAAGCCCTGCTGAAGCAGCCGGATGGCGACAAAGCACTGGATGCCATCATTGAGGCTGCTCCCCCGAGTTTCTCGGCCAAACTTCTCAAGGAAGTGGCCGCTGAACGTTTCGGGATTCAATTCACCGTAGACAAACTGAAGGGCAGGACTCGCTCCGAGAGATCGGCGGAAGACAGGCAGCAGAAGATCTCGGGTTTGCTCCTTTACAACATGCTGGCCAAGGTTCCTGGAGATGTTCTGGACAACCTGAGCCTGACCAAGGTAACAGCCGCAGGGCCTGAAGCGCCTGGTATGGAAGAAGCCTATTACAGCCCCCTAGACAAGGAGGCCGTCATGCTCGCCCGACCTGGAGCCGTGCGTGTTCTGTTCCCCGCGGCCGAGCTTGATCAAACCCGCATAGAAGCCGGCTGTGAGCCTGACAATACGGACGACGTCGACTTTTTCGATTTTGCAACGCTGCACGAAGTTGGTCACGCCGTGGATGACCAGCTTGCCTTTATGGACCGGCACCTGAACGACAACGCGTTTGGCGGCTGGATGACACATCGCGATATCGGGCCGATTGCGATCGCTGTTGCCGGAAAGTATGGATACAACACGACCCCCGCCCAATTGGACTATGTCCGGGAGCTCTTGCTGGGAGGCGAACCAACGCCTCCCACACCTCCAGCTGGCAGCGAGGCCGCCTGGGAAGGTGCCGTCCAGAGGATCAACGCCTGGCGCACGATTACCAGCCACGGACAGGCTTTGTGGGATCGGGACGACTTCAGCCGGACGTCCGCTATCGGCGGAAGAGTCTATCATGAAGCCTATGAAAATATGTGGGTTAGCTACAACGCCGATGCCCGTAACCGCGGCATCACGGGTTATCAGTTCCGCGCGCCAGGCGAATGGTTTGCCGAGCTATATGCCGCCTACCATTCCGGCAAGCTCAAACTGGCGCACCCGGCATCGGCCTGGCTGAGCACTCTTTAAAAACGGCGGGGAAAATTCATCATGTCTCTATTCAGGACCGTCGAAGTCTCCTGCCCGGTTTGCGAGGCTACTCAATCCTTCGATATGGTTTTCAGCGTCTTCGCTGACCGGCGACCAGACCTTCGGACCGCAATCCTCGACCGCACCTTCCAGATACAGAAATGCGGGTCATGCAACGCCGAATTCCGAATTGAGCCGGAATTCACCTATGTGCATCTGAAGGGGCATCAATGGATCGCTGCCTTCCCGGCCGACGGTCTGGCGCGATGGGCGAGCATCGAGACCCGCAGCCAGAACACATTTGACCGCTCCTATGGCAAGAGTGCCCCGAAAGCGGCGCAGAATGTGGGGCAGGGGCTCAGCGTGCGCGTCACCTTCGGCTGGGAGGCCCTGCGCGAAAAGCTGGTCGCGGCCGATGCCGGCATTGACGATGTGACGCTGGAACTGGCGAAAATTGCCCTGCTTCGTGGAGCGCCAGCGCTGCAGGCAGACGAGGATATGGAGCTGCGCCTGCTGGCGATAGAGGCCGGCGAAGAGGGCGAGTTGCTGCAGATCGCCAATCTGCGCTTCGGGGACAAAATGCCGGTTGAGGTGCTGTCAGTGCCGCGCACGCTGATCAACGAGATCGAGGCGGACACCGAAGGCTGGAAGGAACTGCGGGAAGAAGTCAGCGCCGGCGCCTTTGTCGACATGGCGCGGATGACCATCGAGCCAGCTGGCCCCGGAGAGGTGACCGGCTGAGGGAGGCGATGGGACTGGCATCTTCCCGTGATGGCCCTTTCGGAAGAGCCTACAGGTTCTCCCGGAAAAGCACCTCGGTCCTGATCCTGTCCTGCGCCGCCAGCGGCTCCCGGAAATCGACGCGCGCCCGCATGATGCGGATGGCGCTGCGCACCGCATGCCCCGGATCCTGCGCGATGACGGCATCGACACGCCCGTCGCGCAGCGCTTCTTCGCTGAAGGGCGTGCGCTCATGCACAACAACCGTGAGCGTGCCCAGATCGGCAACCGCCGAAACCGCGGCAAGGGGAAGGCGCGCCTCGGAACTCAGTACATAGACGGCAGCAATATCCGCGTGGTTTTCCAGCACGCGGGAAATGATCTGCGCCCCACGGCGCTCATTGGCATGGGTTTCAATGGAGGGCAGGGGCTGCAGGCCCGGGAAGGCATCATTGATGACGGTATCGAAACCATGACGGCGCTGGATGCTGTCCAGGGACTGCATGGTTTCGGCAATCACCATCACCTTGCCGGTGGTCTGGCCGACAAATTTTCCGATGATCTTTCCGGCCGTCGCCCCCGCGGCAAAATTATCCATGCCGACAAAATCCGCGGCGGGCAGTTTTTCCTGCCCCGACAGGAACTGGACGACCCTGATCCCCTTTTCCATGAGGCGCGCCAGCGCATCGCGCACCTGCGGCGATTCCGGCGCCATCACGGCCACGCCATCCAGCTCGTCCGGGTCGATCTCCGACAGGTAATGCGCAATCCCGTGCGCATCCTCGGTCTGAAGCTGCACATGATCGATATCGGTCAGGTCGCTCTTCAGCGCCGTGCCTAGCTCCTCAACGCGCCGCAGCAGTTCCTGCAGGTAAAGATCGCCGCCGGTCGGCAGAATGAACCGGAAGCGGTAGCTCTTCTTGCGGGCGAGGCTGACGGCCGCCGGATTGCGGACAAACCCGATCCGCTCGATGGCGGCATTGACCTTGCCGACGGCTGTTTTGCTGACATTCGGGCGGCCATTGAGGACACGATCGACGGTCGCAAGGCTTAGTCCGGCTGCTTCCGCAAGGTCTCTTGCTGTTGGCCGCATAAGGGCTCCTGAGGACAATTTTCGCGGATAGATTTCCCGCAAAATGCCCGTCAGCGCAAGAATTGAGGTGCGCACCTCGGAATCTGCTTGCACTGAGGTGCGCACCTCAGTTATCACCAGAGCACTCGACATTGTTCACTCACCGCACTCGGGAGTCCGTCGACCCATCAAGCAAAACCGTTCCCGCAACAATGCCGCTGCCCACCCGGTAGACAGGCGCAATCCATCTGGCTCAAAGCCCAGAGGAATAAAGGGAGGAAACAGTCAAATGAGATCGGCACTTAAAAACACGGCCGTCGTCGCGGCCGCTTTCGCGGGCCTTACAGTCGCCACGTCATCCGGCGCTCATGCTGAAGACCTGACGCTGTGCTGGGCCGCCTGGGACCCGGCAAACGCCCTGATCGAACTGAGCCACGATTTCGAGGCCAAGTCCGGCAATGTCATGCATTACGAGTTCGTGCCGTGGACGAGTTTTGCCGACCGCATGCTCAACGAGCTGAATTCCGGCGGCAAACTGTGCGACCTGATGATCGGCGACAGCCAGTGGATCGGCGGCGCCGCCGAAAACGGCCAGTATGTGAAGCTCAATGATTTCTTCGACAAGGAAGGGATCAAGATGGAGGACTTCATTCCGGCGACCGTTGTCGGTTATGCGGAATGGCCCAAGAACACCCCCAATTATTGGGCAATGCCCGCCTTCGGCGACGTTGTCGGCTGGACCTATCGCAAGGACTGGTTCTCCCGTCCGGAGCTGCAGGCCGAGTTCAAGCAGAAGTACGGCCACGACCTCGCCATACCCAAAAATTGGGATGAGCTGACCCAGATCGCCGAGTTTTTCCAGGGCCGGGTGATCGACAGCAAGACGGTCTATGGCGCCGCGATCTATACCGAGCGCGGATCTGAAGGCATCACCATGGGCGCCATGAACGCGCTCTACAGCTACGGCTTCGAATACGAAAACCCCAAGAAGCCTTATGAGCTGGAAGGTTTCGTCAACTCCCCGGGCGCCGTTGCCGGCCTTGAGGAGTACAAGAAGCTCTACAAGTGCTGCACCCCGCCCGGCCATTCCGACGCTTATATGACCGAGGATGTCGACGCCTATAAATCCGGCCAGGTCGCCCTTCAGATGAACTTCACCTTCACCTGGCCGGGCATCAATGCCGATGCCAATGTCGGCGGTGACAAGTCGGGTTATTTCCCCAATCCGGCCGGCCCCAACGGCATCCAGTTTGCCCAGCTTGGCGGGCAGGGCATCTCCGTTGTGGCAGCCTCCAGCAAGCAGAGCGCCGCGCTTGATTATATCAAGTGGTTCGGCCAGCCCGAAATCCAGCAGAAATGGTGGAAGCTCGGCGGTTATTCCGCCCTGCGCAAGGTGGTTGAGGATCCGGGTTTTGCCTCCAGCCAACCCTATGCCAAGCCCTTCCTGGACTCCATGGCGATCGTGAAGGATTTCTGGGCTGAGCCCTCCTACGCCTCGCTGCTGCAGGCCACCCAGAAGCGCTTCCACAACTATGTCGTTGCCGATCAGGGCACGGCCAAGGAGGCCCTTGACGGCCTGGTGAAGGACTGGACGGAGATCTTCAAGGACGACGGGAAATACTGACCCCCGCATCCGCCCGCGCTTTTCAGGGCGGGTGAATTGAGGTCACGGCAGGGCCGGTCCGATCAGATCCACCGGCCCTGTTTTCTTCCCAGTCAAGGAGATCACCATGCTCCAATCGCAGATCGATCGGATCGCCCGAGCGACGCCCCCTGCATTGGCGGCCCGCGTCCGGGGGCTTTCTGATCGCGCCATCGCGTGGCTTTTTGTGGCGCCCTCCATCCTGTTGCTGCTCGCGATCAACATCTTCCCGTTGATCTGGACCATCAGGCTGAGTTTCACCAATTACCGGGTCAACCGGCCCAACCAGGCCCTGGAATTCATCGGCCTGCAGAACTACACCCGCATCCTGACCGACAGCGATATCTGGCTGAGCATGCAGGCGACAGCCCATTTCCTGATCTGGACCATTGCCCTGCAGGTTCTGATCGGCTTTTCGCTGGCATATCTGATCAACAAGAAATTCCGCGGCAACAATCTCTGGACGACCATCATCGTCCTTCCAATGATGCTCAGCCCGGCGGTTGTCGGCAATTTCTGGACCTTCCTCTATCAGCCGCAGATCGGCCTTTTCAATTACGCCGTCAGCTTCGTCAGCGGCATCAGCCCGTCCAGCTTCTCGATGATCGGCAGCACGACGCTCGCCCCCTGGGCCATCGTCATCGTCGACACCTGGATGTGGACGCCCTTTGTCATGCTGATCTGCCTTGCCGGGCTGCGCTCCATCCCCACCAGCATCTATGAAGCGGCGGAATGCGACCGGGCGAGCAATTGGCGCCAGTTCTGGACCATTACCTTTCCGATGGTTCTGCCCTTCCTGATGCTGGCCGTTCTTTTCCGCGGCATCGAAAACTTCAAGATGTTCGATCTGGTCGTGCAACTGACCGGCGGCGGTCCCGGCTCCATCACGGAGCTCACCTCCATCAATCTCAAGCGCGCCGCTTTTGAGCAATGGCGAACGGGCTACGCCTCGGCCTATGCGGTCATTCTGTTCGTGACGGTCTTCGGCCTCGCCTCGATCTATGTCAAAGCGCTGAACAAGGTAAAACAGAGATGAGCAGCTATTCTGTCGCCGAACCGTCCGGCGCGCAAAAGCTGGTCGCGGGCGCTCTTGTCATCCTTTACGCCTGCATCACCAGCCTTCCGCTCCTGTGGATCATCGCAACCGGCTTCAAATCGCCGTCCGATGCCATCGCCTATCCCCCGAAGGTCATCTTCGAGCCCACCGTGGAGGGGTACGTCAACCTCTTCACCACCCGCACGCGCATGCCGCAGGAGCAGCTGGATGCCCTTGGGCCCCCGCAAACCTGGTACGACAAGATCGTGCGCAAGGACGGTGTCATCATCACCGGCGCTTCGCGTTTTGCCGGGCGCTTCTATAATTCCGTCATCATCGGATTTGGCTCGACGGCCCTGTGCATCGTGCTGGGAACCGCGGCCGCCTATGCCTTCTCTCGCTTCAAGGTGCCGTTCAAGGACGATCTGCTGTTCTTCATCCTGTCGACCCGGATGATGCCGCCGATTGCCGTGGCAATCCCGATTTTCCTCATGTTCCGGCAGCTCGGCCTCAGCGATACCCATGCCGGGCTCATCCTGCTCTATACGGCCGTCAACCTGTCGCTGTCGGTCTGGCTGCTCAAGGGCTTCATCGACGAAATCCCGGTGGAATATGAGGAAGCGGCCCTTATCGATGGCTACACACGCTTCCAGGCCTTCTACAAGGTCGTGCTGCCGCAGGCGGCGACGGGCATCGCCTCGACCGCGATCTTCTGCCTGATCTTTGCCTGGAACGAATATGCCTTTGCCGTCCTGCTGACCTCGGGCACCGCCCAGACGGCGCCCCCCTTCATTCCGACCATCATCGGCGTCAGCGGGCAGGACTGGCCGGCCGTTGCCGCCGGCGCGACCATCTTTCTGGTCCCGGTCATGGTCTTCACCATCCTTCTGCGCAAGCATCTACTGCGCGGCATTACCTTCGGAGCGGTGCGGAAATGAGCAATTTTCTGAGCCGGTTGTTTCATCTGCGCCGCGATGCCTGGGAGATGGTTGCCTCCACCCTGATCGCGCTTGGCGTTCTGATGCTGATGCAGCCGCTTTCTCTCAGCCTCTTCTCCTATTCCTTCCTGGTAACGCTGGTGGGGACGGTGATGTTCATCATCGTCAGCCACTTCCCGGAGTAAGATATGGCCCAGATTAGAGTTCAGAATCTGCGCAAGGATTTCGGGTCATTCAGCGCGGTGAAATCTTCCACCTTCACCGTCGAGGATGGCGAGTTCTTCATGCTTCTTGGCCCCTCGGGGTGCGGCAAGACCACCACCTTGCGCATGATGGCCGGCCTTGAGCTGCCGACGAGCGGAGAGATTTATATCGGCGGCGAAGAAGTGGGGATGAAGCGGGCAAGCCAGCGGGACATCGCCTTCGTCTTCCAGATGTTTGCCCTCTACCCGCATATGAATGTGCGCAAGAACATCTCCTATCCGCTGGTCAGCCAGGGCATGAAGCGGGCTGAAGTTGCCGCGCGTGTTGCCGATGTTGCCCGCATCCTCAAGATCGAGAACATCCTCGACAAGCCGGTGGGTGGCCTGTCCGGCGGTGACCGCCAGCGTGTCGCCCTTGGTCGTGCCATCGTGCGCAACCCGAAGGCTTTCCTGATGGATGAGCCGCTGGGGGCGCTCGATGCGGAATTTCGCGAGCACATGGCTGAAGAGCTGCGGGCGCTGCATGACCGCATGGGCGCCACCACCGTCTACGTCACGCATGACCAGCTGGAAGCCATGCAGATGGGCGACAAGATCGTGGTGATGAACCACGGCGTGGTGGAGCAGTTCGGCCGGCCACAGCAGATCTATGACTGGCCGGCCACCAGGTTCGTGGCTGCTTTCATCGGTTCGCCACCGATGAATTTTCTGGAGTTCGAAGGGTCGATCGCAGCGGGCGGCAGTCAGGTCACCCTCGGCGGACAGGGCGTGCAGGTCCCGGTGTCCCGCGAGGGCCTGTCCGGCAAGCTCACTCTGGGCGCGCGGCCCGAACACACACGTTTTGACGAGCATTCCGCGCTTCGGGGCCGTGTGCTGGCGACGGAATATCTGGGCACGACGCAGATCGTGACCGTCCGGACCGATCACGGCGAAATCAAATCCCGCATCCCGTCTAACCAGCACGCCCGTGTTGGTGAAACGGTCGGCCTTTCCTTCGATGCCAGAACCCTGACCCTGTTCGATTCACTGACGGGAAGGGCGCTGCTCTCCGAAGCCAATGAAGGAGTTCTTGGCCATGTCTGAGATCGTCCTGCAAAACATCACAAAGTCCTTCGGATCCGTGACGGCGCTCGACGATGTGTCGATGACCGTGCCGGACGGCTCTTTCGTCGTGCTGCTGGGGCCGACGGGCGCGGGCAAGACCACAACCCTGCGCATCGTCTCCGGCCTTGAAAAGCCGGGCAGCGGCGATGTGCTGATCGGCGGCAAATCAATGCGCGGGCTCACCCCGGCGCAGCGCAATGTCGCTATGGTGTTCCAGCAATATTCGCTCTATCCGCATCTTTCGGTGCGGCAAAACCTTGAATTTCCACTCAAATCTCCTTTGCTGCGAACCCCGCAGCAGGAGATCGACCGGAAGGTAAATGCCGTCGCCGAGATGCTGCAGATCTCCCACAAGCTGGATAACAAGGCGACGGCGCTTTCCGGCGGCGAAATGCAGCGTGTCTCCATTGGCCGGGCGCTGGTGCGCAATCCGCAGGTCTATCTGATGGATGAACCGCTGAGCTCGCTGGACGCCAAGCTGCGGGCGGACTTGCGCATCGAGCTCAAGAACATCCAGGCTAACTCCGGCGCCACCTTGCTCTATGTCACCCATGACCAGATCGAGGCGATGACCATGGCCACCCATGTCGGCGTGCTGCATGAGGGACGGCTGGTACAGTTCGGCTCGCCGCGCGAAATCTATGAAGAGCCGGTCAGCCTTTATGCGGCGGGGCGCCTCGGGCAACCGCGCATCAACGTCATCCCGGCCGGGCTTTTCGCTGGCGCTCCAGCAAAGGCCACATCGATGGGCCTGCGGCCGGAGCACATCCGCCAGGGGAAGGGGAGGAAGCCGAGGTGCTCCGGGTGGAGCATCTGGGTGACCAGACGCGGCTCCATCTTTCCTTCAGGAAACACACACTGGTGACCGTTACCGATCCGCACACCGCGATGAAGGGCGGGGACACCATCAAGATACAGCCGGAAAAGCCGCTCTATTTCGACGCGGCCGGCATGCGCCTGCTTTAAGGGGAAACCTCCATGTCGCAGTTCATAAACAACAGGGAAAATGCGGTCACGGAAGCCATCGACGGCGTGCTTGACGTCTCCGGTGGCACGCTGGCCCGGCTGGATGGTTATCCTCACATCCGTGTCGTGGTCCGCTCCGACTGGGACAAGAAGAAGGTCGCCGTCATTTCCGGCGGCGGCTCCGGGCACGAGCCGGCCCATGCCGGTTTTGTCGGTAAGGGCATGCTGACGGCGGCCATTTGCGGCGATGTGTTTGCCTCGCCCAGTGTCGACGCCATCCTGGCCGGCATTCTGGCGGTTACCGGGCCGGCGGGCTGCCTGCTGGTGGTCAAGAACTATACCGGCGACCGGCTGAATTTCGGCCTGGCGGCGGAGCGGGCGCGGGCCTACGGGCTCAATGTCAGCATGGTCATCGTGGATGATGACATCGCGCTGCCGGGCCTTGCCCAGTCGCGCGGCGTCGCCGGCACACTCTTTGTCCACAAGATCGCCGGCGCGCTGGCAGAGCGGGGGGGCGATCTCGAAGCCGTGGTTGCCGGCGCCCGGCGTGCCATCGCCAGCATCAGCACCATCGGCATGTCGCTCGATACCTGCACGGTACCGGGCTCGCCGAAGGAAAACCGCATCCCGGACGGCAGTGCCGAGCTGGGCCTTGGCATCCATGGTGAAGCCGGCGTCGAGCAGATCGAATATTCGACGGTGAAAGCCGCCGTTGCGGCAATGACCGAGCGCCTTGCCGCCGTGATGGGCGACCGGCCCCATGTCGCGCTGGTCAACAATCTTGGCGGCACCTCGGTGCTGGAAATGTCGATCATCGTGCATGAGCTCATCAAATCGCAGATCGGGGACCGGATAGCCCACGTCGTCGGTCCGGCGCCGATGATGACCTCGCTCGACATGCAGGGCTTTTCCATCTCGGTCTATCCGGCGGAAAAGGATGAGCTGGAACTTCTGACCGAGCCCGTGGCGCTGACCGCCTGGCCGGGTGTCGTAACCCTCAAACCCAGAAAAGTGCTGGCCTTGCCGGATGGCATCACGCCCATTACCCCGCTGCCATCCCGGCATGAGCCAACCCGCCAGTTCATGCTCGCCTGCTGCAACCTGCTGATCGGCGCGGAAAAGGATCTGAACGCGCTCGATGCCAAATCCGGCGACGGCGATACCGGCTCAACCCTGTCGGGCGCCGCCCATGCGCTCATCGCTGCGCTCGACCGCCTGCCGCTCTCGGACCACACCCAGCTCCTGCGGGCCATCGGGCAGGAACTCAGCCAGACGATGGGCGGCTCCTCGGGCGTGCTGCTGGCCATCTTCTTTGCGGCGGCAGGAGACGGAGCCTCCAGCGGCCTCACCATGCGCGATGCCCTGAAAGCCGGCCTTGCCCGCATGCAGGAGATCGGCGGCGCCAATGTCGGCGACCGGACGATGGTCGACGCGTTATCGCCAGCCCTCGACGCCCTCAGCGAGGGCATTGCCGCCGCCGCCGCAAAAGCCCGCGCCGGCGCCAACCTGACCGCTACGCTTCTGCAAGCGAAAGCCGGACGGGCGGCCTATATAAACGCCAAACAACTGGAAGGCCACATCGACCCCGGCGCCGAGGCAGTGGCCCGGCTTTTCGAGCATCTGGCGAGCCGCGAGGACGGCAGCCAAACCCGTTAAAAACAAACTGGCGGAGGCCTGACAGAGGGTAGTTGAGACGTTTTTCCTCAACTGCCCCTTTTTCTTGATGGCTAAGGTTGATGCGCCACAACTGGCGTCGGAAGAGCCATTTTGGCAATGGCTGACGCCCAGTCTCCCGGCCGATCCTGCCTGGCCATCTTCTGCGCCGGGTACCAGCGATTGTGATCACCAAGCCCCCATCGCCACTCGGCAAAGAACTGCAAGAGAACTTCCGATTTCACCCCGGCGAGACCGGCAAGGTGAGCGAGCGAAGTATCCGATGTGATTGTCAGTTGCGCCAGCGCCATGGCGGCGAGGCTATCCTCGAACGGCACGGCTTCATCAAGATCTGCCATAACCGTCATGCGATCCTGAAGCCCCGCCGGCACATCGCGCTGGATGGAGAAAAGTTCAATTTCTCCGTCCGCATGCCGGCGCAGCAGGGGTTCCAGCATTTCAGGCGACAGCGAACGCCCCTCATCCATGGACTGCTTTGTGTTACCCTGCCAGGCCAGCACAATCAGCGGCCGGTCCGGATATTTTCTCGCGTTGCGTACCCGTTCGATATGCGCCGGCATAGCAGACAGCTGTGGCCAGGCGGCGGGCGGTTGCGGCGATGAGAGCAGATGGGGAAGCTCATCGAGGAGAACCGCCGCATCAACCCCCTCAACTTCATCGCTCACAGGCTGCAATCGCACGCGTTCCAGCTGGAGGCTGCGGGAGAGCAGGGGGTAGAGCGCATCCGGTATCCGCAAGACGAACTGACGTTCCGGCGCCCGGGCAACAACCTCCGGCAGCCACCGTAAAAACATGAGGAAGTCACCCAGGCCTTGACAGCACTCGACCACGCACGCTGCCGCTCCGGGCGGGGGCCACTGCTGTTTGCGGTGCCATGGCAGGCCGAGCGCCGGCATGAAGCGTGTACCGGTTTGCCCTTCCTCCTGCTTCCACTTCACATAGGCATGCCAGCCTCGGGGTGTCAGCTCCAGTTCCAGAGCCGTTGCCGCTGACCGGATGTCACTCTCATCAGTCTGTTCGCTCAGCGTAAGGCTTTGTTCCGCCACCTGTTTGAAAGCGACCCAGTCGCCTTTGAGCTTCACAATCCGAGCAAGGGCGGAAAGATAAAGATCCTCCCGGCCCGGCACTTTTTTAAAAAACTGGAGCCTCTCCTCAGCCAAAGGAATGTTGCTTGTCCTTATTGCGGCATTAAGCTCGGCCCTGGCGACAATCGGCTCGCTGCGCACGCTTTCAAGGCGGGTCCGAACAAGTTCGAGCACCTCATCGTAACGCTCGTTAAGGTCCAGCCAACTGAGAATGATCAGCTGAAAATCCCGCTGATTTTCCGCGCCCGGAAGGGCCCGCAATATCTCGATTTCGCGCCAGGCGGCCTCCCTGTCCCGCAGAAAGCATAAAACCAACGCCAGATTGACCCTGGTGGTGGTTGAAGTGGGATCCAGCTTCAAAGCGTCTTCAAGGGCCTCGCGGGCAGTCTGATGGTGCTGGGCCCCAAGGTTGCGCATGACAAGCGCTTTGAGGATCAATACCGCTACGGGATTTTGGACGGCCGCTTCAAGCTGCGTCAAGGCTGCCAGCGCCGGAGCCGCACGCCGCTGACGCGAATAGGAAAGTGCGAGAATTTTAAGGGCTTCGGGGTCGTTTCCCGCCTGCCTGGCCGCCCGAATGGCGCGGACAAGATCATTGCAGCGAAAATAACAGTCCGCCGCCAGAGTGAAATATTTCGGCGCCTCTGCCTGGGAAAGACGCCCGGCGGCCCTGAGCGCCAATTGACCTGCCTCAGCGTAATCCTTCGCAGCCAGCGCGGCCCTTATTCGAGTATCTAGCGTCATCTGAACTCAAGCGGAAATGGAAGATATGTTAGCCGGAAATCCCGTGATTTCAATAAAGGGAATGGCAAGGCTGGACCATAGCCATCGCTTCGGCGAGAGCACTTTTCGCGCCTGCGGCAAGATTTTTAATTACCATAATATAAATTATCAAACTTAATAAATCACGTATCCTTAGCCCAAGGCATCCATCCACAGCTCATCCAGCGCACCTGAACCGCTCCACCAGCATCACAAATCCTGCGCGCTCCACTCTCCCCCAACGCCCTCAGCAAATAATCCATGCCATAAAGAATGGCAATGACGCTAAATATTAATCACATGGCGCACACTTATTAATCAAATCATCCTGTTCATCAGGATAACATCCATATAATTACAATAACGAGTGCGCCTCCCGACAACGGATATTCCTGCCACACCCCCTAAGCTCTCACCGTCCAACGCAGCATGCTGCAAACAATCAAACGACGGAGCGGGCAATGAACAGGACTGGATCGGGTTGCTCCCGGCTGCTGCGCAAGGCGTGGCTGGGCATGATGGTGACGGGGCAGCTGGCCGTGGCCACTGTGGTATTTTCAGCGGCGCTGCCGGTGACACCGGCCAAGGCGGCAGCACCTGAGGCCTGTGCGGCCCTGCAAGCCAAATATCCCGCCCTGAAGGGCAAGACGCTGGTCAACGCCGTCAACCCGCATACCCCGGGGTATGAAGCGCTCGATCCGAACGACCCCAGCAAATATATCGGTTTCGACATCGATCTGGGCGAAGCCATCGGCGACTGCCTCGGCTTCAGCCTTACCTACAAGCCGGTCACCTTTGCCGCCCTGCTCACCACGCTTGAAGCCGGCCAGGCCGATATCGTGATCTCCGATATCTACGCCACCAAGGACCGCGCCAAGGCCGCCGATTTCGTCACCTATCTCAAGGTGTTCGACGGTGTGCTGGTCGCCAAGGGCAATCCGAAGAAGATCACCGGCATCAACACCTCCATGTGCGGGGCGGTTGCGGCCGAAAATACCGGTTATGTCGAAGTGCCGCTGATCCAGGCGCTGGAAGCGGATTGCAAGGCCGCCGGCAAGCCGGCCCCGGAAATCCAGCTCTATGACAACAACGCCAACTGCATCCAGGCCATCCTGTCGGGCCGTGCGGACACCTATATCAACGACGCCAATACCGTTGACGGTGCGGTCAAGGCCTATCCCGACAAGCTGGAGAAGGCGACTGCGGTCACCCTGCCCTATTCCGTCGGCATCGCCGTACCGCGGGGCAAGACCGATTTCCGCGACGCCGTGATGGCCGCGCTGAGCGAAATCCAGAAGTCCGGCATGCAGGCCGAGCTCATGAAGAAGTGGAACCTGCCGGAAGACCAGATCGAGGCACCGAAACTCGTCCTCGCCGATTGACTCCGGCCGGCGGTCGGCCCCGCACGCGGGCCGGCCGCCTTTTCCGGATGCGACACCAGTTCCAGCGGCAGTGCAGGTGAAGGTCCCCCATGGATCTGTTCTTGAAATATGTAAGCCAGCCCTACCTGGTTACCGGCATAGTCTACACGCTTCTCATCACTGTGCTGGGCCTTGCCGGCGGGACCGTGATGGGCACGGTCCTGGCCGGCATGCAGCTCAGCCGGTTCCGCGCACTTGCCCTTCTGGCGCGCGCCTATGCCATCATCTTCCGGGGCACGCCGCTCATCCTGCAGATGATCTTCTGTTACAACGCCCTGCCGATGATCGGCATCAAGCTGACAGCCATTGAGGCGGCCGGCCTGGCGCTGGCGCTGAACGAAGCCCCCTTCATTGCCGAGATCATTCGCGCCAACATTATTGGCGTCGACCGCGGACAGGTGGCTGCGGGACAGGCGCTGGGCATGACACCGGCTGCCATCATGCTGCGCGTAGTGGCGCCGCAGGCCATTCGCTCGATGGTGCCGGCGCTGGGTAATGAGGCGGTCAGCGCCCTCAAGAACTCCTCCCTCGCCTCTGTCGTCTCGGTGCAGGAACTCACGCTGCGCAGCACACAGCTTGCCTCCGCTACCTTTGACTTCTTCTCCATCTTCTTCGCCTCCGGCCTCATGTATCTGGTCCTCACCGGTGCCATCGCGGTGATCCAGATCGTGATCGAGGTTTTGCTCGATCTTGACGGCCCCTCTCCGCAGGCGCGCCTTGCCCGGCTGCTGCCCTGGAAGCGCCTGCCGGTCGAGTTGCCCGCCGGGCCGTCTGCCGCCGCGCCCGAAGCCGTGACGACCACGACGGAGGCGACCTCGCCGGCCCCGTTGCAGCCGGCATCAGCCAGAGCGGCCCGTGCGCCGGACCGAAGGCGCCGCGCAGCCACGCTTGCCAATAACGGCCTTGCGCTGGAGATCAATGATCTGGGCAAGAGCTACAATGGCCGCCCGGTTCTGAAGGCACTTAATCTCGATGTGCGCCTTGGCGAGGTTGTTGCCCTGCTGGGCCCCAGCGGATCGGGTAAAAGCACGCTTCTGCGCTGCATCAACCGCCTGGAATTCTGGGAGAGTGGCACCATCCGCGTCACCGGCCGGGCTATCGACCGTGACGAGACCGGGCGGGCGCTCTCCCCGCGCGGCATTGCCCATGCCCGGGCGGCTGTCGGCGTCGGTATGGTGTTCCAGAACTTCAATCTCTTTGGCCACCTCACAGCCCGCGAAAATGTGGCCGGGCCGCTGCGCTGGGTGCAAGGCCTCTCCCGGCTGGATGCCGACCAACGTGCCATGGAACTGTTGACGCGTGTCGGCCTCGCCCACCGGGCCGATGCCCTGCCCCGACATATGTCGGGCGGCCAGCAACAACGGGTCGCCATCGCCCGCGCCCTTGCCCCAAACCCGGCCATTCTGCTGCTTGACGAGCCAACCTCGGCCCTCGATCCGGAACTGGTCAGCGAGGTGCTGGAAGTAATCCGCCGTCTGGCGGTGGAAGACGGGCTGACAATGCTCATCTCCACTCACCAGATCAGCTTTGCCCGCGATGTGGCCGACTGGGCGATCTTCCTAGCCGATGGCGCGATCGTCGAGGAAGGGCCAGCCGAGGAAATACTCACCCGACCGCAAAATCCGCGTACCGCGCAGTTCCTGCAGATCGTGGCCGAGGAAGAAGCCGCCGGCTGATGGCCGACGCCTGTCCTCTCGAAAATTCCAGAAAGACCAAGCGGAGAAGAACCATGAAACACCACAGGCTGCCCGCGACGCCGGACACCGTGCACTGGGGGTATTTCAGCAAGACGCTGGAGCCGAAACTGACCATCCGCTCGGGCGACACGGTGACCGTCGAGAGCATCACCCATCATGCCAATGACGATTATAACCGCATGATCAAGGGCGATGCGGCGGCGGAAGAGATCTTCCTGTGGACCGCGGAGCAAAAGACCATGCGCCGCAGGGGTGCCGGACCGGAAACCGGACCGTTCAGGATCGGCTCCGGCGAAGGGCTTGGCGTGCATCTGCTCACCGGCCCGATCGCCGTTGAAGGCGCCGAACCGGGCGACGTGCTGGAGGTGCGTGTGCTCGATGCTTATCCGCGCCCCAGCGCCAACCCGGACTATGCCGGCCGCTTCTTCGGCTCCAACCCCTCCGCCAACTGGGGTTTCCAGTATCATGATCTGGTCGAGGGGCCGAAGCCCCGCGAGGTGGTGACGATCTACGAGCTCGACATGCAGGCCCCGGCCTCTGTCAGCGCGCTCTATTCCTATCTCTGGACGCCGCAGACCGACCCTGACGGCGTCGTACATCCCACCATCGATTATCCGGGCGTGCGCGTCGACCACGCCACGATCACGAAGAAGGAAGGCATTCTTCCCGGGGTAAAGGTGCCGGCGCGCCTGCATTTCGGCACCATGGGGCTGGCACCGGCCGAAGCGGATTTCGTCAGCACCATTCCGCCCAACTATACCGGCGGCAACATGGATGACTGGCGCATCGCCAAGGGCGCCCGCATGTATTACCCGGTGGCCGTGGCCGGCGCGCTCTTCTCCTGCGGCGATGCCCACGCCACCCAGGGCGATAGCGAACTGAGCGGAACCGCCGTTGAAATTTCACTGACCGGCGAGTTCGAATTCATCCTGCACAAAAAGGCCGATCTCGGCGGCACGATCCTGGAAGGGCTCGACCATCCACTGCTGGAAACCGACAAACTCTGGTCGGTTTATGGCTTCAGCTATGCGCGCTATCTCACCGAACTGGGGCCTGACCACCAGCAGAAGATCCTGGAAAGCTCCAGCCTCGACCGGGCGATGCGCGATGCCTTCCGCAAGCTGCGCCGTTTCCTGATGACGGTGCACAAGCTTTCGGAAGACGAGGCGATCTCGCTCATGTCCATCGCCGCAGACTTTGCGGTGACCCAGGTGGTGGATGCCAACTGGGGCGTCACCGGATCCTTGCGCAAATCTGTCTTCCAGGGCCGATGATCTACACTCTGGCCTCCGCTTCTTCGCAGGTGCAATATGGCGAACTATCGCCATCCGCCGGCACGCCCGACGTGCCGGCCCCTGCCGGGGAAGAGAGGATGAACATCAGGCAGTTCGCCAGTGAATCCTATCCGCAGGCCACGCGCCGCAGCGCATGGCAGGATCTGCTTGGCGAGCTGAACCTGAAGTCCGACCAGCCCGGCGACCACCCGCAGGCCTTTGCAACCGCAGCATTGCGGGGCAGTACGGAAGGACTGACGCTGGCCCGCCTGACGGCCGGCGACCAGACCCTGCGCCCATTGAACCAGCGGGCCCGGATCCTGGCGGCGTTGCTGCCGCTGGATGAGGAGTTGACCCTGCGGCTGGACGGAGCGGAGAACAAGGTTCCGCCCGGCCAGTTGATCATCCTGCCCACAGGCGCCCCTTGGGAAACCGGCTTGCAGAAGAGCGGCCGGGTGATCGTCCTTAGCGGCGGGGAGCGGGCCTTCCAGGGCCGGCGCGCCGGCTTCCGGCCAGCAACAAAACCTCTCATCCTCGCCCGCCAGGGGGTGGCGGCCGTGCTCATCCGCGCGCTGGAAGCCGGAGCGACGGAACTCGATCAACTCTCGCAGACGGACTGGCAGGCGCTGGAGCAGGTTTATGCCGACCTGCTGCTGGCGGTGACGAGTGAGGCCGAGAGCCTCGACGCTGCTGCCACGCCCGGCCATGCCGCCCTTTTCAACCGCGTCACTCTCAGCATCGAAAAACACCTGCAGGACCCGGACCTGTCGGCAAGCCGCATCGCGCGGCTGGAAGGCATCTCCGACCGGTACCTGCAAAAACTCTTCGAGCAGAATGGCGAGAGCTTCGGCCACTATCTGCGTGAACGGCGCCTGCAACGTGCCCGCGCGGCACTGGTCGCTCCCGGCGACATCCGCACCCCGGTAGCCGAGGTTGCCTATAACAGCGGCTTTGGCGATGCCGCCAATTTCAACCGGCTGTTCAAGGAACGCTTCGGCATGCCGCCCGGCGCCTTCCGCAGCCACCATACCGACAGGGCGGAGATACCGGCCACGGAACAGCGCGGCTGGCCTGTAAAGGCCCTTGCCGGCAAAAAACCGGCCTTGCGGGTTGAGCCTTCAGCAGGGCCGGGCAGTTTTGCAAGACCGGCGGAAGGGGCAACCGACCATCGCCTCACGGCCACTTCGCAGACGGTTCACTGGGGTTATTTCAGCCGGTCGCTGCGACCGGTGCTGGAGATCGAGCCGGGCGACACGGTAGAGGTGGAAACCTTGACCCAGCATGCCTCCGACGATCCGGAGCGCATGATCAAGGGCGACAAGAGCGCCGAGGACGTCTTTTTCTGGAGCAAGGACCACAAGGCCGTGGACCGGCGCGGCGCCGGCCCCATCGATGCCTCCATCTTCGGGCGCGGCGCCGGCGAGGGCTTCGGCGTGCATATCTGTACCGGACCTATCCATGTTAAGGGCGCCGAGCCCGGCGATGTGATCGAGGTTCGCATTGATGACATCCGGCCGCGCCTCAGCGGCAATCCGGCTTTTGCCGGCCGCTGCTTCGGCAGCAATGTCGCCGCCTGGTGGGGATATCATTATGGCGAGCTGCTGGAGGAGCCAAAGCAGCGCGAAACCGTGACGATCTACGAGATTCTTGCCGATGCGGGCGACGGATACGCCAAAGCGCTCTACAGCTATCGCTGGGCGCCACAGACTGACCCGTACGGGGTCGTGCACCGGACCTATGATTATCCCGGCGTCCCCGTTGATCCCGAGAGTGTCGATCTGCGCCTTGATCCGATGCCGGAGGTGCGTATTCCGCTGCGGCCGCATTTCGGTGTCATCGCCCTCGCCCCACGCGAGGTCGATCTGGTGGATTCCGTGCCTCCGGCCTATTTTGGCGGCAATCTCGACAACTGGCGGCTCGGGCGCGGCAGTGCCATCTACCTGCCGGTGTCGGTCACCGGTGGCCTGCTCTCCATCGGCGACCCGCATGCCACGCAAGGGGATAGCGAGCTTTCGGGTACTGCCATCGAGTGCTCAATGACCGGCCGTTTCACCATCCAGCTTCACAAAAAGGGCGGCCCGCTTTCCGATCTCACCTACCCGCTGATCGAAACCCCGGATGAATGGATCCTGACCGGTTTCAGCCACCCCAATTACCTCGCCGAATTCGGCGCCACCGGCCAGGGCGAGGTCTATGCCAAATCCTCGCTCGACCTTGCGATGAAAGACGCCTTCCGCAAGGCCCGGCGGTTTCTCATGGGCACCCACGGGCTGGATGAGGACGAGGCCGTCTCCCTCATGTCCGCCGCTGTCGATTTCGGCGTGACGCAGGTGGTGGATGGCAATTGGGGTGTCCACGCCATCATTCGCAAGGCGCTTTTTAACCGCTGATCGGGCCAAAACTGGCGGAGAGGCGATAAAGGACCCGGCATGCCTGTTCAAGCCGCGGGCTCTCGCCCTACCTTAGGGATAGAGGCTATCTCCTGCCCGGAAGGCAACCGATCCCGCGATGACCGATACCGCCACCCCACCCCGGCTCACCATTCCCGTCCTGCTCGGCTCGGTGCGGCAGGACCGCAAGGGCATTCGGGCGGCAAGGCTGCTGATGGCAGCGCTGGAGGCGCGCGGCCACGAACCGGTGCTGGTCGATCCGCTGGAAGACCAGTTGCCGCTGCTGGACCGCATGTACAAGGAATATCCGGCCGGCACGGCCGCGGCGGTGATGGAGAAACTGGCGGCGCTCTACCGGCGGGCGGACGGGTTTCTTATCGTCAGCGGCGAATATAACCACGGCATTCCGCCGGCGCTTAAAAACATGCTCGACCATTTTCTGGAGGAGTATTTCTGGCGTCCCTCGGCAATCGCCTGTTATTCGGCCGGCCGCTTTGGCGGGGTGCGCGCCGCCATGCAGCTGCGCATGACGCTGGCGGAACTTGGCATGCCGAGTATACCGAGCCTCTTTACCGTGCCGGAGATTGGCAGTGCCCTCGCCGAAGATGGCACCGCGCTCAACGACCGCCTCCCCCGGCAGCTCGGCCGGTTTCTGGATGAATTCTTCTGGTATTGCCGGGCGCTGAAGGCAGAGCGCGCCGGTGGCACGCCCTACTGAGCGGCTCCCGCAGTGACGCCGTCGTCCGCCACCGCCCTTGCCAAACGTCTGGATGGGATCGTCCATGCGGCAATTGATGCCCGCAAGATCGTGGGCGCGGTGCTGGTTGCCTTCAGGCGTGGCCAGCCCTGTTATCAAGGCAGCCGGGGTCTGGCGGACCGCGAGGCATCGCGGCCCATGGCCATCGATACCATCTTCCGCCTCTCCTCCCTCACCAAGCCGATTGTGGCAGCGGCTTTCCTGGCCATGGTGGACAAGGGGTTGATGCGGCCTGAGGACGATATCCGGAACTATCTGCCGGAGTTTCACCCGGCTCTTGCCGATGGCTCACGCCCGGTTATCCGCCTGGTTCATCTGCTCGCCCATACGGCCGGGATCGGCGATGTCCTTCCCGGCGACCCGGAACCCGATGCCCTTCCGGTCAAACCGGAGATGAATGCAGGCGCTCTGGTCACTGCCCTGTCGGCGGTGCCGCTTCTGTTTCCACCCGGCACCCGCTGGCGCTATTCCCGCGCGCTGGAAGTGCTGGCCGCCGCGATGTGCCGGGTGAATGGCAGCGACCTTGCCGGCGTGATCGAGCGCTATGTAGCCGGCCCGTTAGGCCTGCGCGATACCGCCTTCGGCGTAACAGAACCGGCACGGCTTGCCGCTGCTTACGCCGACGGGCCGCAGGGCGGCGAACGTATGACGCCCCGTCACCGGATCGGCAATCCTTGGGGCGGGATCACTGAATATTTCCCGCAGGCGATCCTGGCGCCCTGCGTCTTTCAATCGGCGAGCGGCGGCATGGCCGGCACCGGGGGTGATTTTGTCGTCCTGCTGGAAGCCCTGCGGACCGGACAACTTTTTGAACGGCCCGACACCCGGGCCCTGGCACTCTCGAATCTGACACCGCAACTGCCCTTCGCAGTCAGCCCTGGCTGGCAATTTGGTACTCTCGGCGCCTGGCTCGCCTCCCCGGCGGAGGCGGCCTCGCCCTGCGGGCCCGGCACCGTGCGCTGGGGCGGCATCTATGGCCATAGCTGGTTCATCGACCCGGAGGCGGAACTGACGGTGGTGGCGATGACCAATACCGGGCTTGAAGGCAGCGACGGCACCTACCCGCTGGCCATCCGGGACGCCTTCTATCCGGGCGCCGGCGTCAGTTGAGATAACCGGCAACGCCGTCCCACAGCAGCTTTACCCCCACCACAACCAGCAGCCCGTAACAGGCACGATAAAGCTGATGCTGGTCGAGCCGCCCCTGAAAGCGCCAGCCGAGCCCCACACCGGCCGGCACAGCGGCAACACAGATCACCATCAAGACCCACTCGCTGCCCGCTGGCCGCGCCAGCAGCAGCCAGGGCAGCGCCTTGGTGGCATTGCCGACGGTAAAGAACAGGCTGGTGGTTCCGGCATAAACCTCCTTGGTAAGGCCGAGCGGCAAAAGA
The DNA here is from genome assembly GCA_030657355.1 of Radicibacter daui. Lineage (GTDB taxonomy): Bacteria > Pseudomonadota > Alphaproteobacteria > Radicibacterales > Radicibacteraceae > Radicibacter > Radicibacter daui. The sequence continues at coordinate 503,992 of CP131057.1, forward strand.
TACATGGCAAGCGGCGGCCCGCCGGAATGCGCCACCATGGTGGTGATGCCAGAAGCGAAACCGGCACCAACCGCCTTGGGCGACGACCGGGCCCGACTGCGAACCTTTCCCCCTCCTGCGAACCACAGGCCGACGAATGCCAGGGTAATGACCGCCATCACGATGGAGATGGCACGGTGATCGAGGAAGCGGAACAACAGGTACCCAAGCCCGATCCCCACGACGAGCCCGGGCAGAAGCAGCACAAGATCGGGCTTCGACCAGGTCGAGGGTTTGTAGTAACGCAGCGCGAACAGGTCGATCACCACCAAGAGCGGCGCCAGCAATCCACCGGCCGTCACCGGGTCCATCACGGTCGACAGCAGCAGGATGCCAATGATGGCAAACCCGCCCCCAAAAGCACCCCGCATGAAGCAGATGAGAAACACACCGGCGACGGCGACTGTTATGGTCAGCGCCGTCAACTCCGGCAGGGCCGGTGCACCCGTCATCTCCTGCGGTTTCGGCCGATGTCGAGCGGCACGCCCCGTACCGCCGCCTCGATCTGCGCCCGCTCAAGGCCAATGTCCGTCAGACAGTAACTCTCGAGTTCCTGAAGATGGGCAATCGCGGCCCGGCGGGCAAAATAGCGGCGGGTCAGGCGCCAACAGGCCGCAAGGCCACTCAGCAGCAGGGCCGGCAGGCTCCTGCGCCGGACGGGGTGGAGGACGGCTGAGGACGGGGCTGACATCTGCGCTCTCCTTCTTGCGCGCTTTCGGCAACAAGGCACCGTTGACCCGGGTGCCCGCTCGCACACCGGATCTGCTGCCTGCTACCTTGTTGAAACTTGGCGAACCCGAAGCAATCGGGTTGATGAAGCAAGATTGTTCCGATAAAATAGTCAGTGCAATTTAAACATTGCTCTCGGTGCAATTAATGTCCCAATCGGAATATCTGAAGCTGGCCGACAGCATTGCCGCGGCGATTGCCGACGGCACGCTCAAACCCGGCGACCGCCTGCCGCCGCAGCGTGACTTTGCCTATGAGCACAAGATCGCGGTTTCGACGGCCAGCCGGGTTTATGCCGAGTTGCTGCGCCGGGGCCTGGTGGTCGGCGAGGTTGGTCGGGGCACCTTTATTTCCGGCACCGCCCGCCGGGGTGCTGCTGCGCCGGGAGAGCCCCGCGGCGCCCGTATCGATCTTGAATTCAGTTACCCCATCCTGCCGGGGCAGACGGCGATGATTGGCCGATGCCTAGAAAACCTGCAAAAATCCGGCGGCTTTGATGTCGCTCTGCGGCAGGCGACCAGTGTCGGTACACCGGAAATGCGCGCGCTTTCTGCTGCTTTTCTGGCACGGGATGGCTGGGCCCCCTCCCCGCACCAGATGGTTTTCACCGGCAATGGCCGGCAATGCATTGCGGCGGCGCTCACAACACTGGTACCAACTGGCGGTCGCTGCGGGGTAGAGGCGCTTACCTACCCCTTCATCAAGGGCATTGCCTCGCGCCTAGGCATTTCGCTGGTGCCGCTGGCGCTTGATAAAAAGGGATTGAGGCCCGACGCCGTCGAAAAGGCACATCGGGAAGCACGGCTTTCTGCACTTTATGTGCAGCCGAATGTACAAAATCCGCTGGGCATGACCATGCCCCCCGCCCGCCGCGCCGAAATTGTGCGCATGGCGGAAAAGTTGGACCTGCCGGTGATCGAGGACAGCGTTTACAGCTTTCTCGATGATGCCGCGCCGCTGGCGGCGCTGGCGCCGGACCGGTGCATTACAATCGACAGCCTGTCCAAACGAACCTCGCCGGGCCTCGCTATCGGGTTTCTTGTCGCGCCGCCGGCCTTGCGCGAAAGCATCATGGCGTCGGTGCGCTCCGGTGGCTGGACGGCATCCGGTTTTGCTTTTGCGGCTGCCGAGCGCATGATTGCAGAGGGTGTTGCCAGCGAGCTTTCCCGCCTCAAACGAATTGACGCCGGCAAACGGCAGAAACTGGCAGCACGGCTGCTGTCCAATTTTGAAATTCAGGCAAACCCCAATGCCTATCATCTGTGGCTGACCCTGCCGCCCCACTGGCGCTCGCAAAATCTAGTGTCGGCCGCCGCCCGGCGCGACATCGCCCTCACCCCGTCCACAACCTTCGCCGTCACTCCCGGCCATGCCCCCAATGCCGTGCGGCTGGCGCTGGCATCGCCCCCGATTGACCAGCTTGAGGCCGGCCTTGGCGCCCTTGCCGCCATCCTCAATGCTCCGGCAGAGGATTTTCACTTCACGGAATAGGCCGGAGAAAGCGCGGCGCTCGCTCCTCCTGCCCCTCCCCGGATTGCCGGCGGCATCAGGGCCTGCCGGGGCTGCACCCGATGCCGCCAGCCGGTCAGGCGATATCCTGCAGATCAGTGCTGCGGGTCACGGCTTCCCAGGCCTTCAACTCCTGATCAAGGCTCTCCATCCGCTGGCGATACTGGTCGAGGGCATCGCCGCCGATCAGAAGGTGGACTGGGGGCCGGTCCGCCTCGACAGCCTTGATAATCGCGCGCGCTCCCCGGGCGGGATCTCCCGCCTGTTTGCCGTGGCCGGCAAGCGTCCCGGCGCGCACTTTCCCCGCTGTTTCGGCATAGTCCTCCAGAATGATGGCCGACTGTTTCATCGAGGCCGGTCCGCGGAACTCTGTCCGGAAGGCGCCCGGGGCAACGGCGGTAACACCGATATTCAGCGGGGCGAGTTCCTTTGCGAGCGTGTCTGACAAGGCTTCCAGAGCAAATTTGGCCATGTGGTAATAACCCACCGCCGGGAAGGTGATCAGGCCGCCGATGGAGGTGATGTTTACGATATGGCCCTGCCGCCGTGCCCGCATGCCCGGCAAAACGGCCTTTATCAGGTCAAGCGGCCCGAACAGGTCTGCCTCGAAAAGGGCCCTTGCCTCTATATCCTCACCCTCCTCGATAGCGGCGAGATAGCCATAACCGGCATTGTTCACGAGGACATCGAGACGGCCAAAATGCGCGATGGCGGCGGTGACGGCCGCGTCGATCTGCGCCTTGTCCGTTACATCAAGACCAAGCGCCAGCGCCCTGCCGGCATGACCTTCGATCAGGTCCGCAGTATCAGCACTCTGGCGCGCCGTAATAACAGTGCGGTATCCGGCTTTCAAAACCTCCCGGGCGATGGCCCTGCCAAGGCCGCGCGAACAGCCGGTGATGAACCATACGGCTTCATTTTTCGGGATCATCATCTCTTCTCCTTGATTGACGATCCGAAAATAGTGCCGACCATATCGTTCGATTATACTGGATGGACATCAAGAGGCGTTGAATGAAATTTCATGATCAGGCCAGCCTCGACGACCTTGCCGCTTTCGCGGCAGTCGCGCGCCTGCGCAGTTACACCCGGGCTGCCGCCAGCCTCAAGACATCGACATCCAATCTCAGCCACACGATCCGCCGCCTGGAGGCGCAGCTTGGTTATCGTGTATTGCAGCGTAACAGCCGGAGTGTGTCGGCCACCGAGGCGGGCGAAATGCTCCTGCTTGAACTGGGGCCCGCTCTTGACAGCATCCGGCACGTTCTCGAACGGCTGGGAGAAGAGCAGGAGACGATCTCCGGAACGCTGAGGCTGACCCTGACCCGGCAGGCTTATGAGGCCGTCGTCCGCCCTGTCCTGCCGAAATTCACCGCAGAGCACCCCAGGGCAACGGTGGAACTCAGCATCGACTACGGATACCGCGATATCGTGGCGGATAATTTTGATGCGGGGATCCGGCTGGGCGAAAAACTGCAGCAGGACATGATCGCCTTCAGGGTCGGGCCTGATTTACAGATGGCGGTCGTCGCCTCCCCGGAATATCTGGCCAGATCGGCAGCAATCGGCAGCCCCGGGGATCTCGCGCATCATCGCTGCATCAATTACCGGCTGGTTGCCGGCAATATGATCTACTCTTGGGAGTTCGAGAAAAGGGGCCAGGCACTTGCCATTCCAGTAAACGGCCCGGTTACCACAAACGAACCGGACCTCATGCTCCAGATGGCACTCGACGGGCTTGGCGTTGCCTATCTTCTGGAACATGAAGTTGCACCGCATCTGAAATCGGGGCGCTTGATCCGCAAGCTTGCGGACTGGACACCGTCATTCCCCGGATTTCATCTCTACTATCCATCCCGTCGGCAAATGAGGCCGGTACTGGCTGCTTTCAATCAGGCGTTGCGCTCATCCAGACAGAGTACACAAACCGCTGGATAAAGGTGATTTACGACTGTCCTAGTCGACATTGTTACAGCCGCTCTCACCTTGCAAAGGGTTTCAACCGTGCCTGGAAACAACACGCTTTAGAAGCGACGCGTATCCAGGATACTCCGGCCCCACCAGCGGGAGCCCCGTTCTTGCGATAATTTTTTCAATGCCCTCCGGGTTAAGTTCCTCACCCGCGGCCAGACCAAGCCGGGCAATTTCCAATTCCTGACCCCAGAAATAGATGGCTTGCGCTCCGATATTTGACTGCATCCGAGCTACTTCGCTGATCCAATCTTCCGCTCTTAGCCGCAACCAAATATCCGCCATCATAAAATCTACACTCGTCTCTGGCCGGTAGGTGAGCGCGTCGGCTTGGACGATCTTGATTTTTTGCCGTGCGGCTTCAGGCAACTGGCTGAAAATATTCAGTTCCTCGTGCAGAGCGAGAACATCCGCATCAAGCTCAACAACAGTCACGCTGCTCACTTCATCCCGCAGCGCGGTCACAGCAGCGGCCCATCCCATTCCCATGCCGAGAATGACCACATCTCCACGGGAAAGCCGCACACCGATCTCCTGGCTTTCTATTTCCATCGGTGTCATCGACATCCAAGTGGAGCCATCGCGGATAAGACCCGCCATGTTCCTCACGAGGACGGCGTCACTCCAGTACCCACCGGCGAAATTCAGTTCGGAGATGAGGATCTCCCATTCCCCGCGCCGGATCGACCGGTAAGCGGGGATGAAAAGATCAGTCTCGAAGAAAGTCACGTCGCTCATCGATGGCACACACCCCCGGAATGTTGCGACTTTTAAAAGCCAGGCTCAGGCCAGCGCCGTCTCCATCCGCCGTATACCCTCTTCCAGCGTCTTTCGGCTGCAGCCGAAATTGAGGCGCACGAAACGCTTGTCGGCAAAGTCGGCGCCGGGGTTGAAGCCGACCTTGCCCTTCTCCAGGAAGTGGGCATAGGCATCGGCAAGGCCAAGGGCGGAGCAGTCGAGCCAGGCGAGGAAGGTGGCTTCCGGCGTCTTGAGGCTGATGCCGGGCAGGCGCGTCTTCACCGCGTCCACCAGATAGTCGCGGTTGGCCTGAAGATAGGGGATGAGTGCCTTGTGCCACGGGCCGCCATGGCGGTAGGCCGCCAGCGTGGCATCGAGGCCGATGACGTTGACGCTGTCGACAAGGCCCATGCGCGAGGCCTCGAATTCCCGGCGCAGTTCGGCATTGGGGATGATGGCGAAGGCGGTCTTGAGGCCGGCGATGTTGTAGGTCTTGCTGGCAGCCATGATGGTGATGGTGCGCTCGGCAATCTCCGGGCTCAGCGAGGCCATCGGCACATGGCGGCGGCCGTCATAGAGCAGGTCGCAATGCACTTCGTCGGCGATGATGAGCGTGCCGGCGGCAAGGCATTTTTCCGCCATTGCCAGCAACTCCTCGCGGCCGAAGACGCGGCCGGTGGGATTATGCGGGTTGCACAGGATGAAGGCCGCGGACTTCCCGGCCGCCTTGCCGAAAGCGTCAAGGTCGATTTCCCAGCGCGCGCCGCCATCCACCATCGGCACATCGTGGCGCTCGAGGTTCCAGTGGCCGGCTGCCGCCAGGATGGGCGGATACATCGGCGTCTGCACCAGCACGCCCTTGCCCGCCCCGCCCTTCTTGCCAAGCGCCGAAAACGCCTTCAGCGGCATGCTGAAACCGGGCGTTACCGACGGTAGCAGGGTGATGGCTTCCGGCGACACTTCCCAGCCGTACCGGGTCATCATCTCCGCCGCCAGCGTCTCGCGCAGTTCGGCAGAGGTGACGCCGTAGCCCATCACCGGATGGGCCGCCCGCCTGGCGATCGCCGCCATGATTTCCGGCGCCACCGGCAGGTCCATGTCCGCCACCCACATCGGCAGCACGTCCCCGGGATAACGGTTCCACTTGGCGCTGCCGGTGCCGCGACGGTCAATCACGGTATCGAAATCGTAAGCCGGCTGGGCCTTGCTGTCGTAGGGTATCGGGTTGCTCATTCGGTTACAAAATCCTCCCCCGATCGCGGGGGAGGTGCCGCATTGCGGCGAAGGGGGATGTGGGCGGTGCAGCTTGCCGGCACTTTGGATAATCCGGCCCGTCAACACCCCCACCGGCGCTGCGCGCCACCTCCCCATGAATGGGGAGGTTAAAAAATTCCCCACCAGCGGGAGAAGAAACTTCGCTCAATGGCCGCGCGTAGCGCCACCATCAACGCGGATCATCGAGCCGGTAATGTAGCTTGCCTGCTGGCTGGCGAGGAAGGCAACCGTGGCGCCGAACTCTTCCGGCTGGCCATAGCGGCCGGCGGGGATCTCGTTGCGGGCCGCCTGCTGTACGGCATCCAGTTCCATGCCGCTGCGCTGGGCACGGCCTTCATCCAGTTCGCGCACGCGGTCGGTATCAATGCGGCCCGGCAGAACCTCGTTGCCGCCGCAGCCCGCCGCGACATCGCCCTCACCCCGTCGACAACCTTTGCCGTTACGCCGGGCCATGCCCCGAACGCCGTCCGGCTGGCGCTGGCCTCCCCGCCGATGGACCAGCTCGACAGCGGCCTCAGCACGCTTGCCGCGATCCTGAAGGCGCCGGCCGAAGATTTTAATTTTACGGAGTAAGTAAAACGCCGGAGGGGAAACCCGCTCCGGCGCCTGACATCAGTAAAGCGTCTCAAGGACCCTGATGATGTCGCCGGGCAGGATCGGCGTCATTTCATCGGCGCGATACTGCTCCTGCTTGCCATTGACACGGCGGATAAGTGCCACTTCACCCTGACGGGCGCGATAGTCATACCCCCCCGCCCGCGCAATGGCGCTGAGGACAGTCGCCCCGCTGGTATAGGCAAACTCCCCGGGAGCCCGCACCTCGCCCAGCACATAAAACGGCTGGTAGGTCTGAACTTCGGTGGAAACCTGCGGGTCCTTCAGCAAGGTGCCCGCGACCAGCGCCTCTTCAACCCGCTTGGACAGATCCGTTGCAGTCAGCCCGCTGGCCCGTATGTTACCAACCAGTGGAATGGCCACACTGCCGTTGGGATCGATCACAAAGTCACCGGACATTGCCGGTTCATTGAAAACCGTGACCCGGACCCGGTTACCCGGCTCAAGCAGATAACCGGCGTCCGGGCCGGAAATCTGCTTGGGCGCCCATTCAGTGGGCAGGGTACGGTTGGGACCACCACAGGCGGCAAGACCGATCGCGCAAAGAACAAGCGCCAGGAGCGGTCGCAGGAAGTTAAACGAAATCACAATATACCTCAGTGCCGAGGGGCATCACATCCGGACGCCGATACGCGCCATGACCACCGTATCGGTGTAGTCCGTGCCAAGGTTGTCGTCCTGGCGCTTGTCGCGCAGCGAAAGATCAAGGCCCGTATAGAGGTTTTCGCTGAAGGCATAGGTCACGCTGCCGCGGCCCTGATACGTCCATGCATCGCCATCGAGGCCTTCATACTCATCATGGTCAACCCCGGCAAAACCGGAGACGATGATGTTACGCCGAAGCTCATGCCGGACCAGAACAGAGGTGCCGGTTCGCACCATTGCAGAAGAACCACCCTTGGTGGTTTCCATCGCTTCGCGGCTGAGGCTCGGCACAACCAGCGTCTGCTTGGTCGGGGTCCAGTTGAAGACCGCCTTGATCGAAAGGCCGCTAGGGTCGGAAACGGACGGGTCGTCCACATTCGTGTCGAAATAACCGACCAGGAAGTCGCCACGGATCAGCTGGGTAACATCGACCCCCAGACCAGCCTGCGCATTATAACCCTTGCTCGATCGGTCAATACCACCGGCATCGACGGCATCATCGTAAGAGACGTTCTTGCCGGTCAACTGGCCCAAGGCAAAATAACCCGGCACGAACTCATAACCGACACGGCCGGTGAGGCTGTACTCGTCACGGTCACGGTTGTCGTTGTCGATCGTCGTGCCGGCCGACGTGGTCACATTGTCGTAGTCGTAACGCTTACCGTTCCCGGAGAGCGAATAGACCCACTGCCCCTGGGTGGTTTTGCCGCCAGCATCGAGGTTCGCAAGCATATACGGCGTCGGCTCCTTACCATTCACCGCATCGGGGCTACCGCGATCTTCATGCACCCAGCCAACGAAAGTCGAGACGTTCAGTTCGGTGTTGCTGGTCAGGTCGTAACGGCCGTCGCCGGTGAGGCGTACGTTGGTCTGATCGTCGTCCGAGTGCTTGGCATAGATCTGGTGCTCGACATCCACGCCAAAATTCAGCGAATGACGGGCGAACTGAGACTCAGCCCGGACCTTCGGGTTGATCTTGGTGATCCAGTCGCTTTTGACGTCGTCTTCGAGCGCGTAAATATTGCTTTCGTAAGCTTCTGCGAGCGAGGCGTCCGGGAAAATCAGGAACTGGCCAACCTTGACGCCCTTGGGCTGGTACTGGTTTGCAACCAGACCCTGGTCGACAGCGCTGCTCTGATCTTCGCCCGTCGCGTCAATACTGGCGGCAACCTTGGAGGTTGACACTTCCCGCCCCGGCTCGGCGGAGGCGCCGGCACCTGAGACAGCCTGAGCATGGGAGACCATTGGAACCAGGGGTACGGCAAGCGCTGCCATCAAGGCGGCGGCAGAAGGCGATATCTTACCCGGCATCCGCGATGCTCCATGTTTGTCGTTTTTAGCCACCTAAAGGCCTCTCCCAAAGGGAGAAGAGGTCAACCATAAGCCCGGCGGCGTAATGAAGTCTTCTTAAGGTTACTTCTCCTATCATTTGCACTCTTCCGGGACAAGCGGTTGCCGATTAAAAAACAAAGGCGTAGCTTGTTTTCGCCGATTGCGTTGCAAATGCCCCACTCCCCCGACGGCAGCATACGTACATATATGGATCCGCGTATCACCCTTGAATGAAGCCGGACTGGCATGGACGCAATTAAAACAGGAACTGTCGCCGTCAGCGACATTACGCAGTTGCACAATAAAACTGGAAGATTTTCATTCCTGCGGCCACTTGCGCCAGGTTTGTTGCTTGCGGCAAGTGACATAGTTGTCATCCAGTTGTGTCTGATTTGCGCCACCCTTATTCGGGCCGCGCTTTCTCCCTGGTATCCGATCGGGATCGGCCCCGCAGTCTATCTGGGATTGCACGCCGCCGTTTTCTCGCTTTCCTTCGCTTTCTGCTTTGCCTCGCTGTATCCAGGCTACGGAAAGACTTCCATCGAGCGGCTGCGCCTCAGAATACTGGCGATCTTTGCAGCATTCGGCGCCATGCTGGTTTTCGATTATCTTGCCCAGGCCGGCCAATGGTCCCGCGGCATCCTTCTGATCGCCGCGTTCCTCGTAAGCATTGCGATTCCCCTTTGGGACAGCATAGCCCGCCGGCTCATGACACGGGCCGGCATCTGGGGAACGCCGGTCATTGTTTTTGGCCCCGCAGCCTTGCGCCAGCCCATCATCGCATCCCTGAGGCAGCATAATGAACTCGGCTGGAGGCCTGTAGCCGAAGGGGAGCGGGCACTTTTGGGAGCTCCGGCCCTGCCCAATGTCGGCCTCGCCATCGTTATTGCCGACGGAAAAAATCCGATTTCGGGCCTTGATCACCTTCCCTACCCGAAGGTTGTCATGGTGCCTGCCGTGGCCGAGATGCAGAGCCTGTGGGTACAGGTGCGCGATATGGGCACCCATCTGGGCCTCGAGATGCAGCGCAATCTTCTGGTTCCGGCAAACCGGCTTTTCAAACGCTGCTTCGATATCGTGTTTTCTGTAGCGGCCATTCTTTTGTCATTGCCCGTGGTTGTGCCAGTAACCATTGCCGTAAAGCTGCTTTCACCAGGGCCCCTCTTCTTTACGCAGGAGCGTCACGGCCTTGATGGCAGCACGTTCCGGATCATCAAGTTCCGCACCATGCAAACTGATGCGGAAGAGCGCCTCAAGGCGCATCTGGCAGCAAACCCGCAGGCGCGCGATGAATGGGAACGCTTCCGCAAACTGGCCCGCGACCCGCGGATAATCCCCGTTTTCGGCACACTCATGCGCCGGCTGAGCATCGACGAACTGCCTCAGTTCATCAATGTACTGCGCGGCGAAATGAGCGTGGTCGGGCCGCGGCCATTGCCTGATTATCACTGGCGACCGAGCGGAGATCCCGATGCGGATCTCCGGATGAAGGTTCGGCCGGGCATTACAGGGCTCGTGCAGGTTTCCGGCCGCAGTACCCTGCCAGTCAGCGAACAGCTGCGACTTGACAGCTATTATGTACGCAACTGGTCTTTATGGATGGATCTCTACATTCTTGCCCGAACCGTCAGCGAGGTCTTGACGGGAAAGGGAGCGTGGTAGAGGTATCCCCGCATTGGCGGCTGCGCGACCACCTCCGGACAGGATCGGACCCGTGGCGCGAGCGGTGTGACGAGAGGGTTTGATGGACGGTTTGCACAGCCGCGAGGAAATTGCCGGAACGCGTGGAGCGATTGGGCGCGTCACCGCGGTAAATGTTGAAATTACAGAGATCCTGCGCACGCTCTGGCGCCGTCGTGGCCTGATCGGCCTTGTGACAATCGCCTTTGCAATTGCCGCCTGGGTCTTTGTCAGCCGTATCCAGCCGATTTATACCTCCACGGCAACTGTCCTGATCGAAGCGCCAAACTCGGCAACGCCGGAAGCGCGGCAACTCTCCGCCCGCGTGACCAACCAGCTCTACGCGATTACCAGCGAAGTCGAAGTACTTCAGTCGCGCTCGATCGTGAGCCGTGTGGTCGACTCTCTCGACCTCATCAACGATCCGGAATTCAACCCCGCCTTGCGCCCTGCGCAGGAGCCGATGTGGATTGCCGAACAGATCGCGGCATTCAAGGACAGGGTTTCTGGGTGGCTGAAGGGCGACGCCAGCGAAGCGGCTGAAACAGTTGATCCCAATTCGCCAGACGCCATACGCGAGACAGTGATCAACAACGTCAAGGCGCGGGTGCGGGCGGATTCCATTCCGCAATCAATGGTCCTGACCGTCGCTTTCAGCTCCAACAATCCAGCCAAAGCCGCACGGATCGCCAACGAGTTGGCGGATAAATACGTGACGTCCCAGCTCGAGGCGAAATTCGACGCCATCCGGAGCGCGACCTCATGGTTGACAGATCGTCTCGCCACCCTCAAGGACGCGGTCGGACGCTCTGAAGAGGCAGTCGCGGATTACCGCAAGCAGTACGGAATTCTTCAGGGATCGGACCAGCAGCAGCCAATGCAGCAGCGCCTGCAGGAGCTGAACTCCCAGCTCGTTGTCACACAGTCCAAGCGGGCCGAGCTCCAGGCCCGCGTTGCCCGCGTCGAAGCCCTGATCAGGGCAGGACACGGCGTGGATGCAACTGATGACATGATGGATTCTCCCCTGATCCAGCGCCTCAAGGAGCAGGAAGCCACGACCGCCCGCGAAGCTTCGGATCTGGCTTCCCGGTATGGCGAACGCCATCCCGAGATGATCAAGAAGCGCGCCGAGCAGGCAGAGATTGAATCCAAGATCAATATCGAGATCGGTAAACTTCTGCAGGGCATGCGCAGCGAACTGTCGGTGCTGCAGGAGCAGGAGCGCACCCTGCAGTCACAGGTCAAGGGCTCTGAAGATTCAATTCTTCAGCAGAATGTTTCGGCAATCCAGCTGCATGAGCTCGAGCGCAACGCTCTGGCCAACCGCACGCTTTATGAAACCTTCCTGTCCCGCTTCAAGGAAACCGGCGATCAGGAAGAGATTCAGCAGCCCGACGCCCGGATCATTTCCGACGCCCAGCCTACCCGGCAACCGTCGTCGCCCCACACACGCCTGATGACGGCGGCGGCAGGCCTCACCGGCTTTGTGCTCATCTCCCTGCTGGTGCTGCTGGTCGAGCAGTTCAATCTCACCATCCGCGGGCGCAAGGATCTGGAGCAGTTGACCGGCCTTCCGGTGCTTGGCCAGATCCCGCAGGTCAGGGCAACGCCGGGCCATCGTACGGGCAGCTACCTGACGGAAAAACCGACCTCCTCCTTCGCCGAGGCGTTTCGCATCGCGTGGTTTGGCCTGAAGCATGCCATGCCTCCTGCCCCCAAGGTGGTTCTCGTGACATCGGCGTTGCCGGAAGAAGGCAAAAGCCTGACCTCACTCTCCATCGCGCGCACGGCGGCCAGCCTTGCCATGAAAGTGGTGCTGGTCGACGCCGACCTGCGGCGCCCCTCGCTTGCCGGTGCGATTGGCCTTACTCCGTCAATCGGCCTTGCAGAAGTGTTGCGTGGAGAGTTCTCGCTGGAGGCGGCCCTTAACAAGGATCCCGACACCGGCATCGATCTGCTGCTGAACAAAGGCGCATCCTCCATGGATGCGATCAGCGCCGGCGCATCCAATGCGATGGCCCAGCTCGTTGCCAGGCTGCGCAACGAGTATGATCTGGTCATCATCGACAGTCCGCCAATCCTGCCGGTTGCCGATACCCAGCTCTTCGGCCAGCTCGCGGACCGCGCGGTGTTCTGTGTCCGCTGGAACAAGACCCCCCGGGCCAGTGTGCAGCTTGGCCTGCAAATCCTGCGTGATGCCCATGTTCCGGTGGCCGGAACGCTGCTGACCCGTGTCAATCTGCGCAAGCACGCCCGCTACGGTTATGGAGAATCGACCTACTACGGCGGCAAGTATCGCGGCTACTACTCCAAATGATGCCGGCGACGAACAGCCCGAAGCGACGCATCCCCGAGTTCCTGCTGACCTCGCAGGCGCTGGTGAGCCTAGTCTTCGCGCTGTTCCTACTGCCTGCAGGGCTGTGGCATTTGCCGGGAGAGATCGCGGTTCTGGCCTCGGCGACGGCAAGTTCCCCGGGTCCGGCGGCGCAGGCTACCCGGACAGACTATCGGAACACGCAAGATCCCCGTCTGCTCAAGCAGGCAGGAGAGGCTTATCTGCAGGCCGCCCTGGCAGCACCCACGGGAAGCCGGGAAGCCCGGGAGAACTATGAACTCTCGGCGAAATTGATGAGGCGCAGCCTCTCAGAGCGGCCGATGGACCCCTATCTCTGGCATCGGCTGGCCGCGGTCGATTACCGGCGCAATGATCTTATCGCGGCGGCGGTAGACTGGAGAATGTCGGCTGAAACCGGAGTCTTCGACCCGGTGCTGCGCTTTATCCGAACCCAGAGCGGGCTGACATTGTGGCCATACATGGATCTGGAGGGCCGTCAGGCCTTCTCCCGCTTCCTTTATGCCTACTGGCAAAGGTGGTCCGGGGAACTGGCTGAACTGGCTGTCAAATATCAGCGCGAGGGCATCGTGCTGGCGTCTCTGGCGCCCTATCCGGACGCCGCTTCCGATATGGACCGGCTGTTTCGTTTCCTTCATAGCCAGAAGGCCGGCGGTTGATCTTGCCACGGGTCAACGCCTGACCTGCAAAATACGCTGCTCGGTTCCGTTCAGGACAAGAGCGGTCAATATTCCCGTCGCATAAGCGCCCGTATCGATACCGATCCGCACGCCTCCGAGCACAGGTCCCGGCTCAATGGTGTGACCGTGGACGATGATTTTGGGATGCGGACGTCTCCAGCTAAGAAACGGCTCGCGGATCCAGATGAGGTCGCGCGGATCCTGATTTTCGAGGCTTACCTGCGGCCTGATGCCGGCATGGGAAAAATAATAATCGCCGAACGTCACGCTATGTCGCAGAGATTGCAGGAAGAGAGCATGTTCTTCCGGCAAGCGTCGGCGCAATTCACCTGCCAGTGCCTCAACCCCGCCCGGCTCAGAAAGGCGGCCTATCCCTTCCGCGCCATAGCTATCGGCCGTTGCTATTCCCCCGAAGCCCAGCCAGTCGCTGGCGGCCTCCGGCTCTTTCAGAAAATCGAGAAAAACCTGCTCATGGTTGCCGCGCAGGAAATAGTGTTCAAATCCCGGGAGCGGCTGGGAGACAAGTGACGACACGACGGCGGCACTTGCCGGTCCACGATCAATATAGTCGCCCAGAAAAACAACTATCTTGCGCACACAATCGGCAACGTACCCGGCATCGGCGATAATCGCGTCCAGCATACGGCCGAGAAGGACAGCCTCGCCATGGATATCTCCAATGGCGTAAAGCACCATGCCGGACGGCAGGCCGGGAATTGGAGCCTCTGTTTCAGTAGAATCCGCAGCGCGACCGAACCGGCCAACAAGTTTGTTCCAGAACCCGGTCACGACAAAATGCGTTCTCTAACCCCAGCGATTACGACGGGCTGGTATCGGTATCGGGCAGGTTCTGCTCTATCGGCACATTGTTAAGATTGTTATTGTTCGCCGTATCCTGACCCTGATCGGTAACGGTCTGCGACGTGCCACTTTGGGTACGCAGAATTTCGGCAATCTGTGCCGAATTAGCCTGATTGGCTGCGTTGAGAGACTGGTTGGCGCTTGCCTGGTTCAGCACGGAAGCAACTGACTGGGCAGCCCCGGGGGACGCCGCGGCAACTGTCTGGCTTGTGGCGGCGCTATAGGCATTGGCCATCACTGCAACAGCCGCGGCAGGCGATGCCTGATAGACAACCGGGTTGGTAACGATGCGGGACACAGCCGCCGCAGTATCTGCCACCTGCTGCGGGGCGACCCGCTGAACTTCCGGAGAGACAAGAATACGCGCTGCGGTAACCGCCACGGAGGAAACTGAAGCCGGTGCGGCATTCATCACCGTCTGCGCGCCCGTAATACGGACAGCGGCTGCAGCAGCCGCAATTGCCGCCTGCGGATTAGTCGACAAAATCCGCTCTGCTGCTGCAACTACCTGTTGGGACAAGGCCGCCATCTGGGTGGGGTTGCCGCCAGAAAGCGCCTGGATCACCTGCGCGATCTGATTGGTGTTGCCCGCAAGGAACGCCGCCTGGAGAGCAGGCGGCAATTGCACGGCCGCGCCGGTCGTCTGCGCAGACGCCTCTACCGCAACAAAGGACAGCGGCGCAGCAGCAAGCGCGCAAAGCAACGTACCCAAAGCCAGTCTGTTCATCGCCGGCCCTCTCCCGCAAGGAATTCCCTACATTGAGGAATACAGTGATAACGGCGCTCTATCAACGTCCTAATTCAAATATTTAACTCTGGAAACAGTCAGGTCCGGATCAGATACTTCATTGCGCCTGCACGCCAGCCCTCACCTTGCAACGGCCAGCCCAGAAATCCACCGAAGAAATACTGCCCCACCGATCGCCGCAACCGGCTGGAGGGATTCAGGAACAGGGCAACCGTGAAGGCAAACCCGCCGATCAGCGAGGGCAGGATGAGCAGAAGCCATCCCTCCACCCCGGCGGATCTCAGCAGGCTGAGGCCGCCGTAACAGGAGCCCGCAACAACCAGCGCACCCCCTGCGCCCGGGAGAAGGACGCTGGCCACAGTTCTTGCGCCAAGACCGATCTCGCGGGCAGCCAGCACAAGCAGCACGGACTGGAAAAACAGGTCGACAGCAAAAAGGCACAGCGCGAAGGCGGCAGCGCCTTGCGGATCGAAAAACCACAAGGTCGCCGACAGCGCGACCAGATAACATCCTTGATGGATGACCCGGATATGCAGCCGCCCGGTCGCCTCGATAAGCCCGCCGGCAAAGACCGAAAGGCCGCGCATCAGCGCCCAGAGCGCAACTGCACTCATCACCGGGCCTGACGCCGTCCAGACCGGCCCAAGGACAAGCAGCGCCAGAGGCTGGGCCAGAGTGGCAATACCTGCGGTCAACGTTCCCATGAACAAGGCAGCAACAGCAATAATCGCCAGCCAGGCTTGCTGCAGGCGTTCGCGATCACGCCCCCACGTACCGTAGGCCGGAAAGAGAACCCTGCCGAGGCCGATGACAACCAAATCCATCGGCAGGAATGCAAGGGCAAAGGAGCGGTCCCACAAACCGGCGGCCTGGATGCCGGCAAGGTGCACCAGAACAACAGGCAGCAAATGAAGCCCGGCAGAGTCCATGATCCGGATCATGGAAAAGCTGCCGGCGAGGCGCAGCATCCCGCGGGCACGCGGGCTGAGGAGCTGCCGGCTCAACAGGGGATGCGGGGCCGCCAGGAAGGCAAACAATGCTGTCAGGGCCGTCTGGGCCAGATAAGCCAGCACAAGGCTCCAGTATCCAAGACCGTACCAGGCCGCAGGCAATGCCACCAGAAGCTGGGAGAGAACGAGCGCACCGACATTTTGCAAGCCCAGGCGGCGAAAGGCCATATTGCGGGACAGAATACCGGTTGAGACCTGACCGAGGGCGGACAACGGCCCCCCAAAGCACAACATCGCAAGGGCAAGGCGCACCTGCGGATCGGAAGCCGCCCCGAAGAGACCTCCTGCCACAAAAATCAGGACAGCTGTCACGGCGGCGACACCGGCACTCATCAAAACGCCACTGGCGAACAGGATCGCCGCATCTCTGGTGGGGTCGAAATCGCTCTTGCGGATAATCACCGCGACGGCGCCGGCGCCAACGAGATACTGGATGAATTTTATAGCGCCGGCTCCAACCGCGATGACGCCATAGTCATCAGGTGTCAGCAACCGTGCCAGCAGAGCTGCAAAAACCAGCTGCAGCACGGCTCCGAGCCCGGTGCTCACATAGCTCCATCGCAGCGAACGGCCCACCGAGAGCGGTTGCTCCGTTTCAGGCTTCATCTTCAACCGGCCCCGGCCTCCCCCCGCGCCGGCACGTCATTCACCTTGTGCTGGCGGCGCACTTTGCTCTATCGCAGGAACATACGGCAACAGCTGGCAGATGATACAAGATGTTGAGACGGGCCCATTTCTGGCTTCTGGCGGTCGCTCTGGCGCTGGCCCCGCTGCCGCTCGGTCTCAACCGGCCGCTGGCATGGACGGCCTTCGGCATCATCATTGGCCTCCTGCTCCTGCTGTGGCCATTTGCCTCCGCTTCGGACGCTGACTGGAAGCCGAAAGTCCACCGGTCCTTGCTTGCACCCGGACTCTTGCTGCTGGCCGCCTTTCTGTGGGGTATTTTCCAGGCATACATTCCCGTTTCGGGGGACTGGTCTTATCCGATATGGCACATGACCGCGACGAGCCTGCCGGATGAGGCGGTTGTCCCGGTTATCGCGGCGGACCCGTATGCCGCCTTCGGTACGCTTTTCCGATGGGCACTCTATGCCGGCGTTTTCTGGCTGGCCTACCAGCATTGCCAATCGGCACGGCGCGCCGCATCACTGCTCAACGTCATCGCCATCGCCGGCACGCTCTACAGCCTTTACGGCCTAGCGATCTGGCTCACCGGCAGCCAGAGCATTCTGGGCATGGAGAAATGGGCCTATGCCGGCGACGTAACCAGCACCTTCGTAAACAAGAACCACTTTGCCACCTTTGCCGGCATCAGCATGCTGTGCTGCATGGCACTTTTCATGCGCCGCCTGCGGGGCGAACCCCTGGGTTGGCGCCTGTTTGCCAACCGTCGCGCCCGGCCGGCGTTACCTTATCTGGCTGCCGCCACAATCTGTTTTCTTGCCCTGCTGGGCTCGGGTTCACGCGGCGGATTGCTGGCAACGATCGTTGGCTCTGCCGTTCTCGTGGCTGGAATCTTCATTGTCAGCCGTAGTCCGGAAAAGCGCCCGCGATTGCTGCTCTGGTGTGGCGCTGCCTTCACGTTGTTTATCGTGGCAGGCTGCTGGTATCTGATTGCCGGCCAGATCGGGATGACGGATTCGCAGGACAGGGTGCGCATCTATGACACCGTTCTGCGGCTCATCACAGAACGTCCGCTGCTGGGCTACGGGCTCGGCAGCTTTCCGGTGGTTTTTGCCCAGAACCGGCCCGTTACCGTCAACCAAGTATGGGGCGAGGCGCACAATACATACCTTGAACTGCTGCTCGAGTTGGGTATTCCCGCCGCGCTGGCTGTGTTCGCCGCTGCCGCCCTGTTGATTATCCGCACCGGCCGCGGTGTGCTGGAGCGGCGGCGGGCCCGTATTTTCCCGGTGGTTGCGCTCTCGACATCTGCTCTGGTCATCGCCCATGCCTTTGTCGATTTCAGCCTGCAGATCCCGGCGATATCCGTTATCTGGCTCAGCCTTCTCGGCGCCGGGTTTGCCCAATCCTTCTCTACCCGCCAAAAACGCAAGCAGCCGGCGGACGAAAGATTGTGAAAATCGGCATCGCGGCCCCGTGCGATCTGACACTTCTGGCAGACCGGCTGGAAACACCCCCACCGGTGCCGGGCCTCGGTTCGGCCCCCGTTGCCCATCTCGTGCGCGGATTACTGGCGCAGGGACATCAGGTTATTCTCTATACGCTCGATTTCGCTGTGGAAGAGCCTCTTCACCTGGGAGGTCCTGATCTCGATATCCACGTCGGCGCGTTCCGGCGACGTCATCGAATGCGGGATCTGATGGCGGCGGAACGACGAACCGTTGAAGCGCTCATCCGGCGCCAACCGGCTGATATCGTCAGCGCGCACTGGGCTTATGAATACGCTCTGGGCGCCCTTCATTCAGGGCTTCCCACAAGCGTCACGATCAATGACTGGGCTCCGGCCGTGCTGCGTCTCAAACCCGATGCCTACCGGCTGGGTCGCCTCCTGCTCTTCCGACGGGTTTTGCGGCAGGCTTCGCATTTCCTGGCCCCTTCGCCCTACATCGCCCAGAAGGTTGTCCTCGCCACCGGCAAGCCCTGCGCCGTTGTTGGCCAGGCAACCACTCTTGCCGAACCGTCGGCGGCAGCCAGCCGTCAGGCAAGTACCTGCCCGACGATGCTGGTAATCGCCAACGGCTTCACTCGCCTCAAGAACACCAGTACAGCCCTCCGGGCATTCGCAGCGGTAAGGAAGAGCCTGCCGCAGGCCCGGCTGCTTCTGGTTGGCGACGAGCATCAGCAGGGCGGAAAGGCCGAGACTTGGGCTCAGACCCACAGACTGACTGCCGGTGTCGAGTTTCTGGGACCTCTGCCCAATCTTGCGGTCCGGGAACTACTGCACTCGGCTCATCTGCTGCTTCACCCCTCCCGGGAGGAGTCGTTCGGTCAGGCGGTGCTGGAAGCCCTGGCCGCCGGCCTTCCGGTGATCGGTGGCCACCGCTCCGGCGCCATTCCATGGCTTGTCGGCGATGCAGGCTACCTCTGCGATATCGATGAGCCTGGCACTATCGCAGACGCGGCCATCCGGCTTCTGGGAGACGAAGCGCTCCGCTCCCGGCTGTCTGCAAATGCCCGGGCCCGGGTAGTATCCAGCTTTTCATCCGCCCAGGTGGCCGAGGCCTATAGTGCAGAGTTCGAGCGGATCCTCGCCACCAGCGGGCGTAAAAACTCGATATAGGCGGCCAGTACGAGAAAAGTCGGCACCGTCACGGCATAGCGTCCCGCCAGACGCCGCGGCTCACTCGCCAAACGGAAGATCCATTCAAGCCCGTGCCGCTGCATCCAGAGCGGAGCCTGGGGCTTGGAGCCAGAGAGAAAATCGAACGCCGCCCCGACCCCAACCAGCAGCGCAGCCTGCAGCCGGTGGCGATTGCGGGCCATCCAGAGCTCCTGTTTTGGCGCCCCCAGCCCTACCCAGACGATATCGGCCTTGCACGCGTCGATCCGCGCGCACTGATCTCTTTCCTCCTCATCCGACCACGGTCCCTGACCGGGGCTGAAAGCGCCCACGATCATGGCCAGGGGATAACGTCGGGCAAGTTCATTTTCCAGCCGGGCCAGCACAGCCGGGGTCGATCCGAAAAGCACATGCCGAAGAGGTGGATGTTCCGGCCGTCCGGATTGTTCCAGCATTGCGTTCATGAAATCAGGCCCATAGAACCGGGAAGCGCCGAATGCACTCTTACGCCGGGCAAGCCAGACGACCGGCATACCATCAGGACCGGCAATCAGAGCCGACCGCACGGCCGCTTGCACGGCAGCATCGCGCCGCGCCGCAATAATGCTGCGTGCATCCAGATGGCAGATATAGCCCCGCTGCCCTTCGGCTATGATGGCGCAGGCAAGCTCCACCCCATCCTCGATCGACCACGGATCGACTGGCACACCGAGGACACTTACCCGGCGCTCCCCAATCGTAGATGTCTCCACCGGCATCTTGTCCCGGCTCCTCACCGTCGCCGCATCAAACGGTCGTAAAGTGCATTTCTGCGCCCCAGAATTTCAGCCGGCGCGTAGGCCTTCTCGTAAAGGCGCCGGGCGTTGGTCGCAAAAGAACTTTGCAGCACCTTGTCGGAAAACAGCGTGGTCGCTGCAGCCCGCCAGCCGGCCCTGTCGGCGATGGACAAAACATATCCAGAGCGCCCGTGCTCGACCATCTCTCCTGCCGCCCCTCCGGAAGCGGCGATCACGGGCAACCCATGCGCCATGGCCTCGCAGATCGCCAGCGGCAGGTTTTCGAAACAAAGCGAGGGAAACACGAGAAAGTTCGCCGCGGCCATGGCGGATGCCACCGCCTCCCGCGGCAAACGGCCCAGAAAACTTACATGTCCGGGGGCGGTCGCCTTTAACTCAGCTTCCAGAGGACCGTCGCCGACGATTTGCAGTGGCACCTCGATATGCCGCCAGAGTTCCAGAAGCTCCCGCACACCCTTTTCCGGGCTCAGTCGCCCGACATAAAGGGCTCCGCTGCCGGCCCCCTTGCTGCCAACTGACGTGGGCGCGTCGACCGGATTGGGAATAACCTCCAGCCGGTCTGGCGGCAGCCCCGCCGCCCGAAATCTGGCGGCGGCGAATTCGCTGAGCGCAATAAAGGACGAAACCTTCCGGCTCCAGGTACCGAGAAGCCGGTGTGACGCCGCCATGGCGGCTACCGCAGCCGACGCCGGCCTTGATCCACGGTAACATCCATGAACGACGCCGGGCCAGGCAAATGGTTGGCCAACGCAGCGTTCACAGGCGTGCCCGGCCCTCAGCAGCAATCCGTTCACACAGAGCAGGCGGTAGTTGTGAAGCGTCTGGACGACCGGCACGCCTGCTGCCCGCGCGGCGTGGATGACGGACGGCGAGAACAGCGGGAAACTGTTATGAACATGGACGATATCCGGCTGAAATCTCCGGATGGCGTCAGCCGCCAGTCTGTACCCCTGACGCGACCACACGGTCGCCGCCGCCAGCGCAAGGCCGGGCTTCGGCCCTATTTCGGCGTTATCCTTGATCAGCGTCCCGACATCGAAGCCATGCGCTGCCATGAAGGCAATGTCGGCATCAACCGCCTCATCTTCACCGCCGCGCTGCTGATACCTTTCATGAATGATCAGGATCCGCATGCTGCCGGCCCTTAAACCGGGGTGCCGGCAGCATCTGCCAGCACCAGCGAACCATTTGCCACACAGCTCGCCTGTGCTCCGGCCAGCATGCCGAGAGTCTTGTCGAATTCCGGCCAAAGACCCAGCTGGTCGATTTCCCAGCCATGTCCCCAGATGTGCAGCACCTGCCCCTCCGTCAGGCGAGACAGGGGATACCCGACGGCCTCTTGCACAGAGCACTGCCGGCTGCATGCCAGCGCAAGACCTAGCCGACGCGCACCGCCACCTTGCCGCAACCAGTTCCGGAGCAGCGCCGGCAGGCGATGCGGGTAGAACTGGACCGTCGTGGGCAGCCGGTAGGATGAGGTATTCCGGTCGAGGCGGAACATCTGGGTGGTCCGGGCGAAGCTGAACCCCGCCGCCTTGACCATGGCCCGCTCCCGGCTCCCCCCGCGCCCACCCGGATAGGCAAATCCGCGGACCTCAGAACCCAGCATGTCCTCAAGGGCTGCCTTTCCATCGGCAACCTGCCGCCGTGCCTCGCTCTCATCCAAAGCAGTCAGGCGCAGATGATCAAGCGTGTGTCCGCCGATCTCGAAACCAGCCGAAGCCAGCGAGCGCAATTGCGCCGCATCAACTACAGGCCGCCCCTCGCTGTTGCGGACCGGCACGTAGAACGTCGCGGTCAAGCCATGCCGGGCAAGATACTCCGCGACCTTGATGTCGGCAGGATGGCCGTCGTCGAAGGAGAGTGTAATGGCCCTCATCCGTGTCCGGCCTTCTTGCGGGCAAGCACGAGCCCGCCAGCATAGTAAGGAGAAGCAGGCAGCAGGTGATCGAGGCCGAGCGCGAGAAAGCCCAGCAAATGAAAGGGGACCGCCAGAGCAAAGGCCAGCAACAGGGCAGCAGACGCCATAGGGCCACGACCGGCTTGCCAGCCCCTGGCGTGCCGTACCAGCAACCGGCCCGGCAAATCCGATAAGGTCGAGGTCAACAAAAAGAAAAAGCCGCCAAGGCGGGTTGCCTCCACCACCTCGAACCCGGCCTGCTCCACCTCGCCCTGCATGCCGGCCATGGTCCATCGGCGCAGATCACTGGAGCGCCCTTCACAGGTCATGAAGGGAAAATCGACGATCAACAGCCCTTCCGGTAGTGCAACGCGAGCGGCTTCGCCCAATACGTCGGCTGGTTTTATTACGTGCTGCAGCACATGAAACAGGCTGATGAGACCGGCGCTGCCGCCTGCCAGCGGCAAGGCGGCAGCGTCTGCCACCAGATCGGTTGTGTCCCGATGGACAATATCCAGATTGAGGACCGGAGCCCCACCGGCCAGCGCCGTCAATTCGCGCCGGTAAGGACCGGTTCCGGCGCCGACGTCAATGCCCATCGCAGGGCTCGTCGTCCTGCGTACGGAGACAGCAGCACGAAGAAAGCGCCGCACACTGAAGCGTTCCGGGATGAGAACATCCTGCGCAAGACGATAGGCTGCTACCAGCAGGGACACGGGCGCTATCCCTCCCTCACCTTTGCCGGGATACCATCACTGGCAGAACCCGGGAGGGTGTGACGCACGGCATCAAGAATGGCTTCGACACTTTTTTCCAGTGTGAGGCCGGTGGCCGCCATCGTCGCCGCCTGCGAAAGACGCCGGGCCAGCCCCTCTTGCGTCATCAACGGCCTGAGACAATCGGCAAGGGCATCGCCATTGAGGGACACCGCGACCAATCCATTGTGGTCATGGCGCAAATACGCAATTTCCGGCCCGTGATAAGCGCCCGGACAGATAACAACCGGAACGCCATAGGCAAAGCTGTGAACGACAGCCAGGCCAGCTGAATCCGGCTGCACCTGGGCCGTTGCCATCGAAAAAAAGGGCGCCAGTTCAGGTTCGGTAAAAAGCGGGGGCACGAAGACGGCGCCGCCCGCCCCGGGGAGGGCGCGAAGGGCACTCTCCTGCGGTCCGTCGCCGACGATTACCATCTGGCAGTCATGGCCTTCTGTCCGCAACCGCGCGATCGCTTCGAGCGCAATATCCAGCCGCTTTTCCTGATAAAGGCGGCCAACGAAGAGAAAAACCCTGTCGGCGACGATCCCGTGCTGCCGGCGCACCTGCTCGACCTCGTCCAGCGACAAAGCCGCCGCCGCCCGCATGCAGGCGGCCACATCAAGCGTATTGTGGGTTACGAAAATGGCCTCAGGCGCCACACCATGTTTCAGGCAGGACCGGCGTCCTTCCTCCGTATAGGGCAGCACGGCGTCCGCCCCTCGCGCCATCAGGATGCGGGCACGCCGGCGAAACCGCAGATGAAGACGGGACAACGCTCCCTGCGCCAGGGTTTCTTCCTCGCTGTCGAGACGAAAATGTCCGCTGAGGAGAAGACGCGGCCGCCCGGCAAGCTTGCGCGTGATCCACAGCAGCCACATTCCCAGATCATGAGTATGAAAGCTGCCGATGACCGCCTGATAACGACCCAGCAGAGCTTGGAGACTTCCCCCCGACCACGCAATCCGCCCCTTGCCCCACGGCCAGAAGCGGTTGGTCCGGGGATGAGCAAACGCTCCCAGCGTCCCCGCCGGGATCGAGCGCGGGGTCTGCTGCCCGAGACCTGCGCCGAAATAGATATCGAAATCGAGCGCCGCCCGGGATTCCAGAGCCTTGAAGAGTCCGATCCGGTAAGCTGGCAGCAGGCCTTCGACAAATGCCACCCTCGGCCTCCGGGGAGGTTCCGGCTCCAGCGGAACGAGGCTCTCGCCAAGGCACCTCAAATAGGTGCGCAGCGTCCAGTACCACCAGAGTTTGCCGCCATACCGGCGCAAAAGGCCCGACCATGCCCGCCAGGGGTAACCGCGCGGGCCGCCAATGGCCGCCAGACGGCGCGCGAATGAAATCCGGCCATCGCGCCAGGGCGCGACCGCGGTGTTCGAAGCACAACGACCGATGGGCCTCGGGGCGAGCCAGACATCAAAGCCGGCAGCTTTGGCGCGATAGCCGAAATCGGTATCCGCCATACCCTGTACAGCCTCGAACAGGGCGTCTATTCCGCCGAGAGACCGGGAGACCCGTGTTGGTACGAGTACGACATTGCCATTGAAGGTATCGCAGGCCTGCAAGGCTCCATCGGGATGAAGCCGGACCAGCCGCAGAGGGTGCTCCCCTTCCCGCTTCTGGCCGCTATAGGTCACAGCCCCACTGACGGGGTCGATGACGGCACCGACGATAACTGACTGTTTGCCATTGCGCACCAGGGCATTCGAATGCGCATCCAGCAACTCGGCGACGGCGCCTTCTTCGAGCATCACATCGTCGTTGAGCCAGAGAAGAAAATCGGCAACGCCATCATCGGCGACAGCAATCGCCTCCCGCATGGCTCCGGCCCACCAGAACGCGGAAGAAAGTTCGAGAATGCGGGTTTGCGGATAGAATTCGCGAACGGCGGCCACAGTACCGTCGGTGCTGGCGCTGTCGGCGAGAACGATGTCGAAGGCAACATCCGCCGCTGCGGCACTCCTTATAAAGCAACCGATGCAGGCGACGGTCAGTTCGCGCCGGTTATGGCTCGCAAGAACGGCAGCAATGCGCACAATGCTTACCCCGGAGCCAAGGTGAGTACAGGTTGTGTACTACGTTGCCGTGCGGCGAGCGCCACCCCGCCGAGCATCCCAAGCATGATCCCCTGCTCGTAACCCGGCGAATAGGGAATGTTATAAATGAGGAGCGATACGATCAGGGCCAGGGCGGCCTCAACATCGTCGCCTGCCACCTGACGCACTGACGCCAGAAGATTCCAGAACGTGCGCCAATGGTAGAGAATCCAGGTGGCCGCTCCAGCAACGCCCGCGTTCAGAAACATCTCCAGATAAGCATTGTGCGGCGAGACGATCACGACCTGGTTGTTGATCAGACGCTCATAGCCGGAACCATACCCGCTCCCGAACAGCACGTTGACGGGTCCGGAGGCGAGCGCGCGCTGAAGCAGATAGCGCCACCCCTGGATGCGCCAGTCGATGGTACTGTTGTCGGAAACGGCCTCCTCCACCGCAGATGCAACCGGCGAGGCAATCAGATCGTGGCCAAGGCCTGCGGCAAGCAGGCTGATCGCCGCCAGTGTCACTACCAGCAAAGCGGCAATCCCGCCTAGGCGGCCAATGTCACGCCGGGCGTAAAGCGTAACGCCGGCGAGGGCGACAATCGTCGACACCCAGACACTGCGGTGGAAAAGAAAGATCACCATCGCAAGACAACACACTGTCAATAGCCGTTCCGCCCCCGCTGCGCGCCCGCGCGCCCAGCCGAAGATACCGACGATCGCCACCTGGGATAATAACAGGCTGCTTGCCGCAGGCAGCACACGCTCACGCTGATAAAGCAATGCGCCAAAAACCGCCTCCCCTGAAGGGTTCCAGAACCCTTCATTAGGCATAAACCAGCGCAGCAGGGCGACGCCAACCAGCAATCCCGCGGCAAGCGCCCAAAGCCGCATGCCGCGAAAAAAATCTTCTTCGCTCCATTCAAAGGAAAGAGCGTAGAAGCCTCCGGCGAGCAGATAGAAAATCGGCCTGAAATAGAGACCTGCGGCATGGACTCCGTAACGGCTGGCCCCTAGCGCGAAGGCAAGCATGGCCAGTGCCGAAAACAGCAGCCAGAGGCGCTGCGCGCTGCTGAAGCTTACGGCATGGATAAGCCGGACAAAGCCCGCTACGAACAAGGATCCGAACAGGAAATCGCTGACGGTCGCTTCAAAACCGGAAAGCCTGTAGGAGGCAACAAGCCCCAGATGCTGCTCGGCAAGACTGACCAGAAGCGCCAGAAAAATACCCGGCCAGCGAGACGCCACCGCCAGGAATATGGTGATGACGGCTGCACAACCGAAGAATAACGCGACCACCACATCGAGATCGCTGCCTGTCAGCTCCATCAACTGCGTTCCTGCATCACGGCCCAACGCAGCAGCTTATATCCTGACTGCCCTGCAAGGCGTAGAGTTCCTTATGGCGTTGCCAGCTTTTTTCCGCGCTGAACAGCCTGCTGGCAAGGCCTGGCGCCTGATCGGCAAGCTCCCGGAGTTGATGCCCCGGCATTGACAGGAGGCGGTGCAGCTGACCGGCCAGCGCTGCCCGTTCAGGCTGGCACCACGAGACTGCACGTCCGAACTGGCTGAAACTCTCCAGGCCGGAGCCCGCGGAAAGCAGTGCCGGCACTCCGCATGCGAGTGCTTCCAGCGCTGCAAGGCCAAAACCTTCCCTTTCGGATGGCATAACAAAGAGATCGCTTGCCGCCAGTACCTGGCGCACCTCACCGACCTGCCCCAGAAACCTTATTTTGGGGTCAAGCCCTAGCATCGAGGCATGTCTCCGTTCATCGGCTTCGCACGGGCCGGTGCCAGCATGCAGTACGATATACCGTCCCTCTGGTGCGCCATCGACGAGCGCGTCGAAGAGCAGGTCGTGATTTTTGACCGGCTGGCAGCTGCCAACCACAGCCAAAACAGTCTCGTCCCCGGAAATGCCAAACCGGCCGCGGGCATCCTGCCGGTCCTCTTCCGATACTGGAGAGAAGCGCTGAAAGTCGATCCAGGGGGGCACGATCTGCACGGGATTGCCGAAGCGCTGCTTTTCCACCTGCTCGACAGCCGTGCTGTGAGCAACACTCACCACGCCGACGAGCTGCCGCAGCACAGCGCGCTGCAGCCACCGCCGCCATCGCAGCGCTCCGCTGAACGCAAAAACCGCATGGACGGTACGCACAATCCGGGTGTGGGGCGCGGCGAGCCGGGCAGCGAGCGCAAACCAGAAATTAGCCCGTTCGCAGTGAATATGTACGGCCGAAGGCCGCAGATCGCGGCACAAGCGCCAGAAGGCGTACATGAAGGTTGGTGAGCGCGAGAAAGGCAAATGCTCGATACGATAACCGGCGGTAGCGAGCGTTTCTGCGTAAGAACCAATCCCCCGCTCGCCAGTGGACAGGATTACCCCGGTTATTCCATCCCGCTGCAATAACGGAGCAAGCGACAGCAGCATGCTCTCTGCACCCGATGCCTCGAGCGCCGCCATGACGAACAGCACAAGCTGCCGGCGCGGCGCCTGTTCGGCGGTCACAGCAGCTCCCCCTTGTCCGACATTTCAGGCCAAGCCGGCAAAATAGCTGACCGTACGCCTGAGGCCAGTTTGCAAATCGACAGACGGATACCAGTCAAGCAGCGTGCGGGCTCTGGAAATATCGGGGCAGCGCTGCATCGGATCATCCTCTGGCAGAGGCAGATGGCGAAAGCCTGCACTGCTCCCGAGCATGGACTGAACGTGCCCCGCCAGCTCCCGGATGGTGATTTCGTGCGGATTTCCCAGATTGACCGGGCCGGTCACTTCATCTGGCGTGTCCATGAGACGAACCAGCCCGTCGATAAGATCATCCACATAACAGAAGGAGCGCCGCTGCCCGCCATCGCCATAAAGGGTGATCGCCTCGTTACGCATTGCCTGCTGGATGAAGTTCGAGACGACACGTCCGTCATTGGGATGCATGCGGGGGCCATAGGTATTGAAAATGCGCGCAACCTTGATCTTCACCCCTTCTTGCCGGTGATAGTCGAAGAACAGGGTCTCGGCGCAGCGCTTGCCTTCGTCATAACAGGCCCTGGGACCGATAGGATTTACGTTGCCACGATATTCTTCCGCCTGGGTACTGACGGTTGGATCGCCATATACCTCCGACGTTGAGGCCTGAAGAATTCTGACATTCAGACGGCGCGCGAGCCCCAGCATGTTGAGCGCCCCGAAAACCGACGTCTTGACCGTCTGTATGGGATTCAACTGGTAATGGATAGGCGAGGCAGGACAGGCGAGGTTGTAAATCTGGTCGACCTCCACCGAAAGCGGATGCGTCACATCGTGACGGATCACTTCGAACCGGTGATTGCCCAGCAGATGAGCGATATTGTCACGCGAGCCGGTGAAGAAATTATCCACGCAGATGACATCGCAGCCATCCGCCAGCAGGCGTTCGCACAGGTGGGAGCCAAGAAACCCGGCTCCGCCGGTTACAAGAACCCTGGTGCGCGCGTGCTTCATTGTGAGCCTTTACGGGTAGAGGAAGTGCACTGTTGCCGGAAGCGGCACTTAAGGCAACGGCGACCAGAGGGTTATCCGTCGCCACAGCTTAATAACAGGTTACGATCATTCGGCGGCAAATCGGAACCGGTTGGCCGCGCCTCCGGGGGAGCTAGTTTCGTCCGCGTCGCGCCGATGGAGGACGCCAGAAAAACCGGCCGAACGGCCGCAGGAGGGGATAGGCCCAGGTCCACCCTCGCGGCAACTTCACCCTGTGACGGTGCACAGGATCGTTCAGGTCGGCGGCCAGTTCGGCGAGGCGATAGGACCAGCCGGATTTCAGGGAATAAAGAAAATGGCGCCGCAACATCCGCCGCCGCAGCGGTGCCCTGCGGGCAACAACGGCGGCCTCCCGCCATCGATCGCCGCCGAAAAACCGACGCTCGAAGCGGCCATACATAGCCTGTGCGGGCATATCCTCCAGCAATCCCTGCGGCAGGGCACGCCCAAGCCAGTGATGCGCCAGCAGGAGCGCAAGCTGCATGGCTTTCTCCAGCCCCTCCGAACGAGCTTCCAGAAGCATTCGCTCAGCGGCATCAGGCACCGTCAGCAAACCGGCAATGTCGGCCACCCAGCAAAGCCGCTCCCAGCAATGCTCGCTGCCATGCGCCACCAGATAGAGCGCCAGCAGACGGGCCGGCAGCGTTGGAACCTCAGACGATCCCAACCGCACCGTCTGACGCTCCTGCCATAGTTTCCTGAAGGGTACATCGAGGCGGGCAGGGTTGATGCTGAGACGTTGGTGCAGCTCTATCAGTTGCCCGTTATCAGGATGCCTCAAGCACAATTCACGCTGGTCCGGCTGCGCCACGCCATCCGTAACATAGCCGCCCCCAACCAGCAGCGCCTCGGCCCGCAAAAAGTCTCCTGGCTCCACCAGCAGGTCGATGTCTCCCACACCCCGTACCGAGACATCCTCATACAGCAGTTGCGAAAGGACCACGCCTTTCAGGAAAAGCGCGTCAATCCCCGCACCTGACAGAAGCGCATTCAACCGCACCACCTCCGCGGTCTGGGCAAGAGCCGCGCGGACCTGCTTTTCATGACGGTGGATCAGGTGTTTATGAACATTCGCAGGCAGGCCTCCCCCACCGTCCCGTGCCGCCGCAGCGAGAAGCAGCGGTACGATGCGGTGGCGCACGGCACCCGCGGCCACTTCCTGCCAGTCTCTGACCTGCGATGCCATTTCGACAAGCATGCCTGCCTGCTCCAGCGCCGGCGTCCGTCGCGCAGCAAGGCATAAAAAACGGAACTCGGGAGCAAGGGCGGTCAAGGAAAGCTCACCATAAATCGGCTACTGAGGAGAGCGTAGATGGCGCGCAACGGCCCGCGATAAAAGCTGGTCATAAGCGGGATATTCCAGCCCGACCAGCGGCAGACCCGTCCGCTCAACAATCCGTTGTATTCCTTCGGGGGTCAGCATCTCGCCGTCCAAAGCAGCAAGACGACCGATTTCCAGCTCCTGTCCCCAGAAATAGATCGCCTGCGCC
Organism: Radicibacter daui; assembly: GCA_030657355.1. Classification (GTDB taxonomy): domain Bacteria; phylum Pseudomonadota; class Alphaproteobacteria; order Radicibacterales; family Radicibacteraceae; genus Radicibacter; species Radicibacter daui. The sequence goes on from CP131057.1 coordinate 533,924, forward strand.
CCGATATTCTCCTGCATGCGCTTGACTTCGTCGACCCGATTGTCACCGCGCAGCGGTAACCAGATGTCGGCCATCAGAAAATCGACCGGCCCGGTCGGCCGATAGGAAAAGGCACTCCCGTGAACTATAGAAATTTTCCGGCGCGCCGCCTCCGGCAACTGACTGAAAATATCGAGTTCTTCATGCAGGGCGAGAACATCCGCATCAAGCTCAACAACAGTCACGCTGCTCACTTCATCCCGCAGCGCGGTCACAGCAGCGGCCCATCCCATTCCCATGCCGAGAATGACCACATCTCCACGGGAAAGCCGCACACCGATCTCCTGGCTTTCTATTTCCATCGGTGTCATCGACATCCAAGTGGAGCCATCGCGGATAAGACCCGCCATGTTCCTCACGAGGACGGCGTCACTCCAGTACCCACCGGCGAAATTCAGTTCGGAGATGAGGATCTCCCATTCCCCGCGCCGGATCGACCGGTAAGCGGGGATGAAAAGATCAGTCTCGAAGAAAGTCACGTCGCTCATCGATGGCACACACCCCCGGAATGTTGCGACTTTTAAAAGCCAGGCTCAGGCCAGCGCCGTCTCCATCCGCCGTATACCCTCTTCCAGCGTCTTTCGGCTGCAGCCGAAATTGAGGCGCACGAAACGCTTGTCGGCAAAGTCGGCGCCGGGGTTGAAGCCGACCTTGCCCTTCTCCAGGAAGTGGGCATAGGCATCGGCAAGGCCAAGGGCGGAGCAGTCGAGCCAGGCGAGGAAGGTGGCTTCCGGCGTCTTGAGGCTGATGCCGGGCAGGCGCGTCTTCACCGCGTCCACCAGATAGTCGCGGTTGGCCTGAAGATAGGGGATGAGTGCCTTGTGCCACGGGCCGCCATGGCGGTAGGCCGCCAGCGTGGCATCGAGGCCGATGACGTTGACGCTGTCGACAAGGCCCATGCGCGAGGCCTCGAATTCCCGGCGCAGTTCGGCATTGGGGATGATGGCGAAGGCGGTCTTGAGGCCGGCGATGTTGTAGGTCTTGCTGGCAGCCATGATGGTGATGGTGCGCTCGGCAATCTCCGGGCTCAGCGAGGCCATCGGCACATGGCGGCGGCCGTCATAGAGCAGGTCGCAATGCACTTCGTCGGCGATGATGAGCGTGCCGGCGGCAAGGCATTTTTCCGCCATTGCCAGCAACTCCTCGCGGCCGAAGACGCGGCCGGTGGGATTATGCGGGTTGCACAGGATGAAGGCCGCGGACTTCCCGGCCGCCTTGCCGAAAGCGTCAAGGTCGATTTCCCAGCGCGCGCCGCCATCCACCATCGGCACATCGTGGCGCTCGAGGTTCCAGTGGCCGGCTGCCGCCAGGATGGGCGGATACATCGGCGTCTGCACCAGCACGCCCTTGCCCGCCCCGCCCTTCTTGCCAAGCGCCGAAAACGCCTTCAGCGGCATGCTGAAACCGGGCGTTACCGACGGTAGCAGGGTGATGGCTTCCGGCGACACTTCCCAGCCGTACCGGGTCATCATCTCCGCCGCCAGCGTCTCGCGCAGTTCGGCAGAGGTGACGCCGTAGCCCATCACCGGATGGGCCGCCCGCCTGGCGATCGCCGCCATGATTTCCGGCGCCACCGGCAGGTCCATGTCCGCCACCCACATCGGCAGCACGTCCCCGGGATAACGGTTCCACTTGGCGCTGCCGGTGCCGCGACGGTCAATCACGGTATCGAAATCGTAAGCCGGCTGGGTCTTGCTGTCGTAGGGCATGTTTCATCTCAACAAAGTGCCTTCCCCCTGCGCGGGGAAGGTGCCGCGTCAGCGGCGGATGGGGGTAATGAGGGCAGGATTTTCACCGGCTGCGCCGGGCGGCAATCGCATTACCCCCACCGGGCCTTCGGCCCACCCTCCCAGGAGGGGAGGTTTGAATTTGGTCTGGCTCAATGGCCGCGCGTAGCGCCACCATCAACGCGGATCATCGAGCCGGTAATGTAGCTTGCCTGCTGGCTGGCGAGGAAGGCAACCGTGGCGCCGAACTCTTCCGGCTGGCCATAGCGGCCGGCGGGGATCTCGTTGCGGGCCGCCTGCTGTACGGCATCCAGTTCCATGCCGCTGCGCTGGGCACGGCCTTCATCCAGTTCGCGCACGCGGTCGGTATCGATGCGGCCCGGCAGCACCATGTTGACGGTCACGCCGTGGCGCGCCACCTCGGCGGAGAGCGTCTTGGACCAGCCGGCAATCGCGCCGCGCACGCCATTGGAAAGCGCAAGGCCCGCGATGGGCTGCTCCACGCCGGAAGAGGCAATGGTGATGACCCGGCCCCAGCCGCGCTCGATCATGCCGGGCACCAGCCCATCGGTGATTGCAAAAAGCGTGGTCGCCATGGTTTCAAAGGCGCTGACCCAGCCTTCCTTGTTCTGGCCGAGCGCAGGGCCGGGTTTCGGGCCGCCGCTGTTGTTGACAAGGATGTCGACGCCGCCGTCGGCCAGCACCTGCTCGATGAGCGCGCTGACGGAAGCCGGGCTGGAGAGGTCAAGGGCGTGCGGCCGGATCAGCTTGTTGCCAAGCGCCGCGATGGCATCGGTGGTGCGCGCGGCGGCAATCACTTCCACGCCTTCCGCCGCCAGCGCTCGCGCCGAAGCGCCGCCCAGCCCGCGGCTTGCGCCCAGAACGAGCGCGCGCTTGCCCTTGATCCCGAAATCCATGCCTCTCACTCCTTCCCCGTGCCGGTGGCAGCAAGTGCCACAAATGCCCGGCCGGCCATGTGCAATCCCCAAGGGTGATAGCGCATGGCCGGCGACAAGGCATAGGGGAAGTTGAGAGAATAAAGTGCCGCTCGTGAGGCAAAACGGGCCGGACAGATACCGGTGCTTATACTGCCAGCGCCAGCTCGGGGTCCGGAGCCCGCCGGTGCTGGCGGCGCCACATATTGGGGCTGAGGCCGATTTCGCGGCGGAACAGACGGGAGAAATGCGCCTGGTCGGAAAGACCGCAGGCAAGGGCGATCTGGCATAGCGGCTCATCGCTTGCCAGCATCATCTCCTGCGCCCGCTCCATGCGGCGCTGGATGACATAGGCATAGGGCGAGCGGCCGAAACTGTCCTTGAAGGCACGCGAGAAATAGCTGGTGGAAAGCCCGGTCAGCTCCGTCAGGTCCTTCATGCGGATAGTCGATGCCAGATGTTTGTCGATATGGGTGGCGACCCGCCGCGCTTGCCAGGGGGCAAGCCCCCCCCTTGCCGGGGCAATCTCCGCTGCCGGCGGCATGCTGCGCCGGCCATCCAGCAGCGCCGCCGCTTCGGCAAGGCAGCTGCGGGCGACATCCTGATCGCGGTCGAAGGCCTCGCGCGCATTGTCGAGCAGCCGGGCCACGACACTGGCGATACCGCTCTGGTCGAGGGGGGCTGCGGAACCGGCTGGCGCCCGGGTTTCATTGAAAGCCTGCAAAGCCGACATTGCCTGTCACCTGTTGTTTGCAAGGCCGGCTGGCGCTGTTGGCCGCCTCGCCTTGTCATTCCCGTGAGGCCGCCGTTTCGGCCCTGTTCGAGGATGAGGATGACCTGCACCGGACCGGCCGGCGAATAAAAGGCTGTAAAATCTTGTTTCCGGCCGACGGAAATTTTCGCTCGCTGCGTTGGCAAAAATCCAAACCGCGATGGAAATGTTCAACCCCGGCCCAAAGACCGCTGCACGGCACCCGGCGGCTTCCCTTAAAAACTGCCTATTTATTAATAAAATCAGGTCGTTAATAAATATGACCGATCGGATGCAAAGCGCTTTACAGGAATTTACGCCGCACCTTTTGCCGCCCCCCAGCCACTCATTGCCTCAGGCAAATTCCAGCGCCATCACCACATCATCGGTCGAGATGATGGCATGGGCGTAATAGGGCCCGCTGGCCTCATGGGCAGCATGCATGCCCGCCTCGTCAAAGGCGGCCGTTGCATCCCGCACCAGGGTGACATGATAGCCCAGTTCCGCCGCATGGCGGGCCGTCGCCTCGACGCAGGTATTTGCCAGCATGCCGATGAGGATAACCTTCTCGACATCACGCTGGCGCAGCTGGAAATCAAGATCGGTGCCGAGGAAGCCGTTTTGCCCCCAATGCTCGCGCACCACCACATCGCATGCCTGCGGGGCAAGATCGGCGTGCCACTCCCCGCCCCAGCTACCGGTCGCAAAGGCCTGCGACCGGTCGGTGGCCAGCTGCGAGGGTGTCGGGAATTTCCAGTTATCGTAATCCGCCTCGAGCCAGCGGTGGTGCGGCACGTAAAAGACCTGGACCCCGGCAAGGCGCGCCGCCGCCAGCACCCGCCGGAGATTGGCCAGCAAGTTCACATCCTCCGCCACGGCGCGGATACGTGGCCATAACTTGCCGCCCTCGCACAGAAAATCCTTGTAGGGATCGACGATCAGCAGGCCGGTGCGGGCGCGGTTATAGGATGGGCGGCGCATCAGGCTCTCCGGTCCGGCAGGGCTATCGGGGCGGGAGCACGAAGAGGCGTCCGCTCGCCCCGCGATGTTTCCTTATCCGGTTGCCCGCGAGCATGGCTTGGCAACCCCCGGCGCGTTTTGAACGATGCTGCGCTTGTTTGAAAAAGCCGGCTGGCCGGCACCCCCGGCAGCTGGCACAAAACCGCCATATTTCAAGGCGCTGGCCCCGGTTGCGGCACATGGCCCGCACATTACGAAACGCATCGGCGCGAAATTATACTGTGAATTCACTCACTTACGCTGCCCTTGCAGGATTTTTGCACCGCACCATCTGCCAGCGTTACCGTCCCGGCAGGCCACCGGAACGGAACTTGTTTTTGGCGAGAATTGGGCAACATCAATCAATAGCCCCTGATCCGGGCTGCTAGGCTTCACCGTTCAAAACCAGGTTCCTGGAACCTCCCGGGAAGTCATCTTCCTCCGCCGCGAGGGGCGGCAAAACGGGAAATAACAAAGAACGACCCCTGGCCGGAACCACCGGCCGGAAAAGCAAGCAGCCGCAGGACCTGCGGGTATGTCCCCTGAAAGGAAGGCTGGGCCCATCATGAGACTGACCGTACCCGCCCGGCGTGGCTTCTATGCGCTGGCCACCGCCTCTACCCTGCTGCTGCCGATCAGCGGCGCCCTTGCGCAGGCCGGCCCGCCGCCGGTCACCGTCGCCAAGCCTGTTGTGCGCGAACTGGTGGAGGATGACGAATTCATCGGCCGTTTCGAGGCCGTCGACGAGGTTTCCATCCGCGCCCGTGTCGGCGGTTATCTGGACGCGATCCATTTTACCGACGGCGCCATCGTCAAAAAGGGCGACCTGCTCTTTACCATCGACCAGCGCCCCTATCAGCTGGCCCTGACCCAGGCAAAGGCCGAGCTTGAAGTCGCCCGCACCAGGGTAAAGTTTGCCAGTCAGCAGCTGGACCGCGCGGAAGCGCTGGTGAAGAACGGCAACATCCCCGCTTCCACGCTGGATGACCGGCGGCGTGAGTTCCTGGCCGCCCAGGCCGATGTCAGCGGCGCCGAGGCAGCGGCGGCGAATGCGGCGGTCAATCTGGAATTCACCGAGATCCGCGCTCCTTTTGACGGGCGCATCGACCGGCATCTGCTCTCGGTCGGCAATCTCGTGCAGGCCGATCAGACCGAGCTCACCACCATCGTCGCGCTCGACCCGATCGATTTTTATTTCGACGTCGATGAACGCGAGTTCCTGGCCTATTCGCGCGATGCCCGGCAGAGCGGCACCAGCCTTCAGCAAGGTGCCGGCGGCATCAAGGTTTCCATCCAGCTGGCCGACAAGGCCGAACCGCCGGTAACCGGCGAGCTCGATTTCGGTGAAAACCGCATCGACCGCGAGACCGGCACCATGCGTCTGCGCGCCCGCGTGCCCAACCCCGATCTCGTTCTGACGCCAGGCCTTTTCGGCCGCGTCAACATCCGCGGTTCGCTGCCCTATCAGGGCGTTCTGGTGCCGGATGATGCCGTTGCCGCCGATCAGGATCGCCGCATCGTCTATGTCGTCGGCGGGGACAACAAGGTCAGCGCCAAACCCGTGCGCCTCGGCCCCAAGCTTTATGGCTACCGGGTGATCCGCAGCGGTCTCAAGGGTGACGAGACCCTTGTCGTCAACGGGCTGATGCGGGTGCGTCCGGGCGTCACCGTGACCCCCACCCTCGTCACGCTGCCGCCGGAAGCTGCCGGCGCGGAGAGTGCCCAATGAGATTTGCACATTTCTTCGTCGACCGGCCGATCTTCGCATCGGTGCTGTCGATCGTACTGCTGATTGTAGGCGGCATCGCCTACACGCAGCTTCCCGTCGCCCAGTATCCGGAAATTGCCCCGCCCACCATCGTGGTGCGCGCGCAGTATCCCGGCGCTGACTCAGAAACCGTCGCCAAGACCGTCGCCACTCCCATCGAGCAGGAAGTGAACGGGGTGGAAGACATGCTCTACATGTCCTCCTACTCCACCAGCGACGGCGCCATGGCGCTGACCATCACCTTCAAGCTCGGCACCGACCTCGACAAGGCGCAGGTGCTGGTACAGAACCGCGTCGGCATTGCCGAACCGCGCCTGCCGGAAGAAGTGCGCCGTCTTGGCGTCACCACGACCAAGAGCTCGCCCGACCTGATGATGGTCGTGCACATGTTCTCGCCGGACGACAGCTATGACCAGCTCTATGTCTCCAACTATGCCCGCACCCGGGTAAAGGACGTGCTGACGCGTCTTGACGGTGTCGGCGACATCCAGATTTTCGGCGAACGTGAATATTCGCTGCGCATCTGGCTCGATCCCGACAAGCTCTCCGGCTACAACATGACGGCGAGCGACGTGGTCGATGCCCTCAGGGCGCAGAACGTCCAGGTCTCCGGCGGCTCCATCGGCGCCCCGCCGACCACCGGCGAAAATGCCTTCCAGTACACCGTCACCACGCAAGGCCGCTTCGACGACCCACGCCAGTTCCGCTATGTGATCGTCAAATCGACGACGGATGGCCGCCTTATCCAGCTGCAGGATGTTGCCCGCATCGAGCTGGGGGCGAAGGACTACGTCACCAACAGTTATCTGAACGGCAAGCCGGCCGTCGCTCTCGGCATCTTCCAGCGCCCGGGCAGCAACGCGCTGGCAACCGCCGACCAGATCATCAGTTCCATGAAGGAGCTGGGCCAGGACTTCCCGCCAGGGCTCGAGTACAAGGTCGTCTATAACCCGACCGAGTTCATTTCGCAGTCCATCGACGAGGTCTACAAGACCATCTTCGAAGCCATCGTGCTTGTGGTGGTGGTGATCATTGTGTTCCTGCAAAGCTGGCGCACGGCAATCGTCCCCATCGTGGCCATCCCGGTTTCGCTCATCGGCAGTTTTGCCCTGATGAGCGCCTTCGGCCTGTCGCTCAACATGCTCACCCTCTTCGGCCTCGTGCTGGCCGTTGGTATCGTCGTCGACGACGCCATCGTGGTGGTGGAGAATGTCGAGCGTAACATCACCCTCGGTCAGAGCCCGCGGCGGGCCGCCCACACCACCATGACGGAGGTGGGAACGGCCGTTGTCGCCATCTCGCTGGTGCTGATTGCGGTCTTCGCGCCAACGGCCTTCATCCCGGGCATTTCGGGTCGGTTCTACACCCAGTTTGCCGTCACCATTTCGGTGGCAACGGCAATCTCCGCCTTCAACTCCCTGACGCTTTCCCCGGCCCTTGCGGCCCTGCTCTTCCGCGCGCATGACGCACCGAAATCCCGGTTCTTCCTCGCGCGGTTCGGCCGGGCTCTCGGCGATGGCTTCAACCGCGGCTTCGATGCGATGGCCGCCGGTTATGCCTGGATCATCCGCAAGATCATCTCCCACACGCTGGCGCTTATCCTGATGCTGGTCGCCTTCTGCGGCCTCATCTACGCCACCGTCTTCATGGTCCAGACCACACCGCGCGGCTTCGTGCCGACGCTGGATCAGGGCTATGCCATCGTGGTTATCCAGCTGCCTGACGGCTCCGCGCTGTCCCGCACGGATGCGGTGGTCAAGCACGCCGCCGAACTGATCTCGGACATTCCGGGCGTCGCCAACACGGTGTCCTTCTCCGGCTTTTCGGGCGCCACCTTTACCAACGCCCCCAATGCCGGCGTCATCTTCACCCCCTTCACCAGCTTTGAAGAGCGGCTGAAGAAGGGGGAGAGCGCCAACCAGATCATCGGCGCCATCTATGGCAAGCTGCAGTCGATCCAGGAGGCCTTCACCATCGCCATTCCGCCGCCGCCCATTCGCGGTATCGGTAATTCCGGTGGTTTCAAGATGCAGTTGCAGGACCTCAACACCTCTGACGTCCGCCAGATCACGGCCCTCACCTACCAGATGATGGCCAAGGCCAACCAGACCCCGGGGCTCACCGGCGTCTTCACCACCTTCTCGGCCAGCAGTCCGCAGCTTTATCTCGATATCGACCGGGACAAGGCACGCATGCTGAACGTGCCGATCACCAACATCTTCGACACGCTGTCGATCAATCTCGGCACGTCCTATGTCAACGACTTCAACGCCTTTGGCCGCGTCTACCAGGTGCGGGCACAGGCGGACCAGGGCTATCGCCTTGAGCGGGACGACATCCTGCGCCTCAAGGTGCGCTCGGCCACCGGCGCGCTGGTGCCGATGGGCACGCTGGTCACCATCCGCGATGTAACGGGTCCGACGCTGGTGCAGCGCTACAACATGTATGTATCGGTGCCCCTGCAGGGCAACGCCGCCCCCGGCACCTCGTCGGGAGAGGCGCTCGACAAGATGGAACAGCTGGCCAAGGAAACCCTTCCGCAGGGCACATCCTTCCAGTGGACCGAACTCGCCTTCCAGGAAAAGGGAACCGGCAATACTGCCGCCTTCATCTTCGGACTGTCTGTGCTGTTCGTGTTCCTCGCGCTGGCGGCCCAGTATGAAAGCTGGGTGCTACCGCTCGCCATCGTGCTGATCGTGCCGATGGGTGTGCTCTCCGCTCTTATCGGCGTGCACATCAGGGGGCTCGACAACAACATCCTGACCCAGATCGGCCTCATCGTGCTGATCGGCCTTGCGGCAAAAAACGCGATCCTCATCGTGGAATTCGCCCGCCAGGCCGAGGAGCGCGGGGCGTCGGCCATCGAGGCGGCGGTGGAAGCCTGCCGCCTGCGCCTGCGCCCCATCCTGATGACGGCCTTCGCCTTCATCCTCGGCGTGGTGCCGCTGATGCTGGCAACGGGCCCGGGTGCGGAGATGCGCCAGTCGATCGGCACCGCCGTGTTCTCCGGCATGCTGGGCGTCACCTTCTTCGGCCTGTTCCTGACGCCGGTGTTCTTCACCGCGCTGCGCGCCCTCTTCCCCTATCGCCGCAAGGCAGCGGAGCATGAGGGCGGGCATCAGGATGGCCATGGCGGCGAGGCAGCGGCCCCCTCGGCCCACTGACCCTGCCGCAGCACTCAAGCCTGCAGAAAAGCCCCGCCGGAAACGGCGGGGCTTTTTTAATCCTGCGAGAGGAGCCCGATCATGCAAATCGTGCCCGAGACCTCCAAGCAGCGGCGCGCACCGGATGCAAGGATGCCCGTCATCGGCAGCCCTGCCTTCCGGATTTCTTCCCTCCGGCGGGCACTCCCGCCGATAGCCCGCGATCCCGGCCCCTTCCTGCCAGCCCGGATAAACGCGCGCAAAAGGTACCGGCCCCTTGCCCGCCCCCTCCCCGGGCCGGTGCCATGGCCGCCTTTCCCCCGCCATAAGGGAAAGGCGGCCTTTTCTTTTGTGACCGCGCTGAAGGAACCGACGCTAGCTGACCGCCTTGCCCGCCAGCCCCTTGGGGCCGACCACCAGCACCAGAAGCAGGCTGATTACCAGCGCAGCGGCGATGATGGTGAACATGGCGAGCACTCCTTGCTGATGCAGCACCGGCAACAGAAGCACCGGCACCAGCGCCGAGGCCAGCCGGTTGATGGCCCAGGCGCTGGAGGTAACCCGGGCCCGCCGACCGGTGCCGAAAAGCTCGGCGGCATAGATCACCAGCGCCGGTGTATAGATCGCCGACAGGATGTTGAAGAGCGTGCCGACCGCCATCAGCCAGAAGGGCGTGCCGCACAGCGCATAGACAATCGCGAGCACCGCCATACCCCCGCAGCACAAGGCCAGCGCCGTCCGCCGCTCCACCTTGTCGACGACGAAAGCGGCGAGCACAGAGCCAATGGTCGGCCCGAAGGTAGCGACGGCGACATAAAGCAGTGTGTCCGAAAGCCGGAAGCCCTTTTCAATCAGCACTGCCCCGCTCAGCAGCACGAACCCCACCGTTGCCCATGGGGCGAAGAAATAAAGCCCGGCCAGCAGCAGGGACCGCTTGCGGACCTCCGCTGCCGATAGTTCCACCGATTGTGGCGCGGCCTCTGCCGCCTCCGGAGCAGCCGGCAGCAAGGTCGTGGAAGTCTCCAGTTGCTCGCACAGGAAAAGCGCCTTTTCTCTCCGCCCGCGCGCCGCGAGCCAGCGGGGCGATTCCGGCAGCAGGGCGCAGAGCACACCGATAACCGCCGCGCCCGCCGCACCAACCAGAAAGCCCCAGCGCCAGGCTTCCAGCCCGAGCGGGGCAAGCGGCGTCAACCAGCGCACCAGGAAAAGCGCAAGCGGCATCGCCAGCGAGGCGAACCCGGCCGCCAGCAGCACCAGACTGCCACGATAGCGCGGCGGCAGGATATCGGTGAGGTAGGCGATCATCACCGGCGGGTAAGCGCCGATGGCGAGACCCGAAAGGCCGCGCAGCAGGATGAGCAGCCGGGTATCCTGGCTGAGGCCGGCAAGCCCGGAACTGAGCGCGAGAAACAGGAGAATGCCCGCCAGTGCCGGCTTGCGGCCATACCGGTCGGCAAGCCAGCCGATCAGCGGCGCGCCCACGATGGCCCCGATATAGACGGAAGAGAGCAACAGCGTCAGCTGTCCGCGTGGCAGGGCGGAGGGCGGGGCGGAGAAGACCGCCGAAAGCGCATTGCCGAGTGCCACCTCCAGCAGATCGAACCCGAAACCGAAAGCGCAGATGAGCGTGATGAGAACATGCCGCGAGGTAAGGCCGAGACGGTCGAGACGGCCTGCGATCTGGCCGGCCACAGGCATAGGAGACAGGCTATCTGCGGAGACGGATGAAAGGGACAAGGGCATGGCTTTCGCAAAAACCGGCACCTGCAGGAATGCGGCAACCGATTTCAGTCAGGATTCCTGGCGGCGAGGCTCTACTCGCTGTCACAAGAAACAGGTAAGTTGCTGCAATCGCCGGAAAAACCGGTAGGCGCTTGGATGTATCGATGCCCATTTTATCCACGCCTGCACCACGGGCGATAGGCGCCCAAGGGTAAATCGTCGTAAAGCGGGGTAAAGGTGAGCGCAACGGATGACGAAAGGGAAGACGAGGTCCTCGCCTTCGGTCCGTTTCGCCTGCTGGCGCACAAGCGGCAACTGCTGGGACAGGCCGGCCCGGTCAAGCTTGGCATGCGTGCCTTCGATCTTCTGGTCGCGCTGACCGAAGAAGCAGGCCAGATCTGTGCCAAGGAGGAGCTGCTGCGGCGCGTTTGGCCCGACGAGATGGTCGATGAGGCCAATCTGCGCATCCATATCGGCACCCTGCGCAAGGCGCTTGGCGATGGCCGCGACGGTGCGCGCTATATCGTCAACATCATTGGCCGTGGTTACAGCTTCGTGGGCGCAGTGACCCGGACGGCGGCGGGGCAGCCGCTTGCCATCGACGAGCCCGCAGTGCCGGACGATGTTTCTCCACTGGATGTTGCGGCAGCGCTGCCGGTACGCCTCACGGCATTGCTCGGGCGGGAAGAGGCCATTGCCGCTACCGAGCGGCAGCTCGGCCAGCGCCGCTTCGTCAGCCTTGTCGGCCCTGGCGGCATCGGCAAGACGGCGCTCGCCCTGGAACTTGCGCACCAGCGGGCCGCGGCCTCTCCCGGCGCCGTGTTTTTTGTCGAACTTTCACCGGGCCGCAATGTCGCCAGCACGGTGGCCTCCGCCCTTGGCCTGCCGGTGCTGACGCAGGATCCGGCGCCCAATCTTGTGGCCCATTTTTCCCGCCGCCCCACCCTGCTCGTGCTGGATGGCTGCGAGCCGGTAATCGAGGGCGCCGCTGCCCTTGCTGAAGGCTTGTTACGCCAGGTGCCCGGCCTGACTATCCTTGCCACCAGCCGGGAGCCGCTGCGTGCCGAAGGGGAGTGGGTGCACCGCCTCGCCTGCCTTGGACTGCCGCCGGAAGACCAGACGTCAACATCTGCGCCCATGGATGCTGATCTTCGCAAGGCACCCGCCGTACAGCTTTTCCTCGATCGGGCTGCGGCCAGCCTTGCAAACGTGCCGCTGACGGCCGAGGACCTGCCGGCCGTTGCAGGACTTTGCCGGCAGCTGGACGGCATCCCGCTCGCCATCGAACTGGTGGCTGCCCGCACTGGCCTTCTCGGCCTTGCCGGCCTTGCGCGCGGGCTGGATGACGGGCTCCTGCTGCGCACGCAGGGCCGGCGCACCGCCCTGCCGCGTCACCAGACCCTGCGCGCGACACTGGACTGGAGCTTTGAGCTGCTCGGGTCGGTCGAGAAGATCGTTCTGGCCCGGCTCAGCGTCTTTCAGGGCAGTTTTGCGCTGGAGGCCGCTGCGGCCGTCGCCACCGGCGACGCGCTGTCGGAAAACAATGTCGTCGATGCCGTGATGGGGCTGGCGGCAAAATCCCTGCTGATGAGCGAGATCATCCAGGGAAGCCGCTGTTACCGGCTGCAGCGGGCGACACGGGCCTATGCGGCGGAAAAGCTCGCTGCCCAGGGCCAGACGGCTGTCTATGGTGCACGCCATGCCGCCTATGTGCTGGGCCGGCTGGAGCTGGCAACCCGGCAGCTCGCCGAACTGTCGCGCCGCCAGTGGATCGAGCGACACCGGCCGATGATAGGCGATGTACGCGCCGCCTTCAGCTGGGCATTTGCGCGGCCTGACGATCCGCAACTTGCCATCCGGCTTGCCTGTGCCGCCGCCCCGATGGGCTATCAGCTTTCGCTCGCCCGCGAGTTTCTGGACCATACGGCAAGGGCCCTTGCGCTCGTCCTGCGCTACGGGACGGATCTCGCCACCGAAATCCGCCTCAACTGCGTGCATGGCCATCTGCTCGTCCTGCAGGAAGGGCTGAGCGAGGAGGCAACCGCCTGTTTTACCCGCGCCTATGATCTGGCCGGCAGCGGCGCCGGACCGGCAGAACGGGTGGCTGCCTGCCGCGCCATGTGGAGCTGGGCTTTTGCCCGGGGCGAATATGCCGAGGCGCTGCGATACGCCGTGATGATCCGCGATGTTGCCCGCTCCACGCTCGACCAGCTGGAACTGGCCAGTGCCGAACGATCAGAGGCCATCATCCTGCATTGCCTTGGCCGCCATGACGAAGCCCGCCAGCATGCCGCCCACAATCTTTATCTGGCCGAGCGCGCCAATCTGGCCGCCGACGGCGGCACCACTCACATCAGCCGGCGGGTCGTGATGGGCATGACATTGGCCCGCAGTCACTGGATGCTGGGCAATCCGGATCAGGCGGCCGATTTCGCGGCCCAGACCCTGGCGGCCACCGAGCATGATTTTGCCGCCGGCTACTGCCACGCCATGGCCCTGGCCGCCTTGCCCGTCGCCGTGTGGCGGGGCGATTATTCCCATGCCGCCCGGCTCGCACATGATCTTCATGATTTCTCGAGCCGCCATGCCTCGGCCTACTGGCGCAACTGGGCCGAGCTGGTCCTCGAAATTCTGGGCAGTCGCAGCCCTTTGGCGCGGCAGCGGACCCTCGAGCGGGTCCGGGCAGCAGGCGATGCCACGCTGGTGGATTTCCTGCCCACGCTTGCCGACGATTTGCTGACCGAGCAAGCGGTTTCCCGCGTGCAGCGGGGACTGGTTGGCTGGTGCGCCCCGGAGACGCTGCGCGCCCGGGCACTGCAGCGGCTGAAGGCCGGGGATAACGAGGGGGCAGAGTCGCTTCTTCTCAGTTCCCTGGCGCTCGCCCGGCGCCATCAGGCCCTTTCCTGGGAACTGCGAGCCGCAACCTCCCTCGCCCGGCTGAAGCAGGAAGCGGGACAAGGCGCGGTTGCCCGGCAGGTTCTGGCACCGGTCTATGAACGGTTTTCCGAAGGGTTTGGCACACGCGACCTTGCCGAAGCCGCCGCCCTGCTCGAAGGGCTTGGCGCGGCCGGGCTCTAGAGAGCATGTGCGTTCTATCTGGCGTCACAGAATTGAGGCATGATGCCGCTTCCGGGAGGGGGAAGATGCAACGGCCGGCCTGTCACCGCCGTCGCCTGTTCCCGCCTCGCCACAACCGCCCCTTGCGAGCCGAGCAAGCCTGACGAATGAGAGCCGACATCCCTCATAGCGCCGGCCAGGAAAGGACACTCTGCTTCGGCCCGTTCCGTCTGGTACCGGCCCGCCGGCTGCTGCTTGAAGAGGACCGGCCCGTGCGTCTGGGCACCCGGGCGCTCGACCTGTTGATTGCGCTTGTGGAGCGGCGCGGCGAGACACTGGGCAAAACCGAACTTGTCGACATCGTGTGGCCGGACACTTTTGTCGAGGAAGCCAACCTGCGCGTCCATATCGGCGCACTGCGGCGGGTCCTCGGCGACGGACGGTCGGGAAACCGCTACATCGTCAATATGGTGGGGCGCGGTTACTGCTTCGTCGCCCCGGTGCTGGTTGAGGAAACCCAAAACTCCGGAGCGAAGGCACACCCCCCTGCTCTGTCCGCCCCCCGGTCTCATGTCCTGCCAACACATACAAGCCGCCTGATTGGCCGTGACGACTGCGTGAACCAGATCTGCGGCCAGCTGAGCGCCCGCAGGTTCGTGAGCCTCATCGGCCCCGGCGGCATCGGCAAGACCGCCGCAGCTCTTGCCGTTACCGAGCAGCTGGCTGGCCAGTATGCGCAGGGCATCCATTTCGTCGACCTGTCGACCCTGACCCGACCGGAACTTGTGGCGAGCACGGTTGCCGCCGCCCTCGGCCGCTCCGCTACGGCCGGCGAGCCGCTGCGTGCCCTTGCGGCTCATCTGGCCCATCAGTCACTGCTGCTGGTGCTCGACAGCTGCGAGCCCGTGATCGAGGCGGCAGCCCAGTTGAGCGAATATCTGCTGCGCGCCGCACCCAGGCTGCATGTCCTGGCCACCAGCCGGGAATCCCTGCGCGCTGAAGGGGAGTGGGTGCACCGCCTGCCCTCGCTGGACCTGCCGCCGCCCGATGCCCGCCCCCGGGCGAACGAGCTTCTCTCCTGGCCGGCCCCTCTGCTGTTCATCGAACGCGCCATGGCGGCCGCCGACGGGTTCGAGCTTGCCGATGCAGATGTCCCGCTGGTGATCGATATCTGCCGCCGCCTTGACGGCATCCCGCTTGCCATCGAGCTGGCCGCCGCGCGGGTGGAGCTGTTTGGCCTGCTTGGGCTGGCCGACCGCCTCGACAGCCATCTGCTGCTGTTCTCGCATGGCCGCCGCACTGTTCTGCCCCGCCATCAGACGCTGCGTGCCACACTGGACTGGAGCCACAGAACCCTCACCGGCATGGAGCAGCGGGTGCTGCAACGGCTGTCTTGCCTGCAGGGCGCCTTTACACTGGCCGAGGTGATTGCCATCGCCGGCGACGATCCGGCAGGCACAGGAAGCGGCACATTGCTGGAGACCATGGGGGAGCTGGTTGCCAAGTCCCTGGTGGGCATCACCATTGAAGGGGAAGAACCGGCCTATCGGCTCTCCGCCATTACCCGTGCCTATGCAGCAAGCCGTCTTGCCGAGGCCGGGGAAGCAAACGAGATCGCCCGCCGGCATTGCCAGTATTGCCTCAGCCGGCTGGAAGCCGCCGACAGGGAGTGGCCGGAACTGGGCCGCCCGGCCTGGCTTGCCCGCTATGCACCGCTCATCAACGATATCCGTGCGGCGCTGGAATGGGCTTTTTCCGCTGAGGGCGAGCTGATGCTCGGGCTCGATCTCGTCAGCGCCGCCAATCCGCTGGCCTTCCAGCTCTCGCTGCTTGAAGAACACCGGCAATGGGTAGAGCGGGCGCTTGCCGCTCTGGCGCAAAGCGGCCATAGCGACCCGCGGCTGGAAATGCGCCTCAATATTTCGCTGGGCCAGCTTACCCAGCAGATCAGCGGGCCGAGCCCGCTCGTTACCCGGGCCTTCAACCGGGTGCTGGAAATTGCCGGGCAGATTGGCGATACCGCCTATCAGGCCGATGCCTTGATGGGCATGTGGGTGTGGGCCTTCGGTGTTGGTGACTATCCGGCGACAGCCGATTTCATCCGGCGCCTGCAGGCCTTGCCGGGCATGCGGGAGAACATGAACCGGGCCGCGCTGACCAGCCGGCGCATGGACGCGCAGACCAGCCACTTCCTCGGCGATCATGCCACGGCCGACCGGCTGGCGCGCGAGATGCTGACGATCGACACCGTTCTGGTCAGCTCCACCTACAACGCCCCGATCCATGTCGACCATCAGGTGTCGATGCGCATCCTGCTGTCCCGCATCCTGTGGATTCAGGGCCGGGTGGTTGAGGCGTCCGAGATGGTGGAGGAGTGTCTGGAGCGGGCCCTCGGCGACAATTTCTTCGCCTACTGCCAGGCACTTGCCATGGCTGCCGGTCCGGTTGCGCTCTGGAGCGGGGAAGATGAGCGGGCGCGCGACTTCAACGACCGGCTGCGCCGGTGCGCCGACCAGAATGCCTCCCCGTTCTGGGCTTCATGGGCACACAATCTCGATACGGTGCTGACCTTGCGCGCCCGGCCGAGGCCGCTTGCCGGGCTTTCCACCTTGCCGATCTTCGGCGCCAAGCAGATCGACATGCTGGCAACCCTGGCCCCCGAACTGGTGAGTGAAGAAGCCGTGGCGCGGGTAAGGAAGGGAGCCGTCGGCTGGTGCGCTCCCGAGGTGTTGCGCGCCCAGGCGCTGCATCTGATGGCGCGGTCTGACAGCGAAGCGCAGGCCATGGCCGAAGCGTTGCTGGTACGCTCGCTCGACCTCGCCCGCCAGCAGGGCGCCCGCTCCTGGGAGCTGCGCACCGCCACCACCCTGGCAGGACTGATGGAGAGCAGGGGCGAAGCCTCACAGGCAAGCGCCCTGATCGACATGGTGCTTGCCCGCTGCGACAGCGCCTGGCTGACGAGCGATCTTGCCGCCGCCCGCGCGCTCGCCGGCAAGCTGCGCCAGTATAGGCCGCTGCAGCAGGCTGCGGGCTAAGGCGCCGCGCTCAGGGCACCGGCTGGCCGGTTGCTGCCTCATAAAGCTGGAACCAGTCGGTACGGCTGAGCTTCACCTTCAGGGCTTCCGACAGCGTACGGATGCGGTCCAGATTGTTGGTGCCGAGCACCGGCAGGATGCGCGCCGGATGGGCAAGCAGCCAGGCCACCGCGACGGCGGCCCGGTCAACGTCATGGGCATCGGCGAACCGGTCCAGTATCGCCGGCAAGGCGCCCTCCGCCCCGGCCATCAACCGGCCGCCACCAAGCGGCGACCAGGCCATCACCGGCATGCCGGCCTGCTGGCAGGCTGCCAGATCACCATTCACGAAGGGCTGATGCGCCATCAGGCTGAGTTCGATCTGGTTGGTGGCAAGGCGGTTCTTCATTGCCGATTGCAGGAGCGAGAGATCCCACGGGCGGAAGTTGGAAACACCAACCGCCCGCACCTTGCCTTCCGCCACCAGCGCATCCAGCACGGCGCCGGTTTCATGATGATCCATGAAGGGATCGGGCCGGTGGATCAGCAGCAGGTCGATATAGTCGGTGCCGAGAAGGCGCAACGACTGTTCGGCCGACGCCCGGATATGGGCCGCGCCGGTATTATAATATTTGCAGGGCGCCGCAGCATGTCGGCCAGCCGGCACCACGATGCCGCATTTGGTGACGATTTCGATACGCTGGCGCAGGCTTGTGCCCTTAAGTGCAGCACCGAACAGTTCTTCGACCCCGTAGCCGCCATAGATATCGGCGTGATCCATGGTGGTGATGCCCTGGTCGAGACAGGCTTCCAGCTTGGCGCGGATATAGGCGGGAGAGGTGTCGGCATCATCGCCAAGACGCCACATGCCATAGACCAGACGGGAGAACTCGACGCCCGCAGCAATTCCGACCCGCTCCATGCCCCTCGCCCCTTTTTATTTGAGAATTCTGCCCAATGGCGAAAGGGTTAGTGCGCCCGGCACTTGTCCTGCAAGCGCTTTCAGCGGGGCAGTTAAGGGTTCAGCCTTATCACGCCTGTCTGGCGATCGTGCCGATCGCGACAACAAGCAGGCGCGATGCTACCAGCGCCGACAGGTTATCGATATCCGCGGGCGGGTAGAGTTCCACCAGATCGAAACCGGCGATCCGCGCCCGCTGACCGGCGCCGATGATGAGGTCCGCCACCTGGGTGTAGGTGAGCCCTCCCGGGCTGCGCGCGGCCACGCCCGGCATTGCGGACGGGTCCAGACCGTCGCAATCAAGCGTAATGACGACCCGTGCGCCTTCCGGAACATGCTGCAAGGCCGCGCCAACCCCCTTTGTGTGAATCTCGCGAGCGGTCACAATTCGGCTGCCATAACGCCGGGCAGCCTCCAGCTCTTCGATACGGGCGCTGCCGACACCGCGCATGCCGACCTGCACGATGCCGGCGATGTGGGGCATCTCGCTCGCCCGGCGCATCGGGTTTGAATAGCCGTAACGTTCGCCCTGCAGCTCGTCCCGCCAGTCGATATGGGCATCGATCTGCAGCAGCCAGACCGGGCCATGGTCGGCAAAGGCGGCAAAGA
This sequence comes from Radicibacter daui, assembly GCA_030657355.1. Taxonomy (GTDB): domain Bacteria; phylum Pseudomonadota; class Alphaproteobacteria; order Radicibacterales; family Radicibacteraceae; genus Radicibacter; species Radicibacter daui. The sequence continues at coordinate 552,649 of CP131057.1, forward strand.
AGGGAATGGGCACGGAATCATCGCCGCCGAGCAGGATGGGTACCGCGCCAGCGGCCAGCACCTCGCGCGTCTTTGCCTCGATCCGGGCCCGGTTGCCGGCATTGTCATGCAGGGTGGTCGGCACATCGCCGGCATCGACGCAGCTGACGGGCTTGCCGTCAAAAAGCAGGCCGCCGAGATCGAAATCCCAGTGCTCCATGAGCGCCGCATCTTCCTGGCTGGCGGCCCGGATGGCGTCGGCCGCAAGGGCATAACCGCTGCTGTCCTTGCCGGGATAGGTGCTGCCATGTGCCGCGCTGTAGATCACGGCGCGGAGCACCTCTCCCTCTGCCAGCTGACCGGGAAGGCCCAGAAAAGAAAGTCCGCCACTCATTTTTGCTGATCCCGATGGAGGCTGGAAAAAAGGACTGCCGGATGAGGGCAGAGAAACAGATCGCTAGTGTTTCCAGCCGAGGCGGCCTTCAATCCTGAGGGCGGTGTCCTTGACCAGACCGACAAGGTCCGGGTCCTTCTGCTGCACCTTGCTTTCGGGCACGACGATGGAAATCGTCGCCCGGCAGGCGCCGCTCATGTCGCGGATCGGCGAGGCGATGCAGGCAACCGAAAAATCAGACTCGCCGGCCTGCACGGAAAGCCGTTCGTCCAGCGCCTGCGCCGCCATCTCCACCAGATGGCCCGGGTCGGTATCGGCCCGGCCGGTGGGAGAGGCGATGGCGGAGCGCGAGAAAATCTCCCGCCGTTCGTCCGGCGGCAGATGCCCCACCAGCAGGCGTCCGGAGGCCGTCCAGTTGAGCGGCACGCGGCTGCCGACGCGAGAGGAAACCTGGAACGGCCCCTGCCCTTCCACCATGCCCAGCACCACCATCATGTCGCCGTCGCGCCCGCAGATCTGCACGGTCTCGCCGGAAAGGCGCGCCAGCTCGTTCATCTCGTGGGTGGCGACAGTCAGCAGGTCGAGGTTGCGGGCATAGGAAAGCCCGTAATGATAAAGCCGCGGCCCCAGCCACAACGCCCCCGAGCCATCGCGGTCAAGCAGGTGCTTTTCCACCAGATCGTCGACGATGACATAGATGGTGGAGGGCGGCGCCTTGAGATCGCGGGCAATCTCGTAGGCCGTCGCCGGGCGTTCGGCAGCTTGCAGATAATCGAAAATCTGCAACACGCGGTCGATGCCGCTCACGCGGGAGCGGCGGGCCGGTGCTTCTTCGTCTGCCCCGGTCAGGGCACGATCGGCGGGGGACTGTTTGTTCATCACTCCCCGTCAGGGCTGGATAAAGCGGTCACAATCTATCTTCCACGCTGTCCCGGCCGCATTCAAGGCCGGGACATGCGGGGCAGCCATTCAAATCAGGCGAGCCAGCCAAGCGCGCCGGCTTCCTTGCGCTTGAACCGTTCGGCAAAGGGTGTGACCAGCGGACTGTTGGAGGCACGCGCCTTCTCAAGTTCCTCACCCAGCCGGACGGCCACAATCTCTTCCTGCCCCGGATGCAGGTTGCAGGGGTCGAGATAGAAATAGCCGTGCTCGGCTTCGTGATCGCGCACGATGACGGGCTGATGGCCGGTGGCAAGCTGGTCCGCCAGATCCCAGGCGGTAATGCGCGCTTCTGCCGGGTTGACCTGGACCCGCAGCCGGTCGAGCGGGTTGTGGGTCGGGTCGGGCTCCACAAAGGCATGGATGCCGGGCCGGCCTTCCAGCGCGGCAAGCCAGCAATCAAGTGCCTTCTGCTCGCGGGCACGCACAGCGGCATGATCCCGCTTCTCCCAGGCTTCGAGCGCCGCGATGGTGCCGATAATGCTCTCCTTGCCCACCTTCATGCCGCGGCCGATACCGCGGTTTTGTAAGTAGGTGGCACGCACCAGCGGCTTCAGGCCGGCAACAATGCCACCCGTCGGCCCGCCGAGGAACTTGTGGGCGGAATAGATGACGATGTCGGCGCCGGCTCGCAGGAAATCGCGCAGGTCATATTCCGAGGCGGCATCGACGATAACCGGCACGCCGCGCGCATGCGCCACTCCGCAGAAAGTCTCGAGCGGGATTTGCCCGTACGCCACCGCATGGTGGGAGACAACATAGAGCGCCGCCGCCGTACGGTCGGTAATGGCACCCTCAAGCTGGTAGGCATGGGCACTGGTGGCCTGCCCCACCGGCACAACCTTGGCGCCCGAGAGGCGCACGCCCTGCTCCACCGGCGCGCCGTAATTGACCATATGGCCCATCTGCATCACCACCTCGTTCTTGAGGCCGGTGGTGTCCGGCAGGCGCTCGATAGCCGCGAGATCGAAGCCGCACATGGCGGCGGCAACCGTCAGCGTCAGCCCGGCCGCGCAGGAGGCCGTCACGAAGCCGGCCTCGGCGCCGGTCAGGCGTGCAATGGTGTGGCTTGCCAGCTCATGCAGGGCCGGCATCTCGACGAATTGCGGCATCAGCCGGCTCATCGCCTCGATGGCTTCCGGCACGATGATGGAGGCGCCCAGAAAGGTCATGGTGCCGGAAACATTGATGACCGGCCGAAGGCCAAGCGTCTCGCGGATATCTTTTGCAGTCTGCGACATCAGCCGCCAGCTCCCGAAAGAGAAAAGGATGAGGGGACGCCCTTAGTCCCGGATAGCAACCACCGCCTCGATCTCGACGGTAATACGGTCCGGCAGCGAGCCGAAACCCACTGCCGAGCGGGCGTGATGCCCCGCCTCGCCGAACACCGAAACGAAGAGGTCGGAGCAGCCATTGATGACGGCGGGATGTTTACCGAAATCCGGCACGGCATTGACCATGCCGAGCAGCTTCACCACCCGGCGCACGCGCCGCAGATCACCAAGCGCTGCATGCAGCACGGAAAGGAGGTTGATGCCGGTAAGGCGGGCATGCCGGTAGGCATCCTCCACGCTCACATCTTCTCCCACACGGCCGGTATGCAGGTACCCGTCCGCCTCGCGCGGGCCCTGGCCGGAGAGGAACAGCAGCGTGCCTTCCTGCACATGGGTGACGAAATTGGCAATCGGCGGCGGGGGCGGCGGCAGCGTGATGCCAAGCGCGGCCAGCCGGTCATAGGGGCTTGCCGCCTCGCCGGCAGAAACGCGCTCGAATTGCGCCGGGCTGGTCATGTCATCTCTCCAGAAAATCCATTGCTTGCAAAAGGCATCGGGGGCGAAGCCTCAGGCCAGTTCGTGATGGCGTATACAGGCGACCTGCTGGCCGGCACCCACCGCCTCCAGCGGCGGCAGGGTGGCAGCGCAGGCCTCGATGGCGTGCGGGCAGCGGGTGCGGAACACGCAGCCCGAAGGCGGATTGATGGGGCTCGGGATGTCGCCCTTCAGCAGCACACGCTCGCGTTTTCGCGTCGGGTCCGGCACCGGGGCGGTTGCCAGCAGTGCGCGGGTATAGGGGTGCCGGGGGTTGCTATAGAGCGCCTGGCTCGGCCCCTTTTCCATGATGCGGCCAAGATACATGACGATCACCTCGTCACACAGATACTCAACCACTGCCAGATCATGCGAAATGAACAGCATGGTCAGGCCAAGGCGCTGCTGCAGGTCGCGGATCAGGTTCAAGACCTGCGCCTGCACGGAGACATCAAGCGCCGAGACCGGCTCGTCCGCCACGATGAAATCGGGCTCCACCGCCAGCGCGCGGGCAAAACCGATGCGCTGGCGCTGCCCGCCGGAAAATTCATGCGGATAACGCTGCGCGTGTTCGGCGCGCAGCCCCACCATCTCCAGCAGCTCGCCAATGCGCTGTTTGCGCGCGGCGCGGGCCTTGTCGAAGCCCCGCGCATCCAGCGCCTCGTTGATGATGGCAGCAACGGTCAGGCGCGGGTTGAGGCTGGAATAGGGATCCTGAAAGATGATCTGCAAGCGCCGGCGGTACTGGCGCATTTCGCGCGGGGAGAGCGAAAAGAGATCGACCCCGTCAAACATCGCCGTGCCCGAAGTCGGCTCGACAAGGCGGATGAGGCTGCGGCCCGTCGTCGTTTTGCCCGAGCCGGACTCCCCGACAAGACCGACGATGGCGCCGCGCGGCACATCGAAACTCACATCCTCGATGGCATGCACAACGCGCCCGCCGCCGAGATTGAAGCGCTGGGTAAGGCCTTCCACCCGCAGCAGCGGGGCGCAGGCCTGAGTGCTTTCGGCAGCAGCAAGGCTCACAGCTCGGCACTCCTGATGCAGCGGGAATAATGGCTCTGGCCGATGGCGCCGAGTGCCGGTACCGCCGCCTCGCATGCCTCGATACGATGGTCGCAACGCGGCGCGAAGGCGCAGCCCGGCGGCAGGGCGGTGATGGGCGGCACGCTGCCGGGAATGGAGGTCAGCGCCTTGCGTGTGCCATCGGCTGCCCGATCGCGCCCGGCATCCGGCATGCAGGCGAGCAGGCCGCTCGTATAGGGGTGGCGCGGATTGGCGAAGAGCGGGCCGACCGGCCCCTGCTCGACCACCCGGCCGGCATACATCACCACCACCTCATGCGCGATTTCCGCCACCACGCCCAGATTGTGGGTGATGAAGAGGATGCTCATGCCGAACTCGGCCTGCAGCCGGCGCAGCAGATCGAGGATCTGGGACTGGATGGTGACATCGAGCGCCGTTGTTGGCTCGTCCGCGATCAGCAAGGCAGGACTGCAAGCAAGCGCCATGGCGATCATCACGCGCTGGCGCATGCCGCCCGACATCTGGTGCGGGTAGTCATCAAGGCGGCTGGCGGCAGCGGGGATCTCCACCCGCTGCAGCATCTCCAGCGCCCGCTTGCGCGCCTCTTCCCGGCTGACCGGCTCATGCAGCCGCACCATTTCGGCGATCTGGTCGCCGATGGTGTAGAGCGGGTTGAGGCTCGTCATCGGCTCCTGGAAGATCATGGCGATCTCCCGGCCCCGCAGCGCGCGGTACTGGCGGGGCGAGAGGCGGGCCAGATCATGCACTGCCCCCTGCCGGTCGCGAAACAGCATGCGCCCACCGGCAACCGCACCGGGTTTTGCCAGAAGCCCCATGATCGACAGGCTGGTCACCGATTTGCCGGAGCCGGACTCTCCCACCACCGCGACGGTCTCACCGCGCTTCAGCGAGAAGGTCACGCCATCGACGGCCTTGGCCGTCATCCGACGGGTGGAGAACCAGGTTTTGAGGTCCTCCACCGCCAGGATGGTATCGGGGGCAAGCTCTGCGCTCATGGGGCCATCCCTCACGACTGCCAGCCGCAATGCGGGCAGGTGTGGACGTCGCCGGCGGCAGCAGCCTTGGGCACATGGCGATGCGCCGTGACCGGATTGTTGCCCATGATGGCAAAACGCGGCTCGAAGAGGCGCGACAGGCTGCTGGTTGCGCCCTGGGAATCCCGCACCACCAGATCGCTGTCCTCGACATCGAAGAGGGTGAACTCGGCCACCGTGCCGGGCACCAGCAGATTATCGACCGGCACCTTGATCGCCTTGCGCGGCGCGGTGGTGGATGCGGCCACCACGGCCTCGAACGGCATGCCAAGCGAGAGCAGCTTGGACATGGTGGTTGCCAGATCCCAGACCGAGCCTTCCAGCGAGCGGTTATGGAGATCGGTGGAGATGGTGTTGGGCAGCAGCCCCCGGGTAAGTGCGGCACGCGCCACATCGAAGGAGAAGGAAGCGCCGCCGTGGCCAACATCGAGCAGCACGCCACGTTCGGCCGCCTGCTCAACCAGCTGGTAGAGATCCTCATCCTCCAGGATGGAGCCGCCGGCCTTGCCGTTGAAGCAGTGGGTGACGATGTCGCCCGCCGTCAGCACGCCCAGCACTTCGTCATACAGGGGCGGCGGTTCGCCCACATGCACCATTAGCGGCAGTTTGGTGATCTTGGCGATCTTCTTGCCGAGCTTCAGCGGCACGAGGTCCCAGCCGCCGGTGATGACGTGGCTGGCGCGCACCTTGATGCCGCGGATGACGTCCCGGTTGGCCTCGATGCAGGCGATGGTGCGGTCGATATCGATCGAGCGCATGTCCATCAGCTCGCTCACCCGGTTGCAGGCGACAAGGCCGATGCTGCCGAGATTGAGGAAGGCATAGATGTTCTCGCGCGAAGGCTCGATGATGAATTCGCGCAGGCCATGGAAATTGGCCTCGCCAGCCGAACCGGCATCGACAAGGGTGGTGACGCCATGCCGGGCGCCGCACTGCTCGGGCCGCAGCGAGATGTCGGTGCCGCCATACCAGATGTGCGTGTGCAGGTCGCACCAGCCGGGGGACATCCAGGCCCCCTTGCCATCCACGATGCGGGCGCCGGTGGGTGCCGCAAGGCTGGCGCCTGTTTCGGCAATCCGGCCATCGCCGCCGATCAGCACATTGAGCAGGCCGTCACTGCCAACCGGTGCCGCTTCCAGAAAGCCGACCGGACGCACGCCCTTGAGGAAAAGTGGGTCAGTCACTGTTTTACCTTGGTGGTCCATGATGAATGGTCCGTAAGTAGGGCCGCCGGGGCGGCCGGGTAACGCGGGTTTGAAACTCAGATATCCTTGGCAAGGCGCGGGTCGAGCAGGTCGCGCATGCCGTCGCCCACCAGCTGCAGCGACAAGACCGTCAGCACGATGGCCCCGCCGGGGAAGAACATGATCCACGGCGCCTGATCGAGATATTGCCGGCCAAGACTGATCATCGTGCCCCAGGTCGGCACGTCCGGCGATACGCCGACACCGAGGAAAGAAAGACCGGCCTCGGCCAGAATGGCATTGGCAAAGATGAAGGTGCCCTGCACCAGCAGCGGCGAGGCGACATTGCGCAGCACATGCCGCACGAGGATGACCGGCGTCGGCACGCCAAGCGCCTTGGCGGCTTCTACATAAGGCAGCTCGCGGATGACGAGGGTGGAGGCGCGCACAACGCGGGCAAGGCGCGGGGCATAGACGATGCCGAGCGCGATGACGACATTGGCGGCCGAGGCGCCAAGCGCCGCCACCAGCGCGATGGCCAGCAGGATATCCGGAAAGGCCATCATCGCATCGATAAGGCGCGAGAGCGGCCGGTCGAGCTTGCGGAAATATCCTGCCAACAGCCCGAGCAGCACGCCGATGAGGCTGGAGAGCACAACGACCGAAAACCCGACGGTCAGCGACAGCCGGCCGGCAAAAATCATGCGCGAGAGCACATCGCGGCCAAAATCATCGGTGCCGAAGAGATGGGCGATGCCGGGTGCCTGCAGGCGGTGGGCAATGGAAAGTTTGCCCGGCGCGTAAGGGGTGATCCAGGGCGCCAGAACGGCCGCAATCAGGATGATCGCCAGCACGGCAAGACCGGCAGCCGAGGTGGGCCGGGAAAACAGGCGCCGCACGAGCCCGCGCTCGCCGCTGCCGGCGGCGGAAGAGGAGATAGCCGACATCTAGAAGCGCACCCGGGGATCGACGGCGAGATAGAGCATGTCGATCACGAAGTTGATGAGAACATAGAGCCCGGCGACGACCAGCAGCGCGCCCTGGATGACCGGATAATCCCGGCGCAGCACGGCGGAGACGATGAGGCTGCCGACCCCCGGCAGACCGAAGACGGTCTCGGTCACAATGGCGCCGGAGACGAGCAGCGCAGCGGTAAGGCCGATGACGGTGAGCACCGGGATGAGGGCATTCTTGAAGGCGTGTTTGATGACCACGCGCGCTTCACCCATGCCCTTGGAGCGGGCGGTGCGCACATAATCATCCCCCAGCACATCCAGCATGCTGGCCCGGGTAAAGCGGGTGATGAGGGCAGAGCTGACGACGCCGAGCGCAACGGCCGGCAGCACCAGATGATGCATGCGCTCGAAGAAACCCGCGCCCGGCCCGCCATAACCGGAAGTATCAAACCAGCCAAGCCGCACGGCAAAGAACTGGATCAGCAGCAGCCCGAGCCAGAAGCTCGGCACACTGGCGGCGAACATGGCAAGGGTGGTCGCCATCTGGTCGAAGATCGACCCGCGCCAGTAAGCGGAAAGCACACCCACCGGCAGCGCGATCACCGTGGCGATCAGCAAGGAAAACAGCGTGAGAAAGAAGGTGGGTTCCGCGCGCTGGGCCAGCGCCTCGGTCACCGGAATATTGAGAAAGATGGAAGTGCCGAGATCGCCGCGCAGCAGATCGAGCACATAGGCACCGAACTGGACAGGCAGCGGATCATCGAGGCCCAGCCGGTCGCGCAGGGCGGCGATATCGGCGGCTGTTGCCTCCGGCCCCAGCATGACGGCGGCGGGGTCGCCGGGCGTGATGCGCACGATGATGAAGACAACCGTCACCACGATAGCCATCACGATGGCCATGCCAATGAGACGGTTGAAGACGGAACGCAGCATTGTTGTCGGGTGCCGATCTTTTAAAAATCGGGGGAGCGCGGCGCATCGGCCCGGGGGCCCTGCCCCACGCTTCCCCCAGTTTACAGGGTAGGCAACAACGTCAGAAAATTACTTCTTGAGCCAGGCATTCCAGAAGTAGGGCCACGGGGCCGGCGTCACGCCTTCCAGCGCCGGCGACTTGGCCGACAGGGCGTTGAAATTGCCAACCTTGTAGATCGGTGCCTCTTCATAAACGGCCTTCTGCACGTCCTCGAACAGCTTGGCGCGCTTGGCGGGGTCGGTCTCGGCGTTGAAGGCACCGACAACCTTGTGCTTGAGGTCGCTGACCCACCAGCCGGGCGAGCTGTCGGACATGAAGCCGTTGAGCGAGGGCTCGGGCAGGAACGGGCTGTGGGTGATGTAGATGTCCCAGAGCGCCGGGTCCTGGCGGCGCTGGGTCAGCGTGGCCCATTCCACCACATCCAGCTCGACCTTGAAGCCGGCAGCCTTCAGATACTCGGCCGCCACCTGCGCCATCTTGTAGTGAAACTCATACTGGCGGGAGGTGAGGATGCGAAGCCGCTTGCTGCCATCATAGCCGGCTTCCTTCAGCAGCTTGGCGGCTGCCTCGGTATCGCCTTCGGGCTTGTAAGCATCCGTGCCGGCATCGGTGTGCCAGACATACCCCTTGGGGAACATGGCGCCGTCGGCGGAGAAGAAATCCTTCGAGCCGAAGGCGGCCGTCAGCATGTCTTCCGGTGCCAGTGCTGCCTGGATGGCCTTGCGGACGCGGATATCGGAATTGAGACCTTCCTTGGTGTTCATCACGAAGACCGGCCAGCCGAACGGCTTCAGCAGCACGGGCTCGGATTTGCCGGAGGAAAGCCGGTCGAAGGATTCCACCGGCAGGCTGTCGGTGTAGGCGAACTGGCCGGCAACAGCCCCTTCCACACGGGTGCTGGCATCGGGCACCGGCACGAAGCGGATTTCGTCCAGATACTGATGGCGCTGACCGCCATAACCGTTGCTCTCTCCTGCGGGCGAGCTGTAGCCGTCAAAGCGCGCCAGCTGGATATACCGGTCGGGCTTGCGCTCCTTCAGCATGTAGGGGCCGGTGCCGACGAAAGTCGTCATCGGATCCTGGTCCGCATTGGCAGCCGGGATGATAATGGCGGCGGCGTTGTTGAAGGCCAGCAGCGAGACGAGCGGAGCGTACGGGTCCTTGAGGGTGATCTTGACCGCATCATCGCCCACCGCCTCGATGGAGGTGATGTTGGTGGCGGCCTGCTTGCCGCGGCTGGCGATCTTTTCCCAGCGGTTCAGCGAGACGACGACATCCTTCGAGGTCATCACCGAGCCGTCATGGAACTTCACGCCGGTGCGCAGCTTGATGGTGTAGACGCGCCCGCCATCGGAAAGTTCGGGCAGGCTGGCGGCCAGCAGCGGCGTTACCGCCCAGTTCTTGTCGAAGGTATAGAGCGTCTCGAAGATATGCTGCGAGATGATGCCCACGAGGTCGGCCGTGGAGGCCATCGGGTCCAGCGTCGGCGGCTCGCCGATGGTAGCGACATCGATAACGCCGCCCTTGACCGGGTCGGCCAGCGCAGGAGCGGAGAAACTGGCGGATAGGGGAAGCAGTGCCACCGCGGCAGCGGCAAGCAGACGGGCTGAGTGTCTCATGAGGCCTCCGAGCCATTCTGGTTTCTGTTCATGTCGATATTCTCTTATTGTGGAATATCAACTATTATTGTGAACTAACCATGACTCCGGAAATCACCCCGCGTCAATGCGCAAAAGGGGCGACCTTGCGGCCACCCCTTTCCAGAACAAGCTAAATAGTTGTTTTTAAAAGCGCGCTTCCGGATCAGCGCTGGCGCGAAAAGCGCTCTTTCATGCGCTCGTCCGCGGCCGGTCCGGCAACAACGCGGTGCAAATCCGGCGAGAGCGGCTTGCCGGTAACCTTGTCCATCAGGGCCAGTTCCACTTCCTTGCCGGTTTCGATATCCACCAGCTGGATGGCCTTGCCTTCCGGGGCGAAATGCCGGTTGCCCCAGCTCACCAGCGCCAGCATCACCTGGCGAAAATCGCGGCCACGTTCGGTCAGGATATATTCGTAGCGCGGCGGGCGCTGATTATAGAGCCGCTTTTCCATGAGCCCGGATTCGACGAGCGTGGTCAGGCGCCGCGTCAGCATGTTCGGGGCGATGTTGAGGCTCTTCTGGAACTCGTCGAAGCGCGTGAGCCCGTAAAAGGCATCCCGCAGGATGAGAATGCTCCACCACTCGCCGACCTTGTCGAGGCCGCGCGCGATGGGACACGCCATATCTTCAAAGCTCTTGTGTTGCATGGCCTGACGATAGGCCCGTTACTTCCTTGATGCAAGTTACTCGCGGAAGCGCCCGCGGAACGCCGGGCAGGCTCTGTGCGGCCCTTCACAATCCCGCAAACACCCCTCTTGCGTCACTCACAGTTTGTGACTTTTATGATGCTAGTTACTTTCATCATGCAAGCCACCGCCGAGCGGACTGGCGTAACAGGAGAGACAAGATGAGCAAGATCGCTTCCGGCACCGCCCTGATCACCGGCGCTTCCACCGGCATCGGCGCCACCTATGCCCGCAAGCTGGCCGCGGCCGGTCATGACCTGATCCTGGTCGCCCGCGACGCACAGCGTCTCGCCGCCCTCGCCAGCGAAATTTCCGCTGCCCACGGCGTGAAGGCCGAAGTGCTGAAGGCCGATCTCACCGACCGCGCCGAACTGGCGGCGGTCGAGCAGCGCCTCAAGGACGATGCCGCCATCTCCGTGCTGGTGAATAATGCCGGCATGGCCGTTGCCGGCACCTTCCTGGAGGTCGATATCGACAAGGTCGAGACCATGGTCTCGCTGAATGTCGTCTCCGTGCTGCGCCTTGCCCATGCCGCCGCGAAGGCTTTTGTTGCCCGCAAGGCCGGCACCATCATCAATGTCGCCTCGGTGCTGGCGCTGGCGCCGGAGATGTTCAGTGGCCCCTACAGCGGCACCAAAGCCTTCGTCCTCAACCTCACCATCTCGCTGCAGCGTGAACTGGCCGACAAGGGCGTGACCGTCCAGGCCGTACTGCCGGGCGCCACCCGCACCGAAATCTGGGAGCGCGGCGGCACCGACATCAACAGCCTGCCGGCCGAAATGCTGATGGAAGTCGACGAAATGGTGGAAGCCGCGCTTACCGGCCTTGAGCTGGGCGAGGCCATCACCATCCCGCCGCTGCCGGACTTCGCCGAGTTCGAAGCGGCAACCGCCGCCCGCCTGAAGCTGGCCCCTAACCTCTCCCGCAAGGATGCCGCGGCTCGTTACAAGGCCGGCAAGAAGGCTGCCTGACGAGGCTCGTTAAAAGCAAAACGCCCGCCGGGGGATGGCGGGCGTTTTGTTTATTTGTCATTCATACCATATCATTTCAGATCGGCAAATCAGCCGCGCACCGCCTCACCGAAAATGCGCATCCAGTTGCCGCTGTGCAGCTTGGTCAGGGCTTCCTGGTCGTAGCCGCGACCCGCAAGCAGCTGCGTGATCTTGGGCAGGTCGCGGGCATCGGCGATTTCCTTCGGGATCGTGGTGCCGTCAAAATCGGAACCGAGACCAACGCTGTCGATACCGACACGCTCCACCAGATAGTCGATATGGTCGGCCATCAGGCTGATCGCCGTATCCGGGCTGCGCTCGCCATCGGCCCGCAGCACCATGGCGCCGAAATTGAGGCCCACCATGCCGCGCCGCTCCTTGATCGCGTCGAGCTGCTTGTCGGTCAGGTTGCGCGAATGCGGGGAGAGCGCATGGGCGTTGGAGTGGGTTGCCACCAGCGGGCCGGTCGAGAGTTTGGCGACATCCCAGAAACCCGCCTCGTTCATATGCGACATGTCGAGCATGATGCCCATCTCATCGCAGCGCTTCACCAGCTCCCGGCCGAGATCGGTGAGACCCGAGCCGATATCCGGCGAGGAGGGGCAGCGGAACGGCACGCCATGGGCAAAATCATTGCTGCGGCTCCACACCGGCCCGACCGAGCGCAGACCCTTGGCGTAAAGCTCCTCCAGCTTGCGGAAATCATGGTCGATGGCTTCAGCGCCCTCGATATGGAACACGGCGGCAATGGCGCCGCGCGCCATGGTCTCGGCGCACTCGGCCGCCGTACGGCACAGCACTACCTCACCGTCAGCCGTCGCGACGATCTCGTTCAGGATCGCCAGCATCTCGTCGGTTGCCTGCTGCGCCAGTTCCAGCGAGGGCGGCTTGTCGGCAGCGGTGCGCAAAAAAGCATCGCCGGGACCGATTTCACCCGAAGGCACGAAGCTGGCGAAAAAGCCGCCGAGCAGACCACCCGCCTTCATGCGCGGCATATCCAGATGGCCGATGCCGTCGCCCTGCACGAAATCCGCCGCCACGCCGGCCTTGCGCTTCAGCCACAGCCGCAGCAGCACGTCATTATGGCCATCGAAGGAAGGAAGCGGAGCAGTCGACATCGTTTTTCGATCCTGAAGGGAAGTTCAAAACAAGAGGGTGTCCCGGTTGATAGGCCGTTTGGCGCAGCGGGTCTTCCCCAATTTGCTACAGTCTCGCCAGCCGGGAGCCAATGGCTGTGCCCTTGCGTTTTGTTCATGGGAGGCCCGCCACCCCGGCAGGCCAGACGGCTGTCAAGGGAGTCCCCCATGAACGCACAAACCAAACCCCGCCCGTCTCCGCCCCCCAAGGGCACGAAAAAACCGGTAACGGACAAGGAAAAGCGCCGCCACGACGAAGAACAGCTGGACGAGGCGCTGGAAGAGAGTTTTCCGGCCAGCGACCCGCTGCCGGTCACACCCGGCCAGAAGTGAGGCCGGACAACAAAAAAGGGCAGCCCCGGCGAGGCTGCCCTTTTGAGAGTACCTGCTAACCACGCAGCGGTCAGACCGAACGGCGGAACCAGCTGGCCAGCAGCGCGCCGCTGATATTGTGCCACACGCTGAAAATGGCGCTCGGCACCGCCGCGAGCGGCGAGAAGTGGGCGGCGGCAAGCGCGGCACCAAGGCCGCTGTTCTGCATGCCGACCTCAATGGCAATCGCCTTGCGCTTGGCAAGCGTCATGCCCGTTGCCCGCGCGGCGAAATAGCCGATCAGGTAACCGAGCGCATTGTGCAGCACCACGACGCCCAGGATGAGCAGGCCGGATTCCGCAATCTTCGGCTGGTTGGCCGCCACCACTGCGGAGACGATAAGCACGATGCCGGTAACGGAGACGAGCGGCATCAGCGGCTCGGCCGTCTTGACCATGGTCGGCAGCAGCTTGCGCACGATGAGGCCGAGGGCGAGCGGCAGCAGCACGACTTGCACGATGCTCTTGAACATCGCCAGTGCATCAACCGGCAGGTACTTGCTGGCAAAGGCCAGCACCAGCAGCGGCGTCACCACCGGGGCAAGCAGCGTGGTCACGCTGGTAACAGTCACGGAGAGTGCGGTATCGCCCTTGGAGAAATAGGTCATCACATTGCTGGAGGTGCCGCCCGGGCAGCAGCCGACCAGGATGACGCCGGCGGCCACTTCGCTCGACATCGGAATGATGAGCGTGAGGGCAAACGCCAGCAGCGGCATGATGACGAACTGGGCGACGACGCCGATGGCTACATCCTTCGGCCGCGTCAGCACCTCGCGGAAATCCGACGCCGTCAGCGTCAGGCCCATGCCGAACATGACAATGGAAAGCAGCGTGACAATCCACGGCGCGAGCTGCTTGAAGGTCGCCGGCATGAAGTAGCCGAGCACGGCAAACACCAGCACCCAGACCGCAAAAGTGCGGCCGATGAACTGGGAAAAACGAACAACCGCATTCACGGGAGGCAACTCCAAAACAAATCCGGACCAGACGGGAAACCGGCTTTTAGGACACTAACCACCACCCGGCAACACATTCCTGTAATTTAAGTTCACACCGATGGGCGTGGGCGGAATTTAAGAAAACAACTCGATCTTATTTTCACTCAAAACAGCAGGCAATTCCTGCCGGAATCACCATGTCCAAGTTGTCAACTCTGCGTCACCGCCACCCTTGACCGCAGGGGCATTGCGCTCTATTCCAACCCCCGGGTGTCCTGTGCGACAACAAGGGCGGTGCAGCCTGCCCAACCAGCCAGAAGGACGGCTTCTCTTGGATCTCAGCCTTTATATGCCGCAACTGATTGCCTTCCTGCAGGTGGTCGTTATCGATCTCGTGCTTGCCGGCGATAATGCTGTGGTGGTCGGCATGGCGGCTGCCGGCCTGCCCAAGGACCAGCGCCTGAAGGCGGTTGGCATCGGCATTGCCGTTGCCACCATCGCCCGTATCGTCTTCGCCCTCGCCGCGACCCAGCTTTTGCAAATTCTCGGCCTGCTGCTGGCCGGCGGGTTGCTGCTGCTCTGGGTTGCCTGGAAGATGTGGCAGGAAATCCGCGCCAGTGTCGGCGACGAGGGCGAGGAAGGGGCAGAAGGGGGCGAGGCCGCGCCGCGCAAGACCTTCCGCCAGGCAGTGCTGCAGATCGTCATCGCCGACCTTTCCATGTCGCTCGACAATGTGCTGGCCGTGGCCGGTGCAGCGCGCGAGCATTATGTCGTGCTGGTCATCGGCCTCGTGCTGTCGGTAAGCCTTATGGGCGTGGCAGCCCAGATCATCGCCGGCTTCATCAACAAGCATCGCTGGGCCGTCTATATCGGGTTCGGTGTGGTGCTCTATGTGGCCCTCAAGATGTGTTACGAGGGCGCGATGGAAGTGGCCCAGGCCACCGGCGTAACCGGATAAGCAACCACCCTTCCCTGTCTGAACGGGGTGGCGGCAACGCAGAAGGCCTTGCCGCCCCGTCCAGAACCGCAGCCCTGCCCTGCACTTCCCGCTATGCCAGCCCCCCTTGCTGAACATCCTACCTTCTGGTAGGCAGGTTTTTATGCAGACCGTCCAGACAGAAAAAGACCCGCTTCACCTCATCTCCGGCACAGCGGGCCGGATCCTCGACAGCGCACAATCGCTCATCCGCGACCGTGGCTATAACGGCTTCAGCTATGCCGACATTGCCGACGTCATCGGCATCCGCAAGGCGAGCATCCACCACCACTTCCCGTCCAAGACCCAGCTCGGCGAGGCGGTTGTGGCGCGTTACCGGGCAGACGTGGCCCGCGCCATGGCCCAGCTCGATGCCGGGCTGCCAACCGCGCGGGAGCGCATCGTCGCGCTGATCAACTACTGGTCAACCTGCATCCGCGACCGCAGCGCCCCTTTCTGTGTCTGCGTCCAGCTGGCTGCCGAATTGCCGGCCTTGCCGGAGGTGATTGCCGGCGAGGTTCGCCTGCATTTCCGCACCATCACCGACTGGGTCGCCCATACGCTGAAAGCCGGCCAGCGCGACGGTTCCCTCAAGCTGGACCGACCTGCCGCTGACGAAGCAGACTGTTTCATCGCCGCCCTCCATGGCGCTCTCATCAGCGCCCGCGCCCTTGGCACCTCACCCGCCGCCGGAGAAAAGGACGATGCCGGGGCCCGGACTTTCACCTCCATCACCGGAGAGCAACTGAGGCGACTTTCGCCCTGAACCTCTCCTGAAAGCACCGTTTTCAAGCCTTCTCCGGCGGCATGCCCGCGCCTGAAAGGCTCTCCTTTAGCGGGCTAACTACCAACTAGTAGAAAGGCACTCCAATCATGACTGTCGAACTCACCGTACTCAGCCTGCTCGCCCTCGGCTGTCTCGTTCTGCCGCTGGTCTATTCACCGCTCTATTCAAAACAGGTGGGCAACGCCGGCCTGATGAGTAACCGCGACGATATCCCGGCTCCCACCGGCGCTGCCGGGCGCGGCCTGCGTGCCCATCGCAATCTCATCGAAAATCTGGTGCCCTTTGCCGTGGCCGTGCTGGTTGCCCACACTCTGGGCATCAGCAATGGCGTTACAACTGCCGGCGCCTGGCTCTTCCTTGCCGCCCGGCTGGTGCATGCCATCACCTACATCGCCGGCATCAAGGTGGTTCGCACCCTGTCCTGGTTCGCCGGCGTGATTGGCACGCTGCTCATCCTGTCGCAGATCTTCTTTGCCTGAAGCGCCAGCATTACGGCGGCCCTCGAAAGGAGGCCGCCGTAATGCTGCTTTCAGGCGTCAGATCCCCGCATACCACTGATATCCCCGGTCTTCCCAATAACCGCCTTTGCCGCCCCACAACCGGCCGAAGCCGTCGGCGATCTCGATCCGCATCAGATATTTCGCCTGCTTGTATCCGAGCTGCCGCTCCACCCGCAGGCGCAGCGGCGCCCCGTGCCCGACAGTCAGATCGGCGTTGTTCATGGCATAGGCGAGGATCGTTTGCGGGTGGAAGGCATCGACCAGATCGATGCTCTCATAATATCGCCCGCTGCCATCGAAGCTCTGCTCGAGCTCGTCCGCACAATAAAAGATGGCATAACGTGCCCCCGGCTTCAGGCCGGCAGCCGTCAGCAGCAATCCCAGCGGCACACCCGTCCATTTTCCGATCGCACTCCAGCCCTCGACACAGTCATGCCGGGTAATCTGGGTCCGGGCGGGAAGTTTCTTCAGATCCGCCAGCGACAGCTCCATCGGCCTGTCGACAAGGCCATCGATCCTGAGCCGCCAGTCGGCGAAATTCCCCTCGGCCAGCCGCGCATAATCTTCACTCTCTGGCCGGCTGGTGCCGTTGACCCGAAAGGTCGGGGAGATATCTTTTTCGCCAAACTCCCGCGCCAGTGCGCCGCGCCCCAGCAGCAGGCGCTGTGCCGACAGGGTGAGTTTCCCGGCACCGGTCAGCGCCACCCGGCTTACCAGATCGGCGTTCAGGGCGAACGCTGCTGCGCCGGCGCCAAGCGCGCCGCCAGCAAGCAGCAGCCGCCGCGAGAAGGGTTTTTCCGTCATGATCTGGGCTCGCGATAGCGGATGGCATACTGCCCGGTGACCATCGAGCGCAGATTGTTCCACGGCCCTGACAGGACGACCATCGCCACATGCACGAAGACAAACAGCGCCAGCAGGGAGGCCGTCACGAAATGGATTGTGCGTGCCGACTGGCGGCCGCCGAAAAGATCGACGAGCCAGGGGAGCGCCGCATCCATTCCCGGCGACATCGTAAGGCCGGTCAGCAGCATCGCCGGCAGCATCAGGAAGATGACGATCAGATAGGTCAGCTTTTGCAGCGCGTTATAGTGGCGGGCGGCATCACCCTCGGGAAATCTGAGCCGCGCGTGATCGGCAATTTCCCGGGCCAGATGCCTCAGCGAGAATTGCCCGCGTACCGGGGCCAGATTTCGCCGGAAATGCCCGCTGAGAAAGCTGCTGGAGAGATAGACGAGGCCGTTGAGGACGAAGAACCAGGCAAAGAGGAAATGCCATCCGCGCCCTGCCCCCAGATCCTGGTAGGACGGCAGGGTTATCCATGCCGGAAAAGCCCGGACGGTCGGCTCACCGTCGCTCCGCGAGACCCCGAGCACACCGGTGGTCGAAAGCTCCGCTTCGCCCGCGCGGATAAAACCGCTGAGGCCGCTTTCAGTCTCTCTGGCACCAATTGTCAAAACAGCGGGATCGCCGTCGGCGCCATACTGGCCCCAGTAGAGTTCCGGATGAGCGTTGAAAATCTGCAACCCGCTCATCAGCAGCAGCAAAAGATTAACCGCATTCAGCCAGTGCGTTATGCGCGTGACGAGGGAATGGCGCCGGACAAGCACTGTCCGGCTTTGCAGGGTGCGGTCCCTGCCGGCCTTGTCTGTCATCTTCAGCCTCCAGATTGCCTGCCGGCAAGGGCCGGCGAAAGAAAGCCGCCGCCAGCCGGCAAGGTGCACCGGGGACTGGTGCACTCAGGCCGGCCGGCGAGCGGCGTCAGGCTCACATCGGCGGGACAACACCATTGGTGCCGACGACCACGCGCCCGGAAGTCAGCGGGCCGTTGCCCTCCTGCGTGGCGGGGATGAAGACGATCGCGCCGGGAACGAGGTCAGCCGGCGTTGCCGGGGCAAGGGTCACCACCGGGGCCCCTTCCGGAACCGTTATGGTCTTTTCCTGCCCGTGATAGGTCACGGTCAGAGATTGGCCATCAATGCCCTTCACCGCATTGGCGACAGTGGCATTGGTCATGTTGCTTTTGGGTTTGAGGTCCCAGGCAAAACTGCCTTCCCCCGCGCCCTTGAGGGCCGGCGGGAAAATCAGCACTTCCAGCGCCCCGTCACCGCCGGCTTCCTTTGGCAACGACGCGATACCGACATAGTCGCCCGGCTTGATGTCACTCACGCTGGCCCTGGCAACACTGGAGATTTGCCAGCCCTTGGAAAGGGCCACATCCACCACAGCGCCCTCACGGGATTTTACCTTCAGCACATCGTCGCTGAAACCGACGACTGTGCCCCGGACATTATGGTGTTCAACGGTCGCGGCCATTGCCGTCGGCGCAGCAACGCTGATTGCGGCAGGAAGGCCCAAAGCGGCGGCGACAACGAACAGGGAAGAAAGCTTGCGAAGCATCATCGAATTTCTACCTACTAGTTGATAGGATTCTGGGGAAAGTTTCTGGCAAAGTTACGCCTTGCAATCAGCCAGTCTTGACCTTGGACCTTATCGCCTCGCAGCCACCTTCAAATTGAAGCATCGCGACGACCGCTAAATGGCTACCTTCTGGTAGGTAGCCCGTCAAGGCAGGGCAAACCGCCCACTATGAGCAGGTTAACACCCGGCAATTTCCTGCACGAAATCGAGAAAAGCCCGAACCTTCGCCGGCGGCAGGTGCCGGGAAGGATGATAGGCATAAAGCGGATACCGCTCATCGGCCCAGTCTGTCAGCACCGGCACCAGACGGCCATCCGCAAGCCAGGGCCCGAGCCCGAGGGCAAAGCTCTGGAAAATCCCCTGGCCCGCCACGCAGACAGCGATGGCTGTCGATGGGTCATCCATTACGACCCTCCCGGCAATCTTCACCTCCGTCCGCTCACTGCCGCGATGAAATTCCCAGTTGAACGGCCGCCCCGTTGTCGGGTCCCGGAACAGCAGCGCCTCATGATGCATGAGGTCCTGCGGCGCGCGCGGTACACCATAACGGGCAAGATAATCCGGTGAAGCACAGGTAATGACCGGCGTCTCCAGCAGCTTGCGGGTAATGAGGGAGGCGACTTCCGGCGGGCCGAAACGCACTGCCACATCCACCCCGCTCATCATCTCTTCCCGATAGTTGCTGACGGTCAGGTCAAGCTCCAGCAACGGGTAGCGCCCCATCAATTTCGGCAGATGCGGCGCCAGCACCATGCGGGCAAACCAGGGATCAATGGAAACCCGAAGCCGCCCGCTCACCAGCGCCGCGGCCCCGGCCGCATCGGCCGCCGCCTCCTCCAGACCGGCCAGCAAGGGCACGATCTGCGCATGAAACCGCCGCCCTTCTTCCGTCAGGGCCACGCTGCGCGGCGTGCGGTCAAAAAGCCTGACTCCCATACGCGCCTCCAGCCGCGCAATCGCCCGGCTGACCCCGGAAGGTGTCAGCCCCAGCATCTCGCCCGCCCGCGCAAAATTGCCAGCCTCGGCCACAGCGGCAACCACCCCTGCGCCCGTCAGCAGCCGCGTATCGAAGCTCATCGCCGTCCTCCCCCAGCTCTCGCCGCCCCCCCAGCATCTTAGCAGTGATTTCCAGTCACTCTTATGATGATTTTAATGAGCCTCAATCATCATACCCCGTGGCGTAATTCTGGGCATGCCGCCCCTTCGGCGACGCCCCTTGATCCCTGCCCCTTAAGGAAAGAAGCGCCATGTACGCCATTACCGGAGTCACCGGCAAAGTCGGTGGTGAAGTTGCCCGCACCCTCCTTGCTGCCGGCAAGCCTGTCCGGGCCATCCTGCGGGATGAGACCAAAGGCCCAGCCTGGGCCGCGCTTGGCTGTGAAACCACCCTCGCCAGCATGGAGGACAAGACCAGCCTTATCCGCGCTTTCACCGGCGCTGAAGCCGTCTTCGTAATGGTGCCGCCGCTCTTTGATCCGGAGCCGGGTTTCCCGGAAGCACGCCGCCTCGCCGCCGCCCTGTCCGAGGCCCTTGCCGCCGCCCGCCCGCACAAGGTGGTTTACCTCTCCACCATTGGCGCCGACGCGGGTGAGGAAAACCTGCTTTCACAGCACACCCTTCTGGAAGCGGCGCTGGCAAAAACCGGCATTCCCACCACCTTCCTGCGCCCGGGCTGGTTCATGGAGAACGCGGCCTGGGACGTTGCCCCGGCGCGGGAGACCGGCATCCTGCACAGCTTCCTCACCCCGCTCGACAAGGCGTTTCCGATGGTTGCCACCCGCGATGTCGGCCGGGTTGCCGCCGCTCTGCTCCAGCAGGGCTGGCAAGGTAACCGGGTTGTCGAACTGGAAGGGCCGCAGCGCGTCAGCCCCAATGACATGGCCGTCACACTCGCTGGCGCCCTCGGCCGACCGGTCCGGGCGGAGGCCTTGCCGCACAATCAGTGGGAGCCGCTGTTCCGCAGCCAGGGGGCCCGCCACCCGATCCCGCGCATTCGCATGCTCGACGGCTTCAATGAAGGCTGGATCGAGTTTCGTGAACGGGGCCGTTACGCGACCAAAGGCACGACGTCCCTCGATACGGCGATCTCAAGTCTTGTGGCAGCCTCACAGGGCGCATAACACCCGGCGAGAACTCCGCACCTGGCCCCAAAGCCCTGTCCCGGCCGGCCAGGTGCGCTTCGCTGATGCCGGTGAACTCCGTATGTTGGGGCAAGTTTTTACAGGACCTCAAGCCACATCAGGTTAAATCCAGCCCAGATGCTTCCCGCGCAACCTTCGCGTTAATGCCACCGCCTGAGGATAGGGCTATATGTCCAATCCAGAGCGCTGTTTGCGCGCCTTAAGATGATCTGCTTGGCATGTAGCGTTCGGGGCAAGCTCCCCACGGTAGATCGTGTCAGGTAATAGCCGGGAAATACTCAAATCATGGACTGGGTCCCTGTAGCCCTCATGACGTTCAAGGTTCTGGTGTTAGGCGTGGGCATGTTCTTCGCCATAAAGTGGCACTATGACCAGGCGCAGAAGGGCAAGGCGCTGCAGAAGCGCGTGATGTTCCGTGCGGCCGGCAAGTTGGCAGCCGTCTTCGTGCTCCCGCCCATGGGTCTGGTGATCGTCACCTTCGTCCTCGCCAGAATGCTCGGACTGAACCTGACCCTTCCGTGACGGCAAGAGGCCTCGGGCCATTGACGCATGACGCGGCTATCGGACAGCACCAGACATAACGAGCAAAGCCCCCTGCGATCACGTCGATACGGCAGACATCACAACT
This sequence comes from Radicibacter daui, assembly GCA_030657355.1. Classification (GTDB taxonomy): domain Bacteria; phylum Pseudomonadota; class Alphaproteobacteria; order Radicibacterales; family Radicibacteraceae; genus Radicibacter; species Radicibacter daui. Next base: position 574,178 of record CP131057.1, read on the forward strand.
ACAGATGCCCCGTCTCAGCTGGTCCGCGGCCGCCACGAACTGGTTGCCCCGCACCACCGGCACCACCGGTATGACGATATCGAGGCCGGAGAGCGCGTCGCCCCAATGGAGCGCACAAGCGCGTTGATCGCTTTTACTCCGATCTCCCTCGCGCCTGGTGCACCGTCGTCAGTGGCGGGTCCGGGTTTTTAGAGCTTGCCTTTTGCAGGCGCCTTAAGTAAATCGTTTTACTGTAAATCGTTTTTCCGCACCGAAAGGCGCGACCATATGGTCGGAAAGCCAAGCTCTATCAATGATGTAGCGAAACTTGCCGGGGTCTCTCCTGCAACCGTCTCCAATGTGTTGACGGGCCGGAAAGCTGTAAGCGCCGAGCTGGCGCGCAAGGTGGAAGCGGCGGTCAAGGAACTTGATTACCGCGCGGATCCGCTGGCCTCCATGCTGCGTTCCGGAGACGCCAAGATCATCGCCATTCTGGTCCCCGATCTGGACAACCCGTTTTTTACGTCGGTTGTCTCGGCGGTCGAACAGTGTGTCGGCAAGGAATCTTATGAGGTCATCGTCGCCAGCTCGCGGGGCGATCAATCCATTGAAAGCTCGAAGCTGCGGGCCATGCTTGCATGGCGGCCCGCCGGCCTCATCATCGTTCCTTGCTCGGACGAATTTCCGGGACATTCGCTGATAGATGCGTCGAACACACCCTATGTCATTGCAGACCGCGTTACCGGCAGCTCCAACGCCGACACGGTCTCCCTCGATAACGAAGCCGCCGGCCGGGTGACGGCAGAACATCTGATCGCCCTCGGCCACCGGCATATTCTCATTGCCGCAACCTCACTGACGCTGGCCAACATCCGCCAGCGGTGCAACGGCGCCCGCGCAGCATGTATGGCGCATGGCTTGCCCGAGCCGAAGATCGTCGAACTGGGGATTGATGGCGGTGGCGAGCCCGGCAAGCTGATCGCTGTACTCGGCGGCGCAAATCCGCCCACGGCGATCCAGGCTTTGACGAACGGCACCACGTTGGCCGCATTGACAGCCCTTGCCGAGCGCGGCCTGCGCTTGCCCCAGGACATCTCACTGATCGGTTTCGACGACTACACCTGGATGCGCGCCCGGGCAACGCCGTTGACGGCCGTCGCCCAACCCGTCCGTGAGATGGGGCGCCTTCTGTGGGAGCGTCTGAATGCCCGCATCAAGGGTGACGCAAGCCCGGCGCAGCATGTGCGGCTGCCCTGCGACTTCAAGATCCGCCAGTCCACGGCGGCGCCGTCCGGCACTCTTTCTGAAAGGAGGCCCGTCGCCTGAAATTCGCCTGAGCTGCCGGGCCGTTCATCGGTGCCGGAAAAAAACGGATCTAAAGGTCCATCAAGCGCGACCAAGCGCACAAAACGGGAGGAAACCATGAAAAAGACCCTTATAAGCCGCCGCATCCTGCTGGCCAGCGCCGCCCTGGTGGTGGTTTTTTCAGCTGGCCCTCTTGCCAAGGGAGCACTCGCGGCGGACAAGCCGACGATGGGTGTCGTGGTGAAGGTGGGCGGCATCCCCTGGTTCAACGCCATGGAAACCGGCATCAAGGAAGCCGCCGCCAGCGAAGGCATGGACGCGACCATGATTGGCCCGACCAGCGCCGACCCGGCCCTCCAGGTGCGCGCCATCGAAGATCTGATTGCCAAGAAGGTTGACGTTATCGGCGTCGTGCCGAACGACGAAAAAGCGCTGGAGCCGGTCCTGCAAAAGGCACGTGAAGCAGGCATCAAGGTGGTGGCGCATGAAGGGCCTGGCATCCAGAACAAGGATCTGGATTTTGAACTGGCTTCGGCCAAGGGCTTCGGCGAGGCGCATGCCGAGCTGCTGGCGAAAGCCATGGGCGGCAAGGGAGAATATGCGGTCTATGTCGGCTCGCTCACCGTGCCGCTTCACAATGCCTGGGCTGATGCCGCCATTGCCTATCTGAAGGAACATTATCCGGACATGAAGCCGGTCGGCGATCGGTACGGTGTGGCGGAGAATGTCGACGACAGCCGCAAGACCGCGCTCGACCTCATCTCCGCGCATCCGGATTTGCACGGCTTCCTCGCCTTTGGCAGCCAGGGCCCCATCGGCGCCGGCCGCGCAATCGAAGAGAAGGGCGAGGTCGGCAAGGTGTTCGTGGTCGGCCCGTTCTCGCCGGGCCAGGGCCGTAAACTCCTGAAGCAGGGCGCCCTGCTGGGCGGCTTCATGTGGAACCCGGCTGAAGCCGGGCGCGTGTTCGTCCGCATCGGCAAAATGCTGGCGAACGGCCAGATGCCCAAGGACGGGGATACGATTGAGGGCCTCGGTACCGTCCACCCCGATCCGAAAACCCGCAACATCATCACGGACAACCTCCTGCAGATCAACAAGGAGACCGTCGACAAGCTGGCCGACCTCGGACTTTGACGGAAATGGCCTCTCCCGCCCTGGCGCGGGAGAGGTTCCGCCACCCGGGAGCGCTCTCCCTGCCGATACTCAAGCTCCCTTGTGATGATGATGACTGCGCCTTCCACCCAAACCGCGCCTGACGGCCCTGAAGCCATCCGTTTCGAGCACATATCGATCCGGTTTGGTGGCCTGCAGGCGCTTGACGATGTCTCCTTCAGTGTCGGTCGCGGCGAGGTGCATTGCCTTGCCGGCGAAAACGGCAGCGGTAAAAGCACGCTTATCAAGGCTATTGCAGGTGTCTACCAGCCTGCTCCCGGCGCCCGGATGAGCTATTTCGGCGAAACCATTCCGGCCTCAAGTCCGCCGCTGGCCCGCAAGAAAGGCGTGGCGGTGATCTGGCAGGATCTCGCCCTTTTCCCTGAAATGACTGTCGCCGAAAACATTGCCTTCGACAGCCTTGTCGGCAAGCCGCGTCTGGTGAACTACGGCACCATCCGTGAAACGGCACGGACTGCACTGGGCAAGCTCGGGGTAGAATTGGACCTCGCCGCACCGCTCAGAAGCCTGCCGATCTCCGGCCGCCAGATCGTTGCGATTGCGCGTGCCCTTGCCAGTGACGCACGTCTCATTTTCATGGACGAGCCCACCGCATCGCTGACGCAGGCTGAAACGGACCATCTGCTGGCGGTGGTGCGGGTTCTCTCGAAGAGCGGTGTGGCGGTTGTTTTCGTAAGCCATCGGCTTGCGGAGGTTCTGGATATCTCAAGCCGCGTCACCGTGCTGCGCGACGGAAAACTTGTCGGTGTCTTCGATGCCGCCGGCATGACCCAGTCACGGCTGGGAGAACTCATGACGGGCCGCCAGCTCAACCAGGCGGTCAGCGCGCGCGACCCGGGAAATGCCCCTGTTGTGCTGCAGACCGCCGGCCTTACCCGTGCCGGAGAATATGAGGGTGTAAATCTGGCGATCCGGGCCGGTGAAATTGTCGGTTTAATCGGCCTCATCGGCGCCGGCCGAAGCGAACTGGCCCATACCCTGTTCGGCATGACACGGCCGAGGGCAGGCGAGATACGGCTTGCCGGCAAACCCGTCCGCTTTGCCAATAACCGTCAGGCGATTGGCGCAGGCGTTGCCTATGTGTCCGAAGATCGTCTGTCGCTCGGCCTCGTACAGCAGCAATCAATCGCGGATAACACCGTCATCACCACCCTGCGAGCCATATCCGGTGCAGGCGGTTTGATATCCGCCCGCCGCAAATCGGCCGCCGTGACCCGGGGCGTAACCGAATTCTCCACGAAGATCGGCAGTCCCGACGATGCCGTCTCAACGCTTTCAGGCGGCAACCAGCAGCGTATCGTTCTGGCGAAATGGCTGGCGATCTCTCCAAAACTGCTGATCCTGGATTGCCCTACTGTCGGTGTGGATGTCGGTGCCCGTGACGGCATCTACCGGATCGTGCGCGCCCTGGCGGACCGCGGCATCGCCATCCTGATGATTTCGGACGAGGTGCCGGAAGTCTACTTCAACTGCGACCGCATCCTGCATATGGCTGCGGGCCGCATCGTCGGCGAGTTTGACCCCCGCCGCACTCCGATAGCCGAGCTGGAGCGCACCGTTTATGCGTGATTATCTTCGCACCCATGAAGGCGAGGCACGCATTCTGGTCGTGCTGGCGCTGCTTATGCTTGTTCTGGGCATTGCCTCGCCGAGTTTCTTCAGCGCCTCCAATATCGCCTCGCTTCTCAACAACAACGCCGTGAACGTTATCTGGGCGGTCGGCCTGCTGGTCGTCCTTATCGCCGGCGGGATCGACATTTCCTTCGCCGTCGGTGCATCGGTGGTTCAGTACCTGACGGCGCTTGTGCTGCTATGGCTGGGAGGCGGCAACTGGCTCATCGGGCTTGTTTGTGCCGGGGTGCTGGGCATCCTCATCGGCTCGATCAACGCGGCCCTGATCGCCGGTTTCCGCATCATCTCCATAATCATCACCATCGCAACCTTCAATGCCCTGTTCGGCCTTTTGATGTTCGCGACCTCCGGCCGGTCGATCTACGACCTGCCAGACTGGTGGACCGATCGCATCGGCGTGATCTCGCTCGGTGACGGCGGCACGCTGACATTGCCTGTGGCGGTGATGGCGGCCTCAATGCTGGCCACCTGGTTTCTGATTTCGCGCACCACCACCGGCCGGCAACTCTATGCTTTCGGCGACAACCCGGAAGGCGCCCGCCGGGCAGGTGTGGCAACGGTCAAAATCCAGTTCATCGCTTATGGCTGGATGGGGCTGATGGCGGGAATCGGCGGCCTCATGCAGGTCAACATCGCTCAGGAAGTCGTCCCCAATGCCCTGATCGGCCGCGAACTGGACGTGCTTGCTGCCGTGGTTCTGGGAGGTGCGCGGCTGGGGGGTGGGCGCGGCTCGGTCCTTGGCTGTTTCCTTGGCGTACTTCTTGTCGCCGTAGTCCAGAACGGCCTCAACCTCATGGGCGTCTCGCCATACGCGTTCAAGATGGTGATCGGCCTGACGATCCTGGCGGCAATCTCCCTTACCAATGTCGAACTGATGTCACGCTTGACCGGCAGGACATGGAGGCGCTCCCATGACCAGAATAATTGATGCCATGACCCGCTCCTTCGGGCGCGAGGTTCCGGGACTGGTTGGCCTGCTTGTCCTTATGATCGTGGGTTTCAGCCTTGCCTCGCCGCAGTTCCTCACCGGCGCGAACTTCGATTCAATCGCCTCCCAGCTCCCCGAACTCGGCCTGCTGACCCTGGCCATGCTGGCGCCGATCATCGCCAACGGCATCAACCTTGCCGTCATCGCCGTTGCCAACATCAGCGGACTGACGCTGGCCTGGGTGCTCAACATGTATGGCGGCCCGGACGCCGGCATGCTGGCTTTTGCCGCGGGGGTCGTACTGGCACTGGCCGTCGGCGGTCTGGCCGGTGCCGCGATGGGCGCCATAATCGCCTGGTTTGGCGCACATCCTATCCTTGCCTCCCTCGCGATGATGATTTTCCTGAAAGGCATTGGCGAGTTCCTGACGCGGGGCGGCGACATTTCGGGCTTTCCGGAATTTGTAATGGGGCTGGGTCATGGCACCGTCGCCGGAATCCCGGTGCCAATGCTGATTTTCATCGGCGCGGCCTTTCTCTGGCATCTACTGCTCGCCCGCACCCGCCACGGCTTTGCCGTGTCCATGATCGGCTCCAACCCGAAAGCCAGTGAATATTCCGGCCTTCATGTCAAAAGGTCGATCACGCTGACTTATGCGCTGTCCGGCGTCATGTGCGCGCTGGCGGGGATCGTGATGCTGACCCGGTTCAACTCGGTGCGGGTGGGTCACGGAGACGCCCTGCTTCTGGTGACCGTACTCGCGTGTTTTCTCGGCGGCGTTAACCCGTTCGGCGGTTTCGGCCGTGTCGCTCCGGTGTTTCTGGCTCTGGTCATCCTTCAGACGCTCTCCTCCGGCCTCAACCTGGTGGGGGCAAACCAGCATCTTTCAACTGCTGTATGGGGGCTATTCCTGATCGCAGTAATGGTCCTGCGCTCGGGCACGCCGATGCTGCACGCCCTGCTGGCCAATATTAGGCGCTAGCCGCCAACCGGTCCGGGCAGGCGCCATCGCCGCCCCCTCCCCCATTTCTTTCAGCAGCGACGCGATGAACGACATTCTTGAGTTTGATGAGTTTGTCCGAGCAGTGAACGCACAAGGCACCGGCCGGCGGATCATCGTCGCAATCGCCGGCGCTCCGGGCTCCGGCAAATCCACCTTTGCCGACCGGCTGGCCGATGCCTTGTGCGACCTCTCGCCTGCAAGCGCCGCACTGCTGCCGATGGATGGATACCATTATGACGACAGCATCCTGAACGCGCGGGGCCTGCGAGCCCGCAAGGGCGCCCCGGAGACTTTCGATACCCCAGGCCTGTTTCACATGCTCGATCGCCTGCGGCGTAACGAGGAGGAGGAAGTCGCGGTCCCGGTCTTCGACCGCGATCTGGAAATTTCCCGTGCCGGCGCGCGCCTGATTCCGAGAGCGGCACGGGTCATCGTCGTGGAGGGCAACTACCTGCTGCTTGACCGGCTTCCGTGGTCCCTGCTGCATCCGTTTTTCGACATCACGGTTTTTATCGACCTGCCGGAAAACATCCTGCGCGCGCGGCTCGTGGCCCGGTGGACCGGCTATGGCCTCCAGCCGGCAGAGATCGACGCCAAAGTCGATGGCAACGACATTCCCAACGGCCGCCAGGTCATCTCGCAGAGCCGGGCCACCGGGCTTGTTCTCACCGCCGATGGAAGACTGCGATCAAACAGGCCCCCGCGGGAAAAACCCTGATGACGCTGAAAATCTCAAACATGGGGAAACGCACATGAAATTCGGAATCTACTATCCCTACTGGGAGCATGAATGGAGCGCGGATTGCCTGAAATATGTGGAAAAGGCAGCCCGGCTCGGTTTTGACGTGCTGGAAATCGCGGCACACCACCTCAACAGCTACAGCGCCGCGCACATCGCCGAAATTGCCCGCGCGGCCAGGGATAACGGCATCACGCTGACGTCGGGCGTCGGCCCTTCCCCTCAAAAAAACCTCTCCTCCGCTGACCCGGACATTCGCAAGGCAGGCCGGGCCTTTTTCGAGGAAACCCTGACCAACCTGGCAAAGCTGGACATCCGCATCATCGGGGGAGCGCTGCATTCCTACTGGCCGATCGACTATTCGCGACCGGTGGACAAACCCGGCGACCGGGCGCGCGGATTGGAGGGGATCGCCAGCCTCGCCGATTTCGCCGCAAATCTTGGGATCGACCTGTGCCTCGAAGTGCTGAACCGGTTTGAAAACCACGTCCTCAACACGGCCGAAGAAGGGGTTGCCTTTGTTCGTGAGACCGGCAAGCCGAACGTCAAGGTGATGCTGGACACCTTCCACATGAACATCGAGGAGAACAGCTTCGCCGAAGCGATCCGGACAGCGGGGCCGTTGCTCGGCCATTTTCATACCGGCGAAAACAACCGTCGTGTCCCCGGCTCCGGTCGGCTGCCCTGGCATGAAATCGGCGCGGCCCTGCGGGAGGTTGGCTACAAGGGTGCCGTGGTTATGGAACCGTTCGTGAAGATGGGCGGCGGCATCGGCAGCGACATCAAGGTCTGGCGCGATCTCAGCAACAATGCCGATGAAGAGCAGATGGACGAAGCCGCCAGGCAATCCCTTGCTTTCTCGAGGTTTGTTCTCGGGTAAACCGGCAAGAATGCGGCCCAGTGTTCCTGCGGATCACCGCGGCCGCCACGAACTGGTTGACCCCCGCACCACCAGCTCGACCGGCATGACGATATCGAGGCCCGAGAGGGCTTCGCCCTCGATGGTGCGGATCAGCACGTCCATGGCCTTCGCCCCCATCTCCGCCCGCGGCTGGCGCACCGTCGTCAGCGGCGGATCGGAGATTTCGGCGAGCTGGATATCGTCAAATCCGATGACGGAGAGGTCCTCCGGCACCCGCAGCCCCTTGTCCCGCGCGGCACGCAGCGCGCCCATGGCGCTTTCGTCATTGGCGCAGAAAAGCGCGGTCGGGGGCTCCGGCAAGTCCAGCAGGCGGCGGGCGGCAGCGCGGCCGCCCTTGAAGGTGAAGTCCGCCGCCACGACCAGCGCCGGATCATAGGGTATCTGTACCGCCTCCAGCGCCTGCCGGTACCCGGCATGGCGCTCCGGGCTCAGGATGCGGCCCGGTGGGCCGGCGACATGGCCGATACGCCGATGGCCGAGATCGATGAGATAACGCACCGCCATTTCGGCGGCCGCCGGATTGTCGATGCGCACCAGCGGCACCTCGCAGCCCGGCAGGTCCTCGGAGACAAACACGATGGGGGGCCGGGCCGGGCCATCGGCGGGGCAGCCTTCCGGCAGCCGGCCTGACAGCAGCAAAAGCCCGTCCGCACGCCGATCAAGCAGCAGGCGCATATAGGAGCGTTCACGCTCGGGATCGGACTCGGTATTGCCCATCAGCACGGCATAATCGCTGGCACTGGCCCGCCGCTCCATGCCCCGCACGATCTCGGTATAGAACGGGTTGCCGAAATCCGGCACCAGCACGATGACGGCCTGTGCCGCCCGGGTACGCAGGGCGCGGGCCAGTGCGTTGGGGCGGTAGCCCGTGCTCTCCACCACCTCCATCACCCGCCGGCGCGTTTCCTCTGACACCAGCTCCGGCCGGGCGAGCGTGCGGGAGACCGTGGCGGTGGAAACATTGGCGATGCGGGCAACATCATCGATGGTGGCCCTTGCACCGGGCTCGACAAGCCCGTCTGCCTCCCGGATTTCTTCTTCCTGACGCACTGGTCCTTCTTTCTTCGCCTGCCCTGCGGCCTTCCTGGCCGCCGGGTTTACGGCATTATGCCCAACGCAAGCGAGCTGTGAAAGCACTCTTGTAATCGATTGCAGGCCGCAGTATGGTAAAAGAAATCGATTACATAAAAATCAGCCGCACCAAGGGAACAACCATGGGCGGCATTAACCGGGAGGAAATACTCATGAAAAAAATCGCCTCGTGGCTCGTCACGAGCACCATCCTCGTCGCCGCTGCCGCCCCGGCTGCGGCCGATCCGCTGAAGGCGGAGGTCATGCACTGGTGGACCTCCGGCGGCGAAAGCGCGGCCGTGAAGGTCTTCGCCGACAGCTTCGACAAGGCCGGCGGCCAGTGGATCGACAGCGCTGTTGCCGGTGGCGAAGCCGCCCGCGCGGCAGAAATGAGCCGCGTTGTCGGCGGCAATCCGCCGGCTGCCATGCAGTTCAACTACGGCAAGCAGTTTGCCGAGCTGGTGAACAACGGTTACCTGCGTGACCTGACCGCCATCGCCAAGGAAGAAAACTGGGCGAAGATCATGCCGCCCGCCGTCATCAAGGCCATCACCTTCGATGGCAAGGTCTATGCGGTCCCGGTCAATGTCCATGCCAACAACTGGGCCTGGATTTCCACCGACGCTTTCAAAAAAGCCGGCACGGAATGGCCGAAGAGCTGGGATGACTTCTTCCCCACTCTCGACAAGCTGAAGGCAGCCGGCGTCACCCCGCTGGCGCTTGGCGCCCAGGCCTGGCAGGAGCGTATCCTTTTCGAATTCATCCTCAACTCTGAGGGCGGTGCCGACACCTACCGCAAGGTGTTCGTCGACCATGACGTCGACACCATCAAGGGGCCGAAATTCAAGGCCGCCGTCGCGACCATGGGCAAACTGCGCGCCTATGTCGATGATGGTTCCGCCGGGCGGAACTGGAACGACACCACCGCCCTCGTCATCAGTGGCAAGGCCGGTTTCCAGGTGATGGGCGACTGGTCAAAGGGCGAATTCCGCGCCGCCGGCAAAAAGCATGGCACGGACTATACCTGCCAGACCGGGGTCGGCGATGCCGGCGGTTACATCTATGCCGGTGACGTCTTCGTGCTACCGAAAAATGATGGCGCGGAAGTTGCCAAGGCACAGGACCTGCTGGTCAAGACCATGCTCTCGCCTGATGTGCAGGTGGCCTTCAATGCCATCAAGGGCTCCATCCCCGTGCGTAACGACGTCGACACGTCCAAGGTCGACCCCTGCGGCCAGATCGGTCTTGCCCTGCTGAAGCAGCCCGAAAAGCAGCTGCCGGCCCCTACCTTCACCATCACGCCGGATACCGACGGCGTGCTGAATGACGCCCTTGCCGCCTTCTGGGCCGACAAGAACGCCGATGAAGGGGCCTTCATCCAGCAGTTCGCCGACGCAATCGCCGCCGACGGCCAGTAAGCCTGCAGCACCCGGCCGGGCCTTCCCTGACCCGGCCGGGTGTCTTTGCCGCCGCCCTTACCGATCCGTGCCAAGCGCCCTCTCGCCCGCCACGCCAGGGAGAATATCCTCATGACTGAGCCCCGCCGGCTGAGGAACATTGCTGCCCAGATCGCGCTGACACCCGCTTGGCTCATCGTGGCCTTTGCCTATGTCGGCACGGTGGTCTGGACCATCGTGATTTCCTTCACCAGCTCCAAGTCCATCCCCTCCTACAACTTCGTGGGCTGGGCCCAGTACGCCCGTCTGTTCTCCACGGACCGCTGGTATATCTCCATCAACAACATCATCATTTTCGGTGTGCTGTTCCTCACGATCTGTCTCGTTATCGGCTTCCTGCTCGCCGTGGCGCTCGACCAGAAGATCATGTTCGAGAACAGCTACCGCACCGTCATCCTCTACCCCTACGCCATGTCCTTCGTGGTCACCGGCCTTATCTGGCAATGGATGCTGAACCCGGCGCTCGGCATCGAGAAAACGGTGCAGGCGCTCGGTTTCCCCAACTTCAGTTTTGACTGGATCATCCGCACCGACATGGCGATCTACACGCTGGTGATCGCGGGGGTCTGGCAAGCCTCCGGCCTTGTGATGGCGCTGATGCTGGCGGGCCTGCGCGGGGTGGACGGGGAGATCTGGAAGGCCGCACGTGTCGACGGCATCCCCGCCTGGCGCGTCTACCTCTTCATCATCGTGCCGATCCTCAGGCCCATGATCGTGACGGCCGTCGTCCTGCTCTCCATCGGCGTGGTCAAGGCCTTCGATCTCGTTGTCGCGCTGACCAAGGGCGGCCCCGGCCTTTCCACCGAGGTGCCAGCCAAGTTCGTCATGGATAACCTTTTCCTGCGCGCCAATATCGGCCTTGCCACTGCCGCCTCCACCGTCATGCTGGTGACCGTGCTCGCCGTGCTGGTGCCGTGGTTCTACACCGAATATGCGCGCCGCAACCGCGGAGGACATGCCTGATGTCCAGCATCGCCTCCCCCGCCGCCGGCAGCCGCGTGGTTGTCGCCCGCGGCCCCAGACCGCAGAGCCTTACCGCCGGCCGGATCGGGCTCTACTGCTTCATCCTCGTCACCGCGGTTTATTTCCTGGCACCGCTCTATGTGATGCTGATGACCTCGTTCAAATCGATGGACGAGATCCGCCTCGGCAACATCTTCAACCTGCCGCAGCATTTTACCCTCCAGCCGTGGATCGACGCCTGGCTGCATGCCTGCACCGGCCTCAACTGCACCGGCATCTCCGTCGGCTTCACCAATTCGGTGATCATCACGGTGCCGAGTGTCATCCTTTCCATCGCGGCCGGCGCCATCAATGGCTACGCGCTCTCCTTCTGGAAGCCGCGCGGCGCCAACGTACTATTCGCCATCCTGCTGCTGGGCGCCTTCGTGCCCTACCAGGCCTTCCTCTACCCGCTGGTGCGCGTTTACTCGACACTCGGCCTCTTCAACACCCTCACCAACATCATCACCGTCCACATCATCTTCGGCCTGCCCGTGATGACGCTGCTCTTCCGCAATTTCTACGCCGGCATTCCCATGGAGCTGTTCAAGGCCGCCCGCGTGGACGGCGCCGGGTTCTGGCGCACCTTCTTCTCGGTCATGCTGCCGATGTCGACGCCGATCATCATTGTCGCCGTCATCCTGCAGGCGACCAATATCTGGAACGACTTCCTCTTCGGTCTTGTTTTTGCCGGGCGCGAAAACCTGCCAATGACCGTCCAGCTCAACAACATCGTCAATTCGACCCAGGGCGAGCGTGCCTACAATGTGGACATGGCGGCGACCATCCTCACCGCCCTTGTCCCGCTCGCCATCTACTTCTTCTCCGGCCGCTGGTTCGTCCGCGGCATCGCTGCGGGAGCCGTCAAGGGATGATCGCCACCTCCACCAAGCCCGTGGCGCCCGCCGCCACTGAAACCGCCATGCCCCCGGCCGTTGCCCTTTCGCCGGACGAGGCCAGCGTCTCCATCCGCGATCTCGTCATCCAGTATGGCGCCCTCACGGTGCTGGACCGCATGTCGCTGAATGTCGGCAAGGGTGAATTTCTGGTGCTGCTCGGCCCCTCGGGCTGCGGCAAGTCCACCCTCCTCAATGCCATCGCAGGCCTGCTCGACATTGCCGATGGCGAGATCTGGATTGCCGGCAAGAACGTCACCTGGGAAGAACCCAAGGACCGCGGTATCGGCATGGTCTTCCAGTCCTATGCGCTCTATCCGCGGATGACGATCGAGCAGAATATGAGCTTCGGGCTCAAGATCTCCGGCCTGCCGAAGTCGGAAGTGGCGGAACGGGTTGCCAAGGCTGCAAAGATGCTGCGGCTCGAGCAGTTGCTGAAGCGCCGCCCGTCGGAGCTTTCCGGCGGTCAACGCCAGCGTGTCGCCATCGGCCGGGCGCTGGTGCGCAATGTCGATGTCTTCCTCTTCGACGAGCCGCTCTCCAACCTCGATGCCCAGCTGCGCGCCGAGCTGCGTGTGGAGATCAAGCAGCTGCATCAGGATCTGGGTAACACCATGATCTATGTGACCCACGACCAGATCGAGGCGATGACGCTCGCCAACCGTATCGCGGTCATGAAGGGCGGCATCATCCAGCAGCTGGATACGCCAGAGGTTATCTATAATCGTCCGGCCAATCGCTTCGTTGCCGGTTTCATCGGTTCGCCGGCCATGTCCTTCCTGACCGGCACGGTGGAAGGCGGCGCTGCACCGCGCTTTAGTGCCAACGGCCTGACGGTCCCGCTGGACCGGTATGATTTTGACAGCACCGCCAGCGGCCAGCTCGAAGCAACGCTCGGCGCGCGCCCGGAGCACATCATCGTCGGCAATCCGGCCAGCGGCACGGATGACGGCAGATGGCTCTGGCTGGACGGCAAGGTGCGCTTGCTGGAGCCGACCGGCGCCGACACCATCGTGTGGACGGAACTGGCGGGCCAGCCGCTCACCATCCGCGTGACCGCTGACCAGAAGCTGAAAGTGGGCGAGCAGTTCCACTTCGCACTCGATCTCACCCGCCTCTCCCTTTTCAATGCCGGCACCGGCGTGCGGCTCTGACGCCGCGCGCACCTGCCCGCCTTTAAAAAAGATAACACCCGGAGGAAAGCCCCCAAGATGGCACTCAAGCATGCCCTGTCGTTCCAGATGTATTCGGCGCGCAAGTTCCCGCCGGTCAATGCACAGCTGGAACTGCTGAAATCGCTCGGCTACACGAATGTCGAGCCTTATGGCGATCTCTACACCGACGCCCGCGGCTTCAAGGCCGAACTTGACCGGGTTGGCCTTACTGCCGACAGCGGCCATTTTGCTCTCACCCTGCTGGAGCAGGAGACGGCAAAGGCGCTCGACATCCTGCGCACGCTCGGCACCACCATCGCCATTGCGCCCTATCTGATGCCCGAAGACCGGCCAAAGGACGCCGCCGGCTGGCAGGCCTTGGGCAAACGCCTTGCTGCCGTTGCCGCACGCCTGCGCGACGAAGGCATTACCTTCGCATGGCACAATCACGATTTCGAATTCGTTGCCCTGCCCGACGGCTCGTTGCCCATCGAACATCTGCTGGCGGATGATCTGGTGCAGCTGGAACTCGATGTTGCCTGGGTGGTGCGCGCGGGCGCCGATCCGGCCAAATGGATCGAGCATTTCTCCGGCCGCCTCATCGCTGCCCACGTCAAGGACATCGCGCCGGCGGGCGAGAAGGCTGACGAGGATGGCTGGGCCGATGTTGGCACCGGCACCGTGCCGTGGAAGAGCCTGTGGCCGAAGCTGGTTTCCGCCGGCGCCCGGCTGATGGTCGCCGAGCATGATAACCCCAACGATCTGAAGCGCTTTGCCGCCACCAGCGCCAAGGCCATGGCCGCGCTTGCCGGCTAAAGGAGCACTCCGGAAAATGACCCTTCGTATCGGCCTTGTCGGCTGCGGCAACATCTCCGACATCTACCTGACCAATGCCGCGCTCTTCAAAGACGTGGTCTTTACCGCCTGCGCCGACCTGCGGCCCGAAGCAGCTACCGCGCAGGGCGCCAAATACGGCATTCCCGCCATCACCCCGGCCGAGCTCCTTGGCCGCGACGATGTCGATCTGGTGCTGAACCTCACCATCCCGGCCGCTCATGCCGAAATTTCGCTCGCCGCCATCGCCGCCGGCAAACATGTCTATACCGAAAAGCCGCTGGCGACCTCACTCGAGGATGGCCGCAAGATCATGGGGGCGGCAAAGGCCAAGGGCGTGCGTGTTGGCTCTTCGCCCGACACCATCCTGGGGCCAGGCGTGCAGACGGCCCGCCACTTGCTGGCCGACGGCACCGTCGGCGAAGTGGTGACGGGCACCGCCTCGGTGATGGGACATGGCATGGAGCACTGGCATCCCAACCCCACCTTCTTCTTCAAGCCGGGCGGCGGACCCGTGCTCGATATGGGCCCCTATTATATCTCCGCCCTCGTGCACATGCTGGGCCCGGTCAAGGCCGTGCGCGCCACCGGCAAGATGGGCTTCAAGGAGCGCCTTGTTACCGCCGAAGGCCCGATGAAGGGCGAGAAGATCAAGGTGGAGACGCTGACCACGGTCAACGCCCTGCTCAGCTTCCAAAGCGGCGCCGAAATCGTGTTCCTCGCCAGCTGGGATGTGTTTGCCCACAATTTGCTGCCGCTGGAACTGCACGGCACCAAGGCCTCGATGCGCGTGCCCGATCCCAACTTCTTCGGCGGAAAGCTGGAGCTGGCGGGCCTCGACAAGGTCTGGAGCCCGGTTGGCACGGCGGACAAGCCCTTTGGCGCGCTGAACTGGCCGGTGGCCGGGCCCGAGCATGCCAATTATCGCGGCCTCGGCATTGCCGACATGGCCTCCGCCATCAAGGGCAACCGCCCGCATGTGGCTTCCGGCGATGTCGCGCTCCATGTGCTCTCGGTCATGCTGGGCGCGCTGGAAGCAGCGGATACCGGCCGTGTGGTCGAGATTGCCGAGCAGTGCGAACGTCCGGCAGCCTTCGAGCCGGGCAAAATCCTGCTGGCTGCGGGCTGAAGAGAAAAGCCCCCTCATCCGTCGGTAAAAGCAGCCAGCGGATGAGGGGCGCTATGGTAAAAGAAAACCGGCCCGGGCACCGGCTAAAGCCCGCCTCAGGAAACAACAAGCCCCGGCAACAACAGGGGTATCGGGATCAGGGAAGGGAACACCTATGCAGACCATCAAGGGACCCGCGATTTTCCTCGCCCAGTTTGCCGGCGATGCCGCGCCCTTCAACAGCTTCGACAGCATCTGCCGCTGGGCCGCTTCGCTCGGCTTCAAGGGCGTGCAGATCCCGAGCTGGGACGGGCGCCTTTTCGACCTCAAGAAGGCCTCGGAAAGCAAAACCTATTGCGACGATCTGAAGGGCGTCGCCGCCGGCCACGGCATTACCATCACCGAACTTTCAACCCATCTGCAGGGCCAGCTCGTCGCCGTGCATCCGGCCTATGACAGCGCTTTTGACGGTTTTGCCGCCCCGGAAGTGCGCGGCAACCCGGCCGCCCGTCAGGAATGGGCCGTTGACCAGTTGAAGCGCGCCGCCCGCGCCTCGGCCAATCTCGGCCTCAATGCCCACGCCACCTTCTCCGGCGCGCTGGCCTGGCCTTATGTCTATCCGTGGCCGCAGCGCCCGGCCGGCCTCGTGGAAGCGGCGTTCGATGAACTCGCCAAACGCTGGGTTCCCATCCTCAACGCCTTTGACGAGGCGGGCGTGGATGTGTGTTACGAGATCCATCCGGGCGAGGATCTGCATGATGGCGTGACCTTCGAGATGTTCCTCGAGCGCACCGGCAATCATGCCCGCTGCAACATGCTCTACGACCCCTCGCACTATGTGCTGCAGGCGCTCGATTATCTCGAGCACATCGACATCTATCATGAACGCATCCGGATGTTTCATGTGAAGGATGCCGAGTTCAACCCCACCGGTCGGCAGGGCGTTTATGGCGGTTACCAGTCCTGGGTCGACCGGGCCGGACGTTTCCGCTCGCTCGGGGATGGTCAGGTCGATTTCAGCGGCATCTTCTCCAAACTCACCCAGTATGACTTCAAGGGCTGGGCGGTGATGGAGTGGGAATGCTGCCTGAAACATCCGGAAGATGGCGCGCGCGAAGGTGCCGCCTTTATCCGCGACCACATCATCCGCGTGACCGAACACGCCTTTGACGATTTTGCCAGCGCCGGCACCGACGATGCCGCCAACCGCCGCATGCTGGGCATAGACCGCTGAATTAACCGGGCAGAAACAATAAAACCGGGGAGAAAATCATGGCTATCGAAGGACGCAGCGAAGGCACCAGGGCCGGCGGCCCCATCCGTCTCGGCATGGTAGGTGGCGGCCAAGGGGCCTTCATCGGCGGCGTGCACCGTATGGCGGCACGGCTGGATGGCGAGTTCCAGCTTGTTGCCGGCGCCCTTTCCAGCGACCCGGAACGTGCCCGCCGTTCAGGCGAGGAACTCGGCCTTGCGAGCGAGCGCAACTACGGCTCCTTTGCCGAGATGGCGAAGACCGAAGCGGCACGGGGCGACGGCATCGAGGCTGTCGCCATCGTCACCCCCAACCACATGCACTATCCGGCCGCCAAGGCTTTTCTGGAGGCCGGCATCCATGTCATCTGCGACAAGCCGCTCACCTCCACGGTGGCGGATGCGGAGGCGTTGGCAGCAGCGGTGAGGGCAAGCGGCAAACTCTTCATCCTTACCCACAATTATACCGGCTACCCGATGATCCGTCAGGCCCGCGCCATGATTGCCGACGGCGTGCTCGGCAAGCTGCGCGTGGTGCAGGCGGAGTATCCGCAGGGCTGGCTTACCGAGAAAGTGGAGGATACCGGTGCCAAACAGGCTGTCTGGCGCACCGACCCCGCCCAGTCCGGCGCCGGCGGTTGCATCGGCGATATCGGCACCCACGCCTATAATCTCGCCCGCTTCGTCACCGGCCTTGAGCTTGAAAGCCTTGCGGCCGAACTCACCAGCTTCGTGCCCGGCCGGCGCCTTGATGACAATGCGCAGATGATGCTGCGTTTCAAGGGCGGGGCCCGCGGCATGCTGTGGGCAAGCCAGGTGGCGCCGGGCAATGAAAACAGCCTGCGTCTGCGTGTGTACGGAGAAAAGGGCGGGCTGGAGTGGTTCCAGGAAGACCCGAACTATCTCTGGTTCACCCCGCATGGTGCCTCGCGCCAGCGTATCACCCGCGGGGGTGAAGGCGCCGGCCCGGCCGCCGCCCGCGTGACCCGCGTGCCCTCCGGCCACCCGGAAGGGTATCTGGAAGGTTTTGCCACCATCTACGCCGAAGCTGCCCGTGCCATCCGCGCCGCCCGGGGTGGCGGCAAACCGGCTGCCGATGTCATCTATCCCACCATCGCCGACGGGGTGGAAGGCATGCGCTTTATCGATGCTGCCGTCCGCTCTTCCAGGGCCGGCGGCGCCTGGACCAGCCTCTGACCCTGGAGACTTCCGGTGGCCGGTTCCGGCCGGTCATCGGGATTTTTTAAAGGGAAACATCGCCCCCGACCGACAGAGGTCTTTCATGGATCCGGCTTTCCTCGCTCCGCCCCGCACCGATACCGGTTTCAGGTCCTTCGATCTCGGTGGAAGCTGGCGGGCCAGCGCGCCGGAAAAGGGCATCTCCCTGCCCGTTTCCCTGCCCGGCGACCTGCACAGCGCCCTGATGGCGGCAGGCCACATTCCCGATCCTTATTTCGGCCGCAACGAACTCGAGATCCAGTGGGTCGCCCATACGTCCTGGGTGTTCGAGCGGAGTTTCGAGCTGCCCTCGGCTGATGCCGGTGCCCTCTGGACGCTGAGCTTCGAGACTGTCGATTGCCTTGCCACCCTCACACTCAATGGCAAGCCGGTCGGCGAGATGCAGAACCAGTTTCGCCGTTACCGCTTTGAGGTCGGGCATCTGCTGGTGCCGGGCACGAACTACCTGCGGCTGGAGTTCACCCCGGCGCCGGAAGAAGCCAACCGCCGCGCAGCCGCCTTTCCGTTCGAAGTGCCCTATGCAGCCATGAACATGTATCCCGTCCGGCTCAATTTCCTGCGCAAGGTGCAGTGCCATGCCGGCTGGGACTGGAACCTCTGTCTGATGCCGCTTGGCGTCTATGGCGCCATCACCCTGACCCGCAGCCCGCTCGCCCGCATCGAGCATGTGGAAACCCGCCAGCGGCATGATGCGGGCGGGTCGATCACCGTCACCGCGCTGGTCGAACTTCATGCCGCCCGTGATGGCGAGGCTCATCTCGGCATCAGCCTTGAGGATGAAGGCATCTCCCGCCCCGTCACGCTCAGGGCCGGCATCAACCATCTCTCCCACAGCTTTACCCTCGACCGCCCGCGCCTGTGGTGGCCGGCAGGGCAAGGCGACCAGCCACTTTACGATCTGACCGTCACGCTTGACGGCGAGCGTGTCACTCGCCGCCTTGGCCTGCGCACCATGGCGCTCGTCACTGAAAAGGATGAGGTCGGCGAGACGATGAAGCTCCGGGTCAATGGCCGGGATGTCTTCGCCAAGGGCGCCAACTGGATACCGGGCGATGCCCTGCCCGGCCGCATCACACCGGAAAACCTGCTGCCGCTGCTGCGCTCGGCCGTCGATGCCAACATGAACATGCTGCGGGTCTGGGGCGGCGGCCAGTTTGAGCCGGACTGGTTCTACGAAGCTTGTGACGAGCTTGGCCTCATGATCTGGCACGACTTCATGTTCTCCTGCATGCACTACCCGGCCGACCGGGCCTTTTTGCAGGAAGTGCGGGCTGAGGCGGAATATCAGGTACGCCGCCTCGCCCACCATCCTTCCATCGCTCTCTGGTGCGGGGATAACGAGGTAGTCGGCGCCCTTGGCTGGTACGAGGCAACACGCAAGAACCGCGACCGTTATCTGGTGCTCTATGACCGGCTGAACCGCACGCTGGAAGAAGTGGTGGAGGATCACGATCCCGAGCGGCGCTTCTGGCCCTCCTCCCCCTCGCTCGGGCCGCTCAATTTCGACGATGGCTGGCATGGCGACACCAGCGGGGACCTGCATTTCTGGGAAGTCTGGCACAGCGCCAAACCCTTCGAGTTTTACCGCACCATCAAGCCGCGTTTCTGCTCCGAGTTCGGTTTCCAGTCCTTTCCCTCCATGCCGGTGATCGAGAGTTTTGCCGCGCCGGAAGAGCGCAACATCTCCTCTCCGGTTATGGAGATCCACCAGCGCAACCAGGGCGGCAATGCCCGCATCGTAGAGACGATGACGCGCTATTTCCGCTTTCCGAAGGATTTCGAGGCGCTGGTTTACCTGAGCCAGATCCAGCAGGCCCTCGCCATCGGCACCGCCGTCGATTACTGGCGCTCGCTGAAGCCGCGCTGCATGGGCACGCTCTACTGGCAGCTCAACGACACCTGGCCGGTCGCTTCCTGGTCGAGCCTCAATTATGGCGGCAGCTGGAAGCTGCTGCACTACGCCGCCCGCCATTTCTACGCCCCGGTGCGAGTGGTCGCGATCCCGGATGACAACGACGGTGCCCGGGTGCATCTGGTGGCCGTCAGCGACGATCCGGCGCCGGTAACCCTGACGGTCAGGCTGCGCTTCGTCAGCCTTGCCGGTGACATTCACGACGAAGCGCCGCTGGAAGTCTCCGTGCCGCCCGGCCGCAGCACACCCGTTGCCACCGTGCCGCTGAGCGCCCTGGGGAAGGAAAGTTTCCTTGCCATCAGCTGGCATTCGGCCGATGGCCGCCATGCCGGCCGCAACGACTATTTCCCGCGCCCCTACAAGGACTATGTGCTGCCGCGTCCCGAGATCACCGCAGAGTGGCACCGGACAGCGGGCGGCAGGCTATTCCTCACCCTGTCATCCCCGGAGCCCGCCTTCTACGTCACTGCCGAAACCCGTGCCGCCGGCCGCTTCAGCGACAATGGCGTCACCCTGCTGCCGGGCGAGCCACTCGCTCTTGAGTGGCTGCCGGCAGACGCGGGAATGGACCCAAAGGACGATCTGGTGATCCGGCATCTGGCGCTTACGAGCTGAGATAACGCTCGGCAAGCCGCGCCCACATGGCGGCGCCCACCGTCAGGCTTTCGTCCGCAAAGTCATATTTCGGATTATGCAGGATTGCCGAGTTGACGCCGTTGCCAAGGCGCAGGAAGCAGCCCGGCTTGTGCTCGAGGAAATGCGCAAAATCCTCGCTGCCCGGAATGAGGTTGCAGGGACCAACCTTGTCCTCTCCGACCAGTTCGATGGCCACCTGCCGAGCGAACTCGGTTTCCGCTTCCGCATTCAGCACTACCGGATGGCCGTGGTCGTAATCGATCTCGACTTCTGCGCCATGCCCTTCTGCCGCTGCTGTGGCCAGCGCCCGGATCCGCGCTTCCAGCAACGTTCGCACCGCAGGGTCGAACGAGCGGATGCTGAGCACGATGCGTGCCGTCTCGGGGATGACATTGGCGGCATCGCCGCTGTGGATGGCGCCCACCGTCACCACCGCCGTTTGCGTCGGGTCGATGCTGCGCGAGACAACCGTCTGCAGGCTCATGACCAGCGAGCAGGCAATCACGATGGGATCGATGGTGAGGTGCGGGCGGGAAGCGTGGCCGCCCTTGCCGTGAATGGTGATGATTGCCGTATCGGAGGCAGCCATCAAGGGCCCGGAGCGGAAAAGCCAGGTCCCTTCCGGTGCGCCGGGATGGTTGTGCAGCCCGAAGATTGCGTCGAAAGGAAAACGATCGAAGAGCCCGTCGGCGATCATCGCCTGGGCCCCGCTCTGTTTTCCCGCCTCTTCGGCCGGCTGGAAGATCAGGGTGAGAGTGCCGCTGAAACGACGCGTGCGCGCCAGATAGTCGGCCGCCCCCAGAAGCATGGTCGTGTGGCCATCATGCCCGCAGGCATGCATGACGCCCGGTACCGTGCTTGCATAGTCTTTACCGGTTTGCTCGGCGATGGGCAGGGCATCCATGTCGGCGCGGATGGCAATGCTCTTGCTGCCGCTGCCGGCCGTCAGGCGCGCGACCACACCATGGCCGCCAACATTGCGCGTCACCTCATATCCCCAGCTCTCCAGCTTTTCTGCAACCATCGCCGCAGTCTTCGCTTCCTTGAAGGAAAGCTCGGGGTTGGCGTGAAGGTGGCGGCGGATGGCGGTGAGTTCGCCCTTCATGGGCGCAAAATCATCCAGGCCGGCATAGTCGTTCTTGAGGGTCATCACGAAACTTCCGGTTCGGGCAAAAGGGTGCCCACCACCAGCTCCCCTCCCCCCGGGAGGAGGACGCTGGCGGCGGGCAATCGCTGCCGGGCTGGCGTGGCAGCGATATCGGGTCAGATGAAGCGCGAGAGGAAGGTGCGCGTTCGCGGGTGCTGCGGATTGCCAATCACGGCTTCCGGCGGCCCTTCCTCCACCACCTTGCCGCCATCCATGAAGACGACACGGTCCGCCGCCTCGCGGGCAAACCCGATCTCATGGGTGACGACGATCATGGTGAGGCCCTGGCTAGCCAGATCGCGCATGGTCGCCAGCACTTCGCCGACGAGTTCCGGATCGAGCGCAGAGGTTGGCTCGTCGAACAGCATGAGCCTCGGCTTGATTGCCAGCGCCCGGGCAATCGCTACACGTTGCTGCTGCCCACCGGAGAGCTGGCGCGGGTAAGCATGAGCCTTCTCGGAAAGCCCCACCTTCTCCAGCAGCGTCATCGCATAGTCGGTCGCTTCCTTTCGACTCACGCCGTGAATCCCAACCGGCGCCTCGATGATGTTCTGCAGGGCCGTCATATGCGGATAGAGGTTGAACTGCTGGAAGACCATGCCGATCTTGCGCCGCTGGAGCGCGATGGCATGGGCCGAGAGCTGGATCAGCTTTCCCTTGTGGAGACGGTAGCCGATCTGCTCGCCATCGACTTCAATGGAGCCGCTGTTGATGCTCTCCAGATGGTTGATGCAGCGCAGGAAGGTGGACTTGCCGGACCCTGACGGCCCCAGGATCACCACCACCTCGCCGGGCGTGACTTCAAGGTCGATGCCCTTCAGCACTTCCAGATGGTCGAAGGATTTGTGGACGTTGCGGGCCCGTACCAGCGGTGCCGGGGATGTTGCCTGCGTCATCTTGCGGCCTCCTCGACTTGCGTCGTGGCATCCGCTGCGACGGCGTTCCGGACCGGTCCGGAACGCCTGTCACCGCGGGCGTAATAGCGTTCGACATATCCCTGGCCGACATTCAGCAGCGAGGTGATGAAGAGGTACCAGATGACCGCCACCAGCAGCATGGGCACGACTTCGAAGGTGCGGTTGTAGATCGACTGCACCGAATAGAGCAGATCGGCCATGGCGATGACGCTGACCAGCGAAGTAGCCTTGATCATGCTGATGAGCTGGTTGCCCGTCGGCGGCACGATGGAACGCATGGCTTGCGGAATGATGATGCGGCGCAGGGCCCGGGCGCGGGTCATGCCAAAGGCCTCCGCCGTCTCGAACTGGCCCTTGTCGACCGAGAGCAAACCGCCGCGGATGATTTCGGCCATGTAGGCCGCTTCATTGAGGGCAAGGCCGCAGATCGCCGCCGTCATTGGCGTGATGACGGAATTTGTATCCCAGCTGGCAAAGGTCGGCCCGAACACCGGGATGCCGATGGAAAGCTCCGGGAACAGCGTCGAGAGATTGTACCAGAAGATCAGCTGCACCAAGAGCGGCGTGCCGCGGAAGAACCAGATGAAGAGCGAGGCCAGCGTTTTTGCCAGCCCGTCCTTCGACAGGCGCGCGATCGCCAGCAGCAAGCCAAGCACGATGCCAAGCGCCATGGCGACGACGGTCAGGCCCAGCGATACACCAAGGCCGCGGATCACCACCGGGTCGAAGAAATACCGGGCAACAACCGGCCAGCCGAAATTTTCGTTATGCGCAACCGACCAGGCAAAGCTGGCCGCAAGGGCGAGCACGATCACCCAGGCGGCAAGGCGCCCCGCCGGAAACGGCTTGTGCGCCTGTGCCACATCGCGCAAATCCGCATCGCCGGCAGGCGATGCGGGATTTACGACGGATTTGCTCATTTGGGCAGGACCCCACCGAGATTGATGCCGGGCTCCTTGATCATGTTGTTCTCAAGGCCCCACTTTTTCATGATCGCGCCGTAGGTGCCGTTGTCCATGAGAAGCTTGACGGCATCCATCAGCACTGGCCCAAGCGACGACCCCTTGGGCACCACGGCGCCCTGAAACAGGTCCTGGAAACCGTTCTTCTGGCCGACACCGGTCAGCTCAAGCTGGCCGTTTGCCTGCTGCACGAAGTAGGTAAGCGGCGCCTGCGACGAGAAAAACGCGTCGGACCGCTTCGAGCGCACCGCGAGGATAGAGCTCGGCTGATCGGTGAAGGACTGCACCTCGATCGGAGCCTTGCCGTCCGTCTTGCACTTCTCGGCCTGGACCTGGATCACCTTCTCGGCGGAACCGCCGGCCATCACCGCGATACGATTGCCGCAGGCGGTATCGAGCGAGGTGATGCCCTTGGGATTGCCCTTCTGCACGGCAAACACGACGAACTCCTGCACCCAGTCGACGAAGTCATTGGCTTCTTCGCGGGTCTTGAAATCACCGACCGGGCCGAAGGCAAACTGGTACCGGCCGGAATTGACGCCGGCGAGCAAGGCCGGCAGACCACTGACGGATTCATGCTCGATCTTGACGCCCAGCACCTGCCCGATGGCGTCGGTCATGTCGGCGCTGGCACCGGTCATCTCGGTACCGGTCACAATCTCGTAGGGCGGGAAGGAACCGTTATTGACGGAAACCATCTTGCCGGAGGTGCGGAATTCTTCCGGCAGCCGGGCACGAAGCTCTTCATTGACGCCGAGCTTGGGCAGGCTGGCATCCTCGGCCATGGCTGCGCTGGAAATCAGCGTCGCGGCCATG
The DNA here is from genome assembly GCA_030657355.1 of Radicibacter daui. Classification (GTDB taxonomy): domain Bacteria; phylum Pseudomonadota; class Alphaproteobacteria; order Radicibacterales; family Radicibacteraceae; genus Radicibacter; species Radicibacter daui. The sequence goes on from CP131057.1 coordinate 598,261, forward strand.
GCAAGCAGGGTCATCTTGAGTGCTGACATTCTGTTATCTCCTCTGGAGCATGAAGCCGGTTTTTAGTTATTGGCGGCGGTCCGCGCGATAGCGCTGCCGTCGCTGTCGAAATCGAAAAGCTCTTCCGGGCTCATCAGGCGCGGCAGGATCCCCTGCTCATGCAGCTCGGTGGCAAAATCGGCGATCATGTGCCGGTTGACGGCAAAACCGCTGGCATCCCACCCCTCCGGCAGGCCGGCAGCGGATTTCAGCAGCTCGTCCAGCATCCACGGGGTGGTGTCGGCATATTTGCGGCGCTTTTGCAGCCACAGGCGCTGTGACTGGTCGATGAGGTCGCTGAGCTCGGCGATCACCCAAGGATGCTCGGCCACGATATCGGCCTTGATGCCAACAAGATGCATGCCCGGCACATACCCGACCGCGGCAAAATAGCTGGCCTCCGCCGCACGGAAGTCCGGCAGCACCTGCCGAAAGGGCGCTGTGCCGCCAAAATAGCCGTCCGGCATGAAGGGGGTGAAGATAGCGTCAAGCCAGCCGTCGGCCAGAGCCTCCACCATCGGCCGCTCGCCGGGCATCGCCTCGATGCGGCCGGGGCGGCCAAAACCATCCAGCCGGTCCGTGACCGGATGCGCCCCGGTCAGGCGGCCGGCATACCAGAAGGCATCTTCCACCCCCACCCCTTCACGGCGCAGCGCGGCACGCGTCCAGGTGTTGCCGGAATCCCGCCAGCCGGTCACGCCGATGCGCTTGCCCTTGAGGTCGGCAAGGCGGGTAACGGGGCTGTCCTTGCGGGTGATAACGCAGCGGTGGCGGAAGCCGCGCATGATGAAGTTGGGAATGCCCACCACCGTGCGGTCGCCATCGATGCGCAGCTGGGTGTAACGGCTGAAGGACATTTCCGCCGCATCATAGGCGTCGCTCCTGCCGACATGGCCGACAAGCGTGCCCACCCTGTCCACCTTGATATCCAGCTTCGGGGAAGAAACATCGCCGAGCACCAGCGGGGTCATATAGTCCCAGTCTCGAAGGGCAAGGCGCAGGGTAAGCGGCATCTGGAAAGCACTCGCGAAAAACTTGGCCTTCCCCGTCATTAAATGTTCAAAATATGCCGCTCAAATGTTATTACGTTATTGAACATTTAAACATGGCGTAAAAATGAGCGACACGAGAGACGCGAACTGGTTCGCCGAAAAAATAAGCGATCGCAGCATTCGGGGAATTGCCATTGAAACCAGCGCGTTGATCCGTGCCGGCGCACTGCCGGTGGGAACGAAGCTGCCGCCCATCCGCGACCTTGCCTTTGCCCTCGGCATCAGTCCGGCCACCCTCTCCGAAGCCTGGTCGGAGTTGCGGCGGCAGAAAATCATCACCGGACGGGGCCGCAACGGCACCTGGGTCAGCGGCGACCGGTTCATTGCCAAACCCCAGCGCCTTGCCAGTGTCGGCAATTATGGCGAGGGCGTGCTGGACCTGACCGCCGCCGTACCCGATGTCGCCCTGCTGCCCCCGCTGGCAAGCGCCATGGCCTATGGCGCCTCGGCACAGAACCTCAACAGCTATGAGCGCAGCCGCATCCTGCCGGAGCTTGAGGCAGCCATCCGGCCGTTCTGGCCCTATGAGCCAGAAGCCTTTCTTGCCACCAATGGCGGTTACAATGCCGTCTACACGCTGATCCACGCCCTGGTGATGCCCGGCGCCACCGTGGCGCTGGAAGACCCGACCGGCATGCGCCTGCTCGATATTCTGGAAGACCGCGGCGCCCGCATTGTGCCGGTCCAATGCGATGGCGAGGGACCAATCCCGGCCTCGCTGGAAGAGGCGATGAAATACCGGCCCGTCGCCTTCATCTTCCAGCCGCGCCTGCACTCCGTCACCGGCCAGCATGTAAGCCCTGCCCGCCTTTCGGCTCTGGGGGACGTCCTTGCCGGTAGCGATACCCTGATCGTGGAAGATGACGGGCTCGGCGATGTTTCCGCTGCCCCGCGCCAATCGCTCGGCAGCCGCTATGCCGGGCGCACCATCCACATCCTGTCGCTGTCCAAGACACACGGGCCGGATCTGCGCCTGGCCGTTCTTTCCGGGCCTCGCCCTGTCGTCGACCAGATCCAGTCCTATCGCAGCTTCAGCGCCGGCTGGACGAGCCGCCTGTTACAGGGCGCCGCTGCCTGGCTCCTGCGCAACGAGGCTACCGGCAAGCGCATTGCCGAAGCCAGAGGCCTTTACCAGCAACGCCGCGACGGCCTGATCAGGGCTTTGCGGGAACGCGGCGTTACCGCCGCATGGGGCAGTGGCCTGTGCGCCTGGGTTCCCGTGGCGTCGGAACCCTTTGCCGTGGTCACACTCGCCGCCCGCGGCATCGCCGCCCATCCGGGGACCAAATTCTCCATGCTGCAGAGCCAGCACCTGCGTGTCGCCACCGCCATCCTCACCGACCGCTGCGAAGAGGTGGCGGACGCCATCGCTCTGGCAGCGGCCGGGCACTGACAGGACCGCTCCGGCAATTGCGCCTGCTACCGCGAACCGGGACACAAAAACGGTTTCCCTCCGCGTTACCCGCCCAGACTGTCCGGCCATTGCAGATCACGCATCAGCGTATCCAGATCAGCGTGGTAATCGAAGCCCGCCGGTGCTGTCGCACGGTATGAGACCATCCAGCCCTGCCCGGCATAACAAAACAGGTCCGCCTCCGAGCGAAGCGGCTGGACAACCCCGTCAAAAGTCTCTGTGTAGCGGTATATCGCTCGCAAACCGCGGCCTTTGAACACGACCGACGGAGAGGCAACCTCTCCATCCGAAATCAGTTCGGCGCCCGGATGCACCCGAATGATCGTTTCCTTCATCGCCTCCCAGAGCTGCCTGCAAAGATGATCCTTGGCTTCGGCAACCACCTTTGGCGGAGAACCCAGCGAAATGACAGGCGGTGCAGGCTTAACATAGATCGTGACAGCAAGGCTTTTATCGCCGGCATCCTTGTTGTACCCGGCGCTGATGTTCGTTTTTTCGGAATTATATTCAGTAATATCGCTGCGTATGAACGCCCCCGGAGCGACGGGGAAGATAAAGCCCGTCGCCTGATGCACATAAGGTCCTGTCGGATTGAACGTCGCTGGCCGATCGGATGACTGCATCTGCGGCACACACCCCGCAAGCAGGGCGGCCACTGTTACGACGCTCCACTTCATGCTTTCACGGTCCTTCACTTGAAGATTGATGTACCACGTACCGGGGCTCACATCTCCCCGCCCCAACCAAGTAGCGAGCGGGCCCGACGTCAACACCCTCCCTGACCCTGAGATCCCTGTCGAGATGCAACTCTACCGGGCCGGTGCGCAAGGGAACCCTCACATGTGGCTCGTTATGTTGGTCATGATCGTTCTCACGGCGGTGCGCCAGCCCTCTTCTATCAATTGCGGGTTTGCCCGCAATTCATCCGGCGTCTTTCCGTCAACCGGGTTTCCCGCCGGCTGGACATAGTCTTTGGCGCTCCAGATAACCTTTCCATCGGGGCCGGTCAGGGTACATACGATCGTGACGATGGGGACCAGTGTGGAGCTAAAGGCATGCGGCATGGCAAACCCATAAACCAGAGCTTTAACCCTTAATGTGGGAGTATTATTGCCCTGCCCGTCCGTCAGATTGAGTTTGCCTGACTGTTCAAAGGCCTTTCTCGCTTCATCAAGCAGAATCTGGTCAAAGTGAATATTATTGGCTTCGGCAAATTTTTTGAACTTTTCTCCGGGCGCCCGATTTGCCTCATAGGCAATCGCCGCCCCAATAGCGCCGAAAGCGAACCCGAACTCGCTCCCCGGCCCCATATAATGCATTTCGTCCGGAATAGTGACCGCGGGGTCTAAACGTACCTCACCAAGGTTAGGAGCATTCAGCTTGGGCGTTGTGGCACACCCGGTCAATATCAGGCAGGCCGCCGCGAAGAGCGACAGTCCCAAGCCTCTCCCGGATTGGAACAGGCTGCGGTCGCGACCAGCTGTTTTTTTCGGCGTTGCGGAGATGTGTTTGAAAAAAAGCATTTACGGGTCTGCAGTTATGTCGCGAATAGGCCTCAGACACCCGCCATTAAATTCAGCCCCTGTCAATCAATTCTTGTTTTATTTGCACCCCCGTCCACGCCACAGCCAATCGTCATAAAACATACCAGCAGTGCATGCTTGAGCAGCAATATGCATCGCCCTGAAACCGGACTGGAGGGGTAATTGCAAAGCACTTAAACGACAGTTTTAAATCAAAGTGCCCTATGTTCAATTACTGCTCCGCATGACGAGCCTCATAATTGAAGAATTTCGGCGCCCCTCAGTCGACAAAGAGAACCTGGCGCCCAAGGGTATCTAAATATGCAAATCAAACCCCCTCTTCTCGGCAGTCTGCTGATATTGGCAGCCTTGCTTGGCGCGTGCAGAAGCGGAGAAGTCTTTATGTCCCCACCGCTCACCGCCTCGGTAGTCGATGCCCAGACAGGCGCCCCTGTCGAGCGGGCAATCGTCACCATGTGGTCAACGGCAGACACCAGCGTTCGCGTCGGCGGCAGATCTGACGGCGACGGTCGCATCAACCTTCCCCGCCTTGTTGGGCGTAAAGCCATCATGTTTCCGTTTGTTGCTGATCCGCGGCCTTCAGCAACGATTGTACGCTTTGAGAAGGCTGGCTACGTGCCAAAGGAGATTAACGACGAGGCCGATATGGTCTACTTCACCGGTCAAAAATTCGTCGAACTGACCCCCTACCTTAGGCAAACTGGCAACTTTCCGGACTTCAACTCGCCTTCGCCAGCGCCAGCCGTTCCGCCCGACGTGCAGCCTGCACGTCAGGGTCGGGATCGAGGCCGGCCGCCAGCAGTGCTTGGGTATAGGGCATCTGCGGATGATCGAAGATCTCGCGCACGGTGCCCATCTCCACCACCCGGCCCTTTTGCATGACCATCACATGGTCGGCAAAGTCACGGACGACCGGCAGGTCATGGGCGATGAAGATGAAGGCGATGCCCATCTCGCGCCGCAGCCCGTCCAGAAGGTCGATGACCTGGGCCTGCACCGAGACATCGAGCGCCGACACCGCCTCATCGCAGATGATGAGCTTGGGCTCGAGCGCAAGCGCGCGGGCAATGGCGATGCGCTGGCGCTGGCCGCCGGAGAACTGGTGCGGATAACGGCTGGCAAATTCGGGCTTGAGCCCCACCTGCACCAGCAGCTCCGCCACCCGGGCGCGCCACTTGGCCTTCGGCAGGATATCGGGGTGGATGACCCAGGCTTCCGAAATCAGCTCATAGACCGACATACGCGGATTGAGTGACTGCGTCGGGTCCTGGAAGACCATCTGCAGATCGCGCCGGAGCTTGTAGAGCTCGGCCGGGCTCATCTGGAAAAGATCACGCCCTTTCCACAGTGCCTCGCCGGCATCGGGCTCGTTAAGGCGCAGCAGGATGGTGGCGAGCGTGGATTTGCCGGAGCCGCTTTCGCCCACGATCGCCATCGTTTCACCCGCCATCAGGTCAAACGAGACACCGTCGAGGGCACGGAACGGCCCGTAGTTCTTGACCACATTCCTGACCGACAGCACCGGCTCGGCTTTCGGCAGCGGGGCGTGCATCGCCCCCTTGCCCGGCGCAGCGCCGATCAGCTTGCGGGTATAAGGGTGTTTCGGGCTTTTGTAGACGTCGCGGGTCAGGCCGGTTTCCACCACCTCGCCCGCATTCATCACCACAACCCGCTCGGCAATCTCCGCCACCACGCCCAGATCATGCGTGATGATCAGCACGCCCATGCCGGTTTCCTGCTGCAGTTCGGCGAGCAGCGACAGCACCTCGGCCTGCACGGTCACATCGAGCGCGGTGGTCGGTTCGTCGGCGATCAGCACATCCGGCTTCATGGCAAGCGCCATGGCGATCATCAGGCGCTGGCGCTGCCCGCCGGAGAATTCGTGCGGATATTTGCCGAGCGAGGCTTCCGGGTTGGGGATGCCGACACGCGCCACCAGCTTCAGCGCCGCGGCTTCAGCCTCGGCGCGGGGAAGGCCATGGGTCGTCATCGCCTCGGCGATCTGCCAGCCGACGGTGTAGACCGGGTTCAGATGGCTCAGCGGGTCCTGGAAGATCATGGCAATGCGCCGGCCATTGATCTCGCGCCGCTCGGCCGCGGAAAGCGTCAGCAGATCCTTGCCATCGAACAGGATCTGGCCGCTGGTAATGCGCCCCGGCGGCATGTCGATGAGATCGAGGATGGCCGAGGAGGAAACCGACTTGCCCGATCCGCTCTCGCCCAGGATGGCAAGCGTCTCGCCGCGCCCCAGATGGAAGCTGACATCCTTGACGGCCTGCACGGTGCCGGCGGCGGTGTGGAATTCGACCGAGAGGTTTTTAACCTCCAGCAGATGCTCAGCCATTCTTGCGGCCTCCCATTTCAAGGCGCCAGCGCTGCACGGGGTCGAGGGCGATGCGCATCCAGTTGGACAGCAGGTTGAGCGACAGGGTGGTGAGGATGATGGCTAGGCCAGGCCAGAAGGAAAGCCACCAGGCCGTGGTCAGGTAACTGCGCCCCTGCGCGATCATCAGGCCCCAGGTGATATCCGGCGGCTGGATGCCGATGCCGAGGAAGGAGAGCGAACTTTCCGCCAGCATGACGAAGGCGAAGTCGAGCGTCGCGATCGTCATCAGCGTCGGCAGCACCACCGGCAGGATGTGACGGAAGACGATGCGCCGGGAGGAAGCTCCCATCACCCGCGCGGCGGAGACGAACATGCGCTCGCGCACCTCTAGCACCTCGGCGCGCGTGGTGCGCAGATAGACGGGGATACGGGTGATCGCCAGCACCAGCACGAGGTTAAGCACCGATGGCCCGGCCATATAGAGCACCACCACCGCCAGCAGCAGCGAGGGGAAGGACATGATGACGTCGGCAAGGCGCATGATGACCTGGCTGACGCCCGGTTTGGCATAGCCCGCAACAAGCCCCAGCAGCGAGCCCATGATGGAGGAGAAGAACACGGCGCCGGCCGCCACCAGCATGGTGTTCTGCATGGCAACGATGATGCGCGGCAGGAGCGGCCGGCCGAGCGCATCGGCGCCCAGCACACCCATCCAGCCATTGGCAAAACCGAAGGGCGGCGCGTTGCGCATGCGCAGGTTCTGCTTCTGCGCGGCGGCATCCAGCAGATGCGGCCCGATGATGGCGAGCACAACGACGACCAGCAGGAAGAGAGCGGCGCACAGGGCGAACTTGTCGGCCCACAGCATGCGTAGCAGGCGCCGCGCCGCACTCTGCATCTCGGGCAGATCGTCTTCGGCGGTGGAGAGCGAAGTCTCGGTCATATCGCGCTCCTTCAGTTCCGGATGCGGGGATCGAGCAGCGAATAGGCCAGGTCGATCAGCAGGTTCATGATGAAGATGGCAAGGGCGGTCACCATGATGGCGGCCAGCACCACGTTGAAATCGCGCTGCAGGATGCTGTCGATCATCAGCTTGCCCACACCGGGAAAACCGAAGATCGTCTCTACCACCACGGCGCCGTTGAGCAGCGCCGCCGCCTGATCACCGATCACGGTAATCACCGGCAGCAGCGCGTTGCGCAACGCGTGTACGAAGATGATGGGCCGGGTGCGCACACCCTTGGCGCGCGCGGTCTTCACGTAGGCGGAGGAAAGCGCGGTGATCATCGAGCCGCGTACCACCTGCACGATGAGCCCGAAGGGCCGGATGAACAGCACGGCAATCGGCAGGATCCAGTGCAGCGGCGTGCCGGTGCCCGAGGTCGGCACCCAGCCGAGCGAGACGGCAAACACCACGATGCCGACGATGGCGATCCAGAAATCCGGCGCCGAGGCACCGATCAGCGAGACGAAGGAGGCAAACCGGTCAAAGAAGCCGCCGGCCTTGAAGGCGGCCAGTGAGCCGACCACCACGGCCGCCCCCGTCACCAGAACCATGGTGATGACGGCGAGCTGGAAGGTCCAGAGAAAGCCCTCCAGCACCACATCGATGGCAGGCCGGGCCTTGCGGATGCTTTCTCCGAAATTGAGATGGGCGAGATCGACGATGTAGTGCCAGAACTGCACCAGCAGCGGATCGTTGAGCCCATGAATTTCACGGAACTGCTCGCGCATTGCATCGGTCGCATCGATCGGCAGGAACAGGGCCGCCGGATCGCCGGTAAGACGCGAGAGGAAGAAGACAAGCACCACCAGACCCACCAGCGATATGAGGCTGGTCAAAGCGCGCTTTTGAATGAAGCTGGTCATGGGGGTAATTGCCTGTATCTGATTTCCATGATGCCCGTTAGGGCACCCGCAGACGCCTTTGACAAGGGTAAGGCTCCAGAGCGCCGGGAACAGAAGTTTTTCCCTCTGTCTTGAGGGAAACAGGGGAGCCCTGCGGGGCTCCCCTGTCCTTTTTGAAAAGGCGGCAACACCGGCTGCCGCCCTTTTTTACCTTTTGCCCTTACTTGAAGCTGATGCTGGAGAGCTGCAGCTGGGCGTTGGTGGCGATGGAGGGCGTGAAGTCCACACGCGGTCCCACACGGGCGAAATCGACCATGTGGAACAGCAGAACGTCCGCCCAGATATCGTCATGCAGGTACTTGACGAGCTGGGACCACAGCTGGGCACGGGAGTCGCCGGTCGCCTCGGATGCCGCCGAGATCAGATCGTCGACCTTCGGGTCCTTGAGGCCGGACTGGCGGCCGTCGCTGGCATATTTGAAGAACATGGAGAAGACCGGGTCACCCTTGCTGTTGTCATGCATGGCGGTGACAAGCTGCGGCCCCATGTCGGTCGGGTAGGGCTTGGAGTACATCTTCTCGAACTCGGCAACCTCATAGAACTTGAGGTCGACATTGAAGCCCACTTCCTGCAGCTGCTGCTGGATGGCTTCCATCACTTCGGTGACGTTCGGGAAGTTGGCGGTACGGGCAACCAGCGTCAGCTTGGTGTCAACCGGCACGCCATCAGCCTTGGCCGCGGCCAGCAGCTTCTTGGCTTCCGCCGGATCATAGGGCGGTACCTTGACGTCCGGGTTCCAGCCGAGCGTCGAGGGCGGGAACATGGCGACGGCCAGTTCGGTGCCCTTGGGCACCAGCGTGCCGACGAAGGCCTGACGATCGATGGCCAGATTCAGCGCCTTGCGCACCCGCACATCGTTGATCGGCGCCATCGACTGGTCGAGGCGGATATAGACCGTCTCGGAATTGAGGAAGGAGACGTCCATCTTGGGATCGTCCGCCACGTCGGCAGAGATGGACGGAGCGATATCGGCTTCGCCCGTCTTCACCATGGCGGCACGCACGGCCGGGTCCTGGCGGAACACATAGGTCGCCTTGTCGACCTGCGGCTTGTCGCCCCAGTAATCGTCGCGGCGGGAGAGCACGATCTGCTGGCCCGGCGTCCAGTCCGTCACCTTGTAGGGGCCGGTGCCGACAGGCTGGCGCACGAACTTCACCGGCGTTTCGGACGGCACGATGGTAACGAGCGACATCAAGAGCGGCAGGATTGGCTGCACCGGGTCGGTCACGAAATCGACGGTGTAGGGATCGACCACCGAGGCCTGGATGGTCATGTCGCCGAAATAACGCGGCGTTTCGCAGGTGATGGATTTGTCCATCGCGCGGTCGAAGGACGCCTTGACATCGGTGGCATCAAAATCGCTGCCATCGGAGAACTTGACGCCCTTGCGCAGGTGGAAGCGCCACTCATTCGGGCTGGTCTGCTCCCAGCTTTCGGCAAGACGCGGCATCAGGCCCTTCTTGCCGCGCACGTCAAGCTCGGTCAGCGTCTCGTTGACGTTCTCCAGGATGATGCGACCGATGTTGGAGCGGGTCGCCATGCAGGGCTCGAGCAGATCGGCCTCTTCATTGAGCACGATCTTGACCGAATGGTCCTGGGCAAGCGCCGGGGCGGCACTTGCCACCAGCGCCAGCGCTCCCAGGAGCAAGGATTTTTTCAACATTTGTTTCCTCCCGTTTTTCTGGTTTCAGACTGTTGGAACAAGACGGGACAACATCAGCCTGCCGGCTGACGCCCTCCCGACCGGCTGGCGAGCATCGTGGCAAGGCACACGATGGCAGCGCCGGCCCAGGTAGAAGGCGAGGCTGTTTCGCCGAACATCAGCCACGCCATGACGGCAACAAAAGGCAGGCGGAGAAAATCGAAGGGCGCGACGACCGAGGCATCGGCGAGGCTCATCGCCCGCGTCATCACCACCATGCACAGGGCTCCCAGTGCGCCTTGCAGGGCGAGCAGCCCAAGCTCGTGCGGGCTGGGAGTGGTCCAGAAGAAAAGCGCCAGCACGAGGGCGATTGGCGTGGTCAAAAGCAGGTTCCACACCACCAGCGTGTCCGGCCGATCCCCGGCTGACATCGACTTCAGCATCAGCTGGATCAATGCCGTCATCGCGGCGCCGAACAGCGCGAGCCCTGCCGCCGCCGAAATACCGCCCGCTGCCGGCTTGATGATGATGACCGCCCCGGCAAAACCGGCAACCAGCGCCAGTATCTTGCGCAGCGTCATCACCTCCCCCAGCATCGCCCACGCCCCGAGCCCGACGAAGATCGGCGAGGTGAAGGCAATCGCCATGACATCGGTCAGGCGGCCGAGGCCAAGCGCCGCAAACAGCGCCACAAGCGCCAGCAGCTTGAGCCCGGCCCGCAGCGCGTGCTGGGTCAGCGGAAAATTCGTCTTCAGCACCTCCGGCCGCAGGATTACCCACGGCAGGATGGCCATCGCCCCGAAGGCGGCCCGGAAAAACCCGATCACGAAAGAATGCACATTGCCGGCAAGCAGCCGCACGATGACGGCATCGCAGGCACCCAGCGCCGCCGCCAGGACGACCAGCGCCAGCGCTTTCGCCATCGGCTGTGAATTGCCACCCACAAGGGCCATGTGCGCTCTCCCGTGCCGCCTGTTATTTCCGGCTGGCATGACGGACCATGCGACTTGACACATAATCTTGTCAACATTTGTTTAGATCAGGAAACCGAAACCACCGTTGGTGAAATTTATATCATTGATATTAAACATATTTTTTTACCATTTGAGAAAATTTTGCCAAATTTATCGCCAACATCAACTTGACAACATTTCTTTTTCGGCAAAGCTGCGGCATAAGGTTCCCAGAAGTTCTCTCGGAGATAAAAATGACACCGGAGGAAATTGCCCGCGCCATGACCGGGGTGCTCGCCACCCCGGCGCCGGGCCGCGTGGAAGCATTGCTGCCCTCGCCCAAGGTGCAGAACCATGCGGCTTTCCTGCATCGCCTGCCGAACGGCGCGCTGGCCTGCGCCTGGTTTGGCGGCACGCTGGAAGGCAAATCGGACATTTCCGTCTATGCATCCGTCCTGTTGCCGGGCGCTGCCAGTTGGGGCCCCGCTTGCCAGCTGAGCTTTGACGCCGCCCGTTCGGAACAGAATCCGGTACTGTTCACTGCGCCGGACGGCCAGCTCTGGCTTTTCCATACCGCCCAGCCTTCCGGCAACCAGGACGAATGCCAGATCCGCATGGCGCCGCTGGCCATCGATCCGGCGGATGCGACACGGCTCATTTCCGGCGAAGGTCACTTTCTTGACCTGCCGCGTGGCTGCTTTATCCGGGCGCCGCTGGTGGTGCGGGAAGATGGCGCCTGGCTGCTGCCGATCTTCCGCTGCGTTCCCCGCCCCGGCCAGCGCTGGAACGGCAGCCACGATATTGCGGCCGTCGGCGTTAGCCGGGATGGCGGGCGCAGCTGGTCGCTCGAGCCGGTGCCGGACTCAACGGGCTCGGTGCATATGAGCCCCGTCACCCTCGGCAATGGCCGTTATGCCGCCTTCTACCGGCGCCGCCAGGCCGATTTTGTCCACCGCTCGGAAAGCACCGATGGCGGCCGCAGCTGGTCCGCCCCCGCCGCAACCGACATTCCCAACAACAACTCTTCCATCGCCGCCATCCGCCTTAATGACGGGCGGGTTGCCGTGCTGTGCAACCCGGCCTCGGCCGCAACCTCCGCCTCGCGCCGCCAGTCGCTCTATGACGAACTGGGTGAGGAAGATGGCCGCCCGGATGCCGATCCGGAAGGCGGCTGCTCGCCCATCTGGGGCGTCGAGCGTGCGCCGGTGGCGCTCTGCCTTTCGAGCGACGGCGGCAACACCTTCCCCGAGCGGCTTGTCATTGAGGACGGGCCGGGCACCTGCACCTCGAATGACTCGACGGACGGGCGCAACAAGGAAATGTCCTACCCCTGGCTGCTGCAGGATGCCGACGGCACGCTGCATCTCGCCTACACCTACCATCGGCGCGGCATCAAATATGTGCGCCTTGCCGCGGACCGGATTCCGCCGGCAGCCTGACTGGAGAAAGCACCCCCATGAGCAAGATCATTGGCATTACCATGGGCGATCCGGCCGGCGTCGGCCCCGAGATCTGCATCCGCGCCCTTGCCGAAATGAGCGCCGAGGACCGCGCCAATACCCGCATCTATGGCAACCTGCCGACGCTTGAAGCCGCCCGCGCGGCACTTGGCCTCGATGTCGATCTCACCGGCGCCGTGGTTGACCTGCCCATCGTGGGCGCGCCGCTGCCCTGGGGCAAACTGAGCCCGGTTGCCGGCGATGCCGCCTTCCGCTTCATCGAAAAGGCCGTGCGCGATTCCGAGGCCGGCGCCATCGGCTGCATCGTGACCGCTCCCATCAACAAGGAGGCGCTCAATTCCGCCGGCCATCATTATGACGGCCATACCGGCATGCTGCGCTCCCTTACCGGGGCCGAGGCGGCTTTCATGCTGCTGGCGTCGGAGAAGCTGAAGGTCATCCACGTCTCGACCCACGTGTCCCTCAGCGATGCCATCAAGCGCGCGACGACCCAGCGCATCCTCGACACCATCCGTGCCGGCCATCGCCACCTGCAACGCATCGGTTTTGCCGCGCCGCGCATCGCCGTTGCCGGCATCAATCCGCATTGCGGCGAACATGGCCTTTTCGGCACCGAGGATGAGGACCAGATCGCGCCGGCGGTGGAGCTGGCCCGGGCAGAGGGCATCGACGTCCAGGGCCCGATCTCGGCCGACACCGTCTATTACCGCGCTTTCTCCGGCGCCTTCGATCTCGTGGTCGCCCAGTACCACGATCAGGGTCACATCCCCATCAAGCTGGTGGCCTTCGACACCACGGTGAATGTCTCGGTCGAACTGCCGATCGACCGCACCTCCGTCGACCACGGCACCGCCTTCGACATCGCCGGCAAGGGCATTGCCAACCACGTCAACCTGAATGCCGCGATCGCCTACGCGCGCAACCTGGTGGCGGGCAAATAAGCCCTTCGTCGCGAACGATATTTCAAGGAAACGCATCCATGAGTTTTGCCATCGAGGGCGTCTATTGCGCCGCCGCCACCCCCTTGCAGGAAAATGGCACGCCCGACCTGCCGCTGTTCGGTGAACATTGCCGCGCGCTGCTGGCGGAAGGGTGCCACGGCGTGGCCCTGCTCGGCAGCACCGGCGAGGCCAGTTCCTTCGGAGTGAAGGAACGTATGGATCTGCTGGAGGCCGCGATGAAAGCCGGCGTGCCGGCAACCGCCCTGCTGCCCGGCACCTCTGTGCCCGCCATCACCGACACCGTGACCCTGACGCGCCATGCCGTGGAAGCCGGGGTCAAGGGCGTGGTGATGCTGCCGCCCTTCTATTACAAGGCCTTCAGCGACGAAGGGCTCTTCCGCTTTTATGCCAGCGTGATCGAGAAGGTGGCCGACAGCCGTCTCAAGATCGTGCTCTATCACATCCCCATGCTGACGGGCGTTCCCATCAGCCACGGCCTCATCGCCCTCTTGCGCAAGGCGTTTCCGGATACCGTCGTCGGCATCAAGGACAGCGACGGCAAGATCGAGAACATGCACCAGATGTCGGCGAATTTTGCCGGCCTTGGTGTGCTGGCCGGCGCCGATCCGCTGCTGCTGCCGGTGCTCGAAGGCGGCGGCGCAGGCTGCATCACCGCTTCCTCCAACCTCGTCGCCCCCGACCTGCGCTTCGTCTACGACAACTGGCAGAACCCGGCCAGGGCTGCCGAGGTCAAGGCGGCGCAGGAACGCATCGTCGCCTGGCGCACCCTCACCAACGCCTATGTGCAGCTTCCCACGGTCAAGACCATGATCGCGCGCCGGCGCGGCAATATGGGCTGGCTCAATGTTCACCCGCCTTTCGTCCCGCTCGACCCGGCGGAGCGCGAAAAGGTCTGGGCCGAGATGGCCCGGCTTGAAGCGCTCTGAAGCAAAAAGGGGAGGAGAATTCCCATGAGCAGCATGACTGGCAGCATGGCCCGCATCATCACCCTGCATCAGCCCCGCCGGCTTGAGATCGGCGAAAATGCCGCTGCCCGCCTTGGCGACTGGGCAGCGGATTTCTCGCGCATCTTCGTGCTGGCAACCCCGCATACGGCCGGCTTCGTCGGCAAGCTGGGCCTCAAGGGCACGGTCAGCCTGTTCGATGCCATTCCCGGCGAGCCGGATATCGCCACCTTCGAAGCCGCGCTGGAAGCCGCCCGCAAGGCCAGACCCGATCTCGTGATCGGCCTTGGTGGCGGTTCGGTTCTGGATGTTGCCAAACTGGTGGCCGCGCTCTGGGATGGCGAGCAAACCCTGTTTGACGTTGCCGGCCCCAACAAGGTGGCCGGCCGCCGCACCGCGCTGGCCCAGGTGGCAACCACTGCGGGCACCGGGTCGGAGGCTGGCATCCGCTCGCTCATCACCGACCCGGAAAAGGGCAACAAGATCGCGGTCGAGAGCCCGTATCTGATTGCGGATATCGCCATCCTCGATCCGGTGCTGACCTATACCGTGCCGCCCGCCGTCACCGCCGCCACCGGCATCGACGCCATGGCGCACTGCGTGGAAGCCTTCACCAACATCAAGGCACATCCGGTGATCGACGGTTATGCCCGCATGGGCATTGACCTTGTCGGCCGCTATCTCGCCCGTGCCGTGCGCGACGGGGCGGATACCGAAGCGCGCGAAGGCATGATGCTCGCCTCCTTCTATGGCGGCATCTGCCTCGGGCCGGTCAACACGGCCGCCGGCCACGCCCTGGCCTATCCGCTTGGCACGCGCCTCAGCCTGCCGCACGGGCTCGCCAACGCCATCATCTTCCCGCATGTGCTGGCCTATAACCAGCCGGTGGCAAGCGCCAAGACGGCCGAAATCGTCGCCGCGCTTGGCCTTGACGCACGCGCAAAGGATGAAGGGTTGCTGAAGGCGGCCTGCGGCTTCTGCGCCGATCTTGGGGTGGAAATGCGCCTCTCGGCCCACAAGGCGCGGGAAGACCAGCTTTCCGGCTTTGCGGAGGAAGCGCACGCTATCCGCCGCCTGATGGACAACAACCCGCGCGACATGAGCGTTGCGGATGTGCGGGCGATCTATCAGGCCGCCTACTGACGAATAAACCGGATACCGGCCGGGGGCTCAGGCCTCCGCCGGTATGGCAACCTCGTCGATGATGGTGCCATCCGGCCGCCGGCGCTCAAACAGGCGCTCGCGCGAACCGATAAGGTGGTTTTTCATCCGCTCGCGCGCAATATCCGGCTGGCGCTCGCGGATCGCCTCGAAGATTGCGGCATGCTCGCCAAAAACGCGGGTGAGGCCACTGGCCTCGCGTTTTACCGAGGCGCCGTGAAAGCGCATGCCGACGGCGATATGGTCCTTGAGCGCTTCCATGGCGGTGGAGAAGTAGGTGTTCTCCGAGGCATTGGCGATGGAGAGATGGAACTGGAAGTCGGCATCCTCGCGATGCGACAGCCGGTTGGTGGCATCGCGCAGCAGATCGAGCGCGGCGCTGATGCCGGCCAGCGTCTCCGGCCGATGCCGTTCGGCCGCCAGCGCGGCCGCTTCCGGCTCCACCGTCAGGCGAAATTCGTAGCAGCTGAGCAGATCGGACACATTTTCCAGCTGGCCGAACCCCAGCGGCTGGCGCAGGCCGAGCTGACGTACGAAGCTGCCGGCGCCCTGGCGGGAATAAATCAGTCCCTGATCGCGCAGCCGCTTCAGCGCCTCCCGCACCACCGGGCGCGACACCTCGAACTCGGCAGCCAGTTCATGCTCCGTCGGCAGCCGCTCATCCGGGCGGTAGGAGCCTGATTTGATGGCGCGTTGCATCCGGTCGAAGACAAGATCTGCAAGGCTTTTGCGGCCACTGCTGTTTGCTGCTGCCCGTGCCATCTCCCTCACCCCGCTGCACCGATCATGTCTGCGACCTGCGTCAGTGTTTCCACGCCGCCGAAACCGCCCGATTTTGCGACAATCGTCAAGGTCTTCCCGTCCGCCTGACGCGCCACCGCAACCGGCAGGCCCGGCAGGCAGTCGCCCAGAAGCCGCAGGCGGTGGATGCCCATGGCCATCAGCACCGCTTCCGCCGTCGCGCCGCCGGTCATCAGCACCGTGTCATAGCGGCTCGTAAAAGCCGGATGCAGCCCGGAAGCAAGCCGCTCGCCCACTTCAGCCCCCGTCGATTTCCCGGCGCCCGGCAACGCCTGAACCAGCGCCAGATCGCCAGTGCCCGGCGCCCCCTCGATAACCCCGTCCGGCGCCGGTACGAACTGAAGGCCGGGCCGGCTTTGCCGCAGATGCGCCACCTGCGCCAACGTGATGGGATCGCGCGAACCGATCAGCATCAGCCCGCGCGGGCCGGCAAGGGCCGGTGCGGTCGCAACGTCCCTGCCCGTCATCTGCCGCGCCAGCACTTCGGCAAGGCCGCGCGCCCCGATCAGCAGCCCATCCTCTCCAAAGGCAGCAAGCGCCGCCGCCATTTCGGCATCGCTCGCCACTTCCGGTATCGTGCAGCGATCCGCAAATTCTCCGAGTTGTCCCGCCACCGGGATAGGCGTCTCGACACCGAAGCCCGTCACCGCCCCGCCCCGCACGATCCGCCCGAAATCCGGAATGGCCGGCGCCACCAGGGCACGGGTGAAGGAAAGTGCCGACAGCTCCGCCGGGATATGTCCCTTGAGGCGGGAATCCACCTTCTTGAACAGGCGCACACCCGCCGGCAGCTGCGCGACCGCTGCCGCGACAGCAGCCTTCGCCGCTTCCGGCGTTATTTCGCGCGAGCAGGTGCTGACCGTCACCACCTCCGCCCCGCTGACCACGGCATCCGCTACCGCCTCCGGCCTCAGCGCCACCTCGACCCGAAGACCCCGCCCGGCAAACCCCGCCGACGCATCGAGTGCACCGGTCAGATCGTCGGCGATGATGGCAAGGCGCAAGGGCGAGAAAACAGGGGACATTCCAAAACCGCGAGAAGAATGAAGGGCTTGTCAGAACCAGAGCGCAGAACCGCCCCAGCTTCCACAAAAATTGTTATTTCATTCTTATAAGCAGATGAATTTTAAGTCAAAAGCGCTTTACAAGATATTTAACAACCGTGCCATCGAAGGCTATGCAAGAATCCTTAGCTTTGCAGAAAATTGTATCGCCCCGTTCTCCGACGGAATGAATTGTGCTCCACCACGGTTAGCGCCGCTTCGGGTCATATTGCTCCGACAGCCACGAAGGCAGCAGCCTTCAATCCCCTTCGAAAGCCCATCGCGCTGAACTGAAGCTATATCTGTTCAAGGTGGGGGCCGGAGACGAAACCGCGTCAGGTCCAAGACAGAAGCAAGCTGCTTTTAGCCTCGTCTGGAAGCATCGACCGCCCTCAGGAGGGGTAGTTTCAGCCAACTCAGCAACCCAAATTCACTCTTGGATTCCCGACCCGGGCCCATTACGCTCGAAATCGGATTCCATGCCATCCAAAATTGAACAGGCCGCGACCATGAAAGAGAGAAAAGTTTTTACACTCTATAATCACAAAGGTGGCGTATCAAAAACAACAACCAATTTTAACCTCGCAGTTTTCCTATCTCAGCGCCTCAATAAAAAAGTATTACTAGTCGATGCAGATCCACAAAGTAATTTGACAGAGACTTTTTTTGCTTCGGCAGATACCGACACCCTCCCTGGAACATCAATCTATGAGACTCTACGACCTCGCTTTGAGGGAAATGCGTCTCGTATTGACGTTAAAAATTTGGTTTTACCTGACCACCCAGTTTACAAAAACCTTTATATTTTACGCGGGGATTGGAATTTCAGCCTAGCGGAGAGATTTCTATCGAATGCTCTGTCTCTTGCAATAACCGAGAGCGTGCATGAAAAACAAACTTATAATGTATTTTACAATTTATTTAATGATTTGATTAAAGAGCATAATTTTGACTATATTTTGCTCGACCTCGGGCCATCGAGCGGCGCGATTACGAATCTTGCACTCTTGAGCTGTGATGGTTACTTCATTCCTGTTACTCCTGACCGCTTTTGCGCCCAAGCCGTCACCGCCCTCGCGAATCTTATTAAGACTTGGATTGAACGGCATCGAAAGGTCATAGCAACCTTCGAGCCGTTCGGACTCTCATCATTCCCCGGCGAACCAGTCTTCTACGGCGGCATTAGCCAGAATTTCAAGGCGTATGCGGGTCGCACCCGAAAGCCATACCAGTATTGGGAGGCTGAAATTCTTAAGATTATACGCGAAAAAATTGTCAGTGAACTGCCGTCCCAGAAGACAGCTTCGGAATATGTTGCAAGCATACGTGATTTCGGAGGATTGGCGCCAGTTTCTCAACTCGTTGGCAAGGCGATCTTTGATCTCAATAAGAGCGATACGCAATTTGCATCGGAAAAGGGCGCGGCATGGCAGGGGGTAGCACTCGAAAGCTGGATGGATCGGGCCGAAGAATACGGCAATGAAATAGAAAAAATTGCAGGAGCCATAATAAATGGCTGATTATTCTTACGTGGCATTCCTAGATATTTTAGGATACAAGAACCTTCTCGATACTGATATTAAGAATGGAAATCAGGCATTTAAAGAAAAAATGATAACTGCGTTTCACGTCTTTGATGATGTAAACGGAGCCCACTTTTCTCATCAAGCAATTTCGGATTCCATTTTTATTACTTGTGCCGATAGAAATCTTATATTCGATTTAATCAACATATTGGGCAAGGTCTTTTGCAGCTTCCTAGAACAGGGGTTGCTTATTCGAGGAGGCGTCTCGTATGGAGAGCACTTCCACAATCAAACAATCACCTACAGTCCGGCTTTAACAAAATCTTATATGCTCGAGTCAACTTTGGCCGATTTTCCGAGAATTATGGTCGATAACAACATACATGAAATGTTTCCGGACGCCTATGAACGCAAATTAATATTAAAGTCCGGGCCAAACTGGTTTCTTAATGTTATTAACGAGAACAATCACCAATCCATTTGGGACAGTGCGAAGGCAATATTCGATGAATCTTCAGAGGAAATTCTCTCATCTGAACGAGTTCGCGCAAAACACCGATGGCTTCAAGACTACATTATAGAGGCCTGCCAATATATTGGCGTAAACCATTTGGAGAAAACGCCATATTTGCCCGTATTCGACTCATATTTAGCCCCGCACAATGATCGCGCCCCTGCAGACGCTGACCACATCTGACATGCCATTTGCTAAATTGATCTACCCCCTTGAATGTACTCGATATGATTCAGAGACCGTCCACTTCTGAAGGACTAACGACTGAAACGCAGACAGTTCAGACAAGAACATATTGTTGCTGCCGTAAATTAGGTAAAAGTTTAGCTGACTAAACGCCGGCGCCCCTTCTGTTCAGATCCCTTCCAAGAGCAGACAGAATTAAGTGCATTGTGACCGCAGCCCGATGTCCTAACCCCCTTTCCTGAAAGCTATTTACTTCTTCAGCATCCACTCATGCGCCGGATCATTGTGGAACTTCCACACCCGGTGCGGGCCGGCCATGACGTTGAGGTAATAGAGGTCATAGCCATGGGCGGCGCCGACGGGGTGATAACCGCGCGGCACCAGCACCACATCGCCGTCGCTCACCGCCATCGTCTCGTCCAGCGAACGGTCGTCGGTATAGACACGCTGGAAGGCAAAACCCTGCGACGGGTTCAGGCGGTGATAATAGGTCTCCTCCAGGAAGGATTCCCGCGGCAGGTCGTCCTGGTCGTGTTTGTGCGGCGGATAGGAGGACCAGTTGCCGGCAGGCGTCACCACTTCCACGACGAGAAG
Organism: Radicibacter daui; assembly: GCA_030657355.1. Classification (GTDB taxonomy): domain Bacteria; phylum Pseudomonadota; class Alphaproteobacteria; order Radicibacterales; family Radicibacteraceae; genus Radicibacter; species Radicibacter daui. The sequence continues at coordinate 618,330 of CP131057.1, forward strand.
GCTGTCCGCCGGCTTGCCTTCCGGCAGGATGTTGTAGACGAGGCGGCGGTTGCTGCCCTGCCCGCGTTCCTCGAAACCCACATCGGCCGGGCCGATCAGGCGCACTTCATGATTGCCGGCACCGGGCGCGGAGCAGACCGCCACTTCCGCCGCCCCATGCGCCACCACCTCATAGGCCTCGCCATTCGGCACATAGACGGAGCTGGTCGCCCCGTCGAACACCGTCTTGCGACCACCGATGCGCTCAAAACTCTGGCCGCCCGCCGTGACGCTGATGGTGCCGGTAACGGCGACGATGCAGATTTCCTTGTCGCCGGTCTCACCGCCGAAGCGCTGGCCGTCCGCCAGTTTGTGCAAGGCAAACCCCACATAGGTCCATCCGGCGCTTTCGGGCGTCACCCGGGTGACGGTGCCGTTCGCATCGGGGCTTGCGGGTTTGACCAGCAGCTTCGACATGGTGACTTCCTCCTTAAAACCTGTTCCTTGCCCGGCCCTGATGGCCGGGTACTGGCCTCAACCGACGACGGTAAAACCGGCCTCGCGCGCGAAGCGGGCAAGGTTGTCATGGCCCATCGTGGCGTATTTCAGCGGGTTGGCGATTTCCGGGTCCTGCTCGGCCTCAACCACCAGCCAGCCCTCATAACCGGCATCGGCGGCAACCTTCAGCACCGGCACATAATCCACCATGCCGTCGCCCGGCACGGTGAAGACGCCGGCGATAACGGCCTTGAGGAAGGAGAGATCCTGGTCCCTCGCCTTCGCCATCACGTCCTTGCGCACATCCTTGCAATGGATGTGGGTGATGCGGTCCTTGTAGCGCTTTGCCAGCGCCAGCGGATCGGCACCGCCGAAGGTGGCATGGCCGGTATCGAGCAGCAGGCCGGCTTCCGGGCCGGTGGCCGCCATATAGGCGTCAATCTCAGCGCCGCTCTCCACGATGGTGCCCATATGGTGGTGATAGGCGAATTTGAGGCCTTGAGAATTCACATAGGCGGCAACTTCCGTCACCCGCTCGCCAAAGCGTTTCATCTCGTCGGCGCTGATCACCGGGCTCTTTGAAAGCGGGGCGGTGATGTCGCCATGGATGGCATTGCTGGTTTCGGCAAAAATCAGCACCGAGCAGCCTTGCGAATTCAGCCGGTCGATATGGCTCTGGATCGCCTTCTTTTCCGCGGCGGCGTCCTGCACCAAGAGGCTGCCGGAATACCAGCCGGAGACGAGGCTGATGTCATGCGCGCCCAGAATTTTGGTGAGCGCGGCATTGTCGGTCGGGAACTTGTGGCCGAGCTCAATGCCGGTAAAGCCGGCCTTGCGCGCTTCGCTGAGGCACTGCTCCAGCGGAATATGCGCGCCCAGCGTGCGCACATCATCGTTGGACCAGGCAATCGGGTTGGTGCCGAGACGGATGCTCATGATGGATGGTCTGCTCTTGAGCGTTAGAGAAAGAAGGAAAATTCAGTTGGCGAGGATCTGCCGGCGCCGGGCGGCGACATAGTTCTCGCGCGCCGTGCGCACGCTCTCGCGCGTGGAGACTTCCGGCACCGCTACATCCCACCAGTGCCCGCCGGTATTGGTGGTGATGTAAGGGTCGGTATCGACCACCACGACTGTGGTGCGCGTATCGGCCTTGCCGGCCTCCAGCGCTGCTTCAAGCGCCGCAACGCCCGTTACCTTGCGCGCCACGGCGCCAAGGCTCTCGGCATGTTTGGCGAAATCGACCTCCGGCAGCACTTCATGCCGCGTATCAGCCAGCAGATTGTTGAAGGGGGCGCCGCCGGTTGCCTTCTGCAGGCGGTTGATACAGCCATAACCGCGATTATCCAGCACGACGATGGTGAGCTTCAGGCCCAGCATCACGCTGGTGGCGATCTCGGAATTGAGCATCAGGTAACTGCCGTCACCCACCATGACCACCACATCGCGCTCCGGCCGCGCCATCTTGACGCCAAGGCCGCCGGCAATCTCATAGCCCATGCAGGAATAGCCATATTCCATGTGGTAACCATGCGGGCCACTGGCGCGCCAGAGCTTGTGCAGCTCACCCGGCAGGCCGCCCGCCGCACACACCGCAATGGCGTCATGCCCCATGACCCGCGTTACCGCACCAATCACCTGCGCGTCGGACGGCAGGGCGGTTTCGCTCGCCGCCATCGCCGCGTCAGCGGCCTGGTTCCAATCGCCGATGCCGCGGCTGGCCTTCTGCGTCCAGTCGGCCGGCGCCGCATAAGCCCCGAGCGTGGCGGAGAGGGCATCAAGCCCGGCACGCGCGTCTGCCACCAGCGCCAGCGCGTGATGTTTGCCGGCATCGAACATCTGGGTGTTGAGCTGGATGAGCTTTCGCCCCGGCGCCTTGAAGAGTGCCCAAGAGCCGGTGGTGAAATCCTGCAGGCGGGTGCCGACGGCCAGAATGACATCCGCCTCCTCCGCCATCGCATTGGCGGCCGAGCTGCCGGTCACCCCAACGGAGCCGAGATTGAGCGGATGATCCCACGCCAGCGAGCTTTTGCCGGCCTGCGTCTCGGCCACCGGCACGCCATGCGCTTCGGCAAAGGCGGCAAGGGCGTGGCTGGCGGCGGAATAGAGCACACCGCCACCGGCAATGATCACCGGCTTCTTGGCTGCCTTGAGGGCAGCCGCCGCGTCGGCCAGTTCCAGAAGGTCCGGTTGCGGGCGGCGCCAGCGCCACAGGCGCTCGGCAAAGAATTCTTCCGGATAATCATAAGCTTCAGCCTGGGTGTCCTGGCACAGCGCCAGGGTCACCGGGCCGCATTCCGCCGGGTCGGTCAGCACGGCCATGGCGCGCGGCAGCGCCTGCAAAATCTGCTCGGGGCGCTGGATGCGGTCAAAGAAACGCGAAACAGGGCGGAAGCAGTCATTGGCGCTGACGGTGCCGTCGGCAAAACTCTCGATCTGCTGCAGCACCGGGTCCGGCTCGCGGCCGGCAAACACATCACCCGGCAGCAAGAGCAGCGGCAGGCGGTTGACATGCGCCAGTGCCGCCGCCGTCACCATATTGGTGGCGCCGGGGCCGATGGAGGTGGTGCAGGCCATCATGCGCCGGCGGCCGAGCGCCTTGGTATAGGCAATCGCCGCATGCGCCATCGCCTGTTCGTTATGGGCGCGATAGGTCGGCAGCCTGTCCTGGATGCCATAAAGCGCCTCGCCCATGCCGGCGACATTGCCATGGCCGAAGATGGCCCACACGCCGGCAAAAAGCGGCGCCCGGGTCCCGTCTTCCAGTTCCGTCATCTGCGCAGCAAGGTAGCGGACCACGGCCTGTGCCATGGTAAGGCGAACCACTGCCATCTCTTCCTCCCTGGGGGCGGGGGTTTTTGCGTCCTTCACCGGTCTTTTTGCCGGTTGGCGCTTCCCGCACAATTTATCCGCGTCACATCCAGTATCGCCGTTCAGGGGCCTTAGCCCCCAAGGCATTTCAGGGGCATTTTGCCCTATCTCTTCCCGTCCGGGCCGCTTCCGTCCGGCCGCAGCTCCAGCCAGGCATCGGCCAGCGTACGGAAGCGCCCGGCCATCATCTCGATGGCGCCGGCATCGTCAATCTCACCCTTGAGCCAGGCGCGTGCCGGATCGCCAAAGATGGTACGGCCAACGGCAAAGCCTTTCACCATCGGCTCGCCGGCTGCCTGCCTGAAGGAAGCGATCAGCGTTGCTTCATCGGCTTCAAGCCCCAGCACCACGATGCCCTGGCAATAAGGATCGTTCTCCTCGATCACCCCGGCAACGGCCCGCCAGGCAGCGCTGCTGGTCAGCGGCTCCAGCTTCCACCAGTCGGGGCTCACCCCCAGCTCATAGAAGCGGCGGATAACGCGCGCCGCGGTATCGTCCCGCATCGGCCCGGCCTTGGAGGAGATGATCTCCAAGAGGAAATCATGCCCCGTGCGGCGGCAGGCATCGAAGAGGCGCAGCACTTCGCCTTCCTGCTCGGCGCGCAGTTCTGCCGGATCGTCCGGATGATAGAAGACAAGACATTTGATGGTCTGCGTCAGCGGCCATTCGGTGAGGGCGCTGCCAAGGTCCGGCCCTTCCTCGAACCGTATGGGGCGGGAGCCCGGCACCTCGATCGGCCGGCCGACCCAGAGGTCGCCCTCGCAGGCCGCATGCAGCGCATCGCGCCCCAGCCGCCCATCCACCAGCACACCAAAGCCGGGGCGCCCGGCAGCCACCTGCCGCGCGGCCTTCAGCGCCAGCTGCTTGAAATCGCCAATGCGCTCCATATCGGCGCCGGTCTCGCGCGCCATATCTTCCATCTGGGAGCGATGGTCAAAGGCAAGCGCGATCATGCGCTGATAGCGCACGGGCCGCGTCGTTGCCCAATGGATGCGGTTGAGATCGGGGTCGAGGCGCAGCGCCTTCTGCTTCACCCCGCGCTTCAGGAAAAACTCAAGCTCGGTCCAGGACGGCACGGCCGGCGCGCAGCCATGGCGGGAGACGGCAAAGGCACCGCAGGCATTGGCATAAGCGCAGCAGGTTTCATACGGCTCATCGCGCAGCCAGCCGCGCAGGAAGCCGCTCATGAAGGCGTCGCCCGCCCCCAGCACATTATAGACCTCGACCGGGAAGCCCGGCCCGCGGATGCCCTCATCCAGCGTATCGGGGATGGCCCCGGTAAAGACGGAGCAGCCCATCGGCCCGCGCTTGCACACGATAACGGCATCGCTCACCGCCCGCACCGCGCGGATGGCGGCGACAGTATCGGTGGTGCCGCCGGCAATGTGCAGCTCTTCCTCGGTGCCCACGATCAGGTCGCAGAGCGGCAGGATGGTTTGCAGATGCTTCGTCACGCTCTCATTGCTGACGAAGCGCTCTTCCCCGAGCCCGTGGCCGGTCAGGCCCCACAGCACCGGGCGGTAGTCGATATCGAACACCACCTTGCCGCCGCTCGCCTTCGCGAGCTCCATCACCCGGCGGGAGGTTGCGTCCACCCCGGCGGTGGAAAAGTGCGTGCCGGTCACCACAACGGCTTTCGCCCGGGCGATGAAGGCGGGGTCGGCATCTTCCGGCGCTATCGCCATGTCGGCGCAATTTTCGCGGTAGAAGATGAGCGGGAAACTGTCCTCGCTGCGGATACCCAGCAGCACCAGCGCCGTCAGGCGTCTGGGGTCGGTTTTCAAAAGGCCGGTATCGACGCCTTCATGCTCCAGCGTCTCGCGGATAAAGCGCCCCATATGCTCGTCGCCTACCCGGCTCATCAGCGCGGAGCGCAGGCCGAGTCTCGCGGTACCGACGGCAATGTTGGCGGGGCAGCCACCGATATATTTGGCGAAGCTGCCCATATCTTCCAGCCGCCCGCCCACCTGCTGGCCATAAAGGTCAACAGAACAGCGGCCGACGGTGATGACGTCGAGATCCTTGGTCGCGCCCATGGCGGAACATTCCCTACCCTACTCAGGTCTCGTTATCCCCTCCGTACCCGATCGGTAGGGCGGGTCGAAACCTCGATCTGTCGTTGGATCAAAATGAAACAAAAATTCCATCTCGAGGTCAATCCAGAATTTGTGTTCTGTTCAAAGCCGAAAGAGCGCGATAAAGTGCGCCCGGAACAACAGGGCTGCCGAAAGACGCACCCGCAAGGCAGTCTCATGGGGCCGTCTCAAGAAGAAATCTGGAGGAAATCAGGAATGTTAGCCATTGCCGTGCTCGGGCTGGGTCGCATCGGGCGCATTCATGCCGCAACCGTCGCCGCCAGCGCCAATGCGCGCCTTGTCGCCGTGGCCGACCCGATCGAGGCCGCCGCAAAGGAAGTGGCGGCCCGCACCGGCGCCCGCATTTCCACCATCGACGATATCCTCGCCGCCAGCGATGTCGATGCAGTGCTGATCGCCACCCCCACCGATACCCATGCCGACCTCATCGAGCGCGCCGCCGCCGCCGGCAAGGCCGTGTTCTGCGAAAAGCCGGTCGATCTCAGCTCCGCGCGGGTGCGCGAGTGCCTTGCCAGGGTCTCCAAGGCCGGCACCGCCCTCTTCGTCGGCTTTAACCGCCGCTTCGATCCGCACTTTGCCACGCTGGAAAAGCGCATCCGCGCCGGCGAGATCGGCAAGGTCGAGCTGATGCAGATCACCAGCCGCGACCCGGCCCCGCCGCCCGTCGACTACATCAAGCGCTCCGGTGGCCTTTTCCGCGATATGATGATCCATGACCTCGACATGGCGCGTTTCCTTCTGGGGGAAGAGCCGGTGAGCGTGCAGGCTGCCGCTTCCTGCCTCGTCGATCCCGCCATCGGCGCTGCCGGCGATATCGATACTGCCGTCGTCACGCTCAAGACCGCTTCCGGCGCCATCTGCCAGATCAGCAATTCCCGCCGCGCCACCTATGGCTATGACCAGCGCGTGGAAGTGCATGGTTCGCTCGGCATGCTGCAGATGGATAATCCTCTGCCCACCATGGTGCGCAGCGCCAGCGGCAAGGGTTATACCGGCGATGCGCTGATGCCCTTCTTCCTGGAGCGTTACCAGCAGGCCTATGCCCGCGAGCTGGAGCATTTCATCGCCTGCCTCAACGACGGCAAGGCCCCGACGCCCAATGGCATCGATGGCCTCAAGGCGCTGGAACTGGCCGATGCCGCCGAAAAGGCCGCCCGCACCGGCGAGACCGTAAAGCTGTAAAAAACCATTTCCGCATCAGCAAGGCGAACAGGTGGCGGGCCCTGCCCCGCCGCCTGTGGCGCCTGATCCTTTCGGGGACATACCCAAGATGAAGAGTTTCGGTATCGGCGTTATCGGCACCGGCTATATGGGCAAGGCCCATGCCCTTGCCTTCCGCCAAGCCTTTGCCGCTTTCGGCAGCGAAATTCCCGAACCCCGGCTGGAGATGCTGTGCGATGCCGACCCGGCTCGGGCCGAGCAGCGGGCGCGCGAATGCGGCTTTGCCCGCTGGACCGGCGACTGGCGGGCGCTGATAACCGATCCGGCGGTGGATGTTGTCTCCATAACCACGCCCAATGGCATGCATCGCGACATGGCGATTGCCGCGGCTGAAGCCGGCAAACATGTCTATTGCGAAAAGCCGCTGGCGCTGACCCTTGCCGATGCCGAGGCGATGGCCGCTGCCGTGCGCAAGGCCGGCGTCGGCTCCCTTGCCGGCTACAATTACATCAAGAACCCCGCCGTGCTGCATGCCAAACGGCTGATCGAGGCAGGCCGTATCGGCCGGATAATCCAGTTCCGCGGTGTGTGCGACGAAGATTATATGGCGGACGAGAGCCTGCCCTACACCTGGCGCTGCCGCATTGCCGATGCCGGCTCCGGCACACTCGGCGATCTTGCCGTGCATCTCATCAGTGTGGCGCGCTTCCTTGTGGGTGAGGTTGCCAGCGTTTCAGCCGATATCGCCACCGTGCACGTCGACCGGCCCGACCCCACCCGCCCCGGCGAAACCGGCCGGGTGGAGAATGAAGACCAGGCCAACGCCCTTATCCGCTTTGCCGGCGGGCAGATGGGCACGCTGCTGTCGAGCCGCGCCGCCTGGGGCCGCAAGAACCACCTCGCCTTCGAAATCCATGGCTCGAAGGGCATGATCACCTTCGATCAGGAGCGCATGAACGAGCTGCGCCTGTTTGAGGCGGCAGACCCCGCCGCCGAGCAGGGTTTCAAGACCATCCTCAGCGGCCCCGCCCATCCGCCCTATGACCGTTTCATGCCCTCCGCCGGCCACTCGCTCGGCTTTAACGAGATGAAGACGGTGGAGGTCGCGCACCTTCTGGGCGGTCTTGCCGGCAACCATCCTCTCTACCCGGATTTTGAGGAAGCGCTGAAGATCGAACACATTGTCCATGCGATCCTCGCTTCGGCAAAATCGGGCGGCTGGCAACAGCTTTCAGCCTGACAAGACCTGCCGGAGGGCATCCATTTAGCCCTTGGGCCCGCTGAAAAAACGCGCTTATGATCCGGCCCGGAACGCAACAAGCCCCGGGCCGGCTTTCTTTTGCCGGCAGCAAAAAGAAGGTGCGGGCGCGTTTTTGGAAACGCAGTTCGGGATTTATCGAAGACATGACGAGCCCTGCCCCCGCCCCGCAAATCCTTTGCCTCGGCGAACCGCTTTATGAGCTGAACCAGCGTGCCGACGGCACCTTCCTGCCCGGCTTTGGCGGTGATACTTCCAACGTCGCCATCTCCGCTGCCCGCCAGGGCGCGCGGGTCGGCTACATCTCCCGCGTGGGCGCCGACAGCTTCGGCGATGCCTTCATCGATCTGTGGAATGCCGAGGGGGTGGATATCACCCATGTGGCGCGCGACCGTGCAGCGCCCACCGGTATCTATTTCGTGACCCATGACGACAAGGGCCACCATTTCAGCTACCGCCGTGCCGGCTCTGCCGCCAGCAAGATGGTGCCGACCGATGTGCCGCTGGAGACCATCCGCACCGCCCGCATCCTGCATGTAACCGGCATTTCGCAGGCCATCGGCGACGGGCCGGCCGATGCCGTCTTTGCCGCGATTGAAGCCGCGAAGGCTGCCGGCGTTACCGTTTCCTACGATACCAACCTGCGCCTCAATCTCTGGCCACTCGACCGGGCACGGGCTGTCATCCATGCTGCCATGAGCCGCTGCGATATCGCGCGGCCGGGCATGGAAGATGCCGCCCACCTCACCGGCCTTACCGATCCCGACAAGGTGGCCGATTATTACCTGAAGCTCGGCGCCCGCATCGTGGCGCTGACGCTTGGCGGCGATGGCGCGCTGATCACCACGCCGGACGAGCGCCGCCGTGTCCGCGGGCAGAAGGTAAAGCCGGTGGATGCCACCGGCGCCGGTGACTGTTTCGGCGGTGCGTTCCTGGCCGAGCTTGCCGCCGGACGTGACCCCTGGGCCGCCGCTTATTACGCCAATGCCGCCGCTGCGCTTTCCACGCAGGGTTACGGCGCCATTGCCCCCATTCCGCGCCGCGCCGATGTGGAGGCCTTCATCGCCTCCGCCGCTGCCTGAAGCCCCGCCGCGCCTTATCAGAACGAGAAGCGACAAAAAATGCAGAGCAAGAGCTACACCCCCGCCCTTCGCCAGTGGATGCAGGCTGCCCCCGTCATCGCCGTGGTGGTGATCGACAAGGTGGAAGATGCCGTGCCGATGGCCGAGGCGCTTGTGGCCGGCGGCGTGCCGGTGGTGGAAATCACCCTGCGCACCCCGGCCGCCCTCGGCGCGATAGAAGCCGTGCGCAAGAACGTACCGGGCGCCATCGTTGCCGCCGGCACCCTGCTGATGCCGGATGATCCGAAGAAGGCACTTGATGCCGGCGCCCAGTTCGGTGTTTCCCCCGGCAGCACCGAACAGCTGCTGGATGCCGTCGATGCCTGCGGCCTGCCCATGCTGCCGGCAGCCGCCACCGCCTCGGAAGCGATGCGCCTTGCCGAGCGTGGCCATGAGCTGATGAAGTTTTTCCCGGCGCGCGAGGCTGGCGGCGCTGCCTATCTCAAGTCGCTTTCCGGTCCGCTGCCGCATCTGGGCTGGTGCCCGACCGGCGGCATCAGCCTCTCCAGCGCTCCCGAATATCTCGCCCTCAAGAACATCCTGTGCGTTGGCGGCTCGTGGCTTGCCCCGCGCGAGGTGATTGCATCCAAAGATTGGGCAACCATCGAAAAGAATGCACGCGCCGCGGCGGCCCTGAAGGGTTGATTACAAAATTGCACGTAACAACAACGTGTTAGCGGATAATTTCAGCAAACGAACTATAGTTCAATTGGTTATATATACCGATTTATAGATGTATTTTGCGTAACCCCCCGTGATGTTGCCGGCATCCTTTTAAGGCGTTGCCGGCAGCATCCAGGCTTCTTCAGGCGGCGCCGCTCACTTTCTCGGGAACCGGAAAGTCCGATGCGTCAGTCCCTGCAAAATCTCGGGCTCGTGCAGAAATTGCTCGTGCCGACCGTCCTTACCGTCCTGCTCTGCCTCGGGATTGTCAGCGCCGGTACCTATGCCCTTTCCAGTCTCAACCAGGCCTCCAACGTGGTCATCGACCGCGATGCCGCCGGGCTGGTTGCCGTGCTGGAAATGCAGGAGGCGCTCTATTCCGCGGCCGACAAGGAAAAGGCCGCCATCCTCGCGGACGACGCCAAGACGGTTGAAGAGGCCGGCGCCGCGCTGGAAGAAGAGCTGCAGACGGTCGATGAGTCGCTCGCCACCCTGCGCGGTCTCGCGATCAACGCGGAGGAGCGCAAGCTGATCGAGACGGCGGCGGAAGGTGCCGCCAACTACCGCAAGCTGGTCGGCGAGGTGATGAGCCTTGCCCATGAGCAGAAGGACAGCGAAGCGCTGACCCTGTCTCTCGGAGACGCCTTTGAGGCGCGCGACAGTGCCGACGGCACCGGCGATGATCTGCGCACCATCTATGAAACCGAGCTTTCCGCTGCCAAGGACAACAACGCATCGCTCTACCACACCACGATCATCGCCCTTGTTGGCGGCTCGCTGGTGGGCGTCATCCTTGTTGCCGGCCTGCTGCTGTGGATCGGCGTCATCCAGGTTGCCCGCCCGCTGCGTGGCATGACCCGCATCATGAACGAGCTTGCCGACGGCCATATCGAGATCGCCATTCCGGATACGGAGCGTCGTGACGAGGTCGGGCAGATCGCCGATGCCGTCCGTGTGTTCCGCGACAATGCCCGCAAGGTTGAAGAGCTGCAGCGCGCCAAGGCGGCAGAGGATGAAGCCGCCCGCGCCCGTCAGGCCGAACTCAACAGCCTTACCAAGCGCCTTGCCGAGAGCATCGGCGCCGTCGCCAGCCGCATCCTCACCGCCGCCTCGCGCATGAAGGACGCCTCCCAGGTCACCATCCGGGCGGCCCATGAAGCCGGCGAGCGCTCAGGCGCCGCATCCAGCGCTGCCCTTCAGGCCTCCGGCAACGTGCAGGCTGTAGCCGGCGCCGCTAACGAGCTCTCCGCCGCCATCAACAGCATCAGCCAGCAGGTCTCACATTCCAGCGCCGTGACCAGCCGCGCGGCAGAAGAGGCGGAGCGCACGCGCTCGACCGCCGAAGGCCTCGCCGGGGCAGCACAGAAAATCGGCGACGTTGTTGAACTCATCAACGCCATCGCCGGCCAGACCAACCTCCTGGCGCTGAACGCCACCATCGAGGCCGCCCGCGCCGGTGAAGCCGGCAAGGGCTTTGCCGTCGTGGCCAGCGAGGTCAAGAACCTCGCCTCGCAGACCGCCCGGGCCACCGAAGAAATCGGCGCCCATATCAGCGCCATCCAGCAGGCAACGGGCGGCGTGGTCGGTGCTATCGACGAGATCGGCACGGTGATCGGCGAGATGTCGCAGATCGCCGGGAACATCGCCGGCGCCGTCGAACAACAGGGCAGCGCGGTGGAAGAAGTCTCCCGCAATGTGCACGACGCCAGCCGCGACACCCGCGCTGCCAGCGACAGCATCGGCGCGATTGACCAGACCACCCGCCAGACCGGCGATGCTGCCCGCCAGATCGGCGAAATCAGCGCCGACCTCGCCAGGGACGCAGAGCTGCTGAGCAGCGAACTCAAGCAGTTCCTCGCCCGCTCGCAGGCCGCCTGATCAAGGCCGTTCTGTTCCGCCGGGTGGCCATTTCCGGCCCCCCGGCGCACGGCTCAAGCACACCCTTTGCCGACGCCCCGCCGGCGCGGTATTCTGGGCGGGCAAATACGCTTGAGCTGCAAGAATGAGATTACGTCTGGCCTATCTTGAAGCCGCCCTGGCCCTGGCAGTCGCCTGGGCCATGGTCTTCGTCGTGCCGGTACGCTGGACCCTGCCACTCTTCGGGACGGCGCGAAAAAGTGTGGACGATGCGTCGTCTTCGCAGCCGCTCTCTCCTGCCGAAATGGCCCGGGCGCGGGGCGTCGCCGTGTTGCTGAACCGGATGGACAGGCGCCTGCCCTGGCACAACACCTGCCTCGTGCGGGCGCTTGCCGGACGGATGATGCTGGCCCGGCGAGGAATCCGGGGCGGAGTGGTCCGCTTCGGTGTCGGGTTTGAGGGCGGGAAGCTTGCTGCCCACGCCTGGCTGATACTGGCCGATGTTACGCTTTTGGGCGGCGCCGAAGCCGGCGATTTCAAACCGCTGGCGGATCTCACCTGAGGCTCCGGTTTGTCCCGATATCACCACCTGCGCTTTGAACCGCCCTCGAAGCTGGCAAGCGATCCCGTCTGGCCTTCCGGCTTCCGCCTCGCCCCGTTTACGCCGGACCGCGCCCGGGAAATGCACTCCCTCTTTGCCGAAGCCTATCGTCATGGCGGGGGTTCGGTCGGCCCCTTCGAGGACTGGTGGCAAGCGACCCGCAGCGACAGCGAGTTCGACCCGGCTTTATGTTTTCTGGTGGAAGATGCCGATGCCCGGCTGGCCGCCGCTGCGCTCTGCTGGACCAGTGCCTTCGTAAAGGACATTGCGGTGCGCGAAGATTGCCGCCGCCACGGTCTTGGGCGAGCGCTGCTCACCCATATTGCAGCGACCTTTCACGCGCGCGGCTTCCACGCCATCGAGTTGAAGGTCGAGAAAGACAACCCCTCCGGCGCCGTCGCTTTCTATCAGCGGTTTGGCTTCATGCCGAAGGGCGAAGCCGGGTGGGATTGAGGCAGTTGTTGCACGGGGCTTGACGGCACCGTGCTCCGGGGCGCAGGAAACCGCCAATTTCCGCCCGCTGTCCCAGGCAGCGGCGCCAGACCGGAGCTCTCCCTATGTCCCATACCGACCTCACCGCGCACCTGACCCAGCTGGGCGGCGCCAGCAAGCTGCCGAACTCGCCGGAAGAAGCCGTGCTGGAACGCGTGCCGAACCCTAACCCCGGCACGCCCTATCTCGTGCGCTTCGCCTGCCCGGAATTCACCTCGCTCTGCCCGGTGACCGGCCAGCCCGACTTCGCCCACATCGTCATCGATTATGTGCCGCGCAACTGGCTGGTTGAATCCAAGTCGCTGAAGCTCTTCATGGGCTCCTTCCGCAACCACGGTGCTTTCCATGAGGCCTGCACGGTGCAGATCGGCCTTCGCTTGCAACAGGAACTGGACCCGCTCTGGATCCGCATCGGCGGTTACTGGTATCCGCGCGGCGGCATTCCCATCGATGTTTTCTGGCAGTCGGGCGCCACACCGGAAGGCATGTGGATCCCCGATCAGGGCGTGCCGCCCTATCGCGGACGCGGCTGAGACCGCAGCCGGATACAGGCTCCACTTTCAACAATTCCCCGGGCTGCACGGTCCGGGGAATTGTCTTCTTGATTTGGAAGAGATCACTTCCTATTATGGTCCCCGTCAGCGCCACTGGATATCGACCATGCCATCCCGCCCCTCTTCCGCACCCGCTCGCAGCCCGGGCCGCCCGCGTGAGTTCGACACCGGGGCGGCGCTCGACGGCGCCATCCGCATCTTCACCCGCAACGGGTATCACGCCACCTCGCTCAGCGAGCTCACCGCAGCGATGAACATCGCCGAAGGCAGCCTTTACAAGGCCTTTACCAACAAGCGCGGCGTCTTCGATGCCGCGCTCGACCGCTATATCCAGCTGCGTATCGACCGGCTTGCCGACGGCCTGGCGAAGGCCCGCAACGGGCATGAAAAGGTGGCGACCATCCTCTCGCTTTATGCCGACTACAGCCAGGGCGAGGATGGACTTCTCGGTTGCCTTGTCGTTGGCAGCGCGGTCGATCTCGCAAGCTCCGAGCCCGACCTTGCAGCGCGGCTGAAAGCCGTCCTCGCCAGCCACGAGAAGCGGCTGCTGGAAAGCCTTGAGGAAGGCCAGGCCGATGGGTCCGTCGCCTCTGACATTGATGCCGGGGCAACGGCAAGGCTGCTGCTTTGCCTGATGCAGGGCATGAGGGTTCTCGGCAAAACCGGGCGCAGCCGCGCGGAGATGGCAAGCCTCGTGAGCGAGGCATTGCGGCTGCTGGATTAATTTTTTTGCACAATTAGGAAGCATTCACTTCCTTTCTTTTCCCAAAAAAGCAGGCTCTCCCATGACGCACATGACCATTCCGACCGGCTCCGCCGACAGCTCCCAGCCATGGCAACCCGGCCCCTTCTGGAAGATTTTTTCCCGCCGCAGCGTCCGTCTTCCGGACGTCCACCTGAATTTCGTCGAAGGCGGCGCGGGCGAGCCACTGCTGCTCATCCCGGGCTGGCCACAGAGCTGGTACACATGGCGACACGTGATGCCGTTGCTGGCCCAGGCCGGGCGCCGTGTGATCGCACTCGACCCCCGCGGGCTTGGAGATTCTTCCCGCCCGGCAGGCGGCTACGACCTTGGCACCGTCGCCGGCGATATCCGGCAGTTCATGACCGCTCTCGGGATCGACGGGGCTGGTCCGGTAGATGTCGCGGGCCACGATATCGGCGCCTGGATCGGCTATGCGCTGGCAGCGGAGCATCCGGATGCAGTGCGCCGGCTGGCCGTCTTCGATTCCGCGCTTCCCGGCATCTCCGAGCCGCCGCCTCCCGGCATTCCGGCGCAGGACGCGAATGTGAAGACCTGGCATTTCGGCTTCAACCGCCTGGACGACCTGCCTGAAATCCTGCTTGCCGGCCGCGAACGCGAGTTCCTGTCCTGGCTCTTCGCCGCCAAGGCCACCCGACGAGAGGCGATCGCGCCCGACGATCTTGCCGAGTATGTGCGTGTCAACTCGCTGCCCGGGGCCATCCGGTCAGCGATGGCCTATTATCGCGCGGCGCTGAGCGCTGAAGGTCTGGCGGCGAACCGCCAGCGGGGAACCCGCAAGCTCGCCATTCCCGTTCTGGCCTTCGGGGCCGACAACGGAGTGGGGCTTGCGCTTCTGAACACCATGAAACTGGTTGCCGATAACGTGTCTGGCGGCGTTTTCACCTCCTGCGGCCACTACATGCCGGAAGAGGCACCCCGTGCTGTCGCAGAACAGCTGCTGGGCTTCATGCCGACCTGAGTTTCGCCAAGGCCCCCTGGAAGAACAGCCGGCACGGATACCACCGTGCCGGCTGTTTTTGCGCTCAATCCCGGCGGCGGAACGGATGGCCGAGGCTGGAACCAGCCCCGGCTTATCCCTGCCAGAGTCGCTTCAGGTCGAACTTCGCCATGTCCTGGCAAAGCTCGATGAAGTTCTTCGCTTCCAGATCGATCACCGCCTTGCCCTTTTCGGCTGTGGCGATGCTGGCGTCACCGACGGTGCCGGCGAGGTTCAGGTCCTGCGCCTGCCAGCCGATGGGCACGGTGCCATGGGCGCGCAGATGTTTGAAATCGCGGATGAAGTCGCTCTGCGTCGATTTGAAGTCGATGGCGTGTTCCAGCTTCACCAGATCCGGCCGGAAATGCAGCATCATCGAGGTTTCGATGTCACCGCCATGGATGCCGACCCGCAGCTCCTCTTCCGAGAACATGCCTTCCGGCAGGCCAAGGCGCGTCCAGGCTGTTGGCACCACCATCATGCCGTGGCGTACACGCAGCTCGCGCGCCACCACATCAAGGATCGGCACATTGCCGCCGTGGGAATTGATGAGGATGAGTTTTTTGACGCCGGCGCGATAGACACTTTCCCCCAGTTCGATCAGCAGCTGCGTCAGCGTCTGCCAGGAAAGGGTAAGCGTGCCCGGAGAGGCAATATGCTCATTGGATTTGCCCACCGCCTGATCGGGCAGGAAGGTCACCGGCAGGTCCGCGGGCAGCAGCTCCAGCACGCGGCTTACCATGCCACGGGCAATGCAGGTGTCGGTATAGACCGGCAAATGCGGCCCGTGCTGCTCGATGGCGCACACCGGCAGCACGGCAATCCAGCCGCTGGTGTCATTATCCGCGAAGTCCCGCGTGGTCATTTCGTGCCAGTAGCGCTTGGGCAGCATCGGCTCGTTCCTGTCCTGCTGTTCGGTTTGTCTTTTGGAAAATCTTTATGCGCCCGCCAGCGGCGGGGCGGCGGCCAGCACTTCCACCTCGACCAGAAATTCCGGCCGGGTAAAGCCGGTGACGATCATCAGTGTGGAGGCTGGCGGCGGGCTGCCGGTAAAGCGGTCACGCGCCGCCATATACCCTTTCATATGCTCGCGCGCCGTCACATAGGCATTGATGCGCACCATGTCGCCGAGCCCCATGCCAGCGGATTTCAGCACCGCCTCGACATTGCGGAAACACAGCTCCGTCTGCGCCTCAACCCCTTCGGGGATCTGATCTTCCGGCGAAATGGCAAGCTGGCCCGAACAGAGCAGCATTCGCCAGCCGGGCGGAACTTCAACGCCATAGCTGTAGCGGCCAAAGGGCGGGCGGATATCGGGCGGGGTCAGATGGCGCATGGCGGCTCGTACCGGCGGCGAGGATTTGGATTTGCCAGACACTAGGCCCGGCTTCCGACCGCTTGCAAGCGCCTCTGGCGGACTTTTGGGCACTGCCGCTTCCCGCGCCAGCAGGTGCCCATTTTTTATTCATGACTAGACAAATAGGACGAGTGTCCATAGCGGGATTCAATGCCGTTCTGCGGGCCATGCCGCGACGCAGCATCTGGCACACCTCTTGCGCCTCATGACGTCTGTTGACCTTGCCGGGAGGGGGCATCCTGCCCGCCGGCGCATCCATCGCAAGCAGCCCCGGGGCCGGCTGAAACCGGCCAGACAGAAACGAGGGCTCGAACAGTCAAGAGGCGGAGAAAAACATGAAATTGTTGAAGCCCGTTTCCGGTCAACCGCTCGTGAGCAAGCCCGTTATCGCCGCGCTCATCAGCGCCGTGGTGACCGCGGGCATGGCCATGCCTGCCCTGGCGCTGGACAAGGTCAAGTTCGGCACCAACTGGCTCGCCGAGCCGGAGCATGGCGGTTATTACCAGGCCGTGGCCGATGGCACCTACGCCAAGTACGGGCTCGATGTGACCATCGTGCCGGGCGGCCCGCAGGCGGCCAACCGCCAGCTGCTGCTCGCCGACCAGATCGACTTCTATATGGCGGGTGACCTGCTCGGCTCCCTCTCCGCGCTGGAGCAGGACATTCCGGTGGTCGAGGTTGCGGCGATCTTCCAGAAAGATCCGCAGATGCTGATGGCCCACCCGGATACCGGCATCGAGAAATTCACCGACCTTATCAAGGTGCCGTCGATCTTCATGGGCAAGGACGGTTATGCCTCCTACTTCCAGTGGATGAAGGCGGCCTTCCCGGGCTTCAGCGATGCGCAGTACAAGCCCTATACCTTCAACGTCGCCCCCTTCCTGGCCGACAAGAACTCGGTCCAGCAGGGTTACGTGACCTCCGAGCCGTTTGCGGTTGAAACCCAGGGCGGCTTCAAGCCCAAGATCTTCCTGCTCGCCGACCAGGGCTGGGGCACCTATTCCACCCTCATCGAGGCCAAGCTGCCCTTCGTGCAGCAGAAGCCCGAGCTGGTGCAGCGCTTCGTCGATGCCTCCATCATCGGCTGGTACAACTACCTCCATGGCGACAACAAGGCCGCCAACGAAGCGATCAAGAAAGACAATCCGGACATGACGGATGAGCAGATCGCCTTCTCGCTCAAGACGATGAAGGAATTCGGTCTGGTTGAATCCGGCGATGCGCTGAAGGGCGGCATCGGCTGCATGACCGACGAACACGTCAAGACCTTCTACGACCAGATGGTCACCGCCGGCGTCATCAAGGCGGGCGGCGATTACAAGAAGGTCTTCACCAGCCAGTTCGTCTGCAAGGGCGTCGGCATGAAGTAACGACCTTCCGGGGCACCCCGCCCGGTACGGCACGAGCGCCCTTGAGAGCGCGGCATCGGCCGGGCGGGGATTTTTTCCGGGAGCCTTCCTCCCGGGACATTTTCAAGGTTCCCTTACGAGATCGGGTCTCAAGGACGTGACATTCACCGCCTCCCCCGCCGGCATGCCGGCGCCGGCCCGGCCGCTGGTTTCCCTGCGGTCAGTCTCCAAAACCTTCTCCAACGGCACGCTTGCCCTCGAGCACATGTCGCTCGATATCGGGCAGGGAGAGTTCGTCAGCCTGCTCGGGCCCTCGGGCTGCGGCAAATCCACGGCGCTGCGCATCATCGCCGGCCTCGGCGCCCCCTCCTCCGGCAGCCTCGACTGGCCGACCAGCATGCATGACGCCACCGGCAAGGCCGAGCCGGAGGTGAGCTTCGTTTTCCAGGAACCCACCCTGATGCCGTGGGCAACGGTTTACGAAAATGTCTGGCTGCCGCTGCGCCTGCGAGGCATCAGCAAGAAGGCTGCCGCCTCCGACGTGCGCGAGGCGCTTGCCATGGTGGGCCTCGAAAAATTCGAGACCGCCTATCCGCGTGAGCTTTCCGGCGGCATGAAGATGCGCGTTTCCATCGCCCGCGCCCTCGTCACCCGGCCGCGCCTCCTGCTGATGGACGAGCCTTTTGCCGCGCTTGACGAGATCACCCGCTTCAAGCTCAACAACGACCTTCTTACCTTGTGGGAGAAGTTCGGCTGGACGGTCATCTTCGTCACCCATTCGGTGTTCGAGAGCGTCTATCTCTCAAGCCGCATCGTGGTGATGGCCGCAAGGCCCGGCCGCGTTTTCACCGACATGGGGGTGGAGGCACCCTATCCGCGCGGCGATGAATTCCGCACCAGCACCGTTTATAATGATTGCTGCCGCCAGGCATCCGACGCGCTGGATGCGGCCATGAACGCGAGTGTTCCGGCATGAGCGAGATCCTGCCCGCCCCCGCCAGCAGTGCGACCTCCTCCGGCAGCGGTTTCCGCCGCGCGCTCGGCCTCGTCTTTTCGCCCACGCTGGTGCGCATCCTCGTGCCGGTTTTGATGCTCTTCCTGCTGCTGGCGGTCTGGCAGTGGTATGTCGTCGCCCACAAGGTGCCGCCCTATATCCTGCCCTCGCCCGTTCTGGTGGCGAATGCGCTGGTGAAGGACTGGCCGATCCTGGGCGCCGCGCTGGTCGTCACGCTCAAAATCACCTTCACCGCCCTTATCCTGGCGCTGGTGGGCGGTGTGGCGCTTGCCATCCTTATCTCCCAGTCGAAATGGGTGGAGCTGGCGATCTACCCCTATGCCGTTATCCTTCAGGTCACGCCCATCGTCGCCATCTCGCCGCTCATCATCATCTATACGCCCAGCACGCAGGTAGCCCTGCTCATCTGCGCCTGGATCGTCGCCTTTTTCCCTGTGCTCTCCAACACGGCGCAGGGGCTTAAATCGACCGACCACAATCTGCTCAATCTCTTTGAGCTTTATCGTGCCAGCCGCTGGCAGACCCTGTTCTGGCTCAGGATCCCGGCGGCCCTGCCCTATTTCCTTGCCGGCCTGCGCATTGCCGGCGGCCTTGCGCTGATCGCCGCGGTGGTAGCCGAGTTTGCCGCCGGGTCCGCCGGCTCCGGCTCGGGCCTCGCCTTCCGCCTGCTGGAAGCGCAGTTCCGCCTCAATATCCCGCGCCTCTTCGCTGCCCTTATCCTGCTGTCGGTCACGGGCGTGCTGATCTTCTTTGCCACCAGCCTCGTTTCCCATTTGCTGCTCCGCAAATGGCATGAAAGCGCCCTGCGCCGGGAGAATTAAGACAAGTGATTGATTTTGTGCGCATTCCCGACGCAAGACGCTACCGCCTTGCCAATGCCACCGCCCCGGCCTCCTGCCTTCCCGCCGCCCTTGCCACCTCTGGCGGCGCCGGCGGGCTGACGGGCATCGACCTTATCGTCGATGGTGCGATGATAGAACGCATCACCCCGGCGGGCGGTACGGCCTCGGAAGACCTGCCGACGGTCGATCTTGATCGTGGCATGGTGTGGCCGGCCTTCGTCGACATGCACACCCATATCGACAAGGGCCATATCTGGCCGCGCAAACCCAACCCGGATGGCAGTTTTGAGGGGGCGCTGAACGCGGTAGGTGCGGACCGCGAGGCACGCTGGAGCGCCAGCGATGTTGCCCGCCGCATGGATTTTTCCCTGCGCTGCGCCTGGGCCCATGGCACCCGCCTGCTGCGCACGCATCTGGACAGCCTTGCCCCGCAGCACGGCATTTCCTGGCCGGTTTTCTCGGAAATGCGCTCGCAGTGGAAAGGCCGGGTCGATCTGCAGGCCGCCTGCCTCGTTCCCATCCATTTCATGGTCGATGATGCCTTCTTTGCCGACATTCTCGGCACGGTAAAGCGCCATGCCGGCGTGCTGGGCGCCGTCACCTTCATGGTGCCGGAGCTGGATGCCGGGCTCGACCGCATGATGAAGGCCGCCACCGAAGCCGGTCTCGATCTCGATTTCCATGTCGACGAGACGCGCGACCCCTCGGCCCGCTCGCTGCGCCATATTGCCGATGCGGCACTGCGCAACCATTTCACCGGGCATATCACTGTCGGCCATTGTTGCTCGCTTGCCATGCAGGGCGAGATGGAGGCCGAGCGCACGATGGATCTGGTGGCCAAGGCCGGCATCTCCGTCGTCTCCCTGCCCATGTGCAACATGTATCTGCAGGACCGCGTGGCCGGCCGCACCCCGCGCTGGCGCGGCATTACCCTGCTGCATGAACTGAAGCAGCGCGGCGTTACCGTTGCCGTTGCCTCCGACAATACACGCGACCCGTTCTACGCCTATGGCGACCTCGACATGGTCGAGGTTTTCCGCGAAGCAGTGCGCATCTGCCATCTCGACCACCCCTTTGGCGACTGGCCCTCCATCGTTACCGCCAATCCTGCCATCATGATGCGCCGGCCCGATTGCGGCCGCCTGCGCCCGGGCGCCGGGGCCGACCTTGTGCTGTTCCGCGCCCGCGGCTGGTCCGAACTGCTGGCCCGCCCGCAGGCCGATCGCGTGGTGGTGCGCGAAGGCCGCGCCATTGACCGTACCCTGCCCGATTACCGGGAACTCGACGATCTGATGGATGTCGCGTGATGACTGACCTGACCGCCCTCAAGGCCGCTCTCGATGGCATCGAGATGGAGGATAACCCCCGCCTCGTGAAGCAGAAGAGCCGCGACTTCTTCTGGTATTCCCCCATCCTTAAAGAGCAGCTCGACCATGTGAGCGGCGAGCTGCTGGTGACCCCGCGCACCGAGGCCGAGGTTATCCGCGTGCTGAAGGCCTGCTTCGAGCTTGGTGTGCCGGTTACCCCGCGCGGCTCCGGCACCGGCAATTACGGGCAGGCCATGCCGCTGTCGGGCGGCGTGGTGCTCAGCCTGTCGGCGATGAACGCCGTCAAGGAAATCGCCCCCGGTCGCGTGCTGGTGGAAGCGGGCGCCCTGCTCTCCAAGATCGATATCGCCACCCGCGCCCATTCCGGTCAGGAGCTGCGCCTGCACCCTTCCACCTACAAGACCTCCACCGCCGCCGGTTTTGTCGCCGGCGGCTCGGGCGGTGTCGGCTCCATCCGCTGGGGGGGCCTGCGCGATCTTGGCAATGTGCTGAAGCTGCGCATCGTCACCATGGAAGCCGAGCCGCAGATCATCGAACTGACCGGCGAGGAGGTACAGAAGGCTGCCCATGCCTATGGCACCAACGGCATCATCACCGAGGTCGAGCTGCCGCTGACCGCTGCCTATGACTGGCAGGACGTGCTGATCGGCTTTGACAATTTCGAGGCTGCCGCCCGGTTCGGCGATGCGCTCGGCAATCAGGACGGCATGCTCCTCAAGGAGATCGCCCCCATCGCCGCGCCGGTGCCGCATGATTATTTCCTGAAGCACCAGCGCTTCATCCGCCGCGACCAGTCCGTCGTCATCGTGATCGTCGCGCCGCATTCCATGGATGCGCTGATGGCCTTCACCCGCCGCCACAAGGGCGAGGTGCTTTTCCGCACCGATACGGCAACGGCGGAGGAAAAGCGTGGGTTGCCGCCGGCCTATGAGCTGGCCTGGAACCACACCACGCTGCTCGGCCTGCGTGTCGATCCCACCATCACCTATCTCCAGGTGCTCTACCCGTTCCCGAACCAGATCGAGCGGGCGATGAAGATGGTGAAGATCTTCGGCGACGAGGTGCCGGCCCATCTCGAATTCGTGCGCTTTGACGGCAACATCACCTGCTTCGGCCTGCCCATCGTGCGTTACACCACCCCCGGGCGGCTGGAGGAGATCATCCGCATCCACGAGGATAATGGCTGCCCGATCTTTAACCCGCACCGCTACACGCTGGAAGAAGGCGGCATGAAGCAGACCGACGAGGTGCAGTTGGCCTTCAAGCGCCAGGCGGACCCCAAGGGCCTGCTTAATCCGGGCAAAATGATCGGCTGGGAAAATCCCGATTTCGATTTTTCGAGCCAGACGACCTATCTCTTCCCCGGCCTCAAGGCGGCGGGCTGACCCGGAAATCCGGCAAAGGGCGAAGGAGACGGAGGCAGCAGATGCGTGTTCTGGTGATCTTCGCCCATCCGGTGGCTGAAAGTTTCGGCGGTGCGCTTCACCGCACGGTGGTGGAAGCGCTGACAGCTGCCGGCCACGAGGTCGATGACTGCGACCTTTATGCCGAGGATTTCCAGCCGGTGCTGACCCGGCAGGAACGGCTCGACTATCACAATCTCGCGGCCAACCGGCAGCCGGTGGAAAGTTACGTGCAGCGGCTGGAGCGTGCCGAGGCGCTGGTGCTTGTGCACCCGGTCTGGAACTACGGCTTCCCGGCCATCCTCAAGGGCTATTTCGACCGGGTGTTTCTGCCCGGTGTTTCCTTCAAACTGGAGAACGGCGCCGTCTCGCCCAATCTCCAGCACATCACAAAACTGGCCGCTATCGTCACTTACGGCGGCACCCGCTGGCGCACCTTCCTGATGGGCAACCCGCCCCGGCGCCTTTTCATGCGCATGCTGCGCGCGCTGGTAAAACCCTTCGCCCCGGTAAAATTTCTGGCGCTCTATGACATGAACAATGTGGGCGAAGGGCAGCGGCAGGCTTTTCTGGAACAGGTGCGCAGGCAAATGGCAAACTTCTGAGAGGCAGATGCCGCAAGCCGCCCAGAGGGTTCCAGCGTGCCGACACTTGTTTCTTTTTCGGGGCTTCCTGGGACCGGAAAAAGCACAATAGCCCGCCAGCTTTCGGCAAGGACGGGGGCCGTCTATCTGCGGATCGACGAAATAGAGGTCGCCATTCTGGCACTTAACCCCGGGCAGGAGGCGGGGCCGGAGAGTTATCAGATCGCGGCTGCGCTTGCCGCCTCCAATCTGGAGCTGGGGCACACCACCATCATCGACTGCGTAAACCCGTGGGACGTTACGCGCGAGCTTTTCACTTCTGCCGCCACACGAGCGGGCACCCATTTGCTGCGCGTGGAAATCCTCTGCTCCGACACGCGGGAGCACCGGCGCCGTGTTGAAAGCCGGGAAGCCGATATCCCCGGCCTGATCCAGCCCGACTGGCAAAAAGTGCTCAACCGCAGTTACTCCCCCTGGCTTGAGGCAGAGCTGAGGATTGATACGGCATCCACATCGGCAGACCACGCCGTTGCCGCCATCGCAGCGCGCTTGGGAGACTGGTGATACCGGCTGTCCGGCCTTCCTGATCTTCTGCCCATCAAGATAGTTGACTAGGAAACAATATGTGATAGTTTCCTAGTCAACAAACAGGATCGTTCCATGCCCGATACTCCCCTCTCCGCCCTTGAGACCCATCTCGGCTACTGGCTGCGCATGGTCTCCAATCAGGTCTCACACCGCTTCGCCCTCAAGGTGGAGGCAATGGAGGTGACGGTGGCCGAGTGGGTGATGCTGCGCGAACTTTACGAAGTGCCCGCCATGGTGCCGAGCCAGCTGGCCGGGAAGCTGGATTTGACCCGCGGCGCCATCTCCAAACTGGCCGACCGGCTGGAAAACAAGGGCCTCGTCACCCGCACCGCCGATGAGACGGACAAACGCTCTCACACCCTCGCCATCACCGGCGCCGGGCGGGAACTGGTGCCGCAGCTGGCGGCACTGGCCGATGAAAATGATGCTCTCTTCTTCGGCCACCTGAGCGCCGGGGAACGCCAGACCTTGCTGGACATCCTCGGAAAAATCACCCGGCAGACCGGCATCCGCACGCCGCCGACCGGATAAGCCGCACGTCCATCCTCCCGATGAACCCTGACCACACCGCCTGCCGATGCAGGCGGCAATGCCGCCCTGTGGCCAGACAATGGAGCCCGAACGAGATGAACACCCACATCCCCGCCCTGCCCGAAGCCGCCCGCGCCGCGATACACGCCTGCACCACAGGATCGGACGAAGAACGCCTGAGCTTTCCCGAAGTCATCGGACAGCTGAGAGCTGCCGGGGTCGAGCGTTATCACGCCGATCTGATGCGGAATGAAAAGACCTATTATCTGCCGGATGGCACCAGCCTCACACTCGCTTGCCATCCGCTTGCAAGCCCGGTGGCTCGGCAGTTTTCAGCTGCCGGCGTCGAGGCGGCCGTACGCTCTGTGCAGGCCGGGCTGATCAAATATCGCGCTTTCTGCACCCTTATCGCCGAGGCCGGCTGCGCCGGATATCTGGTCTCCCTCAGCGGCCGCCGGGCGGTCTATTATGGCCGCCGCGCCGAAATGCATGTCGAACTTTTCCCGCCGGCGCCCTGATCTCTCCCGCACTGCCCCGATCAGCCCCGGAACCTGAAGACAGAAGGAAATCACCATGCTGGACCATATCGGCCTGCGCACCCGTCAGCCCGCCGCGATGATGAGTTTCTACGACAAGGCGCTGGCGCCGCTGGGATACGCCAAACAGATGGATTTTGGCGACGTGGCCGGCTACGGCACGCCGCAGCACCCGGCGCTGTGGATCGGCGCCGCCGATGAGGCAACATCCCCGCTGCATATTGCGCTGGCGGCAGAAACCCGTGCCGCGGTGGATGCTTTTTATGCTGCCGCTCTTGCCGCCGGGGCGAAGGATAACGGGGCGCCGGGGCTGCGCCCCGACTATCACCCCAACTATTACGGCGCCTTCGTCATCGATCCCGACGGGCACAATCTGGAAGCGGTCTGCCACCTGCCCGAATAAGCGACGCCTCGCGGTCCGCCATCCTCAGTTGGCCACCACCCAGCCATCCGAGGCTTTCAGCATCTTCACATTGCTGGTGGTGGCCGTATGGCCGGGCAGCGCCACGGTCACCACCACGATGTAGGAGCCATCGGGCTGCCCGGTCTTCTTGCCGACACCGATGACGGCGGCGTCGAGCGTCTTTTGCGTCTCGGCCTCTACCTCACCCTTGCCGCCGCCCTGGCCGGTGAGGGTGTGGAAGAAGGAGAGCACCGTCTTTTCCCCGCGCACCTGGCTGGCAAGGTCTGCCCGCACTGCCTTTTCGACATCGCTGTCGCTCGGTGCGCAGGCCGCAAGCAACAGGGCGGCAGCAAGGGCGGGAAGAAGAGTCCTGAGCTTCATTGTCCGGAGATCCTTAAAGTGCGGCAAGGGCCGCCTTGATGCGGGAGACTTCATCGCGGCTGGTGCGCCGGCGCTCGAGCGGAGCAAAACCGAACTCACGCACCCGTCCTTCCGCTTCCGGCAGGATGAGGGAGGCTGAGGCGTGGATTTCCTTGACGCCCGTTGCCGCCACCAGCGTTGCGGCATTGATCGGCCGCACGCCCGCGCCCGGCATGATGGAAATGCGCCCGCCCGCACGGCTGCTAAGGGCATAGAGCAATTCCGTCGCCTGCGTGGCGGAGCGGGCCTGGCCGGAGGTAAGGATGCGCTCGAAGCCGAGTTCCACCGCCTCTTCCAGCGCGGCGAACGGGTCGGGCGTCAGGTCGAAGGAGCGGTGCAGCGTGGTGCCCATGCCTTCGGCCCGGCGCTTGAGCCGGGCCAGCACCTCGATATCCAGCGTGCCATTTTCGCGGTTGGCACCAAGGACGACACCGGCAAGCCCTGCAGCCCGGGCGGCATCGATATCCGCCTCCATCATCGCCACCTCCACCGGGCTGAAGGTGAAGTCACCCCCACGCGGGCGGATCATGGCGTAGGAAGGGGCGCTCTGCCGGGCGGCAAAACCCATGAGGCCGGGGCCCGGCGTCATCCCGCCCAGTTCCAGCGCCGAGCACAACTCGATACGGTCGGCGCCGCCGGCAATCGCCTCGTCGATGCTCTCGGCAAGGTCGACGCACACTTCCAGACGGATCATTCCGGTTTTCCTTTATCAGAACTGGCCATCAGAACCTGCAACAGGGCTTGCACCCTGCCATTCCTGCGCACCGAGTACGGCAGCGCCGATAAGTCCGGCATCGCCGCCCAGCGTCGCCGGCACCACCAGCGGCGCCGCAAGCCGTCGCAGGATGCGCATACGCACAGCCTCATCCAGCAAGGTAATGAGCCCCGGCTCGCCGGAAAGCCCCCCGCCTACAGGAATAATCGACGCACCGACCACATTGACCACCAGCGCCAGCGGATCCGCCAGCACATCGCGCCAGCCATGGATGGTGCGGGTGGCAACCACCTCGCCGACCTTCCAGCGCTCGACGATCTGCTGGCTGGCCAGCCGCTCGCCGCTCAGCACCTCATGCAACCGTTCAAGACCGCGCGCGCCGCCAACGGCATCAAGGCAGCCCACCTGCCCGCAGCCGCAGCCGAGCCGCGCGCTGACCGGCCCGTCGGCACCGGCCACCATGCCGGCAACCGGCCCGTGGCCCCACTCGCCGGTAATGCCGCCCGCCCCGCGCACCATGCGCCCGTCGACGATCAGCCCGCCGCCAACCCCGGTGCCGAGAATGGCGCCGAAGACGATGCGATGCCCGCGCCCCGCGCCGGCAACCGCCTCGGCCAGGGCAAAACAATCGGCATCATTGGCAACGGAGACCGGGCGGCCAAGGGCCGCGCCCAGTTCCACCGGCAGCCGGTGGCCTTCAAGGCAGGGGATATTGGCAACCGTGGTGGCGTAACCACTGTCGGGGTCGAAGATACCGGCAATGGAAAGCGCCACCGGCGCCCCGGCCGGCACCTCAGCCGCCGCAATCAGCGTGGCGACGGCGCAAACAAAGGCGTCCCAGTCCCGCGCCGGGGTTGCAACCTTGCCACGATAGGTAACCTCGGCCCCTTCGGCAGTGCCGAACTTGATGAAACTGCCGCCCACATCCAGACAACACAGCACTTGTTTTCTAAGGCCCCCTTGCCACCAAAAGCGCGCGAACATATGCACGCTCTATGTTACAACCCTTTGGAAGTAGTTTTCTTTCCCCATTCAAGCATCAGCGCCCGACCCCCGCGAGCAGCATGACACGAAACACCAGGACGCCCGGCATAGCCGACCCGACCAGGCAGCCCACCATCTCCGATGTGGCAGCGCTGGCCGGCGTATCCCGCGCCGCAGCAAGCCGCGCCCTTTCTGCCTCGCCCCGTCCGGTCTCGGCGGAAAAACGCGAGCGCGTGCTGGCTGCCGCCGCCGAGCTTGGTTTCCGCCCCAACATCCTGGCGCAGAGCCTCACGCGCAAGAGCGTCAATCTGGTGGCCGTGCTGGTCAATCACCTGCACGATCTCAGCGACCTCGACCTTTTTGATTCGCTCATCGCCCGCATCCAGGGCAGCGGCAAGCAGGTGATGTTCGTCCGGGTGGGCGATGTGGCGAGCGTGCAGGATTTCCTGCGCGACGGGCTTGCCTACCATGTCGATGCCGCCATCGTCTTTTCCGATTTTGCCGACGCTGCCAGCGTGCGCGAGATGTTCCGCTCCGAGCGGGTGATCATGCTGAACGGCCGCCACGATGCCGAAAGCCCGGCGGTGATCGCCGACGAGGCGGTGGGCATCCATCAGGCCATTTCCCATGCCGCCCGCCAGGGGGTGAAGACGGCGGCGCTGGTGACCGGCCGCTCCTCCTCCCTCGTCGAGCAGGCGCGCATCGGATATTACCGCGCCGCGCTCGGCATCGAGGGCATCCAGCTTATCCGCACCTTCCAGGGCGACTATTCCTATGAAAGCGGCCGGGCTGCTGCTGCTGCCCTGTGCGGGGAACGCTGCGCCGATGCCATCTTCTGCACCTCCGACGCCATGGCGATGGGCCTGCTGGACGTGCAGCGCAAGGACTTCCCCGAAGGGCGCCCCACGCGCTTCCGCCTCTATGGCTATGACGACCTGTCGCTGCTGAGCTTCGAGGCCTATCCGATCTCGTCCATCGGTTATGACCACCGCGCCTTCGTCGATGCCATAATCGCCCACCTCACCGCCTCCGACAGCCGCGTCGGCGGCGTCAGCCACATCGCCACCCGTTTTACCGAGCGGCTGACCGGGTAAAGGCTTCGGCCCGACGTCAATCGACCCAGCAAAAAGGGCCGCACCGGTAACGGGCGGCCCTTTTTTCAGTACCTGAAAGTGCTTACCAGAGCGGATTCAGCTTCGGCGGATTGGCTTCGGCGCCCCACCACTTCTTGTAGTTCTCTTCATAGGCACCCGAGGTGATGTAGTCGGACACGAACATGTCGAGCCAGCGCACGAAATCCGGATCGCCCTTGGCGGCGCCGATGCCGATCGGGTCGTTGGAGTAAAGCTCAGGCAGCGTCTCGAGATCGGCATTCTTGGTCACCACATAGTCGATGAGCGAGCTGTCCTCGATGGCGGCATCGACACGGTGCTGCTGGATGAGCAGCAGCCCGTCCGGCGCGAAATTGTCGGTATAGACCAGCTCGGCCCCCGGCACGGCGCGCTTCAGGAAGGTCTCGCCCGTGGTGCCACGGCCGACGACCACCTTCTTGCCGGAGAGATCAGCAAGGCTCTTGATGCCGGCCGACTTCTGCACGGCAATACGCAGGCCGGCGCGGTTATAGGGGATGGAGAAGCTGACGGTCTTGGCGCGCTCCAGCGTGGCCGACATGTTGGCAATCGCCACGTCGATCTGGCCGGAGACCAGCATGCTCACGCGGGCGTCGCCCGAAACATCGGTGAACTCGTATTTGACGCCCAGCTTCTCGGCGAGGCGCTTGGCCACATCCACGTCATACCCGACGGGATTGTTGGCATCGTCATGGAAACCCACCGGCTCGCCGCCCAGCGACACACCGATGCGCACCACGCCGCGCTGGCGGATATCATCCAGCTTGCCGGCATGGGCCGCGGCAGAAAGGCCGCCCACGGCCAGCGCTGCCACGAGGGCTACAGAAGTGATCAGACGTCTCATCATCTCTCGGCTCTCCTTGTTCGATAACATATTGATGTTATTTTATTATTTTTGCCATGTGCCTTTCAGGGGCGGACATGGAAGGCTGCCAGATCCAGTAGGCGATCTCGCCCGGGCAGCGGAAATTGACGACCTCGTGATTGCCGTGCGCATCGATGGCATGCAGCACCACGCCGGCCAGGAACCCGCCCTTAAGCTCCGCCAGCTCGTCGATGGCAAGCTTCACCGCATCGGCGAGCGAATAGCCGAGCTTCATCGCCAGCACGACGGTGCGGGCAGTGCCGCAGCGCACCGTCATCTCGCCGGTATGGGTGCAGGCGGCGGCGCCGTAGCGGCTGTCGGCATAAAAACCGGCACCGGCAATCGGGCTGTCGCCCAGCCGCCCGGGATATTTCCACGCCCAGCCGGAGGTGCTGGTGGCGCTGTGGATGCCGCCGGCCTTGTCCTGGCCCAGAAATACCGTGGTATCGCGCACCCGCTCGGGGTCGGTGACGGAGCGGCTGAGCGAGGCCAGCGGCAGCTCGGGGAAGCGCTTCAGATCTTCCGGCGAGAGTTCCTTCTCCAGCCGTTCCCACCACACCTTGCGGCTATCCTCGATCAGCGTCTCTTCCGGCTTGAGACCGATTTCAAGCGCAAAACGACGAGCGCCATCCCCGGTCAGCAAGGTATGGGGCAGGCGCCGCATCACCTCGCGCGCCACCTGCGCCGCCGGAATGACATCGCGCAGCGCGCCGACGGCGCCGGTCTCGCGCGTATTGCCATCCATCACGCCGGCATCGAACTCCATGACGCCCAGCATGTTGGGCCAGCCGCCGTAACCGACGCTGCGCACGGTGACTTCCCGCTCCACGCGGCTGATGCCTTCCACCAGCGCATCAAGCCCGTTCTCGCCACGGGCAAGCGCCTCGGCGGACTGGTTGATGCCGGGCCAGGCTTCGGAATTGGCGAGGAGGATCATGATGCCTCGTGTGCGTCGGTTGGGGCCGGGGAGAGAGGGGCTGCCGCTTCCGGCGCCGCCATGCGGGAGAGGAAGCGGGCAATGCGCGGATTGGCGAGGCCGCCCGCCTCGGAAAAGAACTCGGCTGTCGGCAGGTTCACCTCGATGCGGCCCTTCTCCAGAAAGACCACGCGGGTGGAGATGCGCCGGGCAAATTCGATCTCGTGGGTCACGAACAGCATGGTCGTGCCCTCGCGCGCCAGCTGGGCGAGAATGGCCAGCACCTCGGCCGTCATCTCCGGATCGAGCGCGCTTGTCACTTCATCCAGCAGCAGATAACGCGGCTTCATGGCCAGCGCCCGGCAGATGCCCACGCGCTGGCGCTGCCCGCCGGAAAGCTGCGCCGGATAGGCTTCGGCCCTTGCCGCAAGGCCGACACGCTCCAGCAAGGCCCGCGCTTCCGCTTCCACCTCGGCGCGCGGGCGCTTTAGCACCATGGTCGGCGCCAGCATCACATTTTCCAGCGCCGTCATATGCGGGTAGAGGTTGAAGAGCTGGAACACGGTGGCAGAGCGGCGGCGTGCCTCGGCAAGGCCGGCCTTTTCCGCCACATCGAAACCATCCACGGTGATGCGCCCGGCATCCACCGTCTCCAGCCCGTTGATGCAGCGGATGAGCGTGCTCTTGCCCGAGCCACTGGCCCCGAGGATGGAGACAACCTCCCCCGGCGCAATGGCAAGTTCCACCCCGTCCAGCACGGTAGTGCTGCCGAAGTTTTTGCCGACTTTTTCGATGGCGATCATCTGTTTCCACCCGCCCTCAAAGCCCGGCCCAGGCCGCATGGGCGCGCAGGCGCCGCTCCAGCGCCCCGCCCAGCGCCGCAATCAGCCGCGCGATGATGAAATAGACCGCCCCCACCACCGTCCACACGACGAAGGGTTTCAGGGTGCGCATGTTGAGGATGTTGCCAACCTTGGTGAGGTCCATCACCCCGACCACGGAGACGAGGGAGGTGACCTGCAACTGGTTGACGGCAAGGCCGATCAGCGGGCCGATGGCAAAGGCCAGCGCCTGCGGCGCGATGATACGCCAGACGATCTGGCCCCTCGTAAGGCCAAAGACCCTTGCCGCCTCCACCTGGTCGCGGCCCACCTGCTCCATGGCGGAGACGGCGATGACATAAACGAAGGCCGCCGTATTGCCGGCAAGCGTGATCATCGCCGCTTCCACCGGCGTCACATTGATATGCGCCATGGCCGGCAGGCCGAAAAAGACGAGGAAAAGCTGGACCAGCACCGGCGAGTTCTTGAGGAATTCGGCCACCACCTGCACCAGCCGGGCGACAACCGGCACCCTGTAATAGCGGGTGAGCGCAAGGCCGATGCCCAGCGCAAGGCCGATGGCGGAAGTGGCAAGGAACAGCCAGAGAGAAACCCCGAGGCCCTGCAGCAGGATGATCGGGTCGTGCCAGGTAAAATCGGCGTACCGCATTCCCCTCAGCCCTCCGCCATGTAGCGGTTGAGCCGCCGGTGCAGCAGGCTGATGGCCAGCGACATCAGATAAGTGAGCCCCGCATAGACCACCAGCAGCACAAAATAGACCTCGAACGGGCGGAAGGTGGTGGAGGCCACGATCTTCGCCGCACCGGTCAGCTCATTGAGCGTGATGGTGGAAAGGATGGAGGAGGTAAGGATCAGGTTGATGAAAACCGAGCCCAGCGGCCGCACCGAAGCACGCAGCGCGATGGGCAGCACGATCAGGCGAAAGGTCGCGAGGCGCGTCAGGCCACTGACCTTTGCCGCTTCCACCACGCCGGGATCAACGGACAAAATGCCGGCGCGCAGCACATCGGCGGCATAGGCCCCGCCGGCGATGGAAAGTGCGATGCAGCCGGTGGTGAAGGCATCGATATAAAGCCCGATCTCCGGCAGCCCGAAATAGAAGAAGAACAGCTGCACGATGAAGGGGATGTTGCGGAAGAGCCCCGTATAGGCCCCGGCAATCCGGCGCAGCCCCGGCTCCGCGCTGGTGGCGGCAAAAGCGGCCAGCGTGCCGCAGACAAAACTGCCAAGCACGGCGAAAAAACAGGCCTCGGCGGTCAGCAAAGCGCCGTCCGCCAGTTGCCCCAGATAGGGCACAAGCACTGTCAGATCAAAAGCCATGCTCCTCCCTGCCCGCTACGCCGCCCCGGCGCAATCCGGAAACAGTGTTCAAAGTCATTGAAATCGGTTTCAACGATGCTTGGACGCAAACGGGCTGTCAAGCCTCTGTCATCAGCCCGTCGATGCGCCGATGCCAAATTTGGGGAGCTGCGCTTCATACTGTTCCGGCGCAAATTCGGCTAGAACACGATTGCCTGCCGTAAACCGGGGGCCAGACCAACACTCCCGCGGGGTCGTCATGAACAAGGACCAGTTATCCCGGCTCGACAATCCCGCCTGGTCCGCCCTGACGTCGGACCATCGGCCACTTTCCAGCGGCGGCGCCCTCGCACGACGGTATGACCCGGCGATATCCGTCTTTGCCGGCATGGAAGCGGAAACGCCGGATGCCTATGCCGAGCTGGGCAGCCTGCTGGGGGGCGGCGGCAAGGCCGTGCTGTTTACGCCGCAACAGCTTTCGCCGCCCGGAGATTTCACCAGCACCGCACTGGGAGAAGGCTTCCAGATGGTGGCGCAGACCGTGCCCCCTCCCTCCGGCAATCCCGCTGCAGATTTTGTCCGGCTGACCGCTGAAGACGTGCCCGAGATGCAGCAACTGGTGGAGCTGACCAAACCGGGCCCTTTCGCCCCCCGCACCATTGAACTGGGCCAGTATCTGGGCGTACGCGAAAAGGGCGCCCTGGCGGCGATGGCCGGCGAGCGCATGCGCTTTGGCGAGTTTGTCGAGATCAGCGCCGTCTGCGTCCACCCGGATCATCGCGGCAAGCAACTGGCACACAAGCTGATGCTTGAACTGGCAGCGCGTATCAGGGCGGAAGGCAGGACCCCTATCCTCCATGTGTTCACCAATAATAGCCCGGCGATCGCGCTCTATGAAAAACTCGGCTTCGTCATCCGCCAGCGCTTCAAGGTCGCGCTGCTGGGGCTCGCCTGACGGGAGCCGGAACGCGCGATAAAAAGCTTAAGCCCTTCCGACGCCGGGCAAGCGGAAAGGCTCCGGCTCGAACAGCGACAGGCCGAGCCGTTTGGAGAGCAATTCCAGCGCCTGCGTGCCCAGCTTGGAATTGCCAAAGCTGTTGAGCCCCGGCGACCAGACGGCGATGGAGGCGGTCCCTGTAGGGAAGTCCCTGAGCCCAAGAAGTCTGGGAGGGCGCAATTTTCGGTCAAAAAGTTCGGGAGGAAAAAAATGACGAAATCCAAAAGGGCCTTCTGTTCGACCGTTTCTGCATTCAGCTCCGGCATTTCCCGTTAACCTTGCCAACGTTCGCCAACAAGATGTTGCGAGTTCCATAGCCGAAAAAATCTTGAACCTCGACTACACCCCCAGCAGCAGACACGACACTGTTCGATCTCGATCCAAACACACAGGATGTCAAAAACACCCCCGCAGTCACCCACAACGAGCTCTGACACAATATAGAAAAACAAGCGCGTTGAGCAAATTACATCTCCCTCCCGTGAAGTCTGATAACCAGCAAAACACGCTCTATCATTTCAGTCCGCATTCTTTGGTATGTATTGTCTAAATCAGCGGTGTCAAAGCCGTCCTGCTGTACATTAGGTGAATACAAAGCTTGCCCTCCATTATTCCAGTACCGGTGATAACTATACCCCTGGCTTACGACTGTTGCATGAATTCGGTGATACCATACGACCGTTGTGAAAAGTTGGTTACATATAGCTATCGCCCCATTCTCTGTATCCTCGACATTATAGACACTGACTGCCGTTCCGACCGGCACAGAATTATTGAAAGTAGTGTAATGGTTATTGACCGATCCATTAATATTTTCCCCTGCTATACCCAAGCGAGTTAGCCACTTGTCCCGGCTGACAGCGCATTGCCTCTGATATTTGTCCTCAAGCCTCTCAAGCATTACGCTCAGATCTTCGTCCTGTTCTCTTATCATATCTCCTGCCAACAAGCGGCATGTTGAAGTGCGCGACCTTTCAACCAAAGCGTAATACGCAAGTTTCTCAATATATTCGTCATAATGATCGATGGTTAACCGGGTGCGTTTGATCTGCTCTCCAGCAATATCATATTTAAAATCGGATATAAGGTTATTTATAATTTCAATTTGAAGATACAAATCTTCTATTTTATATTGAAACCTGGGAAATTTTACCTCAGACATTCTTAATTCTAATAGTTTTATAGAGCGAGATAATTCTTTTTTTATTTTCACCAACCTTGCAACGGCGTCTTCTTTTTGCTGTACATCGTTCTCATATTGTTTGATCAAGTCATCCAGCTGATTGATGCTTCTAAAAATAGGTTTCAATCTTTCGGTAAATTCTGCCTTTTTGATATCCTGAATGAGCTGATCCCTGTCGCCGAATTCAGTATTATAGTATTCATTAACATTGTCGAACAAAACATTTACCCTTACGCCGCGAGCCGTCAAACTACCGCTTCTAGAATTATGGTATACAGAGGTAATATGTTCCAGTTTTATTAAAATATCCTCTTTTAATTTACCTAGTTCTTCTATCTCACGTTCTTTTTTTATTACATTAGCTTCATAGATTTTTATCATAACATTTAATTTTTTTATATTTTCCAAAATTAACTTTAACTCATCTACTGAACTTACGCCATTGATGTATTGAATAACAACTTCTTCATCGCCAAATTTACTATTATAAAATTCAACTATGTCTCCACATGTAATATCTACCTCTTCCCCGCGAATCGGCAAATCTCCACTTATGAATATTTGGTAACTTAAATTAATATCGTCAATTTTTTTCTTAATCTCTGTTATTTCTTTATAGAGTAAAAAAGACACTTCATATTTTTCATATTTTTTCATAATAAAATCAAATCTTTGCTTAATATAAGCAAATACCTCGTCTGTTTTACTAAAAAATGGCACGATAATAACATCAGTATGTTCTCTTCTTTTTTTAAAAAGAGCTTTTTTTAAATTAGTTTTTTTTGGCCCGTTTCTTAATTCATCGATACTACCTCTATAATTTTTCCATTCAATTAATAATTCTTCAAATTGAATAATTATACCAGAAAATCCAAGGTGTAATTCTGTAATTTTTGCTCCTGTTTGCTCCAAAATAACTTCTAGCAATTTAACATCATTTTCTACCGTACTTTCGTGGCGGGCTTTTACAAATGGATAATCCATCATCTCCCGATACCTGCCACAGAGGTCGCTCATCTCCTGAAATCTAAATTCAGCTTCTTTTTGCTTACTTTCAGCTTTTGCAATTTCATCGGAAAAATCCGGCAATTGTACCTTAAGAGCCCGACTTCGCTCATTCGGACCCGGCTCTGGCGTTGTTACGCTGGTGGACTGTGCAAAAAACACCTGGCCAAGGCTTTCGATTGCTTTTTTTTGGGATGAATTTTCGGAATCTTGCATAGACATTTGATGTCCTCCGGCCGACCGCCCGCATCCAATTTATAAACCGAAAAATATCCGCTATTTTAACCGCTTCCAGTCAGAAGTTCTGTCTGGAGGAAATCTACAAACAGAACTCCTGGGCTAACGATATTAAATTCTTCACCAGCTATTTTAAGACGCCGGTATTTTTCATCAGCAAAGATCATGTCTTTCCACTCGCCAGCAAGAAAAACGGCATCAGCGCGCTGGCCGGATTCGATAGCGGCGCCTAAGCTTTCCGTCATTTTTTCATACGTATTCCAACAATATTTCCGTATTTCCTCTATCAACTTTCCGGTATCCGGCGAAACGGCGGAAAACGCTTTTTGGAAACTCTGCAAGGATCGGTCGACATCGGCCCTTAACCGTGAAGACCCGAGGGATATGCCATCCTCCCGTTCCTCCGGTCCGGTGGAGCCGATCATCGCTTCCACTCTTTCCAGCGCCCGGGCGGCGGCGTCGGAATTGGAGGCGGAAAGGGCGGAATCCAGCTCGCGATACAGGTCGCGTATTTCTTTTTCTGTTTCCGGTCTGGTTTTAATTATCGATTGAAGCGGCCCGATATAGTCGTCCCGCTTCCGTTTGAATTCGGCCAGCCGCTCTGAAACGGCATCCGAGCCTTCCGATTGCCGTTCTTCCAGGTCGCCGTCGGGTTCGATCACGCCGTCGGGGCCGAGAACGACAGGCCTGAAAGGCAGTTTCCAACCTTTGAACAGCTTCATCAGCCGCCTCGGAAGGCCCGCCGGGGGTCGCCTCTCGCACTGGAAGGTCGCAATCTTGCCGTCCAGCGTCACTGTCCCGAAAGCACCCTTTACCGCACCGTTATTCTGCTTGATCAGGGCTGCCAGTTTTCGGCCCGCGGCGCGTTTATGGAGCGCCAGCAGATCGTCGGCCCCATCGGCGCCGGCACCATAAGCGAAGTGAAAGGGCTCGTTCCTGGCGCGCAGGATGTTTTTTTTAATGGTTTGCGGTCGGAAGATTTTTTGACCCGGCTCTTCTTCTCCGTCGTCTTCTTCCTCTGCCTCCTCCTCACGTGCCTTTGGAAGGTCGGTTGCTGTATCCGGCTCCATATCGGCGCCGTCCCCGGCCGGGGCCACCGCCACCTTCAAAGGCAGCCCGTGCTCCCGCAACCATTCGGTCAGAAGTTTCTGCTGGCCGGTGATTTCCTTGTTCACCGTAAATTCGATGGAGGAGCCTTCAAAGGAAAGTTCGCCCCAGAATCCCTTGGTGTATTTTTTCTTTTTCAATAAAGCGAATAGCTGAGGTCCGGTTCTTATCTTGTCGGCAACCAGCGCATTCTCCAGCGGCCCGCTGAAAGCAAAGGCGAAATTCATCGGTTTTTGGCGGGACGCCTTGATCATCTTGATCGCATATTCACTCTCCAGAAGTGCGTCAGTCGACATATCAGGCCTCGCAAAGGGACCAACCGGACGATCACGGCAGCATGCTAAACGTTCATTTTTATTCTTACCATACCACTTATAAATATACGCCCCCTCCCTGCATTCGCACCTCCAGCGATGCCGAGATATGCTTGATACCACACGGAAAATTAACTTCGTGACATGCCAGCGCTTCAAGGTCGGCTTGCCGGGACCCGCCTGACGAGAGCCCGAACCGACGGTTAAAAGCTTAAGCCGCAGCGACGCCGGGCAACCGGAAAGGCTCCGGCTCGAACAGCGACAGGCCGAGCCGTTTGGAGAGCAATTCCAGCGCCTGCGTGCCCAGCTTGGAATTGCCGAAGCTGTTGAGCCCCGGCGACCAGACGGCAATGGAGGCCGCCCCCGGCACGACAGCCAGAATGCCGCCGCCCACGCCGCTCTTGGCCGGGATGCCGACGCGGAAGGCAAACTCGCCCGAGCCATCATAATGGCCGCAGGTCATCATCAGCGCGTTGATGTTGCGTACATTATCCGCCGCAATCAGCGGCGGGCCGCTCTGGATGCCGGCAAGGAAGCGCCCCGCCCGGGCCAGCTGGGCGCAGCTCAATTCAATGGCGCACTGATGGAAATAGGTGCCGAGCACCAGATCCACCGTGTTGGTCAGATTGCCGCAGGAGCGCAGGTAATGGGCAAGCGCCCAGTTGCGGTCGCCGGTCGCCTTTTCCGAAGCGGCAACCACCGGATTGATGAGGATGCTGTCATCCCCCGCCGCCGCGCGGATGAAGTGCAACAGCTCGGCCAGCGTGTGGCGCGGCACGCCTTTGGCGAGGATGGCATCGGTCACCAGAATGGCGCCGGCATTCATGAACGGGTTGCGTGGCCGCCCGGCGCTCAGCTCCACCTCGACGATGGAATTAAAGGCGGAGTTGGAAGGCTCGCGCCCCACCCGGCGCCACAGCCCCTCCCCCAGCCGGCCAAGCGCGATGGCCAGCGTGAACACCTTGGAGATGCTCTGCATGGAAAAATGCTGGTCCGCATCGCCGGTGCTGAACTGCTCCCCGCTGGCAAGGCAGACGGACAGGGCGAACTGGCGCGGATCGATGCAGGAAAGCTCGGGGATATAATCGGCGACCTTGCCGCGATCTTCTTCCCCGCGCATCTGCGCGCCGATCTCGTCAATGATGGTCTGGAGCATGTTGTGCTTCTTGTCCCGGACGGGATGACGGCGCCCCCGAACAATGCCGGAAGGCGCCGAAACCGGCTCCCGGAATACCATCACCGCAGCCCGCACCGCCAGTACCGTGCAGGCTCCAGGGAGTTTTCGCAAATCGTCTGCTCAGCCGTGCCAGTGCGACCCGCGGATGACGCTGCAGAAGTTTCCACGGTGGAAGTGCGGGTCCTTGTCGGCCAGTACATCGGCTTTCACATTGCCGAAGGTCGTCTCCGGCTTGTGTTTGATGCCGTCATAAAAGGCCTCGAGGATATCCTCCTTGAAATGCGGCGTGCGGGGAAACTGGCTCACCACCGCCTCGCGTTCATGATCCGGGAACTCCTTGTAGGTAAGGCCCAGCACATCCATTTCCACGCCCGCCGTCACCAGCGCCACCACGGGGTGCATATGCTGGGGAATGCCCGGCGTCGTGTGCAGGGCAATTGCGGTCCACACCGTTTCGATATCGCTCTGGCTGATGCCCTGTCGCTTCAGGAAGTCTCGCGCGGCATTGGCGCCATCGACCTCAAAACGTTCCGTCGCGCTGCTGTGCGCCGCCGTCAGCCCCATGTCATGGAACATGGCGCCGGTATAGAGCAGCTCCGGATCGAAAGTCAGGCCACGGCGCACGCCGGAAAGCGCGCCGAACAGATAGACCCGGCTTGAATGGTTGAAGAGCAGCTCGCTTTCGGTGTCGCGCACAAGCTGCGTCACCTCCCGCGCCAGCTTGCTATCCGGGATTTTCAAGGGATCGAAGATGTAGCTCATGGTGTGAAGCTCCTTTCACCCATGATGCTAGGCGGCACCCCGCTTGTCTTATATAGTTGTATAACGACGATTATGGACATTTGCCATGAGATCGGGACGCCCAATGAAACCGGCACACAAGGTAAAACCGCACCATGTCGGCATCCTCGCCCTGCCCGGCGTGCAGCTTCTCGATGTGGCGGGCCCGCTCGATGTCTTTGCCGAAGCAAACCTCCAGGCCGGTTTCGAAGCCTACCGGCTGAGTGTTGTCGGGCTTTCCGGCCGCGACATCCGCAGCTCCTCCGGCGTGCGACTTGTGCCGGATATTGTGCTGGCAGAGGCAAGAGGCAGTGACTTCGACACCTTTCTGGTCGCCGGTGCGCCGCATCTGGGCCGCAAGGCGCCGGAGGAAGCAGCGCTTGCCTGGCTCGCCGCCAACAGTCCGGCGCTCAGGCGCTGCGGCTCGGTTTGCAGCGGCGCGCTGATCCTCGCGGCGGCAGGCCTGCTGGACGGGCATCGCGCGACAACCCACTGGTCAGTCGCGGACTGGCTCCGGCAGCACTACCCGCAGGTCGCGCTGGAAGAGGATGCCATCCATGTCCGCGACGGGCGGCTGCGCACCTCGGCGGGCGTGACGGCAGGGCTCGATCTTGCTCTCAGCCTTGTGGAGGAAGATCTGGGCCCGGAGGTCGCGCGTCATGTCGCCTCCCAGCTCGTCATGTTCTTCCGCCGGCCCGGCGGCCAGCGCCAGTTCAGCCGCCATGGCGAGACCAACCCCGCCGGCCGATCCGCGCTTCAGGAAATACAGCGCTGGGTTCTCGCGCATCCGGCCGCCGACTGCACCCTTACGGCCCTGGCCACACGGGCTGGCCTCAGCCCCCGGCATTTCGCCCGGCTTTTTCGCAGCGAGGTCGGGCTCACTGTCGCCGCCTGGGTGGAAAAAGCCCGTATCGACAAGGCCCGCGACCTGCTGGAAGCCGGCGAAAGGCCCAAACAGGTTGCGGCCTTTTGCGGCTTCGGGGATGTCGACACATTCCGCCGCGCCTTTTCCCGCCAGCTTGGTGTGACGCCGGCCGATTATCGCCGCCGGTTCGAAACACTGAAGGAAGAAGTCCCTTGATCCCGACTGCAGGCCAAAAGCTAAATCTGGCGTGACAGCGGTTGACCGACCGCACCCCGGGGTGAGAATCCTCCCTGAGGTGTAGTTTCATCGGTACAGGATAGAAATGATCCGGTGGATTGATATCGTTTCACCCCGCCTGCGCAGCGTGCACCAGGCCTGGTGCACGCTGCGCGGCCATGGGATCATTCCGCATCTGAAATCCTATAACGGCTTTGTCGGCTCCCCTGCCGTGCAGGAGAATTTCTCGCTGGCAGCCGTGTTTCCGGAAATGCCGAAGCCGCCCAGCTTCCGCGCTGTCGGCTCGGTGGTTTCCTTTGTCATTCCGGAGCTTCAGCCCGGAATGAGTTTCGCCGATATCTCGTCCATTCCCGTGCGCACCTTCATCACCACGCCGTTTCACGAGGTGGAGACCGCCCGGCAGCCCGATTGCCGGCGCGGCAATCTGCGCGGCATGGCCAGCGGGCGCCCGTTCGAGCAGTTGCTGCTGCCCTTCGGCGATGACAAGGCGCGTGTGCGCCTCGTCCATGCCCTCTTCGAACTCGCGCCCCAGAGCTGAGGACCAAAGCATGCAGGCCCCCGCCTTTCCCGATGACGAGGAATTCCGTACCCTGGCCCTGGACGGGCTCAATCTCCTCGACACCGATCCGGACCCGGCCTTCGACACCATCGTTGCCCTCGGCAAGGCGCTTTTCGATGTCCCGACCTGCCTCGTCACCCTCATCGACCGGGACCGGCAGTGGTTCAAGGCCAGGGTCGGGCTGGAAGCCACCGAGACGCCCCGCAACATCTCCTTCTGCGGCCACGCCATCCTCGCCCGTGACGTCTTCATCATTCCCGACGCGCGGGAAGATGCCCGGTTTCATGACAATCCGCTTGTCACCGGCGCGCCCTTCATCCGGTTTTATGCCGGCGCCCCGATCCTGCTGCCCAATGGCTACACCATCGGCACCGTCTGCCTGCTCTCGCCTGAACCGCGCCCGGTTTTCAGCACGGCGCAGGCCGCGCGCCTTGCCTCGCTGGCTGAAATGGTCGTCACCATAATAAGTGTCGGCGCCCTGCGGCAGGAACTGGACCGGGAGCGCGCAGCCCGCCTGCGGCTGGCGCAGGCAACGGATCTTCTGGACCAGCCGCTGGCCATTCTGGACCGTGACGGAAAAATCATTCAGGCCAACCAGGCCTTCAGCGCCCTTTGCCGCTTCTATGTCGCCCCCGGCCTCTCGCTACTGGAAGCGGGCGTGCTGAGCCGCAGCGACCTGCAGGCGGCGACCGTCGGGCAGGAAGGCCAGATCATCGTTCAGCCCGGTAACGATCAGCTCGCCCGCAGCCTGATTCTTCGACCTGACGCAGAGGGGTTTGTGCTGACCGGTGCGGCAACAAAAGCCTGAACATGCACCGAACGGATTGATTACTATTTTAATCATTCATGACTTTGCGCTGCCGCTTCCCCGCAAGCAGCGATATGTAAACTTGTGTAAATACTGCGTTATCTTGTGCAAAGGTTGTATTTAGCCCCAGCTTCCGATCCTATTCTGGTATTATCGAGGGCCATGGTGCGCGTTCCGGACAACAGGGATGCCCTGTGGCTCATCGAGGCAGGGAGCTATTTTGTCGTCGCAGGCACAGACCACCGGAGAGGACAGGAAGACGGACGTTCGGGCGCCGGTAGCCCGCCTGCTACCGCTTTATCGGCTGATTTATTCTGCGCTGCGCATCAAACCGCTTGATGGACAATGGCCGGTTTTCTGGCGCCAGTTTGGCGTCCTCGGCATTCTCCTGCTGTTTTTCTGGTTGGCCTGCAGCGCAGGCGGCCTCTGGTTTGCCAGGCAACAGAGTGAAATCGCCACCAGGGTGGAGGTGGAGGACCTCGCCGACCGGCTCGCAACCTGGTTCGGGCGCTTCGCCGCACAGTTTTTTGTCGAGGCTCGCAGTCCCCTGATCGGCCGGCTGCTGGCGTCAGGAAACGCCACAGACGAAAGACTGATTACAGAGCGGTTTGTCGTGACCATGCAGGAAGAGCCCGGGGTGAGGCATCTGCGCTATCTCGACCTGCAAGGAAATGAACTCCTGCGCATCGACCGTACCCAGACCGGCATTATCCCGGCTGGCAAGGATGCCCTGCAGAACAAGGCCGAGAGATACTATTTCACCGAAACTATGAAGCTGCAGCCCGGCGAGCTCTACATCTCCCCTCTGGATCTCAATATCGAATATAAAAAAATTGTCGTTCCCTGGGAGCCCACAATCCGGTTTTCAACGCGGGTTGTCGGCGCCGACGATACGCCGGCAGGCGCCCTTGTCGCCAATCTGGACCCGCAGGACCTTCTCGCCCGCTTCTCCCTCGGCGAGCGACACTCAGGACTCGATCGCTGGCTTTTGAACCAGGACGGTTTCTGGCTGGCCGGTCGGCCCTCAGAAAATCTCTGGGGCTTCATGCTCGGCACCGACTTTTCCTTGCGCAAGGAAAACGAGACGCTGTGGTCCGTGATCAAGGCCAGCGAAAGCGGAAACCTTAGCCAGAGCGGCATAGAATATTCTTTCATAACGGTCGATCCGGGCAAACTCTCGAGCGCCTATCTCTCGGAAGGCCACAAGGTCATCACGCCCGATGTGTTTCACATCGTCGTGGCCGATCACTATGGTTTGCGCTTCCTGCGCTGGAGCCTGTGGTCACTTCCATTGCTGGGACTTGGTCTGCTTGTTCTGGCCTCGGTCAGCTGGTATCGCAGCGCCGGCGTCATCCTGCGCCGTCGCGCCAGGCTAGGGGAAGAACAGCTGGCCCGCACCGAACGCATGGCCTCGCTGGGAGAGCTGGTCGCCGGCGTCGCGCACGAGCTCAACACACCCATCGGCAATGCCGTCACCATCGCCAGCACCCTGCAGGACAGGATGGCCGCCTTCAGCCGGGAGATCGCCGCCGGACCGGTGCGCAAGGCAAGCTTCCAGTCCCTGATGGACGATCTTGGACAGGGGACGGCCCTGATGCTCTCCGGGCTGGAGCGGGCCGCCAGCCTGATCGGCCAGTTCAAGCAGGTCGCGGTTGACCAGACCAGCGAACAGCGCCGCGTCTTCAACCTTGATGACTATGTGAGCCAGCTCGCCACCTCCATCCGGCCCACCTTCAAGCACACGCCGATTGAACTCGATCTGGTGACCCGCAGCGGACTTGAGCTGGACAGTTATCCGGGCGCGCTGGCGCAGGTGGTCATGAACCTCGTCAACAACGCCGTGCTGCACGGCTTTGATGCCGGAGAAGCCGGAACGATAACGCTTGAATCCGGGCGCACCGAGGACGGCATGGCCGTGATCAGTGTCACCGACACCGGGCGAGGCATACCGCTCGCCTTCATCGAGCGGATATTCGACCCCTTTTTCACCACCCGTTCAGGCACCGGCGGCAGCGGCCTCGGCCTCAGCATCGTCCACAACATCGTGGTCGAGCTGCTGGGCGGTTCCGTCTCCGTAGCCAGCCAGCCCGGCGGCCCGACTGTCTTCTCTTTAAAGATACCGTTGAAGCCCCGGCCCGCCCCCTCGTCATCGGAGGATTAAGATGCCCCCCTCGTCCCACCATGGCGAAAACACCCCCCTCGAAGACGAGGAGGAACTCCTGACCTTCAGTGATGACATCGCGCCGGCCGCGGCCTCCACCGGGGTGTGGAATGTGCTGGTGGTCGATGATGACGAAGAAGTGCACCAGACAACCGATCTGGCGCTGCGGGGGGTGGAACTGCTTGGGCGCCGCATCGTCCTGATGCATGCCCGCAATGTCGGTCAGTCACTCGACCTGCTGGCCGGCACAGACAAGATTGCCGTAGCCCTCATCGATGTGGTGATGGAGGAGAAGGACAGCGGGCTCCAGCTGGTGGCCAAGATCCGGGATGCCGGCCGCTCGGATATCCGCCTTGTCCTGCGCACGGGGCAGCCCGGCAGCGCGCCCGAATTTTCGGTCATTTCCCGCTATGACATCAATGACTACCGGACCAAGTCGGAGCTGACGCGCGGCAAGCTGCTGAGCGTGCTGACCGCGGCCCTCAGGTCCTACTCGCAGATCACCCAGATCGAAGAGAGCAAGGCCGGGCTGGAGATGGTCGTCTCGGCGACGTCCGACCTCTTTAACCGGCGCAACCTTGCCCTGTTTTCCCGCGGCGTCCTTACCCAGCTCGCCGCCCTTATCGGCGTCTCGCCGAACGGCCTCGTCAGCGTGGCGGTAGGGTCCAGCAGCCCGGACCCGCACTTCCCCGAAATGATGGTGGTGAGCGATGCCGGTGATTTTTCCGGCAGCATCGGCAAACGCCTGGAAGAGATTTCAAATCATCCCTTGCAGGTAGCCTTCGAGGCAGCGGCAAGCAGCAATGAGCCGGCGGTGATCGACGGGCATATTGCGATGTATTTTCGCTGCCCGCAGGGCCGTAAACTTTTCGTCTATCTCGATTCTGGTCCGTCGGCCGGCGAGCTCGATCTGAGCCTGCTGAAAATTTTCGCCACCAACATCGCTATCAC
Source organism: Radicibacter daui (assembly GCA_030657355.1). Lineage (GTDB taxonomy): Bacteria > Pseudomonadota > Alphaproteobacteria > Radicibacterales > Radicibacteraceae > Radicibacter > Radicibacter daui. The sequence continues at coordinate 662,708 of CP131057.1, forward strand.
TTTCGAGAATGTGGATCTGGTCGAGAAGCTCGACCGCCTGGCCTTCACCGACCAGACGCTGGGCGTCCCCAACATCAATGCCTTCCGCGCCGCGCTGGACAACCTGCTTGTCAGAAAGACCCCCGGCCTGTGCGTACTCAAGGTTTTCCTCAACGATGTTCGTCTTGTCTCTGCAAGCTTCGGAGCCCAGTTTACCGATCAGGCATTGAAAGCCTTTTACGAACTGCTTCAGCGCCTGCTTCCCGAAGCACGCATGATCGCCCGGACAAGCTTCAGCGCCTTCATGGTCATTGCCGACATCGGGGCCATTAGTTTCGGTGTGCTGGAGGAGGCGCTGGCGCGTCCGATCTCTGTAGGCGGTGTCAGCGTCCTGATGCCGTCAACCCTCGCGCTTGTTGAAGTTTCCGTGGAGATGAAAAACGCCGAGCAGATCCGCCAGCACGCGATGGCAACCGTGTTGGCCGCCCGGCAGGAGCAGCGCAGCACCGGCGTCTACAGCCCCGCCGCCAGCGAGGCCATGGCAGAGCGGGCCCGCCTGCAGGCAGCCCTCCACCAGGCCCTTGAAAACGGCCAAGGGCTCTACGCCGCCCTGCAGCCGAAAATCGACCTCATCAGGGGAGAAATCATTGGCACCGAAGCGCTGGTGCGCTGGCAACTGGGTGACAGAAACATTCCGCCGTCTGTTTTCATCCCGATTGCCGAGGTTAGTGGCCTTGCCAGCGCCATCACCCGCCTGATGATCCGCAAGGTCGGAGAGTGGGCCTCCGCGCGGCGCATCCGCGGACTGGCCGTGCTGCCGACGGCCGTCAACCTCTCCATGTTCGAATTGCAGGAAGAAGGCTTTGCCGCCAGCCTGATGCAGATCGCGGCCGGAGCCGGGCTCGGCCCCGACAGCCTGGAGTTCGAGGTCACTGAGTCCGGGGTCATGCGTTATCCGGCCCGGACGATCCCCGGCCTCAAGAGCCTGCGGGACGCCGGCTTCCGTATCGCGATTGATGATTTTGGAGCGGGTTATTCGTCACTCGGCCATCTTGATCGCCTGCCGGCGCAAATCCTCAAGATCGACCGCTCGCTGATCGACCGCTTGCGGCCGGAAACCGCCACCACCAGCGTGGCGGCGCTGGCGGTCACACTCGGTGGCACGCTTGAAATGGATGTGGTGGCGGAGGGAATTGAAACCCCGGCACAGCACGCGGCCTTGCTCCGGCTGCAGTGCCGGTATGGCCAGGGATACCTCTACGGCAAACCTGTCGCGGCGCAGGATTTTGACGGGCTCTATGCCGGCTGGACCCTGGACCGTGCGCTGGAGCGTGCACAGGCGGGCTAGCAACTTCCCGACGGGTACGGGCTAAACCCAAACGGCTAATTCCCCATACCCATGAACAGCCCGTTGCTCCCGATGGACAGGCTGTATCCCGCGCCTTTTTTTGTCAGAACTGCCTCCTGACGTTACGTGCGGCCGAGGCACAGCGACGTCCGCCACGCTGCCTGCGGCGGGATGCCGCACATACACGCTTAACCCCAAGGAATGTCTCGGCAATCTGGCCTTACCGCGAACAGGGCTCCCCATTGGCGCCCTTCCGGCATCCTGGCCACCAAGATTTTGTCGCAATCCGCGACAAGGAATACGCGCAACTCGCGAGGAAGGGGCAATGCCGCAGGCGGCAACAGGCCCCCGCCCGCCCTTGATGAGCCGACGTGACAACCGATGACCAGCCAAGTGATAGCCGACAGCAAGACCACCCTGACCGCAACCGCAACTCCGCGCCGGCGCAGCCATCTGCGCCTGCTCAGCCTTGTCGCCGGCCTGCTGCTGGTAAGCGGCGCCGGATATGTGCTGTTCCACTACGCTCGTCATATCCAGCTACAGGATCTGGCCTCTGCGCTGGACGCCGCCTCCCCCACGGCCGTCCTCGCCGCCATCGCCCTGACGGTCATCAGCTTCACCGCCCTTGCCGCCTATGACTGGCTGGCCGTACGCAGCGCGGTGGCAGAGCCGGTGCGGGTGCGCACGGCCCTGCTTGCCGGCGCCACCGGTTATGCCGTCTCCAATGCCCTGGGCTTCCCGGTTCTCACGGGCGGCACGGTGCGCTACCGCATCTATTCCGCCGCCGGCCTCAACCTTACCGACATCAGCCGCATCGTCGCCCTGTCCTGGATGACGCTGTGCCTCGGCATCGGTTTCGTCACCGCGCTCGGCCTCGCCTTCGGCCCGGCAGGGATCGAAGAGGTGACCGGCATCGATGCCCATCTGACCGGTATCCTCGGTTATGGCGGCCTTGCCCTGATCGGCGCGCTGGTCCTCTGGGCCTCGACCGGGCGGCGCGCGATCCGCATCGGCCGCTGGCATCTGCCGATGCCGGCCGGGCGCACTACCATTGTGCAGCTCGCCTTCGGCACTATCGACATCATGGCGTCGGGCGCCGCCCTCTGGGTGCTGCTGCCGGCCGACGTCACCCCGACGCTGCTGCCCTTCCTCGCCATCTACACTGCGGCCCTCACCCTTGGCATCGCCAGCCACACCCCCGGCGGCGTTGGCGTATTCGAAGCAGCAATCGCCACCGGCCTTGGCCTTTCCGGCCGGGCGGATATCGCGGCGGCCTTCATCCTCTACCGCATCATCTATTTCATCCTGCCGCTCACCGTTGCCGGCATCGTGCTGGCGGTGAACGAGGTCATGCACCGCCATGAGCATGTGGCCACCGCAGGCCGCGTCGTTGCCCGCACCGTCGGCAATGTCGTGCCGCTGGCAACCGGCACGCTGGTGCTCATCAGCGGCGTGCTGCTGCTGCTCTCTTCTTCGCTGCCGCGCATCCATCACCATCTGAGCAACCCGGAAAACATCGTTCCGCTGCCGTTCGTGGAAGCCTCGCACATTCTGGCAAGCCTCATCGGCCTTCTGCTGCTGGTGATCTCGCGCGGCCTTTTTGCCCGCCGCCGCCCGGCCTGGCTTGCTGCGCTTACCCTTCTCAGCGCCAGCATCGTCTTCTCGGTCATGCAGAATCAGGACTGGCTGGAGACGACCGTGCTGACGGCCTTCACCCTGTTTCTCGCTGCTTTCCCGGAAGCCTTCTACCGCCGCGGCTCGCTGCGCGACCTGCGTCCGACCCTGCCCTGGCTCGGCACCGTCACCGCGCTGATCGCCGTGGCCGTCTGGCTCGGTTACTTCTTCTCCCAGCATCGCGCCTATGACGATGACATGTGGTGGCAGTTCGCCTGGAACAGCGACGCCCCGCTCTTCCTGCGCGCCATGGTCGCCTCCTCCGTCGTCATCGCCATCATCGCCTTCGACGCTGCGCTCAATCGCCCGCTGATGCGTCTGCGTGACGAGCGCCATATCCCCGATGTGGTGCGTGACGGTCTTGCCGTCAGCAGCCATGCCAGTTCCGCGCTCGCCCTGCTTGGCGACAAGCGTTTCCTGTTCGCTCCGTCCGGCAAACCCGGTTTCGTGATGTACGGCATCAAGGGCCGCAGCTGGATCGTCATGGGCGACCCGGTCGCCGGCGATGAAGAGACCCGCAGGGCCCTTGCCTGGCGTTTCCGCGAGCAGGCAGATCTTAATGACGGCCGCTGCGTCTTCTACAGCATCGGCCCGGACAGCCTGCCGCTCTATCTCGATATGGGCCTGTCGCTGCACAAGATCGGTGAAGTGGCGCGGGTGGATCTTGCTGCCTTTACCATGGCCGGCACGCCGCGCCAGCCGCTGCGCACCGCCCTTAACAAGACCGAACGCGAAGGCATCTCCTTCTCCGTCGTGCCGGCGGCGGACGTGCCTGCGCTGATGGATGAGCTGCGCGCCGTTTCCGACCATTGGCTTGAAGCCAAGAACGCTGCCGAAAAAGGCTTCTCGCTTGGCCGCTTCGATCCGGCATTCCTGGCGGAATTCGACTGCGCGGTCATGCGCCAGAACGGTGAGATCGTTGCCTTCTCCAATCTCTGGCGCAGCGGCGACAGGAACGAGATGGCCTGCGATCTCATCCGCTACCGCTCCGGCGTCTCCCGCACGCTCATGGATGCGCTGATAGTGCACATGATTCTTCACGCCCAGGCCGAGGGCTATCGCTGGTTCAATCTCGGTGCCGCGCCGCTCTCCGGGCTGCCCAGCCATCGTTTGGCTCCGCTCTGGAGCAAGATCGGCGCGCTCATCTTCCGCCGCGGCGGTGAGTTTTATCCCTTCAATGGCCTGCGGGCCTTCAAGGACAAGTTCCACCCGGTCTGGACCCCGCAATACATGGCCTGCCGCGGCTCGCTGTCGCTGCCGCAGGCGCTGATGGATGTAACCGCCCTTATTGCCGGCGGCCGCCTGGAGATCATCCGCAAATGAAGAAGCTTGTTCTGGCCGGGATGGCGCTGGTGCTGGCTGCCGCCGGTGGCACGGCGCTGGAATGGCGCCCGCTCATGGCACGGTTTTTCCCGCCGGACGAAAAGATCGCTTCCGACAATGTGCCGGAAACCGAGCTCATGCTGCCCAAGGGCGCACCGCTGGGTTTTGCCGTCTTCGTCTCCGGCATGGAAGGCTGGACACCGCAGCGGCAGTATCAGGCAAAGGCCCTTGTCGATGCCGGCATGATCGTGCTGCCGGTCGACGGCAAGAGTTACCTTGCCGGGATCGACAAGGCCTCGGACGACTGCATCTATACCATCAGCGATTTTGAGGGGCTGGCGCGCAACGCCGGCCGCGCACTCGGCCTTTCCACCTATTTCCGTCCGGTGATTGTCGGCGCCGGCATAGATGCCGGCACGCTCGCCTATGCCTCGCTCGCCAACGCGCCGGATAACACCATCGCCGGTGCGGTCGCCCTCGGCTTCAGCAACCATCTGGCAAGCGCTCATCCCTTCTGCCCCGGCCCGACACAGAAAGAGCAGCTGGCTGACGGCGCCTGGAGCTATGGCTTCGACGGTCCGATGGTCGCCCCGATGACCTTCATTACCAACGACGCCGACACCGCCCGCATCGACCCCTCCTATGCCGCCCATACCGGGGTGCGTGTCGTGCGGGACAACGTGCCGGAGGAAGAGGCGCACAAGCTGGTCGTCGAGGTGACCGCCCTTGCCCGCGCCGATGCGCTGGTGGCCAGCCAGTTGCCGATCACCACCCTTGGCCCGCAGCGCGGTGCCCGTGCGGTGGCTGTAATCTGGTCCGGGGACGGCGGCTGGCGCGACATCGACGAGGGCATTGGCGAGACCCTGGCCGGCAAGGGCTTTGCCGTCGCCGGCTTCGACAGCCTGCGTTATTTCTGGGCAGAACGTAAACCGGAGGAAATGGCGCGCGACATGGCAATTGCCATCAAGCGGGCCGATCCAACCGGCAAGCTGCCGGTCCTGCTGGCCGGTTATTCCTTCGGCGCCAACACGCTGCCCTTCGCCTGGCAATATCTGGACCCCGCCATCCGCGACCGCACCCAGTTGATCGCCCTGCTGGCCCCGGAGCCGAAGACCGGATTTGAAATCAAGGTCGATGGCTGGCTCGGTCGCACCACGGGCGAACAGGATGTAACGGCTGCCATAGCCACGCTACCGGCCAATACCCTCGGCTGCTATTACGGCGCGGAAGAGGAGGAGAGCGGCTGTACGGGCCCAGGTGTTTCTCCGCAGTCGCAGATCAAACTGGAAGGCGGCCATCATTTCGATGGGGACTATGAAAAGCTGGCCAGCACGCTGCTCCAGCATTTCCATGTCGCCATTGCCTCGCGCTAGGCCCTTCCGGCGCAGGTTGAAAATCCGGTAAGATACCGGCAGGAAACGGTTTTTCTCCTGTCCCCCTGCCGGAAGCCAACCTGCCATGTCCTCCTTCGACCAGATGCAGCGCCTTGGCGTTGCACTTGCCATCGGCCTGCTGGTCGGCCTTGTGCGTGGCTGGCAGGATCGCGACCAGGCCGAAAGCCAGCGGGTTGCCGGCCTTCGCACCTATGCGCTCTCTGCCCTGATGGGCGGGGTAAGCGGGGTGCTGACCCCGCTCACCACACCGCTGATGGTGCCGCTGGCGCTTGCCGCCTATTGCGCAGCCATGCTGGTCTTCTTCCGCCTGCAGGCCATCGCGCAGGAGAATTTCAGCGTCACCGGGCTCGTGGCCGGGCTGCTCACCTTCGTGCTGGGCGCCTATGCGGTTCTGGGAGAGCTGGAAGTCGCCGTCGCCGCTGCTGTTGCCAGCATGGTGCTGCTGGCCCTGCGCCAGCCGCTACATGCCTGGGTGCAGCGCATCAGCTGGATAGAGCTGCGGGCCGTCATCATCCTGCTGGCGATGAGTTTCCTGCTACTGCCGTTGTTGCCGGATCGCACTTTCGACCCCTGGCAGGCCATCAACCCGGCACAAATCTGGCTGCTCGCCATCATCATCGCCGGCATTTCCTTTGTCGGTTATGTGGCGATCCGCCTGATGGGAGAAAATGCCGGCGTGCTGGCCGCGTCCCTGGCCGGCGGCCTTGCCTCATCCACCGCCACCACCGTCACCTTCTCGCGCATGGCAAAGGAAAGCCCCCAGGCAGCGCCCCTGCTGGCCGGTGGCATCCTGATGGCCGGGGCGACTATGTTCGTGCGTGTGCTGATCGTCGCGTCGGTCGTCAACCAGTCGCTGCTCACGCCGCTGCTGGCACCGCTGCTGGCGCCGGCGCTGATCATGGCACTTGCCGGCGGGTGGCTGCTGCGCCGGCGTGCCGGGCGTGAAAAGCCGGCGGATATCCAGCTGAGCAACCCTTTCGACCTCGGCACCGCGCTCAAGCTCGCCGGGCTCATTGCCCTCATCTCGCTGCTCAGCCGCCTGCTCAACACATGGCTCGGTGGCGGCGGTGTGCTCGCACTGGCCGCAATCTCCGGCCTTGCCGACGTCGATGCGATTACCCTGTCGCTGTCCCGCATGCCGGCAGGCGATATCGCCCAGGCAACGGTTGTTGCCGGCATCGCCATCGTGTGCGCCGTCAACACGCTCACCAAGGCCGGCCTCGCCTGGACACTCGGCGGCCGGCGATTGGGGATAATAACCGGCGGCGTCAGTCTTGCCGCCGTTCTCATCTCCGGGCTGCTTTTCCTGGCACCTGCCCTGCCCTGACGGACAACCGAAAGTTTCGCGGCCTATCCCTCTGCACCGCGCGCCCGTCCCGCACTTTTGATCCAGCGCAAAACTGGCCGGCAGGCTTCCATAAGATAGTCGTCCTATACCGAAAGGCAGATTGCACGCAATGCCGGTGTAATTCAGCTTTCGGCGCCAAAACCACCGACAAACAGCCCAATCTCATCGATCCGGCTGATCGTCTGTTTCCGGAGCCACTCCATGCGCCTTAGCCTCAGCCTCAAACTGCTTGCCTCCAACATCACCCTGCTTGCCCTTCTGGTTATTGCCGCCGGCATGATGTTTTTTGGTGCCGAGCAGCTGAAATCCCAGATGGATGAGGCCCAGAAGGCAGCAGATGTTGTCGGCGAGAAGGTGCTGACGCTCGAGATTTCCACCAAGGAAGCCCGGTTCGACATCGTCCAGATTCAGCAGTGGTTGACCGATGTTTCCGCCACGCGTGGCCTTGATGGTCTCGATGATGGCTGGGAAGAAGCGAAGCAGGCACGCGCTGGCGCAGAAAAAAGCCTCTCGGAAGTTCGCGCCCTCGCTACAGAGCTCGGCGCGCAGGATGTCGTGAAGGGCGTTGATGCTGTCGCGGCAGCCATCGGCCCTTACTACGACACTGGCGTAACCATGGCCCATGCCTATGTCGATCAGGGGCCGGCAGGCGGCAACAAGATCATGAGCGATTTTGATGCGACGGCCGAAAAACTGTCCGAAGCGCTGGAAGCCCTGCTGGCGGATGTCGATGCCATCGCCGAAACCGCCCATCACACCATGGATAACGAGCTGGGCAAGACGGACGCCCTGGCGCACCAGCTCTCCTCAACCTCGCTCGTCATTGCGGTCATCGGCATTCTCGTCGCCATTGCCGTCATGGTTGTCATGCAGCGCCATGTCGTAAAGCCGCTCAGTACAATGACCACGGCACTGAAGCATATCGGCAATGGCAACCCCGACACCCACGTACCGGCAACCGGCAGCCGCAAGGACGAAATCGCCGAAATGGCGACCGCCCTCACCATCCTGCGGGACCGCACGAGCGAGAACATCTCCCTGCGCAAGGCCCAGGCGGAGGAGCAGGCCCGTTCCGAAGAGGCACGGCGCAGCGCCCTTGCCGGCATGGCCGAGACGGTCGAGCAGGAATCCCGCTCTGCGGTAAGTACCGTTGCTGAAAAAGCGAGCGCCATGAGCAGCACGGCCGAAGCCATGTCCGCCTCGGCCCGCCATGTCAGCGAAAATGCCGAAAACGTCGCCGCAGCGGCCCAGGAAGCCCTCGCCAATGCCGAGGCAGTCGCCGGCGCAACCGAAGAGTTGACCGCCTCGATCCGCGAGATTACTGGCCAGATCACCCATGCCCGCACCCTCAGCACCACCGCGGTTGAAAATGGCCGCCATGCCCGCGAAACCATCGAAAGCCTGAGCCAGGTCGTGGCGCAGATCAGCGATGTCGCCAATCTCATCGGCGAAATCGCCAGCCAGACCAACCTGCTGGCGCTCAATGCCACCATCGAGGCGGCACGTGCCGGTGAAGCCGGCAAGGGCTTTGCCGTGGTGGCCAGCGAGGTCAAGAACCTCGCCAACCAGACGACGCGCTCGACCGAGGTGATCAGCCAGAAGATCAGCGAAATCCAGTCCGTCACCGCCGATGCCGTCTCCGCTGTCGCCCAGATCGGCATGGCCGTCGATGACATGAACACCATCTCCACCACCATTGCCGCGGCCATGGATCAGCAGAGCGCCGCCACGCAGGAGATCGCCCGCAATGTGAGCGAGACGGCGGAGGCCAATCGCGAGGTTGCCCGCCGGATCACCTTCGTCTCCCAGGAAGCGCAGAGCACTGACGAAAAGGCAGGCCAGCTTCAGTCGGCGGCCAGCGATGTCACCGATGGCGTCACCACCTTGCGCCAGACCCTCGTGCGCGTCGTACGTACCGCCACGGATGATGTCGACCGCCGCACCCATGAGCGCCATGACGTGAAAGAGGCCTGCTCCCTCACCATCGGCAACACCGAGCAGAAGGCGGAAATCGTCAACCTCTCCGCCAGCGGTGCCCTGCTGCAGGGCGTGAAGCTGGTTGACGGGACCGTGGGTAAATTGCGCTCCGCCGGTTACTTCAGCCGCCCCGTTACCTTCCGCGTCGTTTCCTCCGGGGAACACGGCTGCAGCATCCGTTTCGACCTCAATGACGAGGAACAGGTGAGTCTGGCGCGCCGTCTCGCCGCCTGATCCACAGCCGGGTTCGAAACGATAAGAAAAAGCGGGTGTGCCCTAACGGCACACCCGCTTTTTTATTCCCTGCTAACAGGCCTCAATCGTCGAACGGCAGGCCGACATACTGCTCCGCCAGCGCCGCCGCCCCGCGACGGGAGCTGGTGATGAAATCGAGTTCGGCCTGCTGCACCTCATGCTCGAACGGCGTCGCCTCCTCGAACCGGTGCATCAGCTGCGTCATCCACCAGGAGAAACGCTGCGCCTTCCACACCCGGGCTAGGCACTTGTCGGAATAGCCATCCAGCCCGGCCATATCGTTATGGCGATACCAGCGCTCCAGCGCGCGGCAAAGGTAGCGCACATCGGCTACAGCGAGATTCATGCCCTTGGCGCCGGTGGGCGGCACGATGTGGGCGGCATCGCCGGCCAGAAACAGCCGGCCATGGCGCATCGGCCCGGCCACGAAACTGCGCATCGCCGTTACGCTCTTTTGCAGGATCGGCCCTTCCTTGAGCTTCCAGCCATCGCTGTCCTCCAGCCGGCGATGCAGCTCCGACCACACACGCTCATCCGGCCACTCCTTGAGGTCCTCCTCCGGATGGCACTGCAGATAAAGCCGGGTCACCGTCGGCGAGCGCATGCTGTAAAGCGCAAAACCACGCTCGTGATTGGCATAGATCAGTTCGTCATTGGTGGGCTCGGCTTCCGCCAGAATGCCCAGCCAGCCGAACGGGTAGGTCCGCTCGTAAACTTTGAGCGCACTTTCGGGCAGGCTCGGGCGGCAGATGCCGTGGAAACCGTCGCAGCCGGCAATGAAATCGCACTCCAGCCGGTGCTCCACGCCGTCCTTGCGGTAGCGGATCACCGGGCGGGTGGTGCTGCTTTCCTCATAATTCTCGATGCCGACATCCTCGGCCTCGAACACGATCTGGCCGCCCCGTTCCAGGCGCGCGGCTATCAGGTCCTTCACCACCTCATGCTGGCCATAGACCATGGTGGTCTTGCCGACGAGGCTTTCAAAATCGATGCGGTGCTTGCGTCCGCGAAAGGCAAGGTCGATCCCGCGATGGACAAGACCCTCGCGTTCCATGCGGGCATTGACGCCGGCTTCGCGCAGCATTTCCACCGTGCCCCATTCCAGCACGCCGGCACGGATGCGCGCCTCAAGATAGGCCCGGTCCCGGGCCTCGATGATGACGGATGAAATACCAGCCAGATCCAGAAGCTGGGCGAGCAACAGGCCCGCCGGCCCGGCACCCACGATGCCGACTTCGGTACGCATAATCGTTTCCTCCTGAGGGGCGGTCTCTGCATCGTCGGCGATGCCGGCGGCCGCTTCTTTGCCTTGTGGAAATCATGCGCTTCTGTCGCCAGTTCCAGAATGGACGGACTGCGCGAATAATTGGACAAATTCCGCAGTCCTGGCATTTTATTCAGCGCCCCATAGCGCATGAATGCTGGTTTTGTCCGCATAGCGCACAAAAGAGCCTTGGATTAAAATGGCAACCCCGATCCCCAGTTACTGGCTCTATGGCGACAGCCCGGCCCCGCCGGTGCCGCGGTTCCTCCACGCCGAACGCATCGTTGCGCGCGCCCCGCGGCATGACTGGAACATCAGCCCGCACCGCCATGCCGACCTGTTTCAGGCCTTTCTCATTACCGAAGGCGGGGCGGTGCTGGAGCTTGAAGGCGGGCGCCAGGAGATCACCGCCCCCTGGCTCCTCTGGCTGCCGGCCGGCACCGTGCATGGTTTTCATTTCTCGCCGGATACGGACGGGCAGATCATTACCGTCTCGGCGGATTTTCTGACGGCCATCCTGAGCGAGCAGAACCTTGCGGAAATCGGGGCCGCCCTGTCAGCCCCCCTCTCCTGTCCCGCGCAGCGGGAGGAGCTTGCCCCCTCCTTCACCGCCATTGCCCGCGCCCTCACCCAGGATGACGGCGCCCTCCACACCACCATCGAGGCACATCTCAAGCTGCTGCTGGCGAGCTTCTGCGCATTGCTGGAACCCGGCCGCGGCGCAGGCGGGCGTGAAGAACCCGGCGCCCTGCTGTTCCGCCGTTTCCGCCAGCTGGTAGAGCAGCATTATCGCCAGCAATGGGCCGTCAGTCTTTATGCGCGCGAGCTCGGCGTCAGCGAGGACAGGCTGCACACCAGCTGTCACCGCCATGCCGGCAAACCGCCACGCCAGGTGCTGCAGGACCGGTTGCTGGTCGAAGCCCAGCGCGACCTCATCTACACCACCCTCGATGTTGCCCAGATCGCCTACGGGCTCGGTTTTCGCGACGCCGCCTATTTTTCCCGCTTCTTCAGCAAGCGGACCGGGCTACCGCCTGCCGCCTTCCGGCGCACACGCGGCAAAACCGGGAGCTGACATTCCGGTCAGATGGTTTTTTTGGTGCCAAACCACCCGGCAGCGATTTTTTTTCGTCTTCCGCCCTGACGAGCCGATTAGTCACTGATGCTTGTTACCCCTTGAACACACCCCAAAAGGCGTACTGCCGCCACCTTTCAGGTCGGCAGATCTTTCCTCCCGCATTGCAAAAAATCCATTCTATATCAGGCAGTTATTTCCCATCTGAGGAAAAGGGTGCCGGTCATGCGGCAATTTCTGCCGGGCAGACTCCGCGTGGCAGGTTCTGCCTGTTGTCGGCACGATTGAGGATGGCAGGCCACCCCTCACAACAGTCAGGATAAAAATCGGGGCGTTAAAAATAAAAACGGCGCATTATTCGTACTAATTTCTTAAATATACTTCACTAGGCAAAAAATGCATTGCTCTTTTACAAAGTAGGCAAAAATTTCCCTTTATAGATCGGCAATTTTTTCTCAAAATTTAGCGACAGTTTTCTTTTGGCCGCCCGTAACACTACCGGCAATGGAGCAAAGCCAAGACCGCCCCCAAGGTCAGGAAACAGGCAAAAAGCCGGCCAATCTTAGGGGTAATTCAAGGGGTGCAGCAGATGACATCGGCGCTAATGTCTCGGCCTCAGGTAACAACGTCCGCCGCGTCGGACAGTGACGACAGCCTTCTGGCCCGCATGCGGGCCGATGACACGGCAGCCTACCGGTTGCTGGTTGAGCGGCACATCGACAGGGCCTTCGGCCTTGCCTTGCGGGTTTTGAAGAACTCGGCCGATGCCGAGGATGTGACGCAGGAAGCCTTCGTGAAGGCCTGGCAAAAACGGCATGACTGGCAGGAAGGCCGGGCGAAATTCTCGACCTGGCTCTACCGGGTCATCGTCAATGCCTGCATCGACCAGCTGCGCGGGCCGCGCGGCGAAAATCTCGACGATGTGCCCGAACCCCGGGATGAGAGCGAAGACGCCGTCTCCTGCATTCACCGCCAGCAGGTGGTGCTGCAGCTCGACAAGGCACTCTCCCGCCTGCCCGCCCCCCAGCGCGCCGCCATCACGCTCTCCTACCATGAAGGGCTCAGCAACAAGGAAATCGCCGAAGTGATGGGCACCAGCCTGTTTGCGGTGGAATCCCTGCTGAAGCGCGGCCGCCAGCGCCTGCGCGAGCTGCTGAAGCGTGCGGAAGGGGACGTCCGCTCCATGCTGTCGGGGGACTGAACCCGGCCGAAAAGTCACAGGCCCTCAGCCGCCGGCACCTTGCCCGCGGCAAAAATCCTATTTGAGTCAATGCCATAAACACCCAGCGCATTTTTTGCGCCTGCTTTGCCCTGCCCCACCGTGGAAATCAGTGTGGGCGATGACGGCAACCCCGTTGCGTCCGCGGCTTTCAAGTCATCCGGCAACCGATGGAGCCGTTTCATGCCCGTTATCTCCACCAACGTCGCAGCCAACTCCGCGCTGCGCTACCTGAACCAGAACTCCGACGCCCAGTCGTCGTCCATCTCCAAGCTCGCCAGCGGCTCGTCGATCATCAAGGCGTCCGACAACGCAGCCGGCCTTGCCATCGGCACCCAGCTGGGCGCCGATGTCACGGTGCTGAACCAGGCAGCGACCAACGCCTCGCAGGGTTCCTCGATCCTGCAGACTGCCGACGGCGGCCTTGCCCGCATCAGCGACATTCTCTCCCGCCTCAAGACCCTGGCCGCCCAGTCGGACAGCGGCGCCGTCACCGACGACCAGCGCTCCGATGACATCGACGCGGAATTCCAGGAACTGCTGAGCGAAATCGACGATATCGCCAGCTCCACCCGCTACAATGGCGACGCGCTGCTGGACGGCACCAGCCAGTTCGCCTCCGGCGTGTCCTTCCTCGTCGGCACCAACTCCAGCGACACGCTGACCATCACCATCGACAGCTCCGACACCACGGCGCTCTCGATCGACAGCCTCGACGTCACCACCCAGACCAACGCCGAGAGCGCGCTCGACGCCCTCGACACCGCGATCGACACCATCTCGGCCCAGCGCGCCACGCTTGGCGCCACCATGTCGCGCTTCGACTACCGCTCGGAGACGATCGCCACCCAGGTGGAAAACTCCGAAGCCTCGCAGTCCACCGTCATGGACGTCGATGTCGCGGCGGAAAAGACCAAGCTCTCGGCCGAAGACGTCAAGACCCAGGCGGCCATCGCCGCCCTGACCCAGGCCAACAAGATGCCGTCCGAACTGCTCAACCTGCTGCAGTCCTGATGGTTCGAGCGGTACTGGCCGGCAGCCCCTTCCCGCTGCCGGCCGGTGCCGGTTCGTCTTCCTTCCCGTTCCAGACCAGCCGGGCTCGTGCGTAGCCTGCCGGAGGCATCATGGCATCGACCTCTTCCGTCAGCAGCTCCACGACGACCTATTCGACCGACGCGTTCGACTTCGATACCGACGCCATCGTCGAGGCCGCCGTTGCCGCGCGCACCGACCGCGCCGACGAGATCGACACCAAGATCTCCGCCAACGAAACCAAGATCAGCGCCTATGAGCAGACCCAGACGCTGCTGCAGGATCTGGAAGACACCATCGACGCGCTGAACGACCCTTCGGACGAAGACAACGTCTTTGAAGAGCGCATCGGCACCCTCACTTCCAGCACCTCCACCGATGCCACCGAACTGCTCGACACCACCATCGAGAACGGCACCGCCACCGGCAGCCACACGGTTGAGATCACCCAGATCGCTACCGCCCAGCGCCTTGGCAGCACCTACCAGACGTCACGCTCCGAAGAGCTTGGCCTCACCGGTACGCTCTCCATCTCCACCGACACCGGCAGTGCGGATATCTCCATCACCGACGACATGTCGCTGGAAGAAATCGCCGACGCCATCAACCTGATGAATGACGATACCGGCGTCACCGCCTCGATCCTCACGGTATCGAGCGGCGAATACATGCTGGTGCTGACGGCGGATAACACCAACCAGGAAATCTCCGTCACCTCCGACAGCACGACGGATATGGCCCAGAGCCTCGGCATCACCGACAGCTCGGGCGATTACACCAACGTGCTGCAGGAAGCCCAGCCCGCCATCGTCACCGTCGACGGCATCAGCGGCATCGAGCGCGACAGCAACGATATCGACGATGTGATCGACGGCATCACCCTGCATCTGCTGAAGGCCGAAAGCGGCACCACCATCACCATCAAGGTGGAGCAGGACACCGACGCCATCGAGACGGCGCTCAATGATTTCGTCACCGCCTACAACAGCTGGCGCTCGTGGGTGGCACAGAACCAGGCGACCAACTCCGACGGCACAGCCTCCGACACCGCCTATCTCTTCGGCGATTCAACCCTGCGCTCTGCCTCCACCAGCCTCGGCTCCATTCTCGGCAATATGGTCGGCGGGCATTCGCTGGCCGAATTCGGCATCACGCTCAATGACGACAACGAGCTGGAGATCGACGACGACACGCTGGAAGACGCGCTCGACAACAATCTCTCCGAACTTCAGGCCCTGCTGGAATATTCCGGCAAGACCTCCTCGACGGAACTGACGCTCGATAGCCATGACGGCGCCAGCTATTCCGGCAGCTTCCAGATGAAGATCACCGTCGATGCCGATGGCGATCTCTCCGGCGTCTCGGTGAATGGCGACAGCTCGCTCTTCACGGTTTCCGGCAACACCATCACCGGGGCGGAAGGCAGCATCTATGAGGGGCTGGTCTTCAAATATACCGGCGACACCGCCGCGACGGTCACCGTGACCATCAGCCAGGGTCTTGCCGACCAGATGTACCAGGTGACCCACGCGGCGTCCGACAGCGATACCGGCACGTTGCAGACCCTGATCGACGATCTGGAATCCACCGACGACGATTTGCAGGACCAGAGCGACCAGATCCGCTCCGACGCGGAAGAGTACCGCGATTACCTGCTGACCTATTACGCCAAGATCGAGGCCAAGATTGCCGCGGCCGAGTCAACGCTCACCGTGCTCAAGGCACTCAACGCCGCGGATTCTTCCGACAGCTGATCCTTCCTTAGTTGAGGAAAACCCCATGACCCGGACCAAGACTTCCCCCGCCCGTGGTGCCTCCGCCTACAAGGCCGCGGTACAGACCACCCCGCCGCTCTTTGCCGTCGTCATGCTCTATGACAAGGCGCTCTATCACATGGCCAATGCAGCCCGTGCCGCCGAGAAGCGCGATTTCGAGGGGCATTTCAACGAGGTCAGCAAGGCCGTCACCATCTTCAACGGCCTCAACCGCAATCTCGAGATGGAGCGGGGCGGCAGGGTCGGCACATCGCTCAGGGATATGTACACCTCGCTCGCCAATGTGCTGCTGGGCTCAATCCGCCGGCCCAATGGCGCCGAGATCATCCAGAAGCTGATCGAAGCCGTGCGCATCACCCGCGATGCCTGGGCCGAGATTGCCAACAGCCCGGCCGCGCATATGCCGCCTGCCGGCGGCGGCGAACACAACACCTCCGGCCGTATCGGTGCCGCTTCCGGCGTCTTCGGCCGGGCCTGAGCCCCGATCACCGGGAATTGATCATGCTCTGCCACCCCCGCCTTGTTTCGGCCTTGCGCGGCTCTTACGGTAGCGGCCAGCCGGCCTCTGCCGGAAGGGCCGCATCAGGGGGTGTATTCCCTTGCGGCATTTACCTATTATCGGTTTGCCCCACCCGCCGTCAGGCTGGTGGCCGGCATTCCTGCGGCAAGGATAGAGCGTCTTTATCGTGGCACGAGCGCCGATGACCATGCGGGCCTTTCAGGATCTCGTCGACCGTTGCGGCGACAACCCGGCCAATTGGCCCGGAGACGAACGCACTGCCGCTGAGGCGCTGCTGGCCCAGTCGGTCAAGGCGCGCCAGATCCTCGCGGACGCGCAGCGTCTGGGCGACGGCTTTGCCGCCACCAATACCGACGTAAAGGCACCGTCCGGCCTTGCCGACCGCATCTTCTCAGCTGCACTTGGCAGCGATGACGATGCAGACAGCGATCTGGACGACAAATCCTCCGCCAAATCCCGCGGCTGAAACCGGCCTTCCCGGCCCCGTCTCACGCCCGACAGTCTCCGGCGTCCTGTAGCCTTAACGCGGCAGGCGATTAACTTCCGTCGCACCGGCCCCAAATTTTTTCTTCAAAACTTTACCGCCCGGAACCCGAGGCCCCGTCCGTAGTAACCGCCAGAAGGGAAAGACGGACCTCACCAGACCAATAACGGCTCCGCTTCCCATGCATCGATCCAAGGGCTGACCGCGCGCTAGGCGGGGGCCCGCAGCCTGGGAAGGACGGACCAATGTCTCTGGCGGTCACCTCCTCGACATCCACTACCTCCTCGTCCTCGAGCTCTTCCAGCTCGTCGGCAACGGATGCCTACAACACGTTCCTGACGCTGCTGACCACCGAGCTGCAGAACCAGAACCCGGTCGACCCCACGGATACGACGGCCTTCACCAACCAGCTCATCGCACTGGCCGGGGTCGAGCAGCAGCTCATCACCAACTCCTCGCTCAGCACCATCACCGACAGCCTTTCCTCCCTCACCGCCTCCAACGGTGTCGGCTACATCGGCAAGACGGTGACGCTGGAAGGCGACACGACGGCCCTTCAGGACGGCTCCGCCAACTGGAGCTATGACCTCGACAGCACGGCAAGCGACGTGACGCTCACCATCTCCGACAGCGACGGCAATGTCGTCTGGACCGGTTCGGGCGACACTTCGTCCGGCAGCCACGACCTTTCCTGGGATGGCACCGGCAGCGACGGCACCGAATACACCAGCGGCGACTACACGCTCACCGTCAGCGCCACCGATGCCAGCGGCAACGACGTCGACAGCACCACCTACATCAAGGGCAAGGTGACCGGCGTGGACAGCTCCAGCGGCACGACCGAACTCCTGATCGGCGACATCTCCGTCGACATGGACGATGTGATCGGCATCTCGACCTGACGGGGCCCGGCGGCCGGCAAGCCCGGCCGTTACGGCACGCCCCATCCCCCTGCTCTCCGGGAGAGAGATCATGAGCCTCAGCGGTGCAATGAACAGCGCGGTTTCCGCGCTGAATGCCCAGAGCTACGCCCTTTCGCTGATTTCCAGCAATCTCGCGAACTCCAGCACCGTCGGTTACAAGACCGTCGATGCCAGTTTTTCCGACATCGTTACCCAGCAGAGCTCGCTTGGCACCAAATACGCCTCCGGCGCCGTGCGGGCCACCTCGGTGCAGAACATCT
Source organism: Radicibacter daui (assembly GCA_030657355.1). Lineage (GTDB taxonomy): Bacteria > Pseudomonadota > Alphaproteobacteria > Radicibacterales > Radicibacteraceae > Radicibacter > Radicibacter daui. The sequence continues at coordinate 680,558 of CP131057.1, forward strand.
CTACGCAGGGTCTGCTGAGTTCCAGCACCAGCGCCACCAGCCTTGCCATTTCCGGCGACGGGTTCTTCCCCATCACCGACGGCGTCGACGGCGAGCAGACCTACTACACCCGCGACGGCGAATTCACCGTCAATGATGACGGGTATCTGGTGAATGGCGACTACTACCTCGTCGGCTGGACCACGGATTCCGACGGCAATGTCACCTCGGCCAACACCAACAGCGTCGATGCGCTGGAGCCGATCAACATCGAAAAATATTCCTCGTCTGCCGAAGCGACGACGACGGCCTCCCTTGAGGCGAACCTGCCGGCCGACGCTGAAGTCGGCGATACCTTCGACACCTCGATCGATGTCTATGACAGCCTCGGCAATACCCAGGCTGTCTCCGTCACCTGGACCAAGACGGACACCAACGAGTGGACGATGACCGTCAACGACCCGACGGACCCGTCCTCGGGAGAGGCGACGGGCACCGCCGGCGGCACCACCAGCTACACCATCAGCTTCAATGATGATGGCACGCTTAACACCATCACCGACAGCTCGGGCAACACGGTTACCGAACCTACCATCACCATCGACAGCTGGGATGACGGTGCCGGCGCCAGCAGCATCTCGCTCAATCTCGGCACCTCGGGCGAGGCGGATGGCCTCACCCAGTACACCACCGGCGATGATGACCCGCAGGTGTCGGTGGAATCCATCGATACCGACGGCGTGCAGTATGGCTCGCTCACCGGCGTCAGCATTGCCAGCGACGGCACGGTGACGGCGGTCTATTCCAACGGCCAGGAACTGCCGATCTACAAGATCCCGATCGTTACCTTCCCGGCGGAAAACAATCTCGAGATCCTCTCGGACGGCGTCTACGCCCAGACCACGGACAGCGGCAATTACACGCTGCACGTCGCCGGTGAAGACGGGGCAGGCTCGATCAGCAGCTATTATCTGGAAGAGTCGACCACTGACACGGCGACCGAATTTTCCAAGATGATCGTTGCCCAGCAGGCCTACTCCGCCGCCTCGCAGGTCGTCACCACCGTCAAGGATATGTACGACAGCCTGCTGCAAGCGGTGCGGTGAGGCAGGCGGCGATGAAAAACTCCGCCCAGACCTCCCGCAAGGCCCGTGCGCTGCACGATCAGGCAGCCGCTGCAGCCGGCCGGCGCCTTGCCCAGATCCGGGTCGGCCTGTGCCCGGACGTGCCGGGCGAGGCTCCGGTGCTGGATTTCGCCCGCGGCCTCGGCCGCCAGCTGGAAACAGCGGACACCGCCGCCCGCAACGATCTGATGCTGCGCGCCGCCATGGCGATCGCCGACATCCGCGACCTCGTGAATTCGCTCGACGCCCAGCTGCGGCAGACCCGCGAGGAACTGCAACGTCTGAACGGCCACAGCCGGGCAGCGCTGGCTTATGCCGGTGCCGTCGGCACGGCAAAAATGGGAAGACCCCGATGAACGCTTCGCCCCGTCCCGCCCTCCGCCCGGCCGCCCCCCGCCCTGCCGCACTCAAGGCCGGTCCCGATACCGTGCTGCCGATGCCGGGCCCGACGCTTGCCGATGCCGAAACCGCCGGCCCCGACCCTGTCGTCGGCATGCTGAAGGTAATGGACGATCTGTGCGACCTGCTGCGCGAGGAAAACGAGCTGCTCTCCGAAGGGCTGCCCGCCAAGCTCTCGCTCAAGACCGAACGCAAGGTGGCGCTGACGCATGAGTATAGCCAGCTGCGCGAAGCCATGATGCAGACGGCAGAAGTACAAGGTGCAAGCCGCGTTGCCGGCATGCGCGAGCAGCTTTTGAGCGCTGCCGGGGTGCTGGACGGGCTTGCCCGCGAAAATACCCGCCGTATCGAGGTTGCCATCACCGCCAGCCGCCGGCGCATTAACGCCGTCATGCAGGCCATCCGCGATGTGGCCGAAGCAGACCGCCCTTACTGCGAAGCCGGCGTACGTGCCAGCGGCCCCGCCCCCACCACCCGCAGCTACGAGGCCTGAGCGCCGCTTTTACGGCGTTGATGGCCCCGGGCTCGCCCTTGACCTGAGGCAGGAGATCCTGAAGCCATGACCCTCAGCGCCTCCCTTTATACTGCTCTCAGCTCGCTGAGCGTCATCCAGCAGCAGATGAGCGTGACCTCGTCCAACATCGCCAACGCCGATGTTGCGGGCTACACCAAGAAAACGCTCAGCGTCTCCACGGACGTCCAGGGTTCCACCACCCTTGGCGTGACCTCAAGCGGCATCACCGCCGCCACCAACAGCTATCTGTTGAAGACCATTGCCGCCGCAGCCTCCGACAGCGGTTACGCCACCACCTACAGCGACTATTTCGACCAGCTCGATCAGGCGATGGGCTCCATCGACGGGTCGGACAGCAACGGCACCAGCCTTGCCTCCATGCTCACCGATCTGTCGACCGATCTGGCCAATCTTGCCGCCACGCCGGAAAGCGACACGCTGAAGAACCAGGTCGTGGCCGACCTTGAGGACACCACCGCGACCCTGCGCGAGACGTCCGACACCATTCAGGACATGCGCACCCAGGCGGATCAGGAGATCTCCGACACCGTCGACGAGATCAACAGCCTGCTCTACCAGATCGACGATCTGAACGACCAGATCAACAAGGCCGCCGCCAATGGCCAGTCGACCTCCGATCTGGAAGACCAGCGCACCCAGGCGCTGCAGGATCTCGCCGACAAGATCGACGTTTCCTATTACGTCGATTCAAACAACAAGATGCAGATCTACACGACGTCGGGTGTGACGCTGCTGGGCTCGGAAGTGCGGGAGCTGTCGCACACGGCGGTCTCCTCCGCGAGTGCCGACACCACCTATGCCAGCGGCGGCTTCGACGGCATTACCGTCGGCGGGGTCGACATCACCACCTCGATCAATTCCGGCTCGCTGAAGGCGCTGATCGACCAGCGCGATACCGTCCTGCCGGCCGCGCAGGATGAGCTGGACGAGCTGGCGAGTTCGCTCATTACCACGCTCAACAGCATCTATAACGCCAGCACCTCCAACCCGCCGCCCACTTCGCTGACCGGTACCACCAGCGTCAGCGCCACCGATGCCTTCTCCGGCACCGGCACGGTGCGTGTCGCTGTCACGGACAGCGACGGCAATGTGACGAGCTATGCCGATCTTGATCTTTCCAGCTATTCCACCGTGCAGGATGTGGTGGATGCGCTGAATGGCATCACCGGCGTTACCGCTTCGGTGGATAGCGACGGTAACCTTTCCATCGCCTCCAGCGATGGCACCAGTGGCATCGCTATTAACGAGATGGACAGCGCGGTCGGCAGCGATGATGAGGGTTTTTCCTCTTATTTCGGCCTTAACGACCTGCTGACCGGTACCTCGGCCACCGACATCGCGGTGCGCGCCGACATCGCCGCCTCCCCTGGCACACTGGCAACGGGCTCGCTCAGCGACAGCTCCAGCCTTGCCGTCGGCGACAGTGCGGTCGGGTCGGGTGATGGCACTGTCGCCACGGCGCTTTCCGATGCCTTCACCTCGACGCAGAGCTTCTCCGCTGCCGGGGAGCTGGGGGCCAGCACCAAGACCTTTGCCGACTATGCCGCGGCCATCGTCTCCAAGGTCGCGACCGATACCAGCAACGCCTCGACGGCCGCTACCACCGCCTCCGATACGCTCGACACCCTCACCACAAGCTACAGCTCGCAATTCGGCGTCAATACCGACGAGGAAACTGCACGCCTGACCGAGCTGCAGAACGCCTACAGCACCTCCGCCCAGATCGTCAGCACTGTGCAGTCCATGTTCGAGGCACTGCTGAACGCCGTGGCAAGCTAGGGAGACCGACATCATGGCCGGCATTTCCACCTACGCCCTCAACAAGACGCTGCTGGATGCCTCCTTGCGCACGCAGACCTCGCTTGCCCAGAAGCAGGTACAGGAGGCGACCGGCGTCGTTGGCGACACCTATGGCGATTATGGCGTCTCCTCCCAGCGCATGATCAGCCTCGCCAACGAAATCAGCCAGGCGCAGAGCTGGTCTGACAACGCCTCCCTTGCCGGAGACCGTACGGAAGTCATGTATTCCGCCGTTGGCGACATGGTCGACATCATCAGCAGCCTGCGCACCGACATCAGCGCCGCGCTTTCCAACACCGACAACACCACCCTCAATGCCGAAGGCGAGTCAGCGCTGGACTCCCTGGCCGAGCTGATGAACACCAAGTCGGAGGGACGTTATCTCTTCGCCGGCAGCCAGACCGATACTGCCCCGGTCGATCTTGACAGCTATTCGATGCCGACGGACGCCTCGACGGCAGATACCAGCTATTACCAGGGCGACGACATTACGGCATCGGCCCGTGTTTCGGAGAGCCAGAGCATCAGCTATGGCGTTGCCGGCGATACCAGCGCCTTCGAGATGGCGCTGCGCGTCGCCAGCATCATTTCCCAGATCAGCACCGACCCCATCGACACCGACGCCCTGCAGGACGCCTACGACCTGGCAACGGAAGCGCTCAATTCGCTCACCACCGTGCAGACCACGCTCTCCATCGCCGCCAACCGGCTGGAGAATGCCGAGGAAACGCAGGACACCTTCGTCTCCTACGCCCAGGACGTCGTCGACAACGTCAAGAATGTCGACGTGGCGCAGGTAACGGCGGAGGCAACCCAGTACCAGACCATTCTGGAAGCCTCCTATTCCGCCATCTCCAGCGCCTCCAAGATGCACCTGGTGGATTATCTGTAAGGTCGGCTCCCGGCGGTATGGTATGATGCGATAGCGACTGCTTCACATCTCCGGCAGCGGAATAAATTCGGTCTCGTCCGGCACCGGTCCGAAGCGGCCCATCTTCCAGTCTTCCTTGGCCTGCTCGATGCGCTCCTTGCTGGAGGAAACAAAGTTCCACCAGATATAGCGCGGCCCGTCGGCAACCGCGCCGCCCAGCAGCATGAGGCGCGCGGGGCCGTCAACGGCCGTCACCGTGATACGGTCACCCGGACGGAAGATCAGCAATTGCGAGGGGCCAAAACGGTCGCCCCGGATCTCAACCGACCCGGCGCAGACATAGATCGCGCGTTCCTCGTAATCGCTGTCGAGCGGGGCGCTGGCCCCCTCCTGCAATCGCACCTCGGCATAAAACCAGTCCGACAATGTGCCGACGGGAGACGTCAGGCCAAAGGCCTTGCCGGCCACCACGCGGGCCCACAGGCCGCCATCCTCGGTAAAGGGTAGCGTGTCCGCGGCATAATGCTGGAAGCCCGGGTCACCCTCCTCCTGCGTTTTTGGCATCGCCACCCAGCTTTGCAGGCCGAACATCACCTGCCCGTCCCGGCGCTGCATATCCGGTGTCCGCTCGGAATGGGCAATGCCCCGCCCGGCCGTCATCAGGTTCATCGCGCCCGGCGTGATGTCCTGGATATTGCCTTCGCTGTCGCGGTGAGTGATGCGGCCATCGAAGAGGTAGGTGACGGTGGAAAGCCCGATATGCGGATGCGGGCGCACATCCATGCCGCTGCCGGCGATGTATTGAACCGGCCCCATCTGGTCGAGAAAGATAAACGGCCCGACCATGCGGCGCTTGACGTTGGGCAGCGCCCGCTTCACCTCCATGCCGCCGATGTCGCTGGTGCGCGGAACGATCACCAGTTCCAGCGCATCGCAGGATTGCTTGTCGCCCGCGATGGGGTCGAGGGAGGGGTGCCAGCTCATTTTCTTGCCTCGTTCAGCTTGCCTGACGCAGAAGATGCGGCAAGCCGGGGACAGAGAAAACCATCGACTGACGAGATCTCTTGTCGTCGGTAAAAATTTTAGTAATGCTAAAAATTAAACAAACCCATCTTTCAAGAAAGGCGCCATCAGCATGGCCTCCCGCGCTTCCCTTCCCCCGGCGACCCTCCGGCTTCAGGGACTCATGAAGGAGCGGGGCATCGCCGCCGTGGCCGTGGGCCCCACCGCCTACATGACCTATCTTACCGGCGCGAAACCCCATGCCGACGAGCGCGCCTGCCTTTATGTGGTGACGCCGGAAAAGGCTGCCTTCCTGATGCCGGCCCTCAATGCCGACCAGATCCGCAGCCAGCTGCCGGCGGGCGCCGGCCTGCCCTTCTATGTCTGGAGCGATGCCGAAGGTCCGCAGGGCGAACTGGCAAAACTGGTGGCCGATCTCGGCCTTGCCGGGGCGAAGCATGTCGATGTCGACGAAAGCATGCGGGCCGATTTTGCCCTGCTGTTCCTCGACGCGGTAAAACCCGCCGCCCGCGCTTTTGCCGGCGCCAGCCTCGGGGCCTTGCGCATGTGCAAGACGGCCGAGGAAATCGCCGAGATCGACCGCAACGCCGCTATTGATGACGAGGCGATGCTGGCGGCCTTTGCCTGCGTGAAGGCGGGCCTGCGTGAAAGCGATGTGGCGGCCGAAGTCATCCGGGTCTTCGGCCAGCACGAGGCAAAACCGCTCTTCACCATCATCGGCGCCGGCTCCAACGGCGCCTTCCCGCATCATTCGGTGAGCGAGCGGGTGATTGCCGAGGGCGATGCCATCGTCATCGATATCGGCGCCCGACAAGGCCTGTTCTCCAGCGACATCACCCGCATGGCAGTCATCGGCACGCCGTCGGCGGAATATCTGGAAGTCCACGGCACGGTGGAGCGGGCGGTGCAGGCCGCGCTCAAGGCGGCAAAGCCGGGCGTCAAGGCGCGGACCGTCGATGAGGCCGCTCGCAGCGTCATCGCCGCCGCCGGGTACGGCGAATACTTCACCCACCGCACCGGCCATGGTCTCGGCCTTGAAGGGCACGAGCCGCCCTACCTCACCGAGACGAGCGAGACAGTGCTGGAAGAGGGCATGGTGTTTTCCATCGAGCCCGGCATTTATCTGCCCGGCAAGTTCGGCGTGCGGCTGGAAGAGATCGTGGTGCTGGAAAAGGACGGCCCCCGCATCGTCAGCAAACTGCCGCGTGACCCGCATGTGGTGAAGGGCTGAACCGGCCCTTTAACCGGCACCCGCGAGGTATAGCCCGACCAACGTCAACAGCTCGCCGCGAACCTCCGGCATCTGCAAGGTTCCGCGGCGGGCGGCGTTATGAACCACACCGTCGATGGCGTCCGACAGCAGGGTGCCCATTACCGCGTCCGGAACTTGCCGCGGCCGGCAGCAATAGCGGCTGACCATTTCCCGGAAGCAGCCGAGATAGTCTTTCTCGAAAGCACTTTGCGGGTCCCGATAGGCCTCTGAACTCGGCGCCTCATCCAGCAAGACCCGGTGCAGGCCCGGATGGATGCTGTGCTGCGCAATGATCCCGTCCACCAGCTCTTCGGCAAAGACGGGGAAAGGTTTTTCGCCCGCCAATGCCGCCTTGAGGCTCGCCAGACAATCTGCCAGATGCCGCGCCCGGATGGCCTCGATCAGCGAAAACTTGTCCGGGAAATACTGGTAATAGGAGCCGATGCTGACCCCGGCGGCTGCCGCCACCTTGTTGGTGGTAAAGCCGGCCCAGCCCTCGGCGCTCAAAATGCGAGCCGCCGCTTCCACCACGGCATCCACCGTCGCACGCGAACGCGCCTGGCTCGGGCGTTTGCGCATGGCCGGCCCGGTTTTCCCGATGCGAGTAGACAAAGCCGGCCTCCCTTTCAAGAATATGAGCACTTTACTCATATTTTTGACCTGCACGGAAGGACGCCGGCAATGCCCGGAATGCTGACCCGCTTCTTTGAGTATCAGGCCTGGGCCAACAGGGCGTTCCTCGAGGCGCTGGAGACGGTGCCTGCCGGGCAGCGCGGCGCCGGGCTCGACGAGGCCCTTGGCCTGATGAACCACATCTATGCGGTCGCCGACATCTTCGCGCACCACCTGACCGGCCAGCCGCATGGCTACCAAAGCGACGTGCCGGCGCCCCTCTTGCCACTGCCGGACCTACGCGCTGCCTGCGAGACGCTTGATCGCTGGTATATCGGCTACGTTGCCGACATCGGCGCGGCGGAGCTTGCAGCGCCCCTTGCCTTCTCCTTCACCGATGGCGATCCCGGCTGCATGTCGCGCGAAGATATGCTGGGCCATGTGCTGCTTCATGGTGGCTATCACCGCGGCGAAATCGGCCGGCTGCTGAAGTCGCTTCAGCCAGCCAGACTGCCGTGGGACACCTTCGCCGTCTTCCTGCATCAGAATGAGCCTGGGCGCCGCCAGGCCCCTGCCGCCTGAGCCACTCAAAAGTCGGCCGGTGCAGGAGAGCTGCACCGGCCAGGCAGCGGAATGCCCCGTGACAAAGCCTTCCGCGGGAGAAGGGAAAACTAGCGGCTGGTGACAATCATGTTCCAGGAAGCAGGCTTGAGCTGCACACTTACCCGCTCTCCCGCTATCGCCACTCCCGCTAGCGGTTTGGGCGAAACGGTGTGCGGCGCCTCCTTGGTGTTGGCGACCTTGAGGTTCGGGTGGTGCAACTCCAGCGCCTCCTCGACCCGGCGCCCGTCCCCGAGGCCGAAGAGATCGACCGTCAGCTCCATCGGCTCGGTCAGGTGCCGGTTGAGGGCAAAGATGGTCACCCGGCCGCTTGCCTCATCCTCGACTACCGTCGCCGTCAGGTAGGGCACTTCCGGTACCGTCTTGGCCGTATAGGCCGGGCCGTCGGCAATAGCGCGCAGCACGCGGCCATGACCGTAGCGTGCCGTCAGCGCAAAGGGATGGAAGATGGTCTGCCGCCAGGCCGCCCCGCCGGTTTCGGTCATGATCGGGCCGATCACATTCACCAGCTGGGCAATGCAGGCGCACTTCACACGGTCGGCATTGTTGAGCAGCACCATCAGCGCACCGCCTACCAGCAGCGCATCCTCGGCGTTGTAGACCTCCTCGATCAGCTTGGGCGCCTGCGGCCAGCCGGGCTTGCGCAGATCAAGGTGGGAGCGCGCCTTGTACCAGACGTTCCACTCATCCAGTGACAGCATGATGCGCTTGGGCGAGCGCCGCTTGGCCGCCACCGCATCGCAGATCGCCACCACATCCTTGATGTAGGTATCAAGCATCTCGATGTTGCCGAGATACTCCTCCGTCGCGTCGTGCGGATTGGTGAAATAGGTGTGCAGCGAGATGAAATCGACATCGTCGAAGCAATGGTCCAGCACCTCATATTCCCAGCTCGCGAAGGTTGGCATGTCACGGTGGGAAGAGCCGCAGGCCGCAAGCTCGATGGAGGGGTCGACCCAGTGCATCACCTTGGCCGCCTCGTGCGCCAGGCGGCCATATTCCTGGGCCGTCTTGCCGCCGATCTGCCAGGGACCGTCCATCTCGTTGCCGAGGCACCAGAACTTGATGTCGTGCGGCTGCTCGTAACCGTGCGCGCGGCGCAGGTCGCTGAGCTGCGTGCCGCCTGGATGATTGCAATATTCCACGAAGCGGCGTGCCTCATCGATACCGCGGGTGCCGAAATTGACCCCGAACATCGGCTCCACGCCGGCCGCCCGGCACCAGTCGATAAATTCGTTGGTGCCGAAGCGGTTGGTCTCGGTTGAAAACCAGGCGAGGTCAAGCCGGCGCGGACGCTCGTCCACCGGGCCCACCCCGTCTTCCCAATTGTAGCCGGAGAGGAAGTTGCCGCCCGGATACCGCACGATGGTGGGCCCAAGCTCGCGCACCAGTTCCATCACATCGCCGCGAAAACCATGGGCATCGGCGGTAGGGTGCCCCGGCTCGAAGATGCCGCCATAAACGCAGCGCCCCATATGTTCGACGAAGGTGCCGAAGATCCGGCGGTCAATATCCGCGATGGCAAAGTTGCGATCGACGATCAGGCTGGCGGAGATCATGGATATGCCTATCTGTTGCTGGCAACGGGGTGGGCCGCAAGGCGGCCGGACTGAACCGGGAAAACATCGCCCGCCCCGGCATTTCAGGGGCCGGACGATGAGCCGCATCGAGAGAAGCTCCCGGAGCCCGTGGGCCCCGGGAGAAGAGGGTCAGCGGGCGGCGGAAACCAGCTCGTTGACCCGGCCTTGCATATCGGCAAGCGCGTCATCCACGCTCTTGCCGGTCAGCATCACATTGTCGAATTCCTCGCCAACGATCTGCTGGATGCCGAACTGGCGCGGCGTGCCGGCCGGCAGCGTCCTGGCGACCTCGGAGATGATCTTGATGTTCTTGCGGAAGGGCAGGTCCTGGAATGCGGCGCTGTCGATCACCGATTTGCGGATCGAGAGATGGCCGGTGCGCGCCCATTGCAGGTTGTTGTCATAGAGATATTTAAGGAACTTGAGCGTGGCCGCCTTGTTGTCGTCATTGAGGCCGCCCTTCAGCAGCACCCAGGAATGGCCGTCCGCCCAGATCGCCGGCTTGCCGAGCAACGTCGGGAAAGCGGTGACGTAATAGCCATCGGAAAGGCCGGTATCCTTCTTGGCCGCAGCCTCCATATAGCTGTCGATCAGCCATGTGCCGCAGATATAGACGCCGGCATTGCCATTGATGAAGCCGGCGGTCGCGCCCTCGTAATCAAGCGCGGGGGTCAGGTCGCCATCCTTGTAGAGGTCCGCCCAGACCTGGAGCGCCTTTTTGGCCTCGGGCGAGGAGAAGTTGGCGTCGCCATCCGGACCGTCCGGGAACACAGTGCCCCCCTGCTGGTAGAGCAGTGTGTAGAAATTACGCGCCGGGCCGGCCACATCCTGGGTGGTCGAAATGGCGATCAGCGGCTTGCCGGTCGCTTCCTTGAATTTTTTCGCCTGCGCCTTCAGCTCATCGAGGGATTTGGGTACCACCGGGTTGCCGTCGGCATCCGTCAGTCCGGCCTTCTTCATGAGCCCGACATTGTAGTGCCAGAGCCAGGAGTGGGTGTCCCAGGGCAGGGCGTAGATCTTGCCGTTAACCGTCACGCCATTGGTCGCCGCGTCGGTAAAGTCGCCGGCATCGATGCCGGCTTCCTTGAACAGGTCATTGAGCGGCAGCACCACCTTGCGGTTCACATAGTCGCCAAGCTGCGCCATGTGCATCACCGCCACCGTCGGCACATCATGCCCCACGATGCGGGCCGTCAGCTGATCATAGTAGGTGTTCCACTCCATGATCTGCGGCTTGACGACGATCTCGCCCTTGTTGTCGGCGTTGAACTTGTTGATCAGCGTCGTGATGATGCCGCACTCGCCGCGCGCCGCCGGCACATCGGTAGAGGTGCCATAGTCGCCTTCACAGGCGCCGAAAAAGCGCGCGAAGCTGATCTCCACCGGGGCGGCCGAGGCGGCCGGCGCGGTGAAGGCTAGGGGCATCGCCAGTGTGGTCAGGGCAAGTGCCCCGGCCAGTCTTGTCTTGAGCATCTGGTTTCCTCCTCTGGTTAGGCCCATCGCGGCAGGCCTTTTCGGTTCTTGTTCCTAAAAACTCCCTTCCGGCCTCTTCCTTTCAGGCCGTTTGCAGACGGAGCACTCCCGCAGGTGTCGCGAAGACGCACCCCTCCCCTTTCCGGCCAGCTCCTTTTTGAAAAGCCCGGCCTTCCGGTTCACTCACTCGCGGCCTGCACCCCCTACCGCACAGTCGTGCCCGCCACGGCCGTCACGATGTGACGCTGGAAAAACAGGTAGAGGATGAGAATGGGCAGCCCGGCGAAGATGGCCTGGGCCATCAAAAAGCCGATGCCTTCGGACTGCGCGAAATTCATCTGGGTTGAGGCCAGCCCCACCGTCAGCGTGAACATCTCCGGCTTCGACGCCGAAATCAGCGGCCAGAGATAGTCGTTCCACGAGGCAAGGAAGGTGTAGATGCCGAGTGTTGCCTGCGCCGGGATAGACAGCGGCAGCACCACGACAAGGAAGATTTTGAGCCGCGAGGCGTTGTCGAGCAGCGCCGCTTCCTCAATCTCCCGCGGCACGGCACGGAAATACTGCGTCATCAAGAAGACGCCGAACGGCACGGCAAGACGCGGCAGGATCAGCGCGGCATAGGTGTTGTGCAGGTTGATGTCGGCAAACATCTTGAAGAGCGGAATGACGATCGCCTGCTCCGGCACGGCAAGACCCGCCAGCACCAGCGCAAAGATCACGCCCTTGAAGGGAAACTCGGTGCGCGCGAAGCCGTAGCCGGCAAGCGAGCAGACCACCAGCGTCAGCACGGTCTGCCCGCCGGAGACGATGATGCTGTTGAGTATCCAGGTAAAGACATTCGAGCTCGCCAGGATGTCGGCATAGTTCTTGAGCGTGAAGGGCGCCGACAGGATGCCGCCGGTCGAGTGCATCAGCACGTCATTGGGCTTGAAGGAAAGGCCCAGTACCCAGACAAGCGGGACCGTCCACAGAATGGCGAGCAGAATGACAAGCCCGAGCAGCAGCCGGTCGCCGAACTGGTGACTGTCCATCCGGCCGGCCCGTACCCGGGAGGCCGTGCCGGAGGCGCTGCGGGCCGATGAAAGGCTCATGCCTCACCCCCTTGCCGGCGCCGGCCAAGCCAGAGCTGCAGCGATGCCGCCACCAGCATGAGGAAGAAGAGGATCTGCGCGGCCGCCGCCGCATATCCGAGGCGCCAGTCGCGAAAACCGCTTTCGTAGATGAAGAGCACAATGGGCCGCGAAGAATTGTTGGGCCCGCCTTGCGTCATGATCTGTGCCTGGCCGAAAAGCTGGAACTGCAGCACGATCTCGATGACGGCGACCAGAATGACGGTGCGCTTGATCGACGGCAGGGTGATGGAAAAGAGCGTGCGCCACCAGCCGGCATTGTCGAGCTTGGCCGCTTCGTAGATTTCCTGCGGGATCTGCTGCAGCGCGGCCAGAAACAGCATCATCGGCAACCCGACGATCCACCACACCGTCACCCCGGCAATCGAGGGCAGCGCCAGATGCACGTCGATGAGAAACGGCACCGGCGGCAGGCCGAACCATTCCAGCACATTGGCAATCAGCCCCTTGTCCGGCCGCAGCACCATGCGCCACACCAGCGTGACGATGGTGACCGACAGCACCGACGAGCCGAAGAAGATGAAGCGCAGCACGGCGCCGGTGCGGCTTGCCCGGTTGAGCGCCAGCGCCAGCGCCAGGCCAAGCACCACGAAGGCTGGTGTCGTCATCGCGACAAACCAGAGGGTGTTGCGCACGGTGCCGAGAAAGATGCTGTTCCTGAAGAGTTTGATGAAGTTGGCAAGTCCGAGAAACTCGGACTCTCCGCTCAGCAGGTCATAGTCATGCAGGCTCATCCACATGCCCTGGAAGAGCGGATAGACCAGCAGGCCGGCATAAAGCAGCAGGAAGGGCAGCACGAAAAGCAGGTTGCTCCAGCTCGGCCGGGCGATACCGGCAGCACGCACCGGCCGGGAACGGGAAAGATCGGCAAAGGCCATGGTTTCCGCTCCCCCTCAGGCCGCGCTGTAGGCGCGGTCGGCGGCATCGAAGAGATGCAGCCGCGCCCCGTCCGCCGTGAGCGCGATATGCTCGCCGGCCCGCACAACACTCTCGCCCGCATCCTCCACCACAAGCTGCGCACCGCCCGGCAACGCGACATGCAGGTGGGTGCGGTCCCCCAGATGCTCGACGAACTCCACCTCCGCCTTCACCGGCCCGTCCGGATTGACCCGCACCGCCTCCGGCCGTACGCCCAGCGTCAGGGACCCGGCATTTGACGGCAGGTTGCGGCTCGGGATGCCGGTAGCGAGCCGGGTGCCGCCGGGCAGCACCACTTCGGCATGTCCGCCCGCTCCCTCTGCCATATCCACCGGCAGGAAGTTCATCCCCGGCGTGCCGATAAAGCCGGCGACGAAGCGGGTAGCAGGCCGGCGGTAAATCTCCAGCGGCGAGCCGATCTGCTCGATGCGCCCCTTGTTGAGCACCACGATGCGGGTCGCCATGGTCATGGCTTCCACCTGATCGTGGGTCACGAAAATCATCGTCGAGCCCATGCGCTGGTGCAGGCGGGCAATTTCCACCCGTGTGCGGGCCCGGAGCGCTGCATCCAGGTTGGAAAGCGGCTCGTCAAACAGGAAGGCCTGCGGCTCCTTGACGATGGCACGACCGATGGCGACACGCTGGCGCTGGCCGCCGGAGAGCTGCATCGGCTTGCGTTCGAGCAGATGCTCGATCTCAAGGATGCGCGCGGCCTCCCGGGTGCGGGTCGCGATCTCCTCTTTCGCCATGCCGATATTGCGCAGGCCGAAGGCCAGATTGTCGGCAACGCTCATATGCGGATAAAGCGCGTAGCTCTGGAACACCATCGCCACACCGCGCTGGCCCGGGGGTAGACCGTCGACCCGGCGACCGCCGATATGGATTTCGCCGGCGGTCAGTGCCTCCAGCCCCGCCATCATGCGCAGCAGGGTGGATTTGCCGCAGCCGGAGGGGCCCAGCAGGACGGCGAATTCGCCCGGCTCGATTTCCAGCGACAGTTCCGGAATGACCTCGGCCGTGCCGAAACGCTTGGTCACCCCGACCAGTTCGATCCGTCCCACGCGTTTGCCTCCCGCAGAAATGCCGGTTTCTGTCGCCCGGCTTCCTGCTTATGAACATTATTATATTATCATCTGATGAAAGCGATGTTATGAACAATGACAGGCACTGTCAATCGGGTGAAACCCATCCTTTCAGCTGGCTTGCGCCGCGGCGTCTGCCGCGAGACTCTGTCGGGGTGGCGACGCTCCGGTCTGGCCGGCGCTGGCCGCACGGACAACACAAAACCTGACCGAAAAGCAGGCTCCCCAGGACGGGAAACAAAAAACAACGATGTTCGAACGCGATACCACCGTCGGCACGATGAGTTCCCAGGTCGCCAAGATCCTTGGCCTGCGCATCGTCTCCGGCGAATTCAAACCCGGCGAAGTGCTGCCGATCGAAAATGAGCTCTGCCGGATTTATGGCGTCAGCCGCTCGACGATCCGCGAGGCCGTGCGCAACCTGATGGCCAAACGGCTGATCGAGGTGGCACCGAAACTGGGCACCCGCGTCCTGCCCTTTGCCGAATGGAATCTGCTCGATCCCGAGGTCCTGTCCTGGCGCCTCAACTCGCAGTTCGATACCCGCATCGTCGAGGATCTCTACGAGATGCGATTCTGCTTCGAGCCGCGCGCCTGTTTTCTGGCCGCGCGGGACGGCACGGCGGACGATCTGGAGATGGTTCGCCGCAAATATCATGATCTGGAAGCCTATTTCGGCCAGCCCGATCTCGCGGCAACGGCGGATGCCGAATTCCATCTCGCCATCATCGCCGCCACCCGCAACGGCCTCTTCGTCTCGATTGGCGGGGCCGTCAAAACAGCGTTGCGGGTCTCGTTTGCCGTCATGCGCAGCCAGGGCCAGATGCCCCGGCACGATCTTTCGCATTACGACGCTGTCCTCAACCACATTCTGGCGCGCGAGGGCGATGCTGCCGCAAAGGCCATGCACCGCCTGCTGGAAATCTCGCGCCAGCATCTGCTCGACGCTATCGGTGGCGGCACCAATGGCGCTACGGGGCCCTAACTCCCCCGGCTTGACAGCCTCCTGCCCCCCGCGTTACTCCCGAAGCCGCAGCTGCTCCTCAAAGTGCTGCCGTAGGCGTTACCGTCATCCAACGCACCTTTCCCGAGAAGGTCCCGGCTGGGAAATCTCGATCAGGGAGGTGCGTGGAGTGCGAGGATTTCTCTCCATTCAGGGCCTGTTTTTATCCGCGCCTCAGGGTGCGGAAAGTGCTGGCCTTTGGTGAGAAACGGTCACGCCGCCGCCTCGGATCCCATCCGAAACGGAGCAGTTTCATCATGCAGATGACAGGCAACACCATCCTGGTTACCGGCGGCACCAGCGGCATCGGCCGCGCGCTGGCGGAAGCCTTTCACGACCTTGGCAACAAGGTCATCATCACCGGCCGGCGCACGGCCCTTCTGGCCGAAATCTGCGCTGCCCGCCCCGGCATGAGCGGTCTGGAGCTCGATCTTGGCGATCCGGCATCGCTCGCCCGGCTCAGCGGTGAGGTTCAGGCCTCTTTCCCTGACCTTAATGTGCTCATCGCCAATGCCGGCATCTCGCGCGGCGAAGACATGACGGCTGAGGGCTGGAATACCACCACCGCCCGCGCAATCGTCGAGACCAACATCATGGGCGTGCTCGACGGTGTCGCGGCATTCCTGCCGCTTCTGAAGCAGCGGCCCGGCGCCACCATTCTGGCCACCAGTTCCAACCTTGCCTTCATTCCACGCGCGGATTTTCCCACCTACTGCGCCAGCAAGGCCTTCCTGCATTCCTGGCTGCAGTCGCTGCGCCACCAGTTGCGGCACATTCCGGTCGAGGTGCTTGAGCTGGCCCCGCCTTATGTGCAGACGGAACTCACCGGTACTGCCCAAGCCAGTGATGCCCGCGCCATGCCGGTTGCCGCCTATATCGCCGAGGTCCTGCAGCTGCTGGCGGCGGGCAATCACCCACGTGGAGAGGTTCTTGTCGAACGGGATCGCTCCCGCCGCTCCGCCGAGCGCGATGGCCGTTATGAGGAGGTGTTTGCCGCCCTCAACCCGTCCTGACGGCAGGGGTGCCGGCCCCAAGGCCGGCACCTACCACAGGAACATGACCACCCGGGCATAGAAGGCGACAAAACACAGCGCAGCCACGGCAAGGAACAGAGAACCCCACATGGCTTTCCCTTCCCTGAAGGCGCCGGCAACAAACCGGCGGCGAGTAAAATCGGAAGGAAGCCCGCCCTGCCGGGACGAGGCGGGTTTTCCATCCTAGAACCGGTAACCAAGCATCAGCATCGTCTCCGGCTGCAGCTTTTCCTTCACCAGCGGGCTATCGGCCGCATCGCCCACCAGTACGCCGAGGCTTTGTTTTGCGGTGAGGGAGACGTTTTCATTGACGCTCCAGGTCACGCCAATCGAGGCATCGACGCTCTTCAGGCCGGCCGAGGGCTTGTACTCGGCATAACCCGAGCGCGCCGCCTGCCCGGCATCGACGCCGAAATAGCTTTCCATGTAATTGCTGTCCGCCATGGTCAGGCCCAGGCTCGCCTCAAGGCTCAGACGGTCGCTGAACGCGTGACGGGTCTCGATGCCGGCAACGCCGACGAGGCCATCGCTGCCGCCCATCGTCTTGGTGGCCGAGACGAAAAGATCGGCAGGGCCGACATCGAAACTCATCTTGGCCCCGCCGGTGAAACCGAAATCGACATCGCCCATACCGTCGAGGGCGTCATCGTCATCCTCGCTGCGGCCCATGTCGTAACCCGCCTTGAGATCGAGCCGGAACGGCCCGCTCTCATAGGCCTTGAGCTCAAGCCCGGTGATATCAACCGTCAACCGGTCGAAGAACTCGGCGGAGAAATAGGGCAGAGGCGTAACCTCAAGATGGCTGCTGCCTTCATAGGTGGGCTTGAAGTTTACCCCGACGCCGAGGGTAAGATTGTAGTCGTGCAGCGTCTGCCCGATCGTACCGCCTTCGTCTGCCAGTGCCGTCGCCGGCAGGGCGGCGAACAGAGAAAATCCGGTTACCGCCCAGAAGGGGGCGAGGCGAAAAGTCTTTGTGCTTTTGAGGGAGGGCATGAAATCTCCAGCGTTCCGTCCAAACGCGCCCTCCCGCAGCAGGCCGTCCAGCCCGGCCGCGTAAGGCGCTTCTTCACGCCCCCAGCTTTCCCATGTCCCGAACCGCCCCGGTGTTGCGTAATATTAATTTATATTGCGGCGCGGGATGGCTGCCGGGTGTGGCCCTTCAGGCCCGGCAACAAAAATTAATAACTCCGGACGCTCCGGGCCGGCATATGCGGTGCTAATGCTCGGCCACGCCCGCAGCGGCTAACCGGATGGAAGAGGGATCCTGACAGGCAGTGAGTGCGGAAAGTCCCCGGATACTCGTCGTCGAAGATGACCGCGAGATTGCCCTTATGCTCAAGGGCAGCCTTGCCGAGCAAGGCATGGTGGTGGAGATCGCCAGCGACGGCGCCGCCATGGACGCACGCACCCGCACCGCGGGTTTCGACCTCATCGTGCTGGATGTAATGCTGCCGGGGGAAGACGGGTTCAGCATCTGCCGGCGCCTGCGCGCGCAGAGCAACATCCCCATCCTGATGCTGACCGCCGTCGACAGCGATATCGACCGTATCGTCGGGCTGGAGATCGGCGCCGACGATTACGTCGCCAAACCTTTCATCCTGCGCGAGCTGACCGCCCGCATCAAAGGCCTGCTGCGCCGCGCGAGCCTGCCACCGCAGCGCAGCGCTTCCGCCCGCCAGCTTTCTTTCGATGGCTGGAGGATCGACCTGATCCGTCGGCAGGTGCATGACCCCAGCAACGCCCGCGTGGCCCTTACCACCCATGAGTTCGATATTCTGGTGGCCTTCTGCCGCAATGCCGGCCGGATCCTCACCCGCGAGCAGCTTTTGACCCTGACCCACGCCGGGCTCGCCGGCCCCATCGAGCGCAGCGTCGACGTGCATATCAGCCGCCTGCGCCAGAAGATCGAGGCCGATCCGCGTAATCCTGAATTCATCAAGACCGTACGTCTTGGCGGGTATCTCTTTACCGCGCTGGTGGAGGAGCACTGATGGCCTTCGGCTGGTGGAAACTCCCGCGCACCATCCGCGGCCAGTTATTGCTGGTTCTCCTGGTAGCGCTGGTCGTCACGATCACCTCGATCAGCCACCTCCACCCCTGGGGTCCCAAGGAAGGGGGTGGCGATCTGGAAACCGTTGCCAGGCGCCTCGACACCGTTGCCACCCTGCTCGGCAAGACACCGCCCACCCAACGGGGAGTTTTGCTGGAGGCGACCCGGCAGGCCGGGTTTGAGGTGGAGCTGATGCCCCTCACCCGGCAAAAGGAATTCACCTTCCCGCCGCCGTTGCAGAACCTCGCCCTGACGGTCATCAACTGGTTCTTTCCGCTTGATGGCGCCTATCCGATACAGGGCTGGCGCACCTATCTGGACGGCGAGCGTGTCATGGCCTTTGTCGTCGATGAGGGCACGATGCTGGTATTGCAGGGCCTGCCGGACGGAATCATCACCGAGCAGGTGGTCAGCGACGCTTCGAATTACTTCCTGGCCTACATGATCCTGGTCGTGTTCTGCGTCTTCTTCGCGGTCACCGCCATCACCCGGCCGCTACGGCGCATCTCCGAGGCGGCCAGCAAATCCGACATCGTCGGCAACGGGCAGATCTTCGACGAAAATGGCCCGGAGGAGATCGCCTCCCTTGCCCGCGCTCTCAACGGCATGCGCAGCCGCATCCGCATGATGGTCGATACCCGCACCCGCATGCTGCGCGGCATAAGCCATGATCTGCGCACGCCGCTTACCCGCCTGCGCCTGCGCGCCGATACCATGCGCGAGGGCCGCGTGCAGGACGGCGCGCTGCGTGAGGACATGCTGTCGGATATCGACCAGATCGACAGCCTCCTGACCGAGAGCCTCAATTACCTGCGCGACGATTATGCCACCGAAGGCATCGTGCGCACGGATGTCGCCAGCATTCTGCAGACCGTCTGCAGCGATTTTTCCGACGTCGGCTTCAATGTCTATTACAGCGGCCCCAACCGGCTGATCGCCAACTGCAAGCCGCTTTCCATCACGCGGGCCGTCACCAACCTGTGCGACAACGCGATGAAGTTCGCGAGCGAAGCCTGCGTGGAACTGGCCTGGCTGGGGCAAGATCTCAGCATCACCGTCGTCGACAACGGCCCCGGTGTGCCGGAGCATCTGCACGCAAGGCTGTTCGAACCCTTCTTCAAGGCAGACGATGCCCGCACCGGCCAGAAGGCCGGTTTCGGCCTCGGCCTTTCCATCGTGGCGGATATCGTCGAGGCCCATCACGGGCAGATCGAGCTGCTCTCCCGCCAGCCGCACGGTTTGCAGGTACGAATTACATTCCCAAGGACATTGCGCCTGACGCCGCAGCCGGCGGAAGAGGATCGCTGAGGGAGCCTGACAAGGCCGTTTCCGGCCACGGCCCTTCAGCGCGCGCTGCCAACCCGCTCAAGACGGCTGTGGATTTCCCGGCGCTGCTGGCGGCGGTCCGTCACATTCTCGATGACGTAACTCGGCTCATGCGTGCCGATATCGTTGCGGCGCACGATGACATATTCACCGGCACCGACATTTCCGGGCCCCGAAGGCAGCAGACGGACATGCTGGCCGACAGTGTAGGGATGCGGGTGCGCCATGGGATGGTCTTTCAGTTCCGGGAGAAAACACGAAAGGGCACCCCTGCCTGATGCCGGGGTGCCCTTCGAACCTCTTCTGCCCGGCATAATGCCGGGCAGAATGATAACGGGCCGGTCGCTTACGCGTCGGCGAGGTTGGCAGCAGAGGATTTGCCGCTGCGCTGGTCAGCCTGGATGTCGAAAGACAGCTTCTGCCCTTCGCTCAGCGTCTGCATGCCGGCGCGCTCGACGGCGGAAGCGTGAACGAACACGTCCGGGCCGCCGGAATCCTGCACGATGAAGCCGAAACCCTTCTGGGAATTGAAAAACTTGACGGTACCAGTGGCCATGAGAAGCCTCCTTAACAAACGCAATTAACGCGCAAAATGAACACCATCTTGCACGGATTCAAATTCAGCGATGCCAAGAAAAAGCCTCAAAGGGCCAATTGGTGACAAACTATATTCGAACATCTCTCCTATATAATTTTTTCAACATTTTTACAAATAAAAACGGATTTATTTTTGATTGCGTGGGTATTTTTCTCGGATTTACCGCATTAAATCTGACACTTGGTCGAACTTTATATCCCGTCAATTCCGCACCGCGCCCCATAGGTCCGGGACCTCTGCGACACCCGCGCCCGCAGCCCCTGCCCCTTGTAAAAAGGACATGCAGCCGGTCGGCATTACGGTATCGTCCCGGGTGAGCCACCGCCGGAAGGGAGCCTTGTATGAGCCTCGATTTCCTGATCACCACGCTGATCGTCGTCATCTCGCCGGGCACCGGTGTGCTCTTCACCATGGCGGCAGGGCTGACGCGCGGGGCGCGGGCCAGCATCGTGGCCGCTTTCGGCTGCACGCTCGGCATCGTGCCGCATATGGCGGCCGCCATCTTCGGCCTGGCGGCGCTACTCCATGCCAGCGCCCTCGCCTTCCAGACGCTGAAGGTGCTGGGCGTGATCTATCTGCTTTATATGGCGTGGATGACGCTGAAGGAAAAAGGCGCACTTTCGGTCGAGACCAGCGAGGCGGACAAGGCGCCGCGCCCGGCCCTGCAGGTCATCACCTCGGCCATCCTCGTCAATATCCTCAACCCCAAGCTCTCGATCTTCTTCTTCGCCTTCCTGCCGCAGTTTGTCCAGGTGGGAGAGGCAAGCCCGCTGCCGCGCATGACCGAGCTCAGCGCCGTCTTCATGGCGCTCACCTTCATCGTCTTTTGCGGTTACGGCCTCTTTGCCGCCTCCATTCGCCGCCACATCATCTCCCGCCCGCGCGTGCTCACCTGGATGCGCCGCACTTTTGCCGGCGCCTTCGTGGCGCTGGGGGCGAAGCTGGCGGTGACGAGCCGGTAGCCGACGCCATGAAGGATCATGCCGTATAGTTAAACAAGCCCCCCAAACTTCCGGGCCATTATGAAATTCAACATCCGGCCTTCGGTGGGTTTTGATCAAATCGACTTCGGCACGCCCGTCGCGGAAGTTCGCGCGCGAATGGGCACCACCTTCGAAAGTTTCAAACGCACCCCGGAGCAAGCCTTTCCGGCAGACTATTTTCCGGAGGACGGGGCCTTTCTCTATTACGACGCACAAGGCCAGCTGGAGGCAGTTGAGCTCGCATCCCCCGCACAGGCAAGGATCGGAGAACACGATCTTCTGGCGCTCACTTTCAAGGAAAGTCTGGCCTGCCTGAAACGGCTCGACCCTGATACTGTCGCCGACAACAGCGGAGCGAACGCGCCCGCTCTTGGTATCGGGCTCTGGTCCCCGTTGTGCAGAGGGGATGAGGCCGCTCCGGTCGAAGCGGTCATCATTTTCCGTAAAGGTTATTACGGCAGATAAATCCCCGGCTCAGCCCACCCCGAGATACTCGACGATCGTCTTCTCGTCATTCGCCAGCTCTGCGCTTGGCGCCTGATGCACGACGAGGCCGCGCTCCAGGATGATGGCGTCGTCGGTGAAGGGCAGGATGAGCTGGGCGCTCTGCTCCACGAGGATGACGGCCATGCCCTCATCCGCGATCAGGCGGCCGATGATCGCCATCAGCTCTTCCACGATGATCGGGGCGAGGCCTTCCAGCGGCTCGTCCAGCAACAGAAGGCGCGGGTTCAGCATCAGCGCACGGCCCATGGCCAGCATCTGCTGCTCGCCGCCCGACAGCTGGTTGCCCATGTTGGCCTTGCGCTCGGCAAGGCGCGGAAAGGTGCGGTAGACGCGCTGAAGGTCCCAGCCGGTTCCTGCCCCGCCGCGCGGCGGGCGGGAGACGCTGGTGAGGTTTTCTTCCACCGTCAGGGAGGCGAAGATGTTGCGCTCCTGCGGCACCCAGCCGATACCGGCAGCCGCCCGGCGATAACCGGGAAGACGCGTCATGTCCTGCCCGTCAAAAACCAGCTTGCCGCCCATCAGGTCGGTCGCGCCAACGATGGTGTTGATAAGCGTGGTCTTGCCGGTGCCATTGCGGCCGAGCAATGCGAGCGAACGCCCGGCTTCCAGCTCCAGCGAGATGCCGCCCAGCACCTCCGCCTCGCCATAACCGGCGCGCACGCCTTCCAGCGTCAGAAGAGCCGTCATATCTCAGGCCCCCTTGCGCGCATGGGCTGCGGTGGCGGTGGCATGGGCGCCGCCCAGATAAACCTCGCGCACCAGCGGACTTGCCGCCACTTCCTCGGGTGTGCCTTCCATGGCAAGCGCCCCGGAGACCAGCACCGAAATACGCTCGGCAAAGCGGAAGACCATTTCCATATCGTGCTCGATCAGAACCAGCGTCACGTCACGTGGAAGTTCACTGATGGTTTCAAGGATTTCATCGCGTTCGCCATGCGGCACGCCGGCTGCCGGCTCGTCCAGCAGCAGCACCTGCGGCTGGCAGGCAAGCGCCAGCGCCACCTCCAGCAGCCGGCGCTTGCCATAGGCAAGGGTCGAGGTGCGCTCCGCCATCACGCTGCCAAGGCCAAGCCGCTCCAGGAGGGCCACCGCCTCGTCGCAGGCTTCCCTCTGGCGGGTAACCGGCTGCCACCAGCGCATGAGATTGCCGCGCCGCTGCATGATCGCCATCACCAGCGTTTCCAGCGGTGTCAGCTCGGCATAGAGCTGGTTGATCTGGAAGGTGCGGGCAAGGCCGCGCTGCACCCGCTGCTGGGCACTGGCCGTCGTCACATCCTCGCCAGCCAGCAAAATGCGCCCGGCCGAGGGTTTCAGCACACCCGTCAGCAGGTTGATGAGAGTGGTCTTGCCGGCGCCATTGGGGCCGATCAGCGCATGGCGCGCACCGCGTGGCAGGGTGAGCGACACATTGTCGGTGGCGGTGATGCCGTTGAAGTGCTTCACCAGCCCTTCCGCAGCAAGTGCGGTCGATCCGGCAACTCCCGGGGAAGCGATGGCGTTCATGCTGCGCCTCCCTTGCGGCCGGGGTGACGGGAGCGGGCAAACCGCGCCGCGACCCTCAGGTAAAGTCCGCGCACGCCCTCGCGGGAGGAGAGCACCAGTACCACCAGCAGGATGCCGAGCCAGAACTGCCAGTATTGCGGCGTAAGGTCGGAGAGCAGGTCATGCATCAGCTTGAACAGCACCGCCCCGATGAGCCCGCCATAGAGATATCCGCTGCCGCCGATCAGCAGCACCAGCAGCACCTCGGCGGAGCGCTGGAACTCCAGCACGTCGAGCGAGGCAAACTGCGTCGTCTGCGCCAAAAGGCCGCCGGCAACACCGGCATAGGCCGCGCCGATGGTGTAGGCCGTCACCAGATTGAGGTTCACCGGCGCGCCGATGGCGGCCATGCGCAGCGAATTGCCCTTGATGCCGCGCAGCGTCAGCCCGAAGACCGAACTGGCAAGATAACGTGCCAGGCAGAAGAGCACGAACAGCACGCCCACCGCATACCAGTAGGCGGTCACGCCAAAGATATCGAACTCGAAGACACCGAAGACGGGACCGATCATCACGCCGGTGAGGCCGTCCGCACCGCCGGTGAGCCAGCCCAGACGGTTGGCAGCTTCCGCCAGCATGAGCGACACGCCCAGCGTGACCATCAGGCGCGTCAGGTCATTGCCGCGCAGCACGAGAAAGCTGGTGATAAAACCGACGGCGCCGGCAACCAGCGCGGCAATAGCCAGGCCTGAGAGCGGCTCCGTCCAGCCATATTTGCCCAGAATGCCGGCCGTATAGGCACCAAGGCCGAAGAAGGCGGCATGGCCGAGCGACACGATACCGGCAAAACCCAGCAGGATGTCGAGTGAGAGGGCAAAGAGACCAAGGATGGCGATCTCGCTGAGCAGCGCCAGCCGGTCCGGGAAGAGGAAATAACCGGCAATCGGCATGAGCCAGAAGGCGATTTCCGCCGGGCGCAGGCGGCGGGCCGCCACCAGCGAGGCATGGGCGGCCGCGCGCGAGGCGAGGCCGGTTTCGCTCACGGCGCTCATCGGGTCGCTCTCCGCCCCATAAGGCCTTCGGGCCGGATCATCAGGATAACCACCATGACTGTGTAGATGACGAAGGCGCCGACCTGCGGCACGTAATATTTACCCGCTACATCGGCGACGCCGATGATAAGGGCGGCGATGAAGGGGCCGACCATCGAGCGCGTGCCGCCCACCGTCACCACGATCAGGAAATAGATCATGTATTTGATCGGGAAGACGGGATCGACACCCAGCAGATCAAGGCCGAGCGCCCCGCCAAGCCCGGCAAGGCCGGAGCCGAAGGCAAAGGTGCCGGCGAAGATGCGCGAGACATTGATGCCGAGCCCGCCCGCCACCCGCGCGTCATCCACCGCGGCGCGCAGCTGGCTGCCGATGCGGGTGCGGGAGACGAAGAGCTGCAGCGCGATGGTGATGAGGCCGCACAGGATGATGAGAAAGAGCCGGTAGACGCCGATGCGGGCGCCGAACACCTCAAACTGGCCGCGCAGGAAATCCGGCAGGGTGATGAGGCGCTGCTGCGCCCCGAAGAAATAATCCATCGTGGACATCGCCACGAAGGCAAGGCCGATGGAGAACAGCACCTGGTCGAGATGGCTCTTGCGATAGAGCCGCACATAGAGCGTGCGCTCCAGCACCAGCCCCAGCACGGCGGCAATCAGGAAAGCAACCGGCAGGCAGGCCAGGAACGGAACGCCCGCCTCGTTCATCAGCTGGGCCGTCGCATACCCGCCGATCATGGCGAAGGCGCCATGGGCAAGGTTTACGAAGTTCATCATCCCCAGCGTGACCGACAGGCCGCAGGAGAGAATGAAAAGCAGCATGCCATAGGCGACGCCGTCAAAAAGAACCGTCAGCATCGTCTCTCACATCTGGATAAAAAAGCGGCGGGAGCCGGGGTGGCCCCCGCCGCTCATCATGGGGAACTATAGCTTATTTCTTGGCGGCCTTGACCGGATCCTTGACCTCGGGGATGCGGTCGAACTCGACATTGTAGAGCTCGCCATCGGCAAGGCGCTTCACCTCGCGGATATAGACATCCTGGATCACGTCGCGGGTATCCGGGTCGATGGAGATCATGCCGCGCGGGCTCTCCCAGCTCATGCCCTTCATGGCTTCCACAAGCTTGGTGCCGTCCTTGTCGCCACCGGTCTTTTCCAGCGCGGCATACAGCGCATGCATGCCGTCATAACCGCCCACACCCATGAAGGTCGGGCGGATACCGCCGCTCACCTTCTTGAAGGCCGGCACGAAGTCCTTGTTCATCGCGCTGTCATGCGCGGCGGAATAATGGTGGGAGGTGATGAGGCCGAGCGCCACATCGCCGGTCTGGTTCAGGTTTTCGT
The DNA here is from genome assembly GCA_030657355.1 of Radicibacter daui. Classification (GTDB taxonomy): domain Bacteria; phylum Pseudomonadota; class Alphaproteobacteria; order Radicibacterales; family Radicibacteraceae; genus Radicibacter; species Radicibacter daui. The sequence continues at coordinate 706,335 of CP131057.1, forward strand.
CATCCAGCACGTCGCCGGTAGCGATCAGCTTGATGCCGGCCTGGGCAAGGCCGCGATCGACATACTGCTTCATGAAAGCCGAGCCGAGGCCGGTCGGCACGAAGGCGAACAGGGCATCCGGCTTGTTGGCCAGCACACGCTGCATGAAGGGGGCGAAATCCGGGTTGGCGAGCGGAACGGCCAGCTCTTCCACCACTTCGCCGCCATTGGCGCTAAAGACTTCCTTGAAGGTCTTGGCGGCGTCATGGCCGGGGCCGTAGTCGCTTACCAGCGTCACCGCCTTCTTGACGCCGTTCTTGGCCGCCCACTGGGCGATACCGAGCGTCACCTGCGGCAGGGTAAAGCTGGTGCGCACGATATAGGGCGACTGCTCGGTGATGATGGCGGTAGCCGCCGCCATCACGACCATCGGCTTCTTGGCCTGGGTGGCGAGCGGTGCCGAAGCCAGGGCAAGCGGCGTCAGGCCGAAACCGGCGAGCGCATCCACCTTGTCCTTCACCAGCATTTCCTGCGCGATGCGCTTGGAGACATCGGGCGTTCCAGTGTCGTCCTGGATGATGACCTGCACCTTGTGCCCGGCCACCGTATCGCCGTGCTGCTGCATGAACAGCTTGACGCCATTTTCGACCTGGCGGCCGATGGAGGCGAAGGGGCCCGTCAACGGCACGATGAGGCCGATCTTGAAGGTATCTTCCGCATGCGCCGTCGTGGACAGCAGCATGGTTGCAGCAAGGGCGCCCAGCGCCCGGACGAGGGATTTGCGCATCCGTCAGTTTCCTCCCAGTTAAGCCGGCCGGTGTTCCGGCCTCTTTCTACGGCACCTGTCCGGCCCGTCACGACTGCCACAAGGCAAAGTCTGCGGGCCATGATAAAAGCGTCACCGTGCGGGATTTCCCGCCTTGTCTTTCTTTGTCGACAAAAGCATGAAAGTGCGGCCCGCACTTGTCAAGAAATGTTCGAAATTTGAAACTTTGTTCGTTATGCGAACAAAACATATGCCGGCACACTATCTCGTGCCTCGGGATTCAGGAACAAAAAGGCCGCCCTTTTTGCAGGGCGGCCTCCTCGTTTCACAACTTTGCCAGATACAGGACTAGAGGGCGCGGACGGACCCGATGAACTCGCGCACTTCGCTGTTGAGCGTCGAGGATTGCTTGCTGAGATCGCCGGCCGCGTGCAGCACCTGATCAGCCGCACTGCCGGTTTCCTCCGCCGCGCTGCTGACGCCGCCGATATTGTCCGACACCGCGCGCGTCCGGTCGGAAGCGCGCTGTACGGCGCGCACGATCTCCTGCATGGCAGCGCTCTGCTCCTCCACCGCCGCGGCAATGGTCGCGGAGATTTCGCTCACCTGGCCGATGACGGCCGAGATGCCACCGATGGCCTTGACCGACTGGGTCGTCGCCGTCTGGATTTCGGTGATGCGGGCGCCAATCTCGCCGGTGGCGTTAGCCGTCTGGGTCGCGAGGTTCTTCACCTCGCTCGCCACCACGGCAAAGCCCTTGCCAGCCTCACCGGCCCGCGCCGCCTCGATGGTGGCGTTGAGTGCCAGCAGATTGGTCTGGCCGGCGATATCGGCAATCAGCTTCACCACATCGCCAATCGCCTGCGCGGAGACGGAAAGGCCTTCCACGCTTTCGTTGGTTGCCTTGGCCTCCGTCACCGCCCGGCTGGCGATCTCGGTTGCCTGCGTCACCTGACGGCTGATTTCTGCGATAGCGGAAGACATCTGCTCGGCCGCGCTCGCTGCCGTCTGCACGTTGCTGGAGGTCTCCTCCGCCGCCTCGGCAACGGTATGAGACTGGTTGTTGGTTCGTTCGGCAATCGCGGACATCGACTGGGCCGAGGCCTGCAGTTCATTGGCCGCGGCCGAAAGTACCATCGACATGTCGCCGGCCGATTTCTCGAAACGGGCAATCAGCTCGTCAAGCGCCCGGGCACGCTGCAGCTTCACCTCGGCCTCGGCGGCGCGGGCCGTCTGTTCCTCGCGCTGCTGTTGCAAGGCGCGCTTGAAGCTCTCCAGCGTGCCGGCCATCTCGCCGATCTCGTCCTGGCGGTCGGTAAAGGGAATGGCAGCCTCTAGGTCGCCGCCTGAAATGCTGCGCATCTTGCCCGAAAGCTCGGTGATCGGGCCTGTCACACGGCGGCGGATCAGCCAGAAAGCCAGTATGCCGACAAGGATCGCCACCAGCAGGATGGCACCGCGCATCACGGCGCCGGTTACCGCCTGCGTTCCGGCGTCGGTGGTAATGCTCACGGCAAGGTCGAGCGCGGTAGTGGCGACGCCCACCATGTCGCTCAGCACCTTTTCACGAGCAACCAGCCAGTCATCCCCGCTCACCGGCGACGGCTGCCCGGCACTGACGGCACTTAATGCCTGCTCACGGATGCTCACCAGCTTGTCGTTATAGCTGGCCTTCACAACTGCGGCGGCCGCAAGCAGCGCGGGATCGATGCCCGGACGCGCCAGCAACCCGAGCACGCTGTTCCAGCCGGCATCGGCCTGGCCGCGCAGCGTGTACATCTTGTCGCGGTTTTCCGGGGAAAGTTTGCCGGACTTGATGGCGTTCAGCACGATGGTGCTCTCAAGGCCCACACCGTCGCGCGCCATATAGGCGCTGTCCTTCACCTGGATCATCTCGGCGAGCTGCGGATCGATCAGGCGGATGCGGTTGCCGATGGCGCGGGACACCTTCTCCAGCTGGTCGACCAGCGCGGTATTGGTCTTCTGCCATTCATCGGCAAGGCCGGCCCTGCGCGAGGCCAAAGGCTGCTTGAAGGCTGTATCTACTTCCGCCCGCAGTGCATCCAGCTTGGTGATCGTGTCCGAAAGGGTGGCGGCGGTCACATCCGAGGCACATTCGATCTCCTCGCATTCCCTGGCGAGCGCTGCCGCTGCCGGGCGCGAGCGCGTGCGCGCGTCGTTGATGGAGGAGAGCAGCGCGCTGCTGGGCAACTCGTCCGCTTTCAGCGCTCCCGTCACAGGGCTGCGCTCAAGCCGTGTATTCTGGAGAGCAACAAAGGTATCGCGTAGCGCAAGCGCACCCTTCCGGGCCTCATCGGCATCCGACACCATTCCCGCTGCGCGCCAGATACCGTTAAGAGCCAGTCCCAGCGCAAGTAATACCAGTACGCTGAAGAGGCCGGTCAAAAGCGATGAAATACGCAGCCTGGCAAACACGGTAGCCATCGACGAAATCCTCCCCCTTTTGGTGTCGAAGGCATCGTCTTTTCCGGCGCCTTCAATAACGGGTTGTGCCCGAGGGAGAATGATAACGGTTTATGGCAAATATCCATGTCGCTGATGGTCAGCATACATAAGGATAGGGTTAGGTCTAAGGCGGTAGCCGAGAGAGCTATTTTGACCAGTGATGGCCGGATAGTTCAGGTCATGCAGCTGGTGATTGCATCCACTCACCATGAGGTGGAGAGGCGCCTCGCGCACTTACTGCTCTGGCGGCGGGGCGAGCAGTCGGACGAGCGTATCCGCCAGCCCTTGCCTGAGGGAAGGCGAGGCACCGGCAGCAAGGCCGGCAAGCAGGGCTGCCGACGTGGCGGCAAGCGGTTGCTGGCGGGCGAGATCGGCCACCATGGCAAGGGTTTCTGCCGGATCGATTGTACTGGTTTTTGCGGGTCCGGGCGCCTTTTCAGCCGGCTGGCGGCGGGTAGCCGCCAGCACAGCGCAGGCAGCCCCGATCAGGGCCAGGAACCCGGCGACAAGGAGCAGCGCCTGATCCGGCGTCATCACCGCCAACAGCCGGTGGTAAAGCCAGATGAGCGCCAGCACGAGGGCGGCCAGCAGGGCAGCGCCGGCCGCCAGCCCGAAGGCCAGCGACCAGGCGATCTCCTTGAGCGGCATCCTGACAAGCAGGGGCAGCTTCATGGCGCTTAATGCCGGTCGAGCAGCTTGCCGATGACGAAGCCGGTGCCCAGCGCGATCAGCACCGAGCTTAACGGGTGCTGGCCGATCTGGTTCTCGACTTCACCGACCGCGGCCTTGCCGCTACGAGCGACAGCGGCAGCTGCCTGGGCACTGGCAGCACGGGCACGTTCGGCAAGGATCGCGGCCTGGTCCTTCAGATGATCGGCGCCGTTCTGGGCATTGGCCGAAGCATCATGGCTGATGGCCTTCATCAGCTTCTGCACATCACCCGAGAGGGTAGAGAGGTCCTTGCGCAGGGCGGCGATGCTGTCTTCGGTCTGGGCGGCCTGGGCCATTTCTCATGTCTCCTTCTGCTTGAGGCATCTGGATCATGAAACGTGGATTTACCCGCCCCGGTTCCCGGCTTGTGCAGCCGGCTTCACGCTTCAGCGTCGATCCTGCCTTATATAGGCAAGGCCGAGACTGCGCGGCTCGGCGTCTTTGCGCCGACCGCCAAGCGCCGCCAGCACCAGTACGAGGATGGTGAGCAGGTAAGGCAATGTAGAGAGCAGATAGGTCGGCACCTGCGCCCCAAGGGCGAGAAGGCGCGGCAGGGCGGCATCCGCACCGCCGAAGATCACGGCCCCCAGAATGGCCCGGGCCGGGTTCCAGCGCGCAAAGATAACGAGTGCGAGCGCTATCCATCCGCGCCCGTTCACCATGCCCTCCACCCACACGTTGCTGGAGACGATGGAAAGATAGGCTCCGGCAAGCCCGCACAGCGCGCCGCACGCAAGGACGGCGCCGGCCTGATACAGCTGGACATCGACACCGGCCACATCGGCCGTTGCCGGATCCTCGCCAACCGCTCGCAGCTTGAGGCCCGTTCGTGTTGCCCGCAGCCCCCACCAGAGCAGCAGCACCAGGGCAAGGCCGAGATAGGCCAGCAGGTCCTGCCGGAAAAGGAGCCCCCCCACCAGCGGCAGGTCTGCGAGGGCGCCGGGGTCAAGCCGCGGTAAACCCGTGAAGGTCTTGTGCAGATAAGGCCGGCCGATCACGGCAGTAATGCCGCCGCCAAGCGCCACAGTGGCAAGGCCGGCCAGAATCTGGTCGGCACGGAAGACGACCGTTGCAATGGCAAAAAGGCCCGCCAGCGCCGCCCCCGCAAGGATTGCCGCCCCCACGCCAATCCAGGGGTTGCCGGCTGTCAGCGTCACCACGGCGCCCGTCATGGCGCCCATCGCCATATAACCTTCCGCGCCCATATTGAGCACACCCGCCCGCTCGGAAAGGATGAGGCCGACAGCAGCCAGCAGCAGCGGCATGGCAAAGGCGGGCAGGCTCGTCAGCCAGCCGGTGAGGAACAGCTCCATCAGGCGGCCTCCCCTTCGGCGTCTTCGACCGTCGCCGGCCGCCGCGCAAACTCGATGCGGTAGGCGCTGAAGAACTGGCCGATCAGCACGCACATCAGCACCGCCCCCTCCACCAGCACCACCACGCCGTCGGAGACCGAATAGAACACCTTGAGCGTGCCGCCGGCATTGTAGATGCCGGCTATGGCAAGGGCCGCCACGATGGTGGCGAGTGCGTTGAAGCGGGCGAGGAAGGCGATGACGATACCGCTGAAGGTCATGTTGATGCCGATGAACTGGGTCAGGCGATGTTCGGTGCCCGCCACGATCACCCCGCCGGCAAGGCCGGAAAGCGCCCCGGAGAGCAGCACGAAAAGCACAACCGTGGCCGCCACCGGAATGCCCGCCGCCCTGGCCGCCACGGGATTGAGGCCGATGGCATTGGCATGAAAACCGGCGCGCGTGCGCTCCATCAGCACCCAGAGGGCAAGGCCGGCGATGAGCGCGATAAGAATGCCGGCATGCACATCCCCCCAGCCCAACCCCGGCAGCGTTGCCGCATCATCGAAACGCGGGGAGATCGGGAAACTGCCGGAGGGATCCTGCCATGCGCCGAACAGCAGATGCTGCATGATCAGATAGGCGACGTTGGAGAGCATCAGCGTCAGCACGATCTCGCTGACACCAAGGCGCAGCTTCAGGAGCAGCGGCAGTGCGATCCAGCAGGCGCCGGCAATGCAGGCTGCCAGCATCATCAGCGGCAGGCGCAGCGGCTCCGGCCCGATATGAAAGAGCGCCACACCGGCAGCGGCAATCGCCCCCATCCAGAGCTGCCCCTCAATGCCGATGTTCCAGAAGCGGATGCGGCTTGCAACCGCGCTGGAAAGGCCGGCCAGCAGCAGCGGCGTTGCCAGCACCACGGTCTGCGCCAGCCCGTCGGAGGTCAGGAATACCTGCACCACCAGCTCGTCGAGCAGATCATCCGCCGGCACGCCGGCCGCAACCAGTGTCACCGCGCCGATGAAGATGCCAACAGCAAGTCCGCCGAGAAAGGAGAGCATGGCAAGGCCGGGCCCCGCGGCCTGACGGCGCTGGAGCGTCATGCCGCCGATCAGCGGCAGGGCCGCCAGAAAGCCGGCCATCCGGACACGATCAAGCTTGGCCAAGGATCAACGCCCCTATCTGGCTGGCGCTGGCGCCGGCCGGTAACTCGCCGACCATCCGGCCGGCACTCATGACAAGGATGCGGCTGGCAAGAGCCCGCACCTCTTCCACATCCTCACTGATCAGCAGGCAGGCCGCACCGCCCGCCACCGCCTTGCGGATGGCGGCATGCACGAAGGCGCAGGCCTTGACGTCCAGCCCGCGTGTGGGCGAATGCGCCACCAGCAATTTCACCCCGCTGCCGCTTTCTTCCAGCTCCCGGGCCAGCAGCAATTTCTGCGCGTTGCCGCCGGAGAGCAGGCGCGCCCGCCGCGCCGGCGTGGCGCCGGCAATGGCAAATGCCTCAATCGCCTGCTCCGCCTCGCGTTTCATCCGGCGGCGCCCGACCAGCCAGCTGCCGAGCCGGCTGCGATAGCGCCCGGTGCGCACGCGCGTCAGCGCCAGATTATCCGCAACACTCAGCTCACCGATCAGGGCGCTGGCAAAGCGGTCGGATGGCACCACACGCAGGCCGAGATCGCGCCGTCTGGCGACGGAAAACTCTCCAAGCTCCCAGCCATCCAGCGTCAGATGTCCGCCGGCAACCGGCAGCAACCCGACGATGGCCTCGGCAAGGGCCTGCTGCCCGTTGCCACCCACCCCGGCCACGCCCAGAATTTCGCCGGCTTTCAGCGTGAAGCCCACATCGCTGACGCCGACACTGCCCTGCCCGCCACCGGCATAAAGGGCACTGACGATCAGCCGTTCTTCGCCCGGCTTTGCGATGGTTATCGGGGCAGCCGCTTCTATCACCCCGGCTTCCGCGGCCTCGGCCGGGCTCGTCTCTTCCCCCATCATCAACCGGCCGAGATCGCCGGCGCTGAGCGTGCCGACCGGCGCGCCGGAAATAACGGTACGGCCAGCCCGCATGATGGTCACGCGGTCGCTGTGGCCAGCCACTTCGCGCAGCTTGTGGGTGATCATCACCACCGCCCGCCCCTGCGCCGCAATCTTGCGGATGGCCAGAAGCAGGGCGCCGGCCTCCTGATCCGTCAGCACCGCCGTCGGCTCGTCGAGAATGACGATGCGGGCGCCCAGTGCCAGCACCTTCAGGATTTCCACCCGCTGGCGTTCGGCAACCGAAAGCTCGCCGACGATGGCCGCCGGATCGACGGCAAGGCCCACTGCCTTGCCGGCTTCCATCGCCGCCCGGGCCGCCTCCCCGGCATTGGCGAAGAGACCGAGCTGGCCGGAGGCCAGCAGCACATTTTCCGCGACCGTAAACCGGTCCACGAGGCGGAAATGCTGATGCACCATGCCGATGCCGGCTTTCAACGCGTCCTTCGGACCCCGGATGCCGGCTGGCGCACCATCGATCAGATAGCGCCCGCCCTCCGGTGCATAAACGCCGGTCACGATGTTCATCAGGGTGGATTTGCCGGCGCCGTTTTCCCCCAGCAGCGCATGGATTTCGCCGCGCTTCAGGTCGAAGGCGGCGCGGTCGAGCACACGCACGCCATCGAAGCTGCGCGATACACCGGAAAGGGCGAGCAGCGGGGCCGTTTGCGGCCCCGCTGTTCCCATGATTTCAGAAGCTGTCACGGGATATCTGGCCTTACTGGGCAGCCGGCACCGTACCGATGGAGCCTTCCACCAGATAATCCATGTTCCACAGGCCTTCATCGTCGATGGTCTGGCCTTCCGGCACGGCAATCGAGCCATCCTGCTTCTTCACCGGGCCGGTATAGGGCGAGAAGGTGCCCGCCACCATTTCGGCCTCGGTCTTCTCTATCTTCGCCTTCACTTCGGCGGGGATCTTGGCGGAGAGCGGGGAGAGGCTCACCACATGCTGGTCCATGCCGACGAGCGCGCCATATTCCTGCGGCTCCCAGGTGCCGGCAATAATGTTCTTGATGGTCGGGATCAGGTAGTTCTGCCACTGGAACAGAACGGAGGTGAGATGCCCGTTGGGCGCCGCCGCCGACTGGTCAAGCTGGAAACCGACGGACCAGGCGCCGCGCTTTTCAGCCGCCGTGTAGGGGGCGGTGGAAGACAGGTTGTTGGCAATCACGTCCGCACCCTGGTCGAGCATGGCCTCCGCCACCTGCCCTTCCTTGACCGGATCCCACCAGGAGTTGGTGTAGATCACGATGGTTTCGGCGCTGGGGTCGATGGAGCGCGCACCGAGCGTAAAGGCGTTGATGTCCCAGTTGACGACGCCGGCCGGGAAGCCCGCCAGCATGCCGAGCTTGTGGCTCTTGGTCACGCCGCCGGCGGCCATGCCCGCCAGATACCAGCCCTGATAGGTGCGGGCGTAGAAGCTCTCCAGGTTCTTGTCGTTGGTGATCTGCGAGGCACCGAGGAAAGCGACATCCGGATATTTCTTGGCGGCTTCCAGCGCACCGTCGGAATAACCGTAGCTGGTGGTCACGATGATGTTGAAGCCGCGCTTCACATAAAGATCGATGGCGTTCATGACCGCCGTCGTCTCTTCCGGAATGCTCTCGGAGACGGCGATCTTCACGCCCAGTTCCTTCTCGACATCCTGGCGGGCATTGTCGATGGCCTCGTTCCAGCCACCGTCGCGGGCGGTCGCGGCATAGATGAAGGCGATCTTCGGCTTGCCCTTGAGCGTAAAGGCCTCGGCCTCGGAAGAAGCACCGGCAAAGGAGAGCGCGGCAGCGCCGGCGAGCATCATGCCCATGACGCTGCGCCGCATGATCCTGGTCATCGAAAGACGGCTCATCTTGAAAACCCCCTGTTTTCTGGCTGAAACGGAATGCCGGGAGGCGCCGGAAACGGACAGGGGCGGCTCTTGTGCGCGCCCTGCCGGTTTCCGGCCCTCACGGGATCAATGGGTGGACGCGGCCTCTTCGCCGGACGGCTTCTTGAGATAGGCGAAGGTGTCGTTGAAGCGCGAATTGATGTAGTCGCCGGCGGTAATCGCCGGATACTGCGCCGGGCGCTCCGGCCCCTGGCAGGTCTCGAACACCTCGATCAGCGTCTGCGAATTCGGGCCGAAGAAGAACGGGATGGAATAACGCTCCCTGCCGGAGCGGTTGATCGCCCGATGCACGGTGGAGGCGAAGTAGTTGTTGGTCCAGCGGGCCATCATGTCACCGACATTGACGACAAAGGTGCCGGGGATCGGCGTGGCGTTGATCCACTGGCCGGCACTGTTCAGCACCTGCAGCGCCTGCACATCCTGCTGCTGGGCAAGGATGGTAAAACACTCATAGTCGGAATGGGCACCGATGCCGATCTGGCGATCATCGACCGGCCCATGCTGGCTTGGATAGTGCAGCACGCGCAGCTGCGCCGTCGGCTTGGTGATCAGCGGCGCGAAGAAATTCTCGTCGATCTCCAGCGCCAGCGCGAAGGCGCGGAAAATACGCTCGCCGAAAGCGCGCACCTCACCATAATAGCGGTCCATCGCTTCATGGAAGCCCGGCAGTCCTTCCGGCCACTGGTTCGGGCCATAACCGAACACGCCCGCCTTGTAGTCGGCATCGTCGGTGGAGACCTCCAGCGCCATGTCGAAGGCTTCGTGCAGGTCACCGCGGGCGGTGGGGTCGGTGTTTTCTTCCAGCAGGGGCACATAACCACGATGGTGGTTGGACTTGCTGATATGGATTGCCTGCTTGGTCTCCATCGGCAGGGCAAAAAAGCGCCGCGCCGCCTCGAAGGTACCGCCCAGTGCCGCGTCGCTCACGCCATGGTTCCTGGCATAGAAAAAGCCAACCCTGGTGCAGGCGTCCCGCACGGCGGCGCCTACGGCGCGGCGGGCTTCCTCGTCCCCGTTCAGCATCGGGCCGAAATCGATCACCGGAATTTCAGTGAAGGGAATGTCCGCACCGGTAAGACCGGAAGCGACGAACTGGCGCGGGCCATTGCCCGTATGGATGACTGACATTGCTGGAGGTACCTGAAGTGGGGGCAGTGACCTCCGGAGTCTGTCTGGAAACCCCTGAGGCTGGCTTCAAACTCGCAAGCCACATGCCATGCCCGGCTTCAGGCAATGATGCCATCGCCCCTGCGGGCTACGCCCTTCTGTGCAGGGTTCATTTCCCGCCGTCACCCCGCCCAGCCCGAATGCAACTGCTTAATTTTCATTCACTTTTTTTGCAGCCCGCCGCGCCATGGACGTTGGGGGCACCGGGCTACACATCAAGTTATGAACAAAGCCCTAAAATCGAGGCGAAAGGCCGATATATAAAATTTTAGCCAAATTTATTTTTTATCTTGCGCAACTGAGGCAACTTGCCACAGTTATCGGAAAGCCATGAAGGCTTTGGCGGTCCTCAGGGGTGGATACGCCAACCATCGCAAGAAGCGAGGAACCGGAAATGATTTCCGTTGGCACCAACACCGCTGCGCTGACCGCCAAGCGCAATCTCGACATCAACAGCAACAATTCCTCATCGTCGATCGCCCGCATGTCCTCGGGCACGCGCATCAACAAGCCGATGGACGACGCGGCCTCGCTCTCCATCAGCAACAAGATGCGCTCGACGATCTCGTCGCTCGGGCAGGCTGCGCGCAACGCCTCGCAGGGTGCATCCCTGCTGCAGGTGGCCGCTGGCGGTCTCTCCAACATCTCCGACATGCTGGATCGCATGAAGGTGCTGGCGACCCAGGTCGTCAACGACACCCTGGGCGCTTCCGAAGTTTCCTACGCCCAGCAGGAATTTGGCCTGCTGATGGACCAGATCGACAGCACAGCCAGCCAGACCCGCTTCAACGGCACCTCGCTGCTCACCGGCGGCTCGGGCCAGGTTGAATATTCGCACAACAACAAGTCCGCCTCCGGCCTCAATTCCGCAGCCGGTGCTTTTGCCGGCACGCTGAACTCGGCCGCTTCCTCCGGCTATGTGCAACACGTCTTTGGCGCCTCCAATACCGTCGGTGCCACCGTCGACAAGGGTGTGGTCAGCCTCGCCATCGATGGGGAGACCTTCACCGGTTCCTCCAACGTCCAGGCCAGCGGCGTGCTGGTACTCACCAGCACCACCAATGCCGGCAACAAGATCGCCTTCGACATCGGCTCGTCTGTCGCCAATATCGACACCGACAGCGAGATGCAGACCCAGATCAACAATCTGCTGGGTAATTCGACCCTCCAGGTCGGTTACGCGGAAGGCATCTCTTTCTCAGCTCCTCTCGGCACCAACTTCGTCGGCTTCAACACCGGCTCACCGCTCAATCTTGATGCCTCCAGCGGCGTGGTCCAGGGCAGGTCGGTTGCCGGCGATATCACCGTTACCGGCGGCCCCAGCGACTATACGGTCGAAATCGTATTGCGGGACACCAACACGCTGGTACCGACCGATACTTTCCGCGCCTCCAGCATTACCGTCACCGATGGCGGCGTGCTGAAGCTCACCAGCACCACCAACCCCGGCAATGTCCTGGCACTGAACTATGGCTCGTCGGCCTCCAGCTTCATGAGCGACGCCGCCTCCTTTGCCATCGGTATCGACCTCATTACCAGCGCCGGCACCATTGCCATCGGCAATGAAGAAACCGCCTACGGGCTGAGTTCGGCGGCAGGCGGTTTTACCGGCGCCATCAACCACACCAACACCGTGGGTTTCATCGACGGTATCGCAAGCGGTGTCACGGTCACGAAGAACGGCTCCGCCTTCGACGTCAATCTCGTCGTCGGCAGCCAGACCTTCCAGGCCAAGGGCTTCTCCGCCACCAACAATGGCCAGCTGAACCTCATCAGCACCACCGATCAGGCGAACGTCATCTCGCTCAATCTAAGCACGGGCGCGGCGACTGCCCTCGACACGCTGCCGGAACTGCAGGTCAGCCTGCAGCGCCTGCTCGGTCTCGACCCCACCTCCGGTGCAAACCCGGCACGCTTCCAGTCCGCTTCCGCCAATAACGATGACTATAATGGCTTCGAAATGGGCGTGAACCAGACCATCAAGGCGTCCGCAACCACCCAGCCCGGCACCTACGCCCTGTCCTATGACGCCGACGACAAGACCTTCAAGCTGACGGACGGCGTCACCGTCCTGACCGCCAAGCTCGAGAAGGATGGCGATCAGACGGTCCAGTTCTCCAATGGTCTGTCACTGACCCTCGGGTCCAGCGGCAACACCTTCGACTGGAGCAAGGACATGACCCAGATGGTGTTCAATGTCGGCGAAGGCAGCGGCCAGAACTTCGTGTTCCAGGTCTCTGAAATCGCGGGCGACGATCTCACCGTCAACATGACCGCCGCGACCGTCGATGCCCTCGGCCTTACCGGCATGAACATCAACACCAAGGATGATGCCCGCAAGGCCAGCATCGCCCTGGACAGCGCGCTCAACACCGTCAACACCGGGCTTGCCAACATCGGTGCCCAGCAGAGCCGGTTCGAGTTCATCCAGGCCAACATCTCGACCCAGGTGGAGAACTCCTCGGCAGCCCGCGGCACCTTCTATGATGTCGACATGGCTTCCGAAATGATCTCCTTCACCAAGTCCCAGACCCTGATGCAGGCCGGCGTCTCAATGCTGGCACAGGCCAACCAGATGCCGCAGCAGCTCCTGCGTCTCATCGGCTAAGCCCGAAACAGCAAAGGGCTAAAACAGGGGGCCCCGGCGAACGAAACGCCGGGGCCCTTTCATTACGGAGGCTAACCAGCTGATATATCGAAAGAGATTGGCGGATGATCGGCGCAAGATCGCCAGAATATGAAAAAAGCCTTAAAACCCCAAGCAAAGCGCCATATTTAAAATTTTAGACAAATACATTTACCCTTGCCCTCTGCGTCAAATCGGCGCAGTTTATCGGAAAGCCATGAAGGCTGGGGCGGTCCCTCAGGGGTGGATGCGCCTTTCATCGCAAGAAGCGAGGAACCGGAAATGATTTCCGTTGGCACCAACACGGCTGCGCTGACTGCCAAGCGCAATCTGGACACTAACAGCAACAATTCCTCATCGTCGATCGCCCGCATGTCTTCAGGCACGCGCATCACCAAGCCCATGGATGATGCGGCCTCGCTTTCCATCAGCAACAAGATGCGCTCGACGATCTCCTCGCTCGGTCAGGCTGCGCGCAACGCCTCGCAGGGTGCATCCCTGCTGCAGGTGGCCGCTGGCGGTCTCTCCAACATCTCCGACATGCTCGACCGCATGAAGGTGCTGGCGACCCAGGTCGTCAACGACACCCTCGGTGCTTCCGAAGTCTCCTACGCCCAGCAGGAATTCGGCCTGCTGATGGATCAGGTCGACAGCACCGCCAAGCAGACCCGTTTCAACGGCACCTCGCTGCTCACCGGCGGCTCGGGCCAGGTTCAATACGCCAACAACAACAAATCCGCCGACGGCCTCAATTCCGCAGCCGGTGCTTTTGCCGGCACGCTCAACTCCGCGGCGTCCTCGGGCTATGTGCAGCATGTCTTCGGCGCGGCCAACACCATCGACGTGAAGGTCAAGGATGGTGTGGTCAGCCTCAATCTCGGTGGGGAAACCTTCACCGGCTCCTCCAACGTGCAGGCCAATGGCGTTCTGGTGCTCACCAGCAGCACCAATGCCGGCAACAAGGTCGCCTTCGATGTCGGTTCGGCCACAGCCGCCATCGACACCGACAGCGAGATGCAGACCCAGGTCGCAAGCCTGCTCGCCAACTCGACCCTCCAGATCGGCTACGCCGAGAGCATCGGCAACGTCACCGAGGTCAATTACGAGATCCCGGGCCTTGGCAGCACCTCGACCCATTCTTTGCTCAATCTCGACCAGAGCTCTGGCGTCGTGCAGGGCTCCGTTGCCGCCGCGGGCGACATCACCGTGACCGGTACCACCAGCGACTACACGGTGCAGATGATCATCGATGGCGAGACTTTCCGCGCCTCGTCGGTCACCGTCACCGACGGCGGTGTGCTGAAGCTCACCAGCACCCGCGACAGCGGCAACGTGCTGGCCATCAATTACGGCAGCGACACTTCAGACATGAATGTCGACGCCACCACCTTCCAGGCCCAGCTGCAATTCTCCTTCGGCGCGCCGATCTTTGGCCAGACGCCGGCCACCTTCAATATCGGCAACGCGGAATCCGCCTTCGGCCTCAACACCGCCACGGCCGGCTTCTCGGGTTCCATCAACACCACCAACACCGCCGGCTTCATCGACGGCGTGGCGAGCGGTGTCACGGTCACGAAGAACGGCTCCGCTTTCGACGTCAATCTCGTCGTCGGCAACCAGACCTTCCAGGCCAAGGGCTTCTCCGCCACCAACAACGGCCAGTTGAACCTCATCAGCACCACCGATGCTGACAACGTCATCTCGTTGAACCTCAGCTCGACGGCCAGCACCTCCCTCGACACCCTGCCGGAACTGCAGGTCGGCCTGCAGCGCCTGCTCGGTCTCGACCCCACCTCCGGGGCTAACCCGGCACGCTTCCAGTCCGCTTCCGCCAATAACGATGACTATAATGGCTTCGAAATGGGCGTGAACCAGACCATCAAGGCGTCCGCAACCACCCAGCCCGGCACCTATGCCCTGTCCTATGACGCCGACGACAAGACCTTCAAGCTGACGGACGGTGTCACCGTCCTCAAGGCTAGGCTCGAGAAGGATGGCGATCAGACGGTCCAGTTCTCCAACGGTCTGTCACTGACCCTCGGGTCCAGCGGCAACACCTTCGACTGGAGCAAGGACATGACCCAGATGGTGTTCAATGTCGGCGAAGGCAGCGGCCAGAACTTCGTGTTCCAGGTCTCTGAAATCGCGGGCGACGATCTCACGGTCAACATGACCGCCGCGACCGTCGATGCCCTCGGCCTCACCGGCATGAACATCAACACCAAGGATGATGCCCGCAAGGCCAGCATCGCCCTGGACAGCGCTCTCAACACCGTCAACACCGGGCTTGCCAATATCGGCGCCCAGCAGAGCCGGTTCGAGTTCATCCAGGCCAACATCTCGACCCAGGTGGAGAATTCCTCGGCAGCACGCGGCACCTTCTATGATGTCGACATGGCTTCCGAAATGATCTCCTTCACCAAGTCCCAGACCCTGATGCAGGCCGGCGTTTCCATGCTGGCACAGGCCAACCAGATGCCGCAGCAGCTCCTGCGTCTCATCGGCTAAGCCCGAAACAGCAAAGGGCTAAAACAGGGGCCCCGGCGAACGAAACGCCGGGGCCCTTTCTTTTCCAATTTCCGCGTCAGACAGTCATGATCTGGCGCGCTGCTTCCGACATCCGGCCGGTCACAGAACTCTGCTGCTCCACGGCAGCAGCCGTGGCCCCGACATAGCCCTGCACCTTTTCAATCGCGCTGCGGATCGTCATCAGGGCATCGCCCACCTCCCCGGAGATGCCCCGCATATTTTCGATCTCCCCGGTAATACGCTCCGTGGCGTTGCGGGCCTGTGTCGCGAGGTTTTTCACTTCGCCTGCGACGACGGCAAACCCTTTGCCGGCTTCTCCGGCCCGCGCGCTTTCGATGGTGGCATTAAGGGCAAGCAGATTGATCTGTGCCGTAATGTCCTTGATGACATCGACAATGCCGCCCATCGCTTCGGCAGCCTCCACCAGCCGGTGGGAGGCCGTGTCCGCCGAGGCCGCCAACCCGACAGCCTCGGCCGCCGTCTTGGTGGAATTGCTCATGCTTCCGGCGATTTCTGTAACGGACTGGCTGAGCTCGTTTGTTCCGACCGCGACCTCCCTCGCCATCTCGCTGACCTTGCGGTCATGCTCGGCGGCGAGCACCCGCTCGGTTACGTCCGTTGCATATTTCACCACGCGGCTCACATTGCCGAAGGCATCCTGGACGGGGTTATAGCTGGCCTCGATCCAGACTTTTTTTCCGCCCTTGCCCAGCCTGCAAAATTGGCCGCTCTGCAATTTTCCGGCGCGCAGATCTGCCCAGAACTGCCGGTATTGCGGGGTCTCGCTTTCCCCGCGCGGCAGGAAAAGGCTGTGGTGTTTGCCCTTGATCTCCTCCAGCCGGTATCCCATCGCCTTGAGGAAGTTTTCGTTGGCGGTTTCTATGGTGCCATCCAGCGCAAACTCGACGCTCGCCTGCGCCTTGTCGATCGCGGCCAGCCGGCTCGCATTCTCAGCGGCGAGACGCTTACGTGCCGAAATATCGACGGCGAACTTGATGACGCCTGTGACCTTGCCATTATCATCAAATAGCGGGTTATAGATGGCGCGCAGCCAGATTTCCCGCCGGCCCTTGGCAAAGCGCAGAAATTCATCATCGATTTTCCGCCCGTCCCGCAACTCCTGCCAGAAGGCATGATAAGCAGGGCCTGCCGCTTCTGCCGGGTCGACAAATATCCGGTGATGCTGGCCAACAATCTCGTCCGCTGAATATCCCATCACTGCCGAGAAGTTTTCATTGGCCCTGACGATGGTGCCGTCGGCGGTGAATTCGATCACGGCGAAGGTGCGGTCGAGGGCTCCCAGCACACTGTCGTCATAAGCGCGTTTTTTGGCCCGCCGGGTGACATCGGTGGCCACCTTGACGACGCGTATCGTCTTGCCGGCCGCATCCAGCACCGGTGTATAGGTCGCCTCAAGCCAGACCTGCCGTCCGTCCCGGCCCACACGGTGAAATCGCCCTACCTGACGCTGCCCGGCGCCCAGCGACGGCCAGAAAGCCTTGTACTCGGGCGTCTCCCGCTCGCGTGGGTCCACAAACAGACTGTGATGCTTGCCTTTGATATCGCCGAGCTCATAGCCGACGACGTCCAGGAACATCTGGTTTGCCCACAGGATCGTCCCGTCCGGTTCAAATTCGATAAGCGCCACGGAGCGTTCCATGGCCGCTCTGAACGCCTGCAAATCGCGAAGCTCTGAATGCGAAAGTCCAGAAAACATTACGGCGGCTCCTTCGCAGCTATCCATAGGCCCTGACCTATCGATTTCTGGCCATTTTATCCGGCAGAGACCACCTGATCCAAAGTATAAATGTAATAAACATAATGAATAGGATTTACAAAGTCTCCAAAATATCATTCACATCAAAGGCATATGTCATTGATTTACAAGTTTTAAATGATTCATTCCCAAATCATTTTCTGACAAATCTTAACATTCTGGACATATACTTCACAGGAGCATGATGGAGGACCAGCCTGACACGCCGGCCTCGCCTGTCAAACAGACCGTGCAAACAAAAAGCCCCGGCGCCTGGGGCGCCGGGACTTTTGTTCGAGAGCCTGGAGCGCCTCAGACTGTCATGATCTCGCGCGCTGCCTGCGACATGCGGCCGGTGACCGAGCTTTGCTGTTCCACGGCAACCGCCGTGGCTCCTACAAAGCCCTGTACCTTTTCGATGGCGCTGCGGATGGTGCTCAGCGCATCGCCCACCTCACCGGAAATGCCGCGCATATTTTCGATCTCGCCGGAAATACGTTCCGTCGCATTGCGGGCCTGCTGGGCCAGGTTCTTGACCTCGCCGGCCACGACCGCAAAGCCTTTGCCGGCCTCGCCGGCGCGTGCACTCTCGATGGTGGCGTTAAGCGCCAGCAGATTGATCTGGGACGTGATGTCCTTGATGACATCGACGATACCGCCCATCGCCTCCGCCGCTTCGACAAGGCGGTGGGAAGCAACGTCGGCCGAACTGGCAAGCCCGACGGCCTCGGCCGCCGTCTTGGTCGAATTTTCCATACCGCTGGCTATTTCGCCGACCGACTGGCTGAGCTGCGTGGTACCCACGGCAACATCGCGCAACATCTCGCTCACGCGCCTGTCGTGTTCGGCTTCCAGTACCCGCTTCGTCACGTCGGTAGCAAACTTCACCACCTTCGCCGGCTTGTTGCTGCAGACATCCATGACCGGATTATAGCTCGCCTCGATCCACACATCGCGCCCACCCTTGCCAATGCGATGGAACTGGCCGGATTGCGGCTTGCCAGCCCTCAAATCATCCCAGAAAGCCTTGTAACCCGCAGCATTGCGCTCTTCGGCTGGCATGAACAGGCTGTGATGCTTGCCGCGGATTTCCTCAAGTGTATAGCCGAGGACTGCCAGAAAATTGGCGTTGGCCGTGATGATGGTGCCGTCGAGATTGAATTCGATGACGGCCTGGGACTTGTCGAGCGCGGCCAGCTTTGCGGCGTTTTCAGCAGCAGCCAGCTTGCGGGACGTAATGTCGACAGCAAATTTGACTACGCCGCGCACCACGCCATCTCCGTCGAGGATCGGGTTATAGCTGGCGCGCAGCCAGACATGGCGTCCGCCATTGGCAACCCGCATGAACTCACCCTCGCGACTGCGTCCGGCGCGCAGATCTTCCCAGAAACTGCGGTAGGCCTGGCTTTCACTCTCTGCCGGCATCATGAACATGCGGTGATGCTGGCCAATGATTTCCTTTTCTTCATAGCCCATGGTCGTCAGGAAATTGGCATTGGCCTTGCGGACGATGCCATCCACGGTGAATTCGATCACCGCCTGGGTCTGGTTGATGGCATTGATCAAGCTGGCATTGTGCGCGACTTCCTGCATGCGGGCCGAGCTTTCGCAGGCGATCTTGACCACCCGCTCCACCTTGCCGCCGGGGCCGACGACCGGGCTGTAGAAGGCTTCCAGCCAGATGCTCTTGCCACTCTTGGAAACCCGGCGAACCTCGCCGGAGCGTGACTGGCCGTCACGAAGCGCCTTCCAGAAAGCGGCATAGCCCGGATCGGCCGCTTCATCCCTGCCGACAAAAAGGCTGTGATGCTTGCCCTGGATCTCTTCGAGCCGGTACCCGACGGTATCGAGAAATTTCTGGTTCGCCGTCAGCACCGTGCCGTCCGGCGCAAACTCGATAACGGCTACGCAGCGCTCAAGCGCCGAACGAAAGCCCTGCAGGCTGCGCAGGTCCGATTGAGACCCAAAGTTAAACATGCTGATTTCCCCCAGCAGAGAATAACCATCCGTGTTGGTCGGGTGATACACCGGGCTACTGAAGGTTGAAATCCTGCAATGGGCTGAAATATTCGCCCTATACCAATGAACTTAAGATCATAATTGATCTGGTTTTGTAAAAACTAAAGCTAAAATCTTATGCATTCTTTTTTAATAGAGATCAAAATATCAACTTATAAGACGCATCGTTTATTTAAAGGTTTAGCGGTCTCATGTCCCCGGCGCAACGGCTCGCCAGACACACCGAGGATCACCACCGCCTGAACTGACAGTCGTTCAGAGCGCCCGGCGGAAAGTGAGGTTGAAGCGCTGGCGGCCGAGCCCTGGATGCGTGCCGTCCTTCAGCGCAAGCACCCCGTGATAGGCAAGACGCGCCGGCCCACCCCACACCACGACATCGCCGTGGGAGAGCGGAAGCTTCACCACCGCATCGCTGCGCTTCAGCCCGCCGAACTGGAAGGTTGCCGCCAGACCAAGCGAGACGGAGACGATGGGGTGTCCACAATCCTTCTCGTCCCGGTCCTGATGCAGGCTGAGCCGGGTACCGGGCGCATATCGGTTGATGAGGCACACATCCGGGACGAAACCGGCAAACCCGCCTTCGGCCGCTGCCGCCCCGGCCAGATCGGCGAAGACGGACGGCATCACTGGCCAGGATTTACCACTCAGCGGGTCCTCCGGATCATAACGATAACCCGACCGGTCGCTGACCCAGCCGGCGGCACCGCAATTGGTCATCGCCACCGACATGGTGAAGCCGCCGGGCGTTACCATATGGCGCAGGGGAGCTGCGGCGATCGTCGCCTCAAGCGCCGGCAGCAAGGCCGCTTCAAAGGAAAGGGCAAAGCCCTTCAGCAGTACGGCGCCGGGGCTGATTTCCCGCCGCCGGGGCTCAAGCGCCCCAAACAGATCGTCCACTTGTCCGCTCTAGCCCTTTTCGAACTGCACATAGACGGCCTCTGCCATCTCCAGCAGTTTCTCACGCTCAAGCGTCGCCGTCAGGGCAAAACCGAGGCCACGATCCACCCAGTAGAAGGCGGAAACATCGCCGCCGGCCATGAAGCGGAAGGCCGTCTCGCCGCTGCCATCGGCCCGCAGATAGAGCGTCAGCCGCTCGCCAGCTTCGTTTTCATACATGAGCTGCGCAGCAGCCTCCCCCTCGGCCGGCAGCAGGCGCCCGCCCATGAGGCTGTAGCCGAAGCGGGAAAGGTCGGGCGCCGTCAGCGGCTTGCCCACGCGCTTGGTCAGCCACTTGACCAGATGCTGCTCCTGATCGGCCTTTACCTCCACCGGGTGCGTTACCTCCACCACGAAGGCACGGTGAGCATCGGCGGCATCCGCAACAAGCTGGCGTGCCGGAACGAGAGCCGGATCGGCCGGGCGGACCATCGCGATCCCGGCGGCCCCATCGGCCGGCTCCATCAAACCGCGCCCGGCCCATCCGCCCCCAAGACCAAGGGCAATCCACAGCACAGCCGCCGCAATACGGCGCAAGAATTCATGCTGCCGGCGCTTCTGCTGGTCACGAATGGCGGCTACCCGAAGCCGCGCCGGGATTGGCTCGGCCGCCTTGCCGGCAAGGCGGGTGCGCAGCGCCTCCTTCTGGCGGCGCCAGTTTTCGATATTGGCCGTGGCAGACGGGTTTTCCGCAAGCCAGGCTTCCACGGCCAGCAGGCGTTCCCCTTCCAGCCGGCCATCGGCATAGGCCTGCAGATCGTCTTCTCCAAGCGGAGCGCTGCCTGTCATTTCACCCTCCGCAAGGCCGGCCCGGCGCCGCGCTCCAGCAACTGTTTCAGCCGCTCGCGCGCCCGGGCAAGGCGGGACATCACCGTCCCCACCGGCACATCAAGGACACGGGCCGTGTCCGCATAACTCAACTCTTCCACCGCCACCAGCAGCAGGGCCGAGCGCTGCTCCTCCGGCAACTGCTCGATACCCGCCAGCACATCGAGCGCGGCAAGGCGGGCCTCTCCATCCACCCCGCTGGCCGGCACCTGTTCCAGCACGGCCGCATCCACCTGCAGGCCGCGCATGCGCCGGGCGCGGAAGCCATCGATGTAGCGGTTGCGCAGGATGGTAAAGAGCCAAAGCCGCACCTGCCCGTCACGCGGGCGCAGCCGCCAGCCGCGCACCGCCCGCTCAAGGCAGTCCTGCACCAGATCGTCCGCCGCCTCGTCCCCGCGCAGCAAGGCATAGGCATAGCGGCGCAGCGAGGGAATGTGCGGCTCGATCAGCGCTGCCATTTCATCCATGGGGCGTCCTGCTGTCGCTGGAGGCGCGAGCCGGATTTTTCGCATATCAGCCGGGCAGCGGGGCGCCGGCGGGTTTCGGCCCGCGAGCGCCCGCCCCCGTCAATACTTACGGCTTGGCAATGTGCCAGACATTCTGCACACCGTCGCCGGTCACATCGCCGGCAGCCTTGTCCTTGACCCAGCCATAAAGCGGCCAGCCCTTGTAGGCCCACTGGGTCTTGCCATCATCGCGCGTCACCACGCTCCAGTCGCCCATGGCCTTGGCGCCGGCATCGGCCATGAAGGGCGGCCAGTTGGCGGCGCACTTGTCGTTACACACGGACTTGCCATTGCCCATGGTGTCCTTGTCGAAGGTATAGAGCGTCATGCCCTTGGCATCGGTCAGCACCTTGCCTTTGGCGCTGTCGCCCACCATCGCCGGACCCATGGCATCGGCAGAGGCCGCAACCGGGGCCAGGGCGCCGACGCTCATCAGGGCGGCAAGCGCCAGCGGCGCGGCATAACGGGTCAGTTTCAGCATTGGGAAGTTCCTCCTCGCCCCGGGGATCGTTCCATGGGGGATCGTTATCAGGGGCCGGCGTCCCCGCCGGCAAGCCGCTTTCGCCAGCTCAACCCCGACAACGTTCGAGGCAGGAGGTTTATTCCCCTACCCGCAAAAGTTTTTTTGCAGGGCCTCTCAGGCCACCCCCTCATAGAGCAGTTCGGCCATCATGCCGGCCTGCATATGCATGAGGTTATGGCAGTGCAGCGGCCAGCGCCCCGGATTGTCGGCATCGAAAATCACTTTCGCCGTTGCCATCGGCGGCACCAGCAGGGTGTCGCGTCTGGCGCCGGCAAGGGCTTCTCCGGCAATCTCCACCACCTGGAAATGATGGCCATGCAGGTGCATGGGGTGCGCCATCATGGTGTGGTTCATGAAGGTAAGCTCCACCCTCTCCCCTTGCCGAACCATGAAGGGCGTTGCATCCGGCCAGGCAGCGGGGCCCACCGACCATTGATAGGGCGCCATGCCCCCCATCAGCATCACCGGCACCTTGCGGTCCACCGGGCGGGCAGCAAACCCGCCATCCGCAGCGCGCAGCTGCCGCTCGAAAGCGAGATCAAGCGCCGGCATCTCCTCCTCACCCGCCAGGGCAAGCTTGCGCACGGTGGCCCCTTTCGGGGCCAGCAGGATGCCGGTGCGCTCCCGCGCGCCCTCCCGCAGCGCCAGCACGGCAAAGGCTTCTGCCGCATCTGCCGGAATTTCCACCATCACATCCAGCCGCTGCGCCATCGAGAGCGGGAAGCGGCTGCCCGTCACCGGTTCGGCCGCATTGCCATCCACGGCCAGCACAGTCACGACAAGGCTGCCGAAATCCACCCAGAATGCCGTGCCGCTGGCGGCATTGATGATGCGCAGCCGCACCCGCCCACCCCTCTCCACCGGCACCACCTGCGGGTCGGAGAGCGTACGGTCATTGGCGAGGTAAGCATCATAGTCGATGTCATTGAGGTCCATGACCATGCCCTCCATCGCCATGCCCGCCATACCGGAACCCATCGCGCTGCCCGCCTCCGGCATGGACATTCCTGGCATCGACATCCCCTGCATCGACATGCCGCCCATCGGCATTTGCCCGCCGCCCATGCCGGGCATCGCGCCGTGGCTCATGGCGCCGCCGGCAAGGCCGGCCAGCAGTTCCTCCGGCGCGCGGAAGCTGAAATCATGCAGCATCAGGATCACTTCCTGCACGTCCGCCCGCACATCGGCCTCAGTGCGCACCACCAGCGGCGCCGCCATCAGCTGCGCTTCCTGCAACCCGTGGTGGGAGTGCATCCAGTGGGTGCCGCTGCGTGGTATGAAATCATATGAAGCGACCCGCCCGGGCGCGAGCGCCGGGTGGAGATGATCGGCAACCCCGTCCTGCCCGTAAGGCGGCGTCTGGCCGTGCCAGTGGATGATGGTGTTTTCGCCGCTGTCATTGGCAAGCTGCACGGCAAAGCGCTCGCCCGGCTCCAGCACGAGGCCGTGCCCGCCGTCGGCCCGGGTAATGCCAAAAACACTGGCGGCCTTGCCGCCCACCTCAAGGCTGCGGCGGCCTGCCGTCAGCAACAGGGGCGCCGCCTCGGCCCGGGCAGCCTGCGGCAGGGCGAGGGAAGAAAGCACCGGCAAGGCAAGGCCACTGCCGGCCGCCACCAGAAACCGGCGGCGCGAAAAAAGCGTGTTCATTCAAGGATATCCTGTTTGCCTGAAGAAAACCGGCCGGGGGCGTCATGGAGCGGGAAGATGCACCTATCCTGCATCTCCCGGCGGCAGGGCCCCTCGGCACGAAAAAGGGTTCAGGCAAAAAGGCGCGGCGGGCCGGTCAGCGTCGGCGGGCTGACGCCGGCAAGCGGCTTGACCGCCATGGCGAAAGGCAGCAGCGCCGGTTCAGGCAGGGGACTTCCCCCGAGGGCAGGCGGCAGCGCGCCATGCATCAAAAGGCAGGTGGCATCCATCGGGCAGCGCGCCGGGGCACTGGCCTTGCCGGCCTTGTGCATTCCGCTGGCCTGCTCCAGCGCCATCTCGCCGCAATGATCGGCAATAACGACAGAAGACTGTCCGTTACCGGCCGGCATGGCGGCAAGGGCCCGCTGGGGCAGGGCCGGCAACAGGGCAAGCGCCAGGATCAGCAGCAGGGCAATGCCCTGCGCCCCCATCCAGCGTCCCTGACGCCCTCTCCTGCCCGATCCGGACATGACTGGCCGATGCCCCCGCCTGTTTGCCACCCGCGAGGCGCAGGTAGCCGCGCGAGTATGCTCCTGCCACAGGCCGGCTGGCAATTGACGCCGCTGCAGGTTGGACATTCCGTCCCGGCACCCTAGTCCCGATCTGGTGCGCCCAATGGAAACAACGGGCGATATGGGCGCGCCTCTTCCACCGCCCGGGCAAAGGACGGGCGGGCAAGCAGCCGGCTGCGATAGGCGCGCAGGACGGGATAACTCTCGGCAATCTGGTGGACCCAGTCGGCATAAAAGAGCGAGGGTGCTGCGGCGCAGTCCGCCAGGGTAAAGGCCTCACCCGCGGCCCACTGCCTGCCGGCCAGTTCGCCTTCCAGCCAGCCATAGGCACGTTCCAGCTTTTCTACTGCCAGGCTCAACCCGTCGCGGCGCTTTACCGGATCACCGGTCAGCGCGCCATCGACGGCAAGCTGCATGGCATTCATCACATGCAGATCGAAGAAGCGGTCGAGAAACCGGATCTTGAGCGCCGCAAGCGGATCCCTGGGCAGCAGGGTTACCGGTCCGGGATGGGTGAGTTCCAGATATTCGATGATGATGCTGGTCTCGACGATGCTCTGCCCGCTCTCGACCAGCAGCGGAAAACGCCGCAAGGGCCAGCGACGCAGCCACTCCGCGGTGTGATCCGGATCGTCCGGGCCGATGCAGCGGAACTCGAACGGCGTGCCGTTCTCGTAAAGCGCGATCAGCACCTTCTGCGTATAGGACGAAAACGGATGGCCATAGAGCGCCAGTGACATGCTTTTCCCTCCCCATTGCCCCGAGGCTGGCCCGCCGCTTCAGCGGCTCTTGATGGCCTCACCGAAGATATGCGGCTGCATCAGGCCCGCACAGTGCACGAAACAGAGCTTGTTCCCCTCCGGGTCCCGGCAATAGGCGCCGTAATAGTCAGCGCCATATCCCGGCCGCAGCCCCGGTGCCCCTTCGTCACGCCCGCCCGTCGCCAGCGCCGCGGCATGCGCCGCATCCACCGCAGACGGGCCCGGCGCAGCAAAACTCACCTGGCTGCCATTGCCCCAGCTTGCCGGCAGGCCGTTGAAGGGCAGCTGCACATAAAATTGCGGCCATTCGCGCCCCGGCTGATGCCAGAGGATGCCGGCCGGCCCGCCATCATCCTCGTCCGGCCCGCGCTGAAGGCCGAGCGGCGCCAGCACGGCGTCGTAAAAACGGCCCATGACCGCAAGGTCGCGCGCCCCGATGATGATGTGGCTGAACATGGAAGGGCCGCTCCTGTCGCCGGAGGAGAGAACCGGCAGAAAGAAGCGGCCGGGGACCTAACCCTGCCCGGGGCCGATCAGTTCGGCAAGGGAGGCCGGGCGCACGGCGCGCTCGGAAAGGTCGAGCCCGGAGAAAAGATCGACGAGATGGCTTTCCATCACGCCGCTTGCCCCCTTGGCATCATGCCGCTCGATGGCATCCACCAGCGCTTCATGGGCATGGCGCTCGCAGGTCGTATCCTGACGGCGCCAGAAGAGGGCGACGATGAGCGAGGAGCGGGAGACGACCTCCCGCACGAAACCCGCCAGCACCGGCTGGGCGGCGATGTCGGCGATCAGGCCGTGGAAGGTGCCGGAAAGGAAGATGGCGCGCCGGTTGTCGCGGGCGTGAAGCGCCTCATGTTCTTCCAGCGCGTGGGCCCGCAGGCGGGCAACGTCCTCGGCGGTTGCCCGCTCGGCCGCCAGCGCCGCCATGCGCGGCTCCAGCAGGAAACGCGCCTCGAACACATGGCGGGCTTCAGCCGGTGTGGGATGGGCGACGAAAGCGCCGCGATTGGCCTCGATCGTTACCAGCCCCTCATGGGCCAGCGCCTGCAGGGCGTCACGGGCAATGGTGCGGCTGGCTCCAAAAAGCGCGCCGATCTCGTCTTCCGGCAGGCGCATGCCGGGAGCAAGGCGATGGTCGAGAATGGCCGTCAGCAGCGAGGCGTGAATGGCGCGGCCGCGCGCACTGCGCAGCACGAAACGGCCGGGAATGACGCTGTCGACCGTATTTTCGGAAAGCCCGTCCGCCGCAAGCTCGATAGACGCCACCATCTTCCTCCTCGCCGGCATGCGCGGGCGGTGACTTGCACTGCCGGACCGGGCCGTTTCCCGCTTATTATAGGGGCAAGTTTGGATCCGGCAACGCGCCAGATCGTATACAATCTATGTTTTATTGTGCGCACAATCTTTGAACATCATTGCGCACCATAACCGCGCACATGCGCATAAATTAGGCATGAACACTGCCCCGAAAGGCAGCAGGGCGCTACTGCCTTTCAATAAAAATTTTCGCAGTTTTTCAGAAGGTCGGGGAGCTTTTTTGCGGCGCAGCAGCCTTTGGCACGCTTCCTGCCATATCCGGCGAAACCTGAATGGCCCCCTGACCCGCCGGAGACCCCTTCTTGCGCCCTGCCGATCTGGAGCTTGCCACTGTCATCAAGAGCTACGGCGACACCGTCGCCGTCCGGGGTATCTCGCTGAAGGTGAAGGCCGGCACCTATTGCTGCCTTCTCGGCCCCTCGGGCTGCGGCAAGAGCTCGACCCTGCGCATGATTGCCGGCCATGAGGATGTGACCAGTGGCGACATCGTGCTGGGCGACGACATCGTCAACGAACTGCCGCCCGCCAAGCGCGGTACGGCCATGATGTTCCAGAGCTATGCGCTCTTCCCGCATCTCAATGTGCGCGACAATGTGGCCTTCTCCCTACGCATGAAGGGCATCGCCAAAGCCGAGCGGCACAAGCGTGCGGACGCGGCGCTGGAGCTGGTGGCGATGGGCCAGTATGCCGCCCGCCTGCCTGCCCAGCTTTCAGGCGGCCAGCAGCAGCGCGTGGCGCTGGCCCGTGCGCTGGTCACCGATCCGCAGGTGCTGCTGCTGGACGAGCCGCTGTCCGCACTCGACCCGTTCCTGCGCATCCGCATGCGCGCCGAACTCAAGCGCTTCCAGCGCGATCTCGGCATCTCCTTCATCCATGTGACCCACAGCCAGGAAGAGGCGATGGCGCTTGCCGACCTCATCGTGGTGATGAAGGACGGGGTGATCGAGCAGGCAGGCTCCCCGCAGGAGATTTTCAACGCCCCCGCCACCGAGTTCGTCGCCCGCTTCATGGGCGGGCACAACGTGCTCACGGTCGGGGCCAAGCGGGTTTCCGTACGCACCGACCATGTCAGCCTCGCCCCGGCGGGCGGACCCGGCAAGGCCGCGGCCGTACAGGAAATCGAATATCAGGGCTCATTCGTCGTGGTGAGCCTGAAGGCCGCGGACGGTCAGGAACTGACCGCGACCATTGCCGAAAAGGCGTTTTACGCCGCGCCCTTCGGCCTCGGAGATGACGTGACCGTGTCCTGGGATCCGGCCAACGAACATCTCCTTACCAACTGAGGTCAAAGACCCGTTAAAGCCCGCCCGAACAGGGGCTCCACTCACTTTTGGGGACATGAAGCAGATGAGCGCTGATAACACCAAGGGCTCCGGCAAGAATTCCGGGGGCTATTCCCGCCGCACCATCCTGCGCGGCTCGGCGATTTTCGCCGGTTTTGCCGCCACCGCCGCCGTGCGCGGCTTCCCGGCCGTCAAGGCCGCCGACGCGACCACCCTGCGCTATCTCGGCACCGCGGTGAACCAGAGCGCCGACATCGCCAAGAAGGTGAAGGAAGACCTCGGCATCACCATCGAATATGTGCCCGTCACCACCGATGAGGTGACCAAGCGCATCATCACCCAGCCCAACAGCTTCGACATCGTCGACAGCGAGTATTTCTCGCTCAAGAACCTCATCCCGTCGGGCAACCTGATGGGCATGGATGCCAAGAAGATCAAATACGCCGACAAGATTACCTCGGTCTTCACCACCGGCACCGTCAACGGCAAGACCATCGGCGACCAGGGCACCGCGCCGAAGAAGGTGTTCTATCTCGAAGGCCAGTATTCCAAGAAGTTCGCCTCCTCGCCGACCGAGTGGATCACCCTGATCCCGACCACCTACAATGCCGACACGCTGGGTATCCGCCCGGACCTCATCAAGCGCCCGATCGAGCATTGGTCCGAACTGCTGAACCCGGAATTCAAGGGCAAGGCCTCGATCCTCAACATCCCCTCCATCGGCATCATGGATGCCGCCATGGCCATCGAGTCCGCCGGCATCCACAAGTATGCCGACAAGGGCAACATGACCAAGGAGGAGATCGACCTCACCATCAAGACGCTCATCGAAGCCAAGAAGGCCGGCCAGTTCCGCGCTTTCTGGTCCGATTTCAACGAGAGCGTCAACCTGATGGCCTCGGGCGAAACAGTCATCCAGTCCATGTGGTCGCCGGCCGTTACCGCCGTGCGCTCCAAGGGCATCCCCTGCACCTTCCAGCCGCTCAAGGAAGGTTACCGCGCCTGGGCTTCGGGCTTCGGCCTGCCCAAGACGCTCGAAGGCAAGAAGCTCGATGCAGCTTATGACTTCGTGAACTGGTTCCTGTCCGGCTGGGCCGGCGCCTATCTCAACCGTCAGGGCTACTATTCCGCCGTTCTCGAGACGGCCAAGGAATTCATGCAGCCCTACGAGTGGGCCTACTGGATGGAAGGCAAGCCGGCCGAGCAGGACATCCATGCTCCCGACGGCTCGCTGCTGGAGAAGGCCGGCGCCGTGCGCGACGGCGGCTCCTACGACACCCGCATGGGCGCCATCGCCTGCTGGAACGCAGTGATGGACGAGAACGCCTACATGGTGCGCAAGTGGAACGAGTTCATCGCGGCCTAAGGCCTCTGAAAGACCCGTTTCTCGACTGAACCGGAAAGGCTGGAGCAGAACCCCTCGCGGGCCTGCTCCAGCCTCTTCCCCAGACCGGATGAATGATGCGCGCGATCCAGGATTTTTTCTCCCGCACGCTCGCCTACTGGCAGGCCGCGCCCATGGCGCTGGTCTTCGGTTTTTTCTTCCTGTTGCCGCTGGCGGCAACGGCGATGGTGAGCTTCTGGGAATATACCGAATACTCGATCGAGCCCGCTTTCGTTCTCACCAACTACTCCGATGCGTTTGACGGCTGCATCAGTAGCCTGCCGGACCTGTGCACCACCTTCCGCACCTATCTCTCGACGCTTTTTTTCTGCGGCGGCACCTGGCTTCTGACGCTCATCATCGGCTTCACCGTTGCCTGGTTCCTCGCCTTCCATGTCCGGACCATGACGATGCAGATCGTGCTTTTCACGCTCTGCACCATCCCGTTCTGGACCTCCAACGTCATCCGCATGATTTCCTGGATTCCGCTCCTGGGACGCAACGGGCTGATGAACCAGCTCCTGTTGTCTCTCGGCATCGTCAGCCAGCCGCAGGAATGGCTGCTTTATTCGGATTTTTCGGTGCTGCTCGCCTTCGTGCACCTCTACACCTTCTTCATGGTGGTGCCGATCTTCAACTCGATGATGCGCATCGACCGCGCGCTGATCGAGGCGGCCTATGATGCCGGCGCCTCCGGCTGGCAGACATTGTGGAACGTGGTGGTGCCGCTCACCAAGCCGGGCATCACCATCGGCTCCATCTTCGTCATCACCATCGTGATGGGCGATTTCGTCACCATCGGCATCATGGGTGGCCAGCAGATCGCCTCGGTCGGCAAGGTTATCCAGACCGAAATCAGTTTCCTGCAGTTCCCGGCGGCAGCTGCCAATGCCGTTATCCTGCTGATTTCGGTGCTGCTCATCATCGTGGGGCTCACCCGCCTCGTCGACATCCGCAAGGAGCTTTGAGATGAGCGCCGAACGCCGCCCCGCCTCCTTCTACTGGCTTGCCGCCTTCTTCGCCCTCTTCGTGCTGTTCCTCTACGGGCCGGTCATCACCATCGTTACCCTCTCCTTCCAGGGGCCGGAGGGTGGCCTGACCTTCCCGATGCGCGGTTTTTCCACCTACTGGTTCTCCAAGCTGTGGGAAGGCATCGGCGTCGTCGATATCGGCGCCGCCCTGCGCCGCTCCGCCGCGCTCGGCGTGGTGGTCATGCTGCTGACGGTGGTCTTCTCGGTGCTCGCCGGCCTCGGCCTGCGCCAACGCTTCCGCGGCTCCGGCATTCTTTTTTACGTCGCCATCGCCTCGCTGATCGTGCCATCGATCGTCGTCTCGCTCGGCATCGCGCTGGAATTCCGCATCGTCGATGACAGCATCAAGGCCTTTGGCGATGCCTATGAGGTGGGCTGGATCCAGTCGAGCTACACCACCATCATGGGGCTCTTTACCTCGGGGCTTGGCGCGCATCTGACCTGGACGCTGCCTTTCGGCCTCCTGATCATGATCGCCGTCTTCAACCGGCTGAACCCGGCTTATGAAGAAGCGGCGCGCGATCTGGGTGCCAGCCCGTGGCAGACCTTCCGCTTCGTCATCCTGCCCATCATCACCCCGCCGCTCATCGGTGTTGCGATGTTCGGCTTTACCCTGTCGTGGGACGAGCTGGCCCGCTCCAGCCAGGCCATCGGCGCCTACAATACCCTGCCGATGGAGCTGCGCGGCCTTACCACCACCGTTACCACCCCGGCCATCTATGCCCTCGGCACGGTGACGACCGGCATCTCCTTTGCCGTCATCCTCAGCGCGATGGCGCTGACCTGGCTTATCCGCCGCCGGCGCGCCCGCCATGGCTCCGATGCCGGCAAGGGCATGGTGTGATCCGGCCATGCGTCTGCACATCGTCAATCCCAACAGCACCCGGCGCATGACGCTCGGCATTGCCGAAGCCGCGCGCTCGGTTGCCGCCGTCGCCACCGAGATCGTGGCGACGGAGCCGGCTGACGGCCCGGTTTCCATCGAGGGCTATTTCGACGAAGCGCTGTGCATTCCCGGCATGCTGCGGGAGATCGCGCGCGAAGCCCGCGCCGGAGCCGATGCGCATGTGATCGCCTGTTTTGACGATACCGGCCTCGATGCCGCCCGCGCCCTGTCGCCAAGGCCCGTCGTCGGGATTGGCGAGGCCGCCTATCACCTCGCCACGCTGGTGTGCGGACGCTTCAGCGTTGTCACCACCCTCTCCCGCTCCATTCCGGCGCTGGAGCACAATATCGCCCGTTATGGCCTTGCTTCCCGCTGCGCCCGCGTGCGCGCCAGCGACATTCCGGTGCTGGAAGTGGAAAGTCCGGCCGGCGAGGCGCGTATTTCCGCCGAGATCGCGCTGGCGCTGAAGGAAGACCGCTGCGACGGCATCGTGCTCGGCTGCGCCGGCATGGCAGCCCTTGCCAGCCGCCTTGCCGCCCAACATGGCGTGCCGGTCATCGAGGGTGTCTCCGCCGCCGTCAAATTTGCCGAAACCCTGACCCAGCTCGGCCACGCCACCTCCAAGCGGGGCGGCTGGGCAGCGCCACCGATGAAGCCGCTCGGCAGCTTTCAGGACCTGCTGACGGCATAAACTCAGGAACTCACCGGCCGCCTTGCCGCCACGAGGACCATATGGGCGCACCAGGAAGTCGGCAGAATGCGGGTAACAAGCCGCCCGAGACCCGTGAGGCGCAGTGGGCGTGCCCCGTCATAGTGGCTCGCAACGCCACCCAGCAGCTCATGCAGCCGGTCAGCCGGGTAGAGATAGTAGCGCTCTTCCGCCACCAGTCCCGCCCGTTCCACCGCAGCCGACAGCTGCGCCGCGGAAAAACGATACTCATAAAAAGCGCGGCCTTCCTCCCGGCTATAGCCGAAATGGATGGCGAAGCCCGGCAGTGCGGTTTCGCGTACCCGTGCCACCCGCCGGCGCTCTTCGTCCCGCGGATAAGGCGCTGCCGGACGGCCCAGCAGGCGGCGCAGCAAGTTGGAGCCCAGCAACCGGAACCGCAGCGCATTCTTGAACTGCACCAGCCGGAAACAGAGATTGTCGTGCGGCACGGTGATCAGCATCACCCCGCCGGGCTTCAGCACGCGCGCTGCTTCCCTGAGCGCGCGATCATGTCCCTCGAACAGATGCTCGATCACGCCCAGAGACAGGATGCTGTCGAAGCTTCCCCCCTCATAGGGCATGGCTTCAATATTGCCGTGATCGAAACGGATGTCCGGATAGTGGGCGCGGAAACGCTCGACATCGGGCTGGCTGAGTTCGATGCCCGTCGCCTCATAGCCCCTGTCAGTCAGCGCCTTCAGCCAGCGGCCGGAACCAGCGCCGGCCTCAAGCACACGCCCGCCGGCCGGCACGTAATTTCTTACCAGTTCCAGCAGAGGATCTTCGGCGCAGCCCGCCACCATCTCATCAAGCGGCCGGCTGGTGAAATCGAACACCACGGTCGGTCCGGGCTGCGCAGGGCTCCCGCTATCGTCGCTTGTCACCGTCATGGCCGTTCTCCCGGAGGGTTCATTCAGCGGGAGTAGCATGTCTGCGACAAGGCGCAAGCCATTGACGGCTGAAGGCCCTTCGCCGCCGGTCAAGCCGCCCGGCAACTTTCAGGACCTGCTGACGGCATAACGGAGCCGCGGACCCTGGGTTGGTCCATCCGGGCGACATCTTGAAACCACCCGGATGTACGGCTCGGTAGTCCTTAAGGTTAGCTTGCCACGCCCATAACATGATAGTCTCTTGGGCGCTCAAAGTTGAGTTCCCTCGCCGGCCGGCGCCTTGGGCTTATGCGAGCCGGATCGGAGGGCGCGTTGAGAGTTGTGATGTCAGTTCGCCTTATTCGACTTCGCAGCATTCTGGCAGTTTCGACACTGGCAATGATGCTGGCCGCCGCGAGTTCTCCCGCAGCAGGGCGCTGCCTGCGTGTGGCACAATGGATCGGCGCTGTCGGGCTGGAGTGGCTGGTGCCGCCTCTCACCGAAACCTATCGGCGCGCCGGCGAGTGCGTCGAATGGGTGCCGGTCCCTATCGGTCAGGCCTGGCAGATGGTAGAGAGCGGCGAGCTTGATGGCGACATGATACGGGTTGCGCAGATTATCTCCCGTATGAAGCATGTCGTGAGCGTACCCACCGAAATTCCCGGTTTCGATGCAGTGCTGATCACGCGCACGACGCTGGTTCCGCTGCAGTCACTGGAGGATGCGCGAGGCATGCGGCTTGCCGCGCCGTTCGGCTACCTTGCCCTTGATCTCATACCCGGCATCAAAGACTTCAGCATCCGGCGCGAAACCAACATGTCGGCCACCTTCCAGGATTTGGCCGCCGGAGAGGTTGATGGCGTCTTTACCGACCGCAATACCTATCTGCACTTCATCGCCAAGGGCAGCCTCGACCCATCCGCCCTGGCACCGTCCCTGTTTGTGATGAAAATGCCGACGCATATTGTGCTTGGCGAGCGCCAGAGGGGCAAGGTTCCCGCCATAGACAGGGCTTTGGCGAGCGTCATCGCCGATGGCCTCTTTGCTCCCGGGGCTTCAGTCCTCCACCCGCCCGCCCAGCCGTTCATGACCGAGTAGGCGGCAACTCAAGCCGCATGGAGGGCCTCAGGCCACCCGCGCCAGCGTCTGCTCGTGGGCAAGGCTTTCGGTCAGGAAGCTCACCAGCGGCCGCACGAGGTCTTCCACCTGTGCGTCCTCGCCGATAAAGACGATTTCCGTCATCGGCAGCACCGGCCAGTGCTCCGGCACCTCAAGAATGCGCGTGCCCGGCATCACGAAGGTGCGGCCCAGCATGGTGATCCCGAGCCCGCCGGCCACTGCTGCCTGCACGCCCATCAGGCTGCTGGCGGTGCAGGCTGCCACCCACGGCTGGCGCACACCATCAAGCGCAGAGACCATCAGCTCACGATAAGTGCAGGGTTTGGGCAGCATCACCAGCTTCACCGGCTCGGCCGGGTCGAAGACGTAATCTTCCGCCGCCAGCCACACCAGTGGCTCCCGCCAGATCACCCGGCCGCGCTGGGCCGTGCCATCCTTCTTGGCCACCACGGCATCGAGCTTGCCCTCATCATAGGCGGTCAGCAGGTCGCAGCTGAGCGCCGTCATCAGCTCGATCTCGACGCCCGGATAAAGCCGGCCGAAGCGCGCCAGCAGCCGCGGCAACTGGCCGGGAATGAAATCCTCCGTCACACCCAGCCTGAGGCGCCCGACAGCCGGCGGCTCCATCAACTGGCGCACCATACCGTCATTCATCTCCAGAAGGCGCCGCGCCGCCACCAGCAGCCGCTCGCCCTCCGGCGTCAGCCACAGTGCCCGGCTGGTGCGGGTAAAGACACGCTGCTGCAACAGCTCCTCCAGCCGCAGCACCTTCTGGCTGACAGCCGATTGGGAGCGTCCGACCACCTCGGCGGCAGCCGTAAAGCTGCCGGTTTCGGCAACGGCTACAAAGGCCCGCAGCAGGTCGATCTCAAGATCCGGATACCGCATCCCAGCAGCCTTTCTTCTGGATACACCGACACTTAGGCGCAAATCGAATGAACGAACAAGTCTGCGCCTCACAGTTGCCTGTCACGGGCGCAATCCTCTGCGGTCGTCCACCTTCCGCGTGAAAATTCGGCGTCAAAAAATAATTAAGACAAAAGGCTTAAGGTCTTTTGCAACCTGACGGATATTCGTCAGGTTGCCGTTTAAAAACCACGGCTTCGCCCCCTGGCGCAGCCTTTGAACTTTACCGGATGCGGGACAGGAACGTTGAACGCCCTCGATCTCTATAATAGCCGCATCAAGAACCTCATTCTTTTCGGCGGCTTCATCACAATCCTCGTCAGTGGGGTCTGGGGCTCGCATTATCTTGTGACCGGCTCGCCTTTCCTGTTCACCATCAATTCCCTGTCGATCATTGCCGGCATCGCGCTTGTCGTTCTCGCCCTGCGCGGCCGGTTACGCACCGCCGCCATCATCATGGCTCATGCGCTGACGGTCACGGTGGCCGCCTCCTGCCTGCCGGATGTCCCTACTGCCGACATCCAGCGCTCCGTGCATATGAACCTGCTGCCGGTCGGCGCAGCCAGTTTCCTCGTCTTCCACCGCGAAGGATTTTATCTGCGCGCCGCCTTGCCCGGCGCCATCGTGCTGATCTTTCTCGCCTTTGCGCTCAACCTCGTACCTCTGCCCTGGCCCGGCCTGACGGCTCCGCCAACGGGACGCGCAGCCGGCGTCTGGATCAACTATGTGACGGGCACTGTCGGCGCGAGTGTGGTGATCGCCATCATGCAAACGAGCATGAGCGCCCGGCGCACCCTCGAGAATGATCTCCGTCAGGCCATCGCACGCGGGCAGTTTTATCTGCACTACCAGCCTCAGGTAGACGCATCGGGCCGTATCACCGGTGCAGAAGCCCTGCTGCGCTGGCAGCACCCGGCACGCGGTAACATCTCGCCGCTGGAATTTATCCCGCTGGCAGAAGAAACCGGCCTTATCGTGCCGATCGGTAACTGGGTCCTGCGCGAAGCCTGCGCCCAGCTTGCTGCCTGGGCCAAGGCGCCGGAGACCGAGCCGCTTTCGCTTGCCGTCAATGTCAGCGCCTCCCAGTTCCGTCAGCCGGATTTTGTCCAGCAGGTCAAAAGCATCCTCTCTCTCAGCGGCGCCCGGCCCTCCCGCCTGAAGCTGGAGCTGACCGAAAGTGTGCTGGCTGACGATGTCGAGGACATTGCCGCCAGGATGCAGTCCCTGAAGGATCTGGGAATCCGCTGGTCACTCGATGATTTCGGAACGGGTTATTCCTCTCTGGCCTCGCTCAAGCAGTTTCCGCTCGACCAGATCAAGATCGACCGTTCCTTCGTGCAGGACTTTCTGACCGACAGGCACAGCAAGGCGATCATCGACACCATTATCCAGCTGAGCCGGGACCTCGGATTTTCCCTGCTCGCCGAAGGCGTGGAGACGGAAGCGCAGTTCGTTGCACTGAATGCCGCCGGATGCGTCGCCTATCAGGGATATTTCTTCGGCCGGCCGGGCGAGATCGGTGCGCTGGAAAGCCTGCTTGAGAGTTTCAGGCCAGCCGCTGCAGAAAAACCAGTTTCGCGGGCTCGGCCAGTATCCGTGCAAACGGCGCTTCCATCGCCTTGAGGTTCGCCCCGGCGGCATGCGCATCGAGTGCGGCCTGACTCTCCCATACCTCGTAGAACATGAACTCACCCGGCTGACCCGCGACGGCATGCGGCACATACTCGATGCATCCGGGCTCCTCCCGCACGGCAAGAGCAAGCTTGCTGAGCGCCTGCGCCAGCGCTGCCTCTTCCCCCGGCTTTGCCTTGAGATAGGCAGCAAGTCGCACGGTTTCGGTCTTTGCGGTCATGTTCCTGTTCCCCAAGGACGGGGCGGACTGACGGTTCGCCGCCAGCCCGCCCTCAATTTTAAAATCCAGCCAGCACGGTCTTGCCGATCGTTGCCGCACTTTCCTGCGCCGCATGCGCCTTGCGCAGGTTGGCCGCGGTGATGGTGCCAAAATTCTGCGTCAGTGTCGTGCGCAGCACGCCGGCATCCACCAGCGCGGAAACTTCGCTGAGGATCGTGTGCTGTTCGGCCATGTCGGCCGTGTTGAACAGAGGGCGCGTGAACATCAGCTCCCAGTGCACGGCAAGGCTCTTGCGCTTGAAGGGCACGATATCGAACATCGCCGGATCGTCGATGAGGGCAAGCGCCCCTTGGGGTGCCAGCGCCTCGACGATGGCGCTGTGATGCTGGTCGGAGCCGGTGAGGCTCGCGATATAACGAACCTGCGCAATGCCGATCTTCTTCAGCTCTTCATCCAGCGGATTGCGATGGTTGATAACGTGATGTGCCCCCATCTTGCGGCTCCATTCCGCCGTTTCCGGACGGGAAGCCGTGGTGATGACGGTAAGGCCGGTGAGGCGCCGCGCAATCTGGGTCAGGATAGAGCCGACACCGCCGGCACCGTTGATGATGAGGATGGCATCGCCGCCCTTCTTCTGCCCGTAAGGCACGCCAAGCCGGTCGAACAGCAGTTCCCAGGCCGTGATGGCCGTCAGCGGCAGGGCCGCCGCCTCGGCAAAATCGAGGCTCGCCGGCTTCGGCCCGACAATGCGCTCATCGACGGCGTGATATTCGGCATTGGTGCCGGGGCGCTGGATGGCGCCGGCATAGAAGACCGCGTCGCCGACCTTGAAGCGGCTGACCGCCGGACCGATGGCGGTAACGATGCCGGCAGCATCGAACCCCAGCACACGGGCCTCACCCTCGGCAGGCTTTGCGCCGGCGCGCAGCTTCACATCGACCGGATTGACCGAGACCGCCTCCACCTTCACCAGCAGGTCATGCGGGCCGACCTTCGGCATCGGCAAGTCAAGATCGACCAGCGCCGTTTCAGCGCTGATGGGCTGGGGCTGGTAGTAACCGATGGCTTTCATGGCAGAACTCCGTTTTCGCTCGGGACGGCACGGGCGGCCTGTCGCCGCCGGTGCTTTTCATGACCCGATGCTGCGCCACGCGCTGCCATTCGATAAGCGCATTAATCTTATCGTAGCGATCTGGTTTTCTGCTGGATGCTGTTTCAGTCAGCCGGTCACCGGCTGACAATCCGGCGGACACTTGCTCGCGGCGAAAACCGTCGCGAACCTGTAGACCATAAAAACCGGCAGGAGAATGCTGGCACCATATGTCGCGCCGGTTCCTTGTCATTTACACAGCACCTATTTAGGGATATCTAATATCCTTAATCATCGGTGCATATGCAAAATCCCGGAATGCCAAATGATTCTGAGAAACCAAGTCGAATGGGCGCTTCATTGCTGCGCCATTCTTTCCGGCCTGCCTGATGGCCGCTATCTGTCGACCAAAGCTCTGGCAGAACTCCACGGCCTTCCGAAGGAATATCTCTCCAAAGCCCTGCAGAGCCTGTCCCAGGCGGGGCTTGTCCAGACGACGCTGGGCCCGTCGGGCGGATACCGCCTCGCCCGTCCCCCGGCGGAACTGAGCTTTCTGGACATTGTAGAAGCCGTCGAAGGCCGGACACGGACCTTCGTCTGTACCAATATCCGCGCCAACAACCCCTGCCGGCCGAAGGACCACTGCGACAGCAGCCCCTGCGCAGTGGCGCGGATTATGTGGGAAGCGGACGAAGCCTGGCGCGAAAAACTACGAAGTGTCACGCTGAAGGATCTTGGGCAGATCCTGTCGCAGGACATTGCTCCCGCGCTGTGGAAGGACACTTTCGCCTGGGTGCTTGACCGGGCGGGATGAGCCGAACGCGGTTGAGCGAACTTCAGCCATAACAAACAGAACCAGGCGAATGACTCTTTCGGGCATCCGCCTGGCCGGATTTATTTCGTAATCGGGAAGGTCAGTTCCTGCTGGCTGGTATCAACCACGAATACCGCGAGCAATTTTGCCGGCTCAGTCTTGCTGGCGTTTTCGCTCACTCCGTGCCGGTCGCCCGGCAGCTCCGAGAAGCTTTCCCCGGCCTTGTAGACCGTGATCGGGCCGCCATTCACCTGGCTGCGGATCGCCCCTTCGAGCACGGTGGCATAGATGAAGGCCGAACTGGGATGGGTGTGCGCTTCAGAAAAACCGCCCGGCGCATATTCGACCAGAACGCCCCTCATGCTCTTGCCGGGCACATTGGGCAGTTCATGGTCATAGACCAGTGTGACCTTGGCGCCCTCGCCGCCGCCGGGCGTAGTATCCGCCAGGGCAGGAGCCACCAGAAACGCCGACAGGGTTGCGGCGAACAGGAGCGATCTGAGCATGTTCGGTGTCCTTTCATAGATCATGGTTCCCATGCCTCTCGTCACCGGCATGGGTGAGGGGATTTATTTTCGCGGCGCTGTCGCGAACCATTGTTCAAAGCCGATACGGCCAAGGCGCGGGTTCTGGTCGGAGACGAGGGACCCGTCCTCCAGCCTGGTCCCGAAATACTTCGCCTCGGGGTCGGCAATGACGATGCGGGTATCACCGACCGCCTTGAGATACCGGGCAACGAAATCGCAAAGACGCGCCCGTTCCGGGCCGGAAATTTCGACGATCCCGTTAACCGGTGCGGAAAGGGCTGCCTCCGCCACGAAGTCGGCAACGTCGTCGGAGGCAATCGGCTGAAGGGATCCGGTCGACAGGCGCGCCGTATCGCCAACCGTTCCCGACTGGGCAATACCGCCAAGAAATTCCATGAACTGCGTCGAGCGCAGGATGGTGTAGGGGACGCCGGAATCCCGGATGATCCGCTCCTGCGCGGCCTTGGCCCGGAGATAGCCGCTTTCCGGCAACCGGTCCGTGCCCACGATGGAAAGCGCGACATGCAGCTTCACCCCTGCCGCCTTTTCCGCCGCAAACAGGTTGCGGCCCGAAATCTCGAAAAATTCGAGCACCGCCTTGTCCTCGAAGGAGGGTGCGTTTGCGAGGTCGATCACGACTTCAGCGCCTTCAAGCGCCTTCGCAAGCCCCTCACCCGTAATCGTATCCACGCCGGTGCTCGGAGCGGCTGCGGTGACATCGTGGCCTTGCTGGCGCAGCCGTTCAGCTGTTTTGGAGCCGATCAGGCCAGTACCGCCGATTATCACTATTTTCATGACTCTCTCCTTGCACGGAGCACAAGGTGCGCCGCGTTGCTTGCCGTTCAGAGGCAGTGAGGGCCGAAGCCGAGGATCGCGCCGTCATTGCCCTGCCTGTGAAGACCACGGCGGCGCAAAATCTCGCTCAGTAGTCCCAGAAACAGGGAACCCACCGGAAGGCATCACGGTCGGCCGCAACATGGCCCACAGAGGGGAAGGGCATATGGGTTGCCACCAGCAGCCCGCCATTCTCCGCCAGTTCCTGCAAAAGCCCGACCCGGACACGGGCTGCCTCCACGGGATCATGCTCGAAACCGTTGTGCCAGTCGGGATGTTCAAACCCGACAGCGAACACGGCATCGCCGGCAAACATCAACCGCTCGTTGCCGGACGATACACGGACCACACTATGTCCCGGGGTGTGGCCGCCGGTCCGGGAGACGACGACACCCGGAGCGACCTCGCATTCGTCATCGAACAGCCGGAGCTGGTTTTCGTATTCTGCCCTGAAACGCTGCGCCGTCGCGCGGAGCGCATCCGGGAAGCCCGCGGGCATGTTGACCTGGCTGAAGTCGGGAGCCTCCCAAAATTTGACTTCGGCGCGCGCCACGTGAATTCGCAGGTCATCACACAGGCGCTCTTTCACCCCGTCCACCAGAAGCCCGCCGACATGATCCATATGCATGTGGGTC
Source organism: Radicibacter daui (assembly GCA_030657355.1). Classification (GTDB taxonomy): domain Bacteria; phylum Pseudomonadota; class Alphaproteobacteria; order Radicibacterales; family Radicibacteraceae; genus Radicibacter; species Radicibacter daui. Next base: position 746,585 of record CP131057.1, read on the forward strand.
AGCACGATATCGGTCACGGAACCGAGATCAATGCCGGCATCGCCCAGTCGCCGCACCAGATGCCCGGCCCGGGGCAGGTTCAGTTCCGGATCCAGCCCCAGGCCGGCATCGACAAGAATGATGCGATCGCCGCTGCGCACGACAACCGCGTTCAGCGCCCAGTCAAAGGCATCCTGCGGCAGGAACATGTCGTTCAGCCAATCGGCCCTTGCCGAAGAGTCCACATTGTGTCCCAGCATCCTGGTCGGTAGCGGCAGAACGCCATCGCTGACCACCAGGACGTCAATGTTGCCAACCTTTACAGCGTAACGTGACGGAACCAATTCTTCGGCGCCCGGCAGGTCCGCTCGTGATGTGATGTCGAGGTTCATCTCTGTCTCCTGTGAATCGCCACCCTGGCCCCGGTCGACAGGGCGCCGTCGGCGATCAGTTGTTCGTGGATAAGCCAGTTTACTGGCCCCAAATCCGGACCGTCGCCGGAAGCGCGGCCCGCAAGGGTTCAGTGCAAACCGGCCTTGTCGAGGCCGAACAGCTTGTCGGCGGAGCCGGGAACAGCCTTGAAGGCGACGCTCGCCCGGTTCCAGGCATTGATGACCATGATGGAGAAGGTCAGGTCAGAGATTTCCTTCTCGGACAGCTGCCCGCGGACCCGCTCATAGAGTTCATCGGGGATACCGCCCTCCTCCAGCTTCGTGACGGCTTCAGTCCAGGCAAGCGCGGCACGTTCGCGAGGGATGAACAGGTTCGACTCCCGCCAGATGGCGATGTGATAGAGCCTCAGCTCGCTTTCCCCGTGGATCTTGGCTTCCTTGACATGCATGTCGAGGCAGAAGGCACAGCCGTTGATCTGTGACGCGCGTATCTGCACCAGATCGTGGATCTTTTGCTCAACGGTGCTGTCCTTCAGCGCCATGCTGAGCTCCGAAAGTTTCTTGAACAGTTCCGGGGAGTGCTGGGCGTAGTTCAGACGCTGGGTCATTGCTTTCCTCCATATTTAAGGATATAAAACATCCTTATGGATATTTTTTATCCTTAATTGACGGACGCGCAAAGCCATCTCGTCATAAGCACGCCGCATAAGGCTTATGTCGAAGTCGCAGGGGGCAAGAATGGATATCGTTTGTGCTCTCCGGGCCTTCCTTCGTGTCGCGGAAACCGGCTCGTTTTCTACCGCCGCCATCGACCTCAAGCTGACCCAGCCAGCCGTTTCAAGGCAGGTCTCGGCCCTGGAGGCCCATCTCGACGTGCGCCTCCTGCACCGTTCGACCACCTCTCTGTCGCTGACATCCGAAGGAGAACGGATGATCCCGATGGCACTCAAGGTGATCGACGCGGTGGAGGCGCTGGGCGAAAGCACCGGGCCAGCCGGAGTTGCATCGGGAAAGGTACGGCTTTCGCTGCCGGCACCGTTGGGGCTTTTTATCGGCGACCGGATCACCGCCCTCCTTGATCGTCACCCTGAATTATCTGTCGAGCTTTTGTTCCGGGAGCAACCATCCGACCTGGTGGGTGAGGGCATCGATCTCGAAGTGCGCCTCGGCGCGGTGACCGATCCCGGTCTGATCTGTTCGAGAATTGGATGGACCACCGCATTCCTCGTCGCCGCTCCGGCCTATCTGGAAAGACGCGGCACTCCCCGGGCGCTTGAAGATCTGAGCGACCATGACTGCCTCTGCTACAAACGCGGTGCAGACGGGTGTGCCTGGTCCTTTTCCAACGGGGCCGACGAAGTGACGGTGCGGACATCACCGCGGTTTGTCGTCAACAACGCCGTCGCCGTCCACCGGGCGGCAATGGGTGGCGCCGGTATCGCCGTCCTCTCCCATATCCTTGCCGTGCCAGATATCGAAGCCGGCCGGCTGGTCAATCTGCTGCCCGACTTTCCACCAGCCCGCTTGCCGATCAACCTCGCCTATCCGTCACGACGCAACCTTCCGTTCCGGGTCAGGACCGTTATCGACTATCTGGTCGCATCGATGCGGGAGGACCCTTTCATGTCATCGTCGCAATCGCCCACCGTGCCGAGGTTGCGCGTGGCATGAACGCAAACGGGCGGCACACAAATCCATTACGCCACGCTCACCGCACGCCGAGGGTTTTTGCTTCATCCGCCATAAAGTCGCAAAAGAGCCTGACACGCATCGGAACGGTGTGTCCAAAGGCATGCAGGGCGTTGAACGGAAGCTCCGGGAGCGCAATTTCCGGCGCGAGATCAACGAGGGCGCCGTTCTTCAGGTCCTCATCAACCAGGCATCTCAAAAGATAGGCGGCCCCTATTCCGGTTTTTGCGGCCTCAATCAGGGCCGCTCCGGAATCACAATCCACACGCCCGGAAGGGACGAAGGTCGTTGCATCCGCAAGCCGAACCGGCGCCGGAACGCCGTTCGTGACATACCGGGCAAAGGGAACGCCCGCCAAATCCGCTGTCCGCCTGGGCTGTCCATGAAGTTCTACGAACGTGGGTGAGGCAACCACGACCATGGGCAATTTTGCCAGGGTGCGAACCATATAATCGCCGCCGGCAGCGTTCCCGATACGCAGGACGACATCATAGTCCTCGCGCACCAGATCGACGAAACGATCCGTCAGGCCGACTTCCAGCGTCAGAAGTGGATGGGCCGCCGCGAAGTTTTCAAACAGGCGAGGCAATAACAGCGGGGCAAACTCGCCCGGCATGCTGATCCGCAATCGCCCCGAGAGGGTCGATCTGGAACCGATCGCCTCATCACTTGAATCAAGGTCGCGCAAAAGCGGCGCGATGCGCTCGAAAAAGACCTGGCCTTCCTGGGTTAGCGTCAGGGCCCGCGTTGACCGCAGGAACAATCGCGCCCCGAGCTTCTTTTCCAGCCGCGCCACGCTTTTCGAAATCGCCGATGGCGTCGTCCTGAGAACACGAGCTGCGGCAGTGAATGAACCCGCCTCCACGGTACGGGCAAACGCCATCAACCCGCTCGTTTCGCTCAACATATTTGGCATTTGCCTCTCCGGGGCACAAATCATGTGCCGGACGCGGGTCTAACGGCGTCGGGTGTGTGGATTTATCTCATAAGCAGCAGAAACGGAGATAAACCATGCAACAGCTGAAAGACAAAGTCGCCGTGATCACAGGCGGCAACAGCGGTATCGGCAAGGCCACCGCACGCCTGTTCGCCCGCGAGGGCGCACAGGTTGTCATCACAGGCCGCCGGCAGGAAATTCTCGATCAGGCGCTGGAAGAGATCGGTCGCGGTGCCGTTGGCATTGCCGGAGACGTTGCCGATATCGACCATCATCGGGCGCTCGCGAAAATGCTAAAGGAACAATTCGGCGGGCTGGACATCTATATGGCCAATGCCGGCATCATCAAGATCGCCCCGTCAGACCGGATCTCGCCGGAAGACTATGACCGGCATTTCAATACAAATACCCGCGGGGTGTTTTTCGGCGTGCAGACGATAAAGCCGCTTTTACGCGATGGCGGTTCCATCATCGTTACCAGTTCACTCGCAGCCACCAAGGTGCTGCCGGACCACACCGTCTATGCTGCATCAAAAGCGGCCGTTGCGGCTTTTGCGAAGAACTGGGCGATCGAATTCAAGGCCCAAAACATCCGGGTCAACATCCTGAGCCCCGGGCCGGTGGAAACCGCCATTCTCGAAAAGCTCGGAATATCCGAAGCCGACCGCCCAGCCTTCGAGGCACAGATGGCGTCGCAAATCCCCGCAGGTCGTCTGGGACAACCTGACGAACTGGCACGCGCCGCGCTCTTCCTCGCCTCCGATGCAGGAAGCTTCGTGAACGGTGTCGAGCTTCAGGTCGACGGAGGAATGAGCCTGGTTTGAAGCGACAAAAGAGGCATTGGAAAGTCGGAAAATTCAGGCGCTTCCGGCGCCACAACTGACCCTCTCAGCCTGTCGCCGACATGCCTCTCAAGCCCCCCATCCGGCAACCGTCTTCAGTCGCACCGCGCCGTCATGCCGCCATCGACGATGATCTCGGTACCGGTGATAAACCGGGCTTCGTCACTGGCCAGAAAGAGCGCCGCATTGGCGGTGTCCCGGCCATCACCCATGAAGCCCAGTGGAATGCGGGCAAGGCGCTCGGCGAGCAGGGTTTCCACATCGCCGCCGGTACGCTGGCCGGCAAGCCGTGCTTCCACCATCGGCGTGTGCAGCTGGCCGGGCACGACCGTGTTCACGCGGATATTGTGCGGCGCATATTCCACCGCCACCACCTTCGAAAACTGGATGACCCCGGCCTTCGTCGCCGCATAGGCCGACTGTGCCGCTCCCGTCCAGCGCAGGCCGGAAGTGGAGGAGGTGTTGACGATGGCGCCCTTGCCGCGCGCCCGCAGGTGCGGCAGCACATGCCGGCAGGTGAGATAGACGCTGGTGAGGTTGAAGCGCACCTGGCGCTCCCAGGTCGCCTCATCCATCACCTCCGGCCCGCCTTTGGCCGATCCGCCGACATTGTTGACCAGAATATCGACCCCGCCGAAGGCCTCTGCACAAGTCGCCGCCATGGCCTTTACCGCGTCGCTGTCGGTCACGTCGCAGATGTGCCCGACGATCTCGCCACCGGCAGCCTGCGTGCGCTCGATGGTTTCCTTCAGCGCCTCGGGGTTGAAGTCGACGGCGAAAATCTTCGCCCCCTCCTCGGCAAAGCGCACCGCCGTGGCACGCCCGTTCCCCCAGCCGGGCCCCACGCATCCGGCCCCGGTAACGATGGCAACACGATCCTGCAAACGCCCGGACATTCAGGGAGTCCTCCTCAAGCCTCGAAACGGTAGAGCCGCTGGGGGTTGTCGACCATCAAGGCCTGCAGCAAGGCCGGCGTGGGCGCGATCTGCGCCAGAAGGTCGAACAGCACGCCGTCATCCGGCGGGTCGGCGCGGAAATTGGGGTGCGGCCAGTCGGTGCCCCACAACACACGATCGGAGAAAGTCTCCACCAATGTTCGGGCAAAGGGCACGGCATCGGCATAGGGCGCCTCCTGCCGGGAGGAGCGTTCGCTGCCGCTCACCTTGACCCAGACGTGCTCCTTCTCCAGCAGCTTCATCAACGCCGTGAACGGCGCCTGATCGAGCCCGAGCGAGGCATCCACCCGCCCCATATGGTCAATCACGACCGGCAGCGGCAGCTCGCGGATTACCGGCGCCATCTCTTCAATCAGTGCCGCTTCCATATGGAGCTGCAGATGCCAGCCAAAGTCCGGCAGGCGCCGCCCCAGCGCCCTGAGCTCGTCCATCGTCGCGCCGGGGGCCAGATGCCCCATATAATTGAAGCGGATGGCGCGAAATCCCTGCCGGTCATGCCGGGCGATCTCCTCATCGCTCACGCCAGGCGGCAGCAGCGCCACCCCCAGATAACGCCCCTTGCGCGCGGCGATGGCATCGGCCGTGACCGCATTGTCAAAGCCATGGCAGCCGGACTGGACCACCACGCAGCGCTCGATGCCGGCCATATCATGCAGGGCAAAGAGCCGCTCCTTGGGCGCCTCGCCCGGGCGGAACTTGCTCTCCGGCGCATAGGGGAATTTCGCGACCGGCCCGAAGACATGGCAATGGGTATCGCAGGCGCCCGCCGGCAGCCGGATGTGCGGCTTTCGCGGAGTGTCGATGAAGGTCCGAGCACCGATGCTCATGGGTCGTTTCCTTTGGCTCAGGCCAGGTCGTGCACGGCCGGATCCGGCGGATCGACCTCGAAGACGTTGATGGTCATGGAAATGAGGCTGTAGTAGCCAAGCAGCCCGGTGAGATCGACGACGCCCCCGGTGCCGAGCACCGCTATCGCGCGGTCATAAAGCGGCTGGTCGACCTTGCGGCCCTGCTGAAGCGCCAGCGCAAAATCATGGACCACGGCCTCGTCTTCTGACGAAAATTGCGGCGGCCTGCCGGTGCGGATCGCCTCGACGATCTCCGGATCGATCCCGGCTTCAAGGCCGATTTTCTTGTGTGCCTGCCACTCGAATTCCGAGTTCCAGACCCGGGCCGTTACCAGAATGGCGAGTTCGGAAAGCCGGGGCGGCAGCAGCGTGTCGTAGCGGCAATACCGCCCGAGCGCCTGCGAGCGGTCCGCCAGCTCCGGCCGGTGCAGCCAGAGGGCAAGCGGCCCGCGCACCCGGCCACGCGGGCCGGAGGCGATCGCATCGTAAACCTTCCGCTGGTCGTCCGTCAGATTTTCGGGATCAGGGGGAGAGAGACGTGCCATCGGATCAGGCTCCTTCCGGGCGGGCGGTTGCCAGATAGGCCGGTTCGCTCGCAGCAAAGCGGTCAAGCCAGTCGACGAGCGCCGGGTACCCCGCACGCCACTCCACCGGGCGGCGCCAGTCGAGATAACTGAGGGCGCAGGCAAGGCTGATCGAGACGAGGTCGGTCTGCGCCGGGTCAGGCAAGGCGGCCGTGATGGTATCCAGCCCCCGAAAAACCTTGCCGCGCTGATGGTCGAGCCAGCGCTGCGATATCTTTTCGGCCTCGCGAAAGCGCCCCTCATAAACCATCAGCAGCGCGGCATCGGTGATGCCATTGGCCAGCGTTGCGCGGGTCATCGCCGCATAGCGGGCGAGCCCGGCCGGCGGCAGCAGGCGCGGCGCCTCGCCGAGACTGTCGAAGAACTCGATGATAACGGTGCTGTCGTAAAGGATGGTGCCATCCGCCAGCAGCAGGGTCGGCATCTTGCCCAGCGGGTTCTGCTGTCGCAGGCTGTCCTTTTCATCCAGCGTATTGGCGACAAGCAGCTCCAGACTTGCCTCAAGCTTCAGCACCTTGGCGGCAATCCGGGCCTTTCTTCCAAAGGGGGAGGTCAGCGTCGAGCGCAAAACCATCCCTTGCCCGGCCAGCGACCGGGCATCGGTCCTCTCAGTCATGGGGGCCTGCTCCCGTCAGTTCATGGATTGCGGAAGGAAGAGGGCGAGCTGCGGGAAAAGGCAGAGCACGACGAGCATCACAAGGCCGGCGAGCACAAAAGGAACCAGCCCCTTGAACACGTCTTCCAGCTGCACGCGCCCGTCGGAGGAGGCCTGCACCACGAAGCAGTTGATGCCCACCGGCGGCGTCACCGCGCCGATCTCCACCAGCAGCACGACGAACACGCCGAACCACACCGGGTCGAAACCAAGCTTCATCATCACCGGATGCGTAATGGGCAAGGTGATGGCCAGCAGGGCCGGTGCATCCATCATCATTCCCAGCGCCAGATAGATCGCCACGATGATCAGCACGATCACCCAGCGATTGACGTCGAGACCGATGAGGAACGAGCCGGCAGCATTGGCAACGCCGCTAAGCGCCAGGAACTTGGAGAAGATGAGCGCCGAAATGATGATGCCGAAGATCATCGCCGAGGTACGGATGGTATCGAGCAGCACTGCCTTCAGCGCCAGCCTGGTAAATCCGCCGCGGCGGATGACGGCCAGCACGAAGGTGAGCATGGCGCCTACACCGCCCGCCTCGGTCGGCGTGAACACCCCGACATAAAGCCCGGCGATGATCGCGGCGATCACCAGCACCAGCGGCCCGGCAAGCCGCAGCGACCAGATTTTTTCTTTCAGCGTCGCGGTGATCGGCGTCACCGGTGCCAGCGCCGGGTTGCGCAGCACCGAGAGATAGATCGCCACGCACAAGAACAGGGCGAAGACCAGGCCGGGGATGATGCCGGCGATCAGAAGGCCGCTGATCGACGAATTGGTGAGAATACCGTAGATGACGGCCAGCGAGCTGGGCGGGATCATCACCGCCAGCGTGCCGGCAATCGCAATCGAGGCCGACGCCAGCGACTTGTCATAGCCGCGGTCCAGCATCTGCGGCAGGGCCAGCTTGGTAAAAACGGTGGCCGTGCCGACGCTCGATCCGGAGGCAGCGCCAAAGGCCGCCGCGCCGATGGTGGTCGAGATGGCAAGCCCGCCGCGGATATTGCCCAGCCACTTGGTGGTGGCCTCGAACAGATCCTCTCCAAGGCCGGCCTGCATGGCGAAATAGCCCATCAGCAGGAAGAGCGGGATGACGCTGAAATGGAAGCTGTGCGTCGTATCGTAAAACACGGTGGAAAGCATGGCGGTGGAGGCCTTCAAACCGACCAGCAAGGTCAGCCCCAGCGCCCCGACAAGGCCGAGCGATACCATGACATTGATGCCGAGCAGGATGGCCGCGAACAGCGCGGCAACTCCGATGAGCCCGATTTCGAGGCCGAACATCAAACTGCCTCCCCTTCAGGCGAGATGTGCTGCGCCTGCTCCGGCGGCTGATGCCCGGATGCGCTCAGGATGGTGTCGAGGACAAACTGGAGGGTGAGCAGCACAAGGCCGGCAAACAGCACAAGCTTCACCGGATAGAGCGGAAACTGGATGGAGCCCCATTCATGCTCATCCATCGCCAGCGACTTCATGGCGAAATTCCACGAAGCCCAGGACGACCAGGCAAAGAAGACGGCGCCCAGCGCCATAGCGGCGGTTTCCGCCACGCGATGCCAGAAGGGCGTAAAGCGCTTGAGCAACAAGACGACGTGGATATGGCCGCCTTCGTACTGCGTCAGCCCCAGCGCCAGGAAGATCAGCACCGTCAGCATGGACTCAGTAATTTCAAGCGTGCCGTTGATGGGCGTGTTGAACAGGAAGCGCCCGATCACATTGGCGACCACCAGCAGCATCATGAAAAAGACGGTAAGGCCGGAGACCAGCCCGCACGCATAAAGCAGCCGGCCATAGGCAGCCCGCAGACGAAGAAACACAGACATCGAGCCCTCGCGAAGAAAGTCGTGAAGCCGGAGCGGCGGCGGCACCCGGCCGCCGCCTGCCTGTCAGGGCTGCAATTCCTTCACGATTTCGTCGGTCGGAACACCCAGCGCCTTGGCGCGGCTGATCCATTGCTCGCGCACCGCCTGCACCTTGTCGGACTTGACCGCATCCGCCAGTGCATTCTGGTCAAAAGGCATGACGGTGACACCCATGCCCTTCCATTCGGCGCGGGTCTTCTCGTTATCCTCGTCCAGCATCTTGCTGTAGGTCACGGCGTAGTCGTGATTGAGCCCGTCCACGACCTTGCGCGTGGCCTCGTCCATGTTGTTGTAGCTGTCGAGATTCATCGCGATCAGATGGCCGAACGAGGCACCGAGCGGGAACTCGATGTAGTATTTGGCGACCTCGTCATATTTCCAGCCGCGCGCCAGCGCAGGGCCGATAGGCGTGCAATCCACGATATTGCGCGACAGCGCCTCATAGGTCTCGGCGGTGTTGATCGAGACCGGAGAGGTACCGAGCGCCTCGAACAGAGCCGGATAGGCAAAACCATAGCTGCGGATACGCAGGCCCTTGAGATCGGCGAGCGACTTGATGGGCTTGGTGCAGAGCATGCCGTAATTCTCAAGCGGCCGATATCCGACGGCCTTGAGATTGGCATCCGCCAGTTCCTTTTCGAACTGCGGGTATTTCTTGTGCCATTCCGTCATCAGGTCGGCGATCTCGATCGGCGAGCGCGGCTGAGGAATGAAAAAACCAACCGCGTTGTTGAGCGGGAACTTGTCCGGAAAATACGGGGTGACGATATCGCCGAAGTCACCAAGGCCGGCGCCGAGCGTTTCGGGAATTTCACCGGTCTTGGCAACGCTGCCGCCCCAGTAAACCTCGATCGTGTCCTTGCCGCCGGTGCGCTTGGCAAACTCATCGACATACCACTGGGTAGAGCGCGCCTGCGCGTCGCCCGCGCCTTGCGGCTTGAAGGTGATCCACTTGTAGGTGGTGGCGTGCGCCGCGCCGGCTGCAAACATGACGGCGCTGGCAACAAGCGCCACGCGCACAAATTGCGTGCCTGAATTTCTCACAGATAAACCCTCCCTATGTTTTCTTGTTCTGGCCCTCACCGGGGCCTTATCGACATTGGTCGCAGAAACTTCCATGCCGCAAATACCGATTTTCTATGAAAACGATGCCTAAACGGCATCGCTACTTCCATACCTGCTGCTTCACCAGACCGTCGACGATGGTCCGGATGGCATCATTGACAATGCGCGAGGCCGGCTTCCGGGCCTGGTCCTGCCGCATGGCCGTGTAGAGCGTCCAGTTGACCTGCGGGTTGGTGATGGGCACGGCATCGACCGTTCCCTGCTGCATTTCCGACAGCACGCCGCCATAGGTCAGGATGGTGTAACCAAGGCCGTAGCGCACCAGCGCCTTCAGGATCCACACCCCGTCCGAGCGCTGGATGACGTTGAGCTTGAGGTTGTTTGCCTCGGCATGGGTATCGATGAGTATGCGCAGGAAATTGGGGCGGCTCGGCAGGATGAGCGGCAGGGCGGCGGCCTCCGCCAGGGTATAGCTGGGGCGGTCAATCGATCCGGCCTTGCCGATAACCCACAGATGCTCGCGCAGCAATTCGGTGACGAGAAAATCATCCTCGGACGGCGCCTCGTGCATTACCGCAACGCCGATCTCGTTGTTGTTCAGCATGCGCAGCAGATTGCCGCTGAACCCCTCCCTGAAGCGCAGCTCGATCATGGGGAAGTTCTGGCGCACATAGTCCAGCAGCACCGGAGCAATCAGCTCGCCGGGTGTCGGCGGCATGCCAACCGTCACCACGCCGCGCGGCTCGTCGGACTGGCTGGTCACGTCGTGAACGGTCTGTTCGATCTGGTTGAAGATCATATAGGCGCGCAGCCGCAGGATCTCTCCGGCCTCGGTCAGCTCCGCCCCGCGCGCGTTGCGGACAAAAAGCGGAGTGCCGAGTGTCGCCTCGAGTTTGCGGATCTGCCGGCTGAGCGCCGGCTGGGCGATGTTGAGGCGGCTTGCCGCTTTGGTGAAATTCCGTTCCTCGGCCACGGAGATGAAATAACGCAGCGCCGTGAGGCTGATTTCGTTGATCTGGTTCATCTGCGACTACCGGCCCCGGAAAATCGCCCGGCCGGCGCCAACCGGTCTGCCGGTCAACCGCGCCGCCGCGCCTTTTTTCGCGAAAAGATACGGGCAAAAACCCATGAGCGCCCGGATCGTAGGGGAAAGGCTGCCCAAAACGAAGACCCGCATCCGCGCACTGCCGCAGACAGGTGGCGGAAGATAGTGCGGCGCCCTATCTTCTGGAGAAGAGAGGGCCGGCCGGTATGGCTGCACCCGGAGCGAACCCTGCAAGCCGGAAGTTCAAGGAAAATCCGGGATGACAAGCAGCAGTGACAATCAGAGCATCCCGGCCGGGCGCCGCAGCCTGCTGCTGGTCGATGACCAGCCGATAAACCTGCTGGTGCTGCACGCAATCCTGAAGGACGAGTACGAAATCTTCATCGCCACTTCCGGCGAGCAGGCGCTGGAACTTTGCGCCGCCCGCAAGCCCGATCTCGTGCTGCTCGATATGATGATGCCGCAGATGGACGGGCAGGAGGTCTGCCGGCGACTGAAGGCCGACCCCGTAACGCAGGGCATCGCCGTCTTGCTGGTAACGGCATGGCAGGATGAGGAAGCGGCAACGGCGGTCCGGGAGACCGGGGCCGCCGGTTTTGTTCCCAAACCGGTCGATGCCGACCTTGTGCGGGCAAGCGTCAAGGCGCTGCTGGCAGCAGCCTGATAACCCTCACGAGCTTTTGTCAGGAAACTTTATTCAGACTACCCAGTGCCGCGCTCGCGGCCTGAAAATCCAGCCGGCTCATCGCGGCGGCAAGGTTAGCCCACTGGTCAGCCGCCATGCTGGCTTTGAGGGCAGGCTTCAGGCTGCTGAAAAGATCGAGCGCCGCCATATTGCCGGCGGCAAGGTTCGCGCGAAGCGCGACGAGATTTTTTTCGTCCGGCAAACCGGCCGGCACATCCTCTTCCGGCTCGCCCGCAAGTCCGGCTCCGGTCGAAAAGCCGGCAATCTCCTGCTCTATCGACTGCAACAACTGCGATGTCCGGTTTTCATCCCGGGTGGCGATTGCCTTTTCGGCATCCCCCGCCAGTTCGGCAAGCGAGGTCCAGCCGACATTGACCGAGCTGCCGCGCAGGCCGTGCAGCAGCCGGGCCGCCTGCCGTGCGTCACCGGCGGCCAGAAAACTGCGGCTGCTGGCCAGCAGACCGCCCGCATTTTCCAGCAGGCTGCCGATCAGCGCCCGCAGCAATGCCTCGTTCCCGCCCAGCCGTTTTCGGGCACCCGCCCAGTCGATTGTCGCCATCGTTTCCAGCATTGCCCTTGCCTCTGCCGTCCTGACCGCCAATTTCACTCATGGCGCCAACCGGCAATTGCAAGAAGGCCCGGGTGGAAACGATCTGCCAACGTCCCGTCACGGGCAACATATCCTAAGGCTATAGCCTTCTACACAAAGGGAGATATCCCGATGGAAGACTATATATCTGAATTTATTGACCCCTTTATGGCGTCGGAAAAAGCGGAGCAATTCCGCGCACTTCGCAGGCGTCTGACGTCCAGCAGCCAATCACCTTTTCCGCTTCCTTGTTCTGAATCGTAAAATCTGTATCGGTGGGGCCCCCGCTTTGCGGATCCGTAAACCAGCGCCAGATCAGAACGTCGCCAATATGCCGCTCTTCAAAAGCAGCAAGCCAGCGGGCGAGCACCCATGCCTGCAGGGCAGGATCGGGCACGGCCTGTCTTTCCTCGGCGCCTTCCCACGGGCGTTCATTTGCCCCGCTTGCCGAGCGCAGGCCAACCTCCCCCACACCGACCGGCTTGCCGGTTTGCCGGCCAAGGGCCACGAGACGATCGGCGAATTCCGTAATGGTTCTATCCGCCGAGGCCGCGCTGTCGCCCAGCGGCGGATAGAGACTGACCAGCGCCAGATCGAGCAGTCCCCAGAAGGGCACGGCGGAAAATTCACCGTCCCAGTGCGCAACATAGCTGAGCTGCCCGCCAAAACGGCTGCGGACCCGGCGGATAAGGTCTGGCCATTCAGGGCGACTGCTGGTGCCCTTCAGCTCCGTACCAAGCGCAAGGCTTTCGGCCTTCTGCTGCGCGGCAACGGCGGCAAGACGCTCAAGCTGGTCCCCGTAGGAGGCAAACCATTGCCCCCATCCCGCCTCGTCCACGGCCGCAATGGCGCCCGCCCAGGTTCCCGGCACCCACACATGCACCTTGACCATGACCTTGAAGCCGAAGCTGTGCGCCTGGCGGATGCCGTCAGCGAGTTCATCGAGCGTGTAGTCATTGCCGAGCACGACCTTGTTACTGTCCGGCCGCGCCTGCCAGAGAAAGAACACCAGCGCCACGCTGTCCACGCCCAGCGCTTTCAGCGCGGAAAAGGATTGGGCGCACGCCTCCCCGCCAAAGGGCGAGCCGGGCGTGCGGATGAGATTGACCCCGTGCCAGCCCGTTGTTGCGGCCCGGGCCCCGGTTATCCGCACACAGGCCGCCATCAGCGGCACCGTCACGAAACTGCGCCTTTGCACTCTCGCCCTTGCCTCTCCGCCAAGATCATCCAGCCCCGAGCAGGAATTCCAGGATGAAGACCATCAGCATGATTGCGACCCGGGCCGGACTGGCCGCCGCCTTTATGGCTCTCGGCCTTGCGGCCTACAGCCAGCCCGGCAACGCCGACGAAATGCCGTCTTCAGACCCGGCGGCACCGGCCGATGCCGGCACCAACAGCCCCGCGCCTCTCGTCCAGCGGCAGATCACGCTCGGGGCGCTCGGTTTCCGGGACGGGATCAGCCTCAGCGGCTTTTCCGGTAACAGCGATATCTATTTCCCGGTTCCCGGCGGCGTTGCGCTCAATGCCCTGCGGCTTGAAGGCCAGCTTAACGCCTCGCTGCCGGCCCCGATACGGGGCTCGGTAAGGTTTGATGTCGACCAGCAGCCGGTATGGAGCGCGGCGCCGGGCACCGGCCCGATCCCCTTTGCACTCTCCCTGCCGGCCCCGCGTACCGATCAGTCTTTCCTGAAGCTCGGGGTGGCCTTTGGCGCCACCTGGACGGCCAACCGCTGCGCCGACCAGCGCCTGCCGGGCGGCTTCGTTACCCTTTCCCCGCAAACGACCCTCAGCTACCGGTTTGACCCTGCGGCCATCAGCGATCTGCGCTCGGCAGTCGCCGTGCTGCCGCTGGCGGTACGGATCGGCCTTCCCGCTACCCTTGCCTCAACCGACGCCCTGCAGACCGGGCTTGCGATAGCGCTCGAGCTGCAAAAGGCGGGGCACCAGGTCTCCTTCGTGACCGCGCCTGCCAGCCTTGACGGTGCGGATGGCAAAGCCCCGTCCGCGGATATTGTGCTGCTCCCGGCCGCCGAGCTTGCCAGTCTGGCAAGGAGCAGCCCGACGGCAACGCCGGGCGCAGCGCTGCTGCATGCCGGCCGCTATCCGGTGATCGCGCTGGCGGACAATGCCGGTGCCGGCACGGCGCGCTTCCTGACCGCCGGCTGGGCCCGCCTTGCCGACGGCACCGGCGCGCTGGTGCGGGAAAGCCAGAACGGCCCCGCCAATGCAGCAGGAACCCTCGGCTTCGCCGCCCTTGGTCTTGGCAGTGGCATCCGTGATTTTGCCGAACGCGGCGAATGGGAGGTCGGCTACGACTATCCGCTGACCCCCGGCGGCAAGAAACCTGCCGCCCTCAATATCCAGCTTATTCCGGGCTCCATCCCCTCCGGCGAGCCGCAGCTCGTCCATATCTTCGTCAATGACCTGCTGCTGCGCAGCGTCACCGTCGATGCCGGCCAGCCGTCGCTCACCGCGCATGTGCCGCTGCCGGACGGGCTACTCGGCCTGCGCAATGCCATCCGTGTGGTCCTGCAGCGCCCGGCCGCGAGTGGCTCCTGCCAGGAAGCGCTGATGGCAACGCCGGCCCAGCTCCTGCCGGGCAGCACGGTTGAGTTTGCGGATGATGCTACAAAACCGGCGGACTTCTTCCAGCTCGCTGCCGCCTTCAAGGCCGGAGTGACGGTTGAAGTGCCCAAATCCGCTCTCGCCGATCCGGTGCCCGCCCTCACCCTTGCCCTGCGCACGCTGGAAGGTTTGAAGCCCGGGGCGGAAGGCCTTGCCGTCACGGTTGGTGATGGCCGCCAGCCTGCCACCCCCTTCGTGCTGCTTCCCGGTGCCGGCGCACCGGCCGACATCAAGCGGCGTATCGAGGCCGATGCCGGCGCGCTGCGCCTGACGGACCGCAGCGGGCGTGTGCTGCTCGATCTTTCCGGCAGCCGCGCCATCCTGACCGCCCAGCTGGTGGAAGCGGGGGGCCAACCCGGCCTGCTGCTGGAACAGGCCGGCGACACGGCCGTGCAGCCGGCAACCTTGCTGCTCGACCGGGGCAATGTGGCCTTTGCTGACGCAAGCGGCACCATCGTCGCCATGAACACGGAAAAGTCGGGCGCGCTGCAGATCGAGGTTCAGGGTGCTGCCGGTTGGCAGGACTGGATAGACCGCTTCCGCATCGCTCTCATCGTCATTGCCTGGCTTGCCATCACTGTGCTCGCGGCGGGGCTTTTGTCCCGGCACTACCGCAAGCGCGGCCAGTCCGACAAATAAGGCGGGACCCTCAAGGTGAGCCTTTCTCCTCCTATCGGCGAGCTGCTGGTTGCCAAGGGGCTCCTGCCCCTGCCGCAGCTCGAAGAGGCCCTCAGGCTGCAGCAGACCTGGCATGTCCGCTTCGGCGACATCATCCTGTCCAAGGGCTGGGTGCGCCCGCGTGATTTCTACCGCACGCTGGCAGAGCGCTTTTCGCTCGACTTCGTTGACCTGATCGAGACCCCGCCGGATGCGGACCTCGTCCGCTCCGGCCAGAAGGAAGATTATACCCGGCTTTTGCTGCTACCCTGGCGCAAGGAAGGCGAAACGACCGTCATCGCCACCGCCGAGCCCGGCCCGGACGTGCTGCTCTATGTGCGCCGCAATTTCGGCCGCAACACCCGGCTGGTGGTGACCTCCAAGTTCGACATCCTGTGGAACCTGCAGAGTATCTTCGATACCGACTACAGCCATGATGCGGTGAGCAGCCTTTACGAGACCGACCCCGGCAGCTCGGCAAAACAGGTGGTCACCCCGCAGCAGGGCTTCATGCTCTACTGCATGCTGACCGTGCTTTTTGCCGGCATTGCGCTGGCGCCAATCGCAACCGTCATTGCGCTCAATCTCTTCATGTCGGTCTTTTATCTCGGCAATTTCATTCTCAAGGCCCTGCTGGTGTGGGTCGGCGCCGATTATCGCAAGGTCGACAGCAAGATCACCGATGCCGAGGTCGCGGCCCTCAAGGATGAAGAGCTGCCCGTCTTCACCGTGCTGGTGCCGATGTTCAAGGAACCGGAGGTGCTGCCCATCCTGGCAGCCGCCCTGCGCCGCCTCGACTATCCACCAGCCAAGCTCGACATCAAGCTGGTGCTGGAAGCAGGCGACCGCGAGACCATCGATGCCGCCAAGGCGCTCGGTCTCGAGGGCAATTTCGAGATCATCCGTGTCCCGCCCTCCAAGCCGCAGACCAAACCCAAGGCCTGCAACTATGCGCTCAACTTCGCCCGGGGCGATCTGCTGGTTATCTTCGATGCCGAAGACCAGCCCGAACCGGACCAGCTGAAAAAGGTAGTCATCGCCTTCAACAAGGCGCCCACGGATGTCGCCTGCGTGCAGTGCCGCCTGAATTATTACAATTCAGACGAAAACTGGCTGACCCGCATGTTCACGCTCGATTACTCGCTGTGGTTTGACTACATGCTGCCGGGGCTGGAGCGGCTGGGCATTCCCATCCCGCTCGGCGGCACCTCCAACCATTTCCGCATGGATGTGCTGCGCAACCTCAAGGCCTGGGACCCCTTCAACGTCACCGAGGATGCCGATCTCGGCGTGCGCCTGACGCAGAAGGGCTATCGTGTCGCCGTCTGCAATTCGACGACCTTTGAAGAGGCCAATGTCTCCATTCCCAACTGGATCCGGCAGCGCTCGCGCTGGATCAAAGGGTACATGCAGACCTATCTGGTCCATATGCGCCACCCGCTGGCGCTCTATCGCTCGGTCGGACATGGCGGGTTCTGGGGTTTCCAGTTCTTTGTCGGCGGCACGATGCTGTCCGGCATCCTCAACCCGATCTTCTGGGCCTTCTATGCCTTCTGGCTGTTTTTCGGCGGCCATTTCCTCGACCCGTTTTTCCCGACGGTTCTGCTGCATCTCTCGCTCTTCAACCTGCTCGCCGGAAACGGGCTTTTCACCTACCTCTCCATCATCGCGCCGCTGAAGCGCGGCTGGACGCACCTCGTCCCGTGGGGCCTCACCGTGGTGGGGTACTGGGCGCTGATGTCCGTTGCCGGCTACAAGGCGCTCTGGCAGCTCATCAAAAACCCCTTCTATTGGGAAAAGACCCAGCACGGGCTCTCTGCCGTTACCAAGCAGGAAGTTGCCCGTGCCCTGCAGAGTCTCGAACAATGACGGCCGGCGCAGAGACGCCCGGCCTGGCAGTAGCCCCGGCAGCACCGGCCGGCCGCCGGGCTTTGCCTATCCTCGCTTTCCTCGGCGGGCTGCTTGTCTGCGGTTTGCTGACGCTGCGCGTACTCGACCACGGTTACATCAGCGAGGCTCTGGCCGCGCGCTGGACCAGCGCGCTGATGGTGACATCAGACGCGGCGGCCTTCCGCGATCTGGTCGCCGTCAACTTCCCGCCGCTGCCATTATGGTTTGATATGATACTGGCGGGCCTGCCCGCCACGGGCGGCTTGCCGCTCCCGGCGCTTGCCAGCGTGCTCATCGCCGCAATTCTGGCCGGCCTCTGGTCGCGTCAGCTTGCGGCGGCCGGATACGGCGCTGTCCTGTCGTTCCTCCTCGCCCTTCTGTTTCTGGCCCAGCCAATGCTGCAGCAGCGCCTTGCCGAGGGTTCCGGCCTGCCCTTCGGCCTTGTGGCGATGAGCCTGATGGCACCTGCCGCCTCGCGCGTGCGGCGCTATGGCAATGTCACCGCGCTTTCGGTCGTCGGCGGCGGCGTTGCCATCATCTTCTTCAGCGATCCGGCTGGCATTTACCTGCTGCTGGCGCTCCTGCCCTTCCTCGTTGCCCTAGCCCCACCCGCTTTTCTGGCACGCGCTCCCGGTGCGGTGCTGCTGGTCATCCTGTTTCCGGTCGGTATCGGACTTTTGGGATACCTCTATTCCAACTGGCTCTTCGGCGCCTCGCCCTTCGCCTTCGCCCACCAGCAAGGCACGGTACTGAAAGGCGCTGCCGATAATGCCGCCATGGTGCCCTGGCTTACCGGCTGGGGGCATACGACACCCGGCGCCGCTCTCGCCGCAGCCTTGATGGCGCTCATTGCCCTGCCGGTCATCCCGCCCGCGCTCCTGCGGGCCTATTATCCGAGCGGGCGTTATGTCGGCATCCTGCTGGTGGTCGCCGTGCTGGTTGCGGTGCTGCTGGCCACGGCAACGCTCTTTCTGGCGCATCCCGCCCAGCTTCTGGCCTATCTCGTGCCGGTGGCGGTATTTGCCCTGTGCGAAGCCGGACCCCGCCGCCTGCAGGGCGGGCTCGCCCTGCTGCTGGCCCTGATCGGCCTTGCCGGTGGATGGCTGATGCAAGGTTTCGAGGCCCCGGCAGAAACCAACGCCTGGCGCTCTGCCATTGAGGGCACTGCTGTGGACAGCGACGCCCTCGATCACGATCTGGCCTTCGGCACCGAGCTGCGGCGCTATGACGATGTGGCGCTTGATGCGGCGTCCGCCGGCATGGTGCTGCCCAGCCGGCTCGATGCGAGCGGAATTGCCCTGCCGAATATGGAGCGCATCAAGGCCGACCTGCTTTTCGGCGCTCTTTCCACCCGGTACGTCGCCGTGCAGGAGCCCGCCAGCGAGCGCGGACGGCTGGACCGGATCGGCCGCGCTATTCCCGACCTCTGGCGCCATGGCCCACCCGGCGGCACCCTTGTCGTGGAAGAAGGGCCCTGGCGACTGTGGCGAACCGCCGTGCCGCCGGGTAAAGAACAGGAAAACAAATCGGCCGGACCGGCCAGGGAGACCGCACCGTGATCCTGATCGTTGAAGACATGCCCGATCAGCGTTTCCTGATGCGGTCCTTGCTGAATTCGGCAAACCTGCCCTCGCAGGAAACCGTCTCGGCCGAGCAGGGCCTGGAAGTGCTGGAGATCGGCCGCACCGATGGTCCGCCATCGGACTTCAAGGCCATCCTCATGGATGTCGAGCTGCCGGGCATCGACGGGATCGAGGCGATCTGCCTCATCAAGCAGAACCCGCGCCTTGCCGACATTCCGGTGATCGTCGTCTCCGCCCGGGAGGATGACAGCGCCCTTATCGATGCCTTCATCGCCGGCGCCATCGACTATGTCACCAAGCCCTATAGCGAGGTGCAGCTCGTCACCCGCATCCGCGGTGCGCTGCGCCTTGGCCTGGAGGCCGACCGCCGGCGCCAGCGCGAGCGTGAGCTGCAGGCCGCCAATGCCGCCCTTACCAGCGAGCGGCGCCTCTCCGGCGCCATCGACCACGCATCCGGCCGGCCGGAGAGCGACGCCCTGCCGCTGATCGTCGGGGCCCGTGATCCCGGCCTGCTCTGGGTCCTGCGCGGTGAGGTCGACGGCTGGGCCAATCTGAAGGCGGCCGAAGGGGAACAGGCGGCCATCGCGATCAAGAAGCGCGTGCTGGATGCCCTCGCCGCCACCCAGGGCCAGCTGGGCGACCAGCTGGTGACCCTGCCCGAAGGCGGGTTTGCCGTCGTGATCGAGCGGCCGGCCAGTTTCACGCCGGTGCCTTTTGCCGAAGCACTTGCTGCCGCGGTCGTCGGGCTTGGCATCCGGCATCCGCGTACCTCCGGCTGGCCGGTCATTTCCGTCAGCATCGGCTGCGGCAGCGGCACCAATGCGGTTGCGGCGGCCGAAGCCGCGCTCAACCTTGCCAAGACCGATGTCGGCAACCGGGTCGAGATGGCGCGCCCGCTCTGACGGTTATCGACAAATCAGCCTGCCCCGCCTCTTGATATGAGGGTTCTTTTCAGGCGCATATCATGCAAGCCATGCCTTGCGGCACGCGGCGACGTTGCCCCTTTCTTCTCTGGCCGCCCGATGTCCGACCGCTTGCCTGATATTCACCCCCTCTCTCCGGCGCTGCAGCTGCAACCGCCGCCGCTTATCCGCTTTCTGGCCCTGCCACTGGCGCTGGCGATCTTTGCCTTCGACACCTTCACCAACATTCAGGGTGCGGTGGCGGTGCTCTATGTGCTGGTGCCGCTTCTGCTGCTGGGCGGGCTTTCGCGCCGGGGCATTCTGCTGGCTGCGGGCGCTTGCGCCGGGCTGACGCTGCTTTCCTTTGCCCTGCGCCATGGCATCGGGGCAGCGCCCGCAGCCATCCTGCGCTGCGCCATCGCGCTGGCGGCCATGCTCATCACAACGCTCTTGTTGCTGCGCGACCATGCCTCCCGCCTTGCCCTGCTGCAGGCCAACCGTGAGCTTTCCCGCAGCGAACACCGTTACCGCTCCATCTTCGAGCAGACGCGGTTTTCGCTCTTCGAGCAGGATTTTTCCGCCGTTCGCAAAGCGCTCGACGCCCTGCGCCGGGAAGGCGTTACCGATTTTGCCGCCCATGCCGCGGCCCATCCGGATCTGGTCGGCGCGCTTGCCGGCAAGATCACCACCCTTGCCGTCAATGATGCCACGCTCGAACTGCTGGGCGCGCGCAGCGAAGCTGAGGTGGTGGGGCCTGCCGGCCGCTTCATCCCGGCGCAGAGCCCGGCGATCTTCCAGGTTCTGGAAGCCCTCTTCGAGGGTCGCAATCGCTTTGAGGGCAAGGGGCAGCTGCGCACCCTTGCCGGGCAGGAACTGACGGTTCTTGTCGGCATCTCCTTTCCCGAGGATGCGGAGGAGCTGAAACGTGTCGTGGTCGGCATCGTCGATATCACCGGGCAGGAGCGCACTCAGCAGGCATTAATGGCCGCACAGGCCGAGCTGGCGCGCGCCTCGCGTATCGCCACCGTCGGCGCGCTTTCCGCCTCCATCGCGCATGAGGTCAACCAGCCGCTGGGGGCCGTGGTCATGAATGCGCAGACCTGCCTGCGCTGGCTGGCACAGGACCCGCCGGACATCGCCGCCGCCGCCCGCGCAGCGGAGCGTGTGGCCCGCGACGGTAAACGCGCGAGCGAAATCGTGGCCCGCACCCGGGGCCTGCTGGTGCGCGATGAAGCGGCGCCCGATGTGCTCGATCTTGCCCTTCTGGTGCAGGAGGTACTCGGCCTGCTGGAGCGCGAAATTGCCGGGCAGGGCACCAGTATCGTGCTCGACCTGCCCTCAGACCCGGCCCGGGTCCGCGCCGGCCGGGTGGAGATGCAGCAGGTGCTCATCAACCTCGTCACCAACGCCCTGCATGCGCTGTCGCCGCTGGAGCGCGCGCAGCAGCGCATTGAAATCAGCGTCAGCGGGCCCAAAAACGGCCTGATGCGTCTTGGTGTGCGCGACAGCGGCAAGGGTATCGACCCTGCCGATCTTGAAAAGCTCTTCAGCCCCTTCTTCACCACCAAGGTCGGCGGCATGGGAATGGGGCTTGCCATTTGCCGCGCGACGGTCGAAGCACGGGGTGGCCAGCTTGTCGCCCGCAACCACCCGGAAGGCGGCGCCCTTTTCGAGTTCACCCTGCCCGCGGCAGACGAAACGCCGGAAAAACCATGACCCAGCCCGCCCCGACCGCCGCCGAAGCGCCCCTCGTCATCATTGTCGAGGATGATGCCGGCATGCGCGAGGCGCTTGCCGATCTCTTCTGCTCGGTCGGTATCGAGGCGGTTGCCTTTTCCTCCACCGCCGAACTGATGGCCGCGACCCTGCCCGACAGGCCGGGCTGCATGGTACTGGATGTGCGCCTGCCGGGCGGCAGCGGGCTTGATCTGCAAACCCATCTTGCCGCCAGCGGCAACCGCCGCCCGGTCATTTTCATGACCGGCCATGGCGATATCCCCATGACCGTGCGCGCCATGAAGGCCGGCGCCGTCGATTTCCTCACCAAACCCTTCCGCGACCAGGACATGCTGGACGCCGTCGATGCCGCCATCGAAAAGGACCGCGTGCGCCGGCGGGAAGAGGGCGCCGCGCAGGAAGTCCTGCGGCTTGCCGCCACCCTTACCCCGCGCGAGCGCGAGGTGATGGCCGCCGTGGTCCGCGGCCTCATGAACAAGCAGATCGCCGGCGAACTCGGCATTACCGAGATCACCGTCAAGCTCCACCGGGGCAATGTGATGCGCAAGCTGAACGCCCGCTCGGTCGCCGATCTGGTGCGTAAAGCAGAGCTGCTCGCGTCTGCGCCGGGCAGCAATGACAAGGCCTGATTATCAGGCGGCAAATTTTCTGCTCGCTTTTTGAGAATGATTTGCCTTTAAAATGCCACCGCCCGGTTACGAAATAGAACCGTGGCGGTGCGCGGACAATCCGTGCCGGCACCGGGGATACCCCCCGCCTTCCTTGGCCGCCCGCTTCAGGGGACGTGGCGGCACCTTCTGCCTGACCATCATGACCAGACAGGATCTGCCCAGATGACATTCTTCGACCGTCTTTCCCCTCTCCAGCCTTACGCGCTGGCGGCCCTGCGCATCATTACGGCCCTGCTTTTCATCGAGCATGGCACCATGAAGCTGTTCGGCTTTCCCGCCGCCATGGGCGGTGGCTCCCTGCCCCCGCTCCTGCTCGTTGCTGCCCTGCTGGAGACCATCGGCGGCGTGCTGCTGTTGATCGGTTTCCTGACCCGCCCGGTGGCGTTCCTGCTTTCCGGTGAAATGGCCGTTGCCTACTTCATGGCCCATGCCCCGAAGGGCTTCTACCCGGCCATGAATGGTGGCGAAGGCGCCATTCTCTTCTGCTTCATCTTCCTGTTCCTGGTTTTTGCCGGCGCCGGCGCCCTGTCGCTCGACAGCCGCCTTTCCGCCACCCGTCGGTGACGGGGTGCAGATAGTGCACTGCCAGTAACCCGCGGCGAATTGCCCCGGGAAACCCCGCCGGCTTGCAGGAGCCGGCGGGGTTTTTTGTCTGTCGCACCCGGTTGGGTCAGGGACAGCTAGACCTAGGTATGATGGTCTTTTGCCGCCGCGGGGTTCACACAGGAGGCCTGACGTCCGTTTCACCCCCTGCCCGGAAAGCCCGTTTCCCCGCCCATGTCCCGGCCGCCCTGCATTGCCGTCGTCGATGACGATCCCGCCATCCGGGAAGCGCTCGACGATCTGTTCCGCTCCCTTGGTTACAGCTGCCGGCTGTTTGCCTCGGCGGAAGCTTTTCTTGCCTTTACGCCGCGCGCCGGGATCGACTGCCTTCTCCTGGACGTCCAGATGCCGGGCATGAACGGGCTCGACCTGCAGCGGCTGCTGAACAAGCAGGCAGACAAGCCCCCCACCCTGTTCATGACCTCGTTCAATGATGGCTCGACCCGTGAGCGGGCGCTGGCCGGCGGGGCTCTGGGTGTGCTGGGAAAGCCGGTCGATGACCGCGAACTGATCGACAGCCTTCACCGGGCGATGGGCCGCTAGCGGCAACACCTTTCCAGAGCTGCAGGCCTTGCACGCCAAACCCGCCCTCCCCTGCCGGAAGGCGGGTTTTTTATGCCCGTTGGCGATGCGGCGAAGGGGGCGGACCTATACCAAAGTTGGGGGCAGCTTAACGAAAAGTGAGGCCCACCTTACCTCGCGTAGAATGGCCCCTCGCCCCGCCGGCCGGCATCCTGCTTTCCATGGACAGCAAACGCCGCTTGCCGGAAACCAAGGAGAGGCGAGATGACCAGCACCCTGAGCTTGAGCGAACTGGCCGACGCTTACCGGCTGGCCGCCTTTTCCACCCCGGCCCCGGCGGCTGCTCCTGTTGAAGAATATCATTTTGCCGGCTTTCGCCTGCTGCCTTACCGCCGCCTGCTGATGAAGGCGGGAGAGCGGGTTGCCATCGGCAGCCGCGCTTTCGCCCTCTTGCTGAAACTGGTGGAGAATGCGGGCACCATGGTCAGCAAGCCTGACCTGCTGCGCGCCGGCTGGAGCCGCCCGCATGTCGAAGAAAGCAACCTGCGGGTCCAGATCTGCACCCTGAAACGCGTCCTCTCCCGCCTTGATGATACCAACGGCCTGCCGGAAGAACTGATCGTTTCCATTGCCGGTGAAGGTTACGTCTTCACCGCTGCCGTCACGGCCCGCAGCGAAGTCGTTCCCACCGTAAAAGCTGCCCGCCAGACGCATATTCCTGAGCTTGCCGGCCTCATGCTGGCGCCGCTTGCCGCCGCTCCGGCGCCGCCGCGCAGCCAGGAGACGCGCTGGCCGGTGACCTTCTCCTGCCCCTATCCCCAGCCGGGTTTCGCCTTTTCCTGAAACCTGCCGCCCTGTTCCCTGCCGCGGAGCGCCCGCCCACCTCCCTGCACAGCGCTCCGCGTCCCTGCCGGCGATCCGACTCCCCCTCCGGATCGCCGGCTTTTTTCATGACCGCACCGCCCGCCATCCGTTGGTGAGATCCTGAAACGCCAGGACCTGCTTCATCCTTTGGGGCGACAGGATATCGGGTGTTTCGCCATCTTGCCCGGGGCGGGAATACATCTCGGCCACCACGCCGGCACTCTCCCCGGACCGCCCCTGGGAAGTCAGCAGGGCCGCCAGATCGGCAACCGCCCGAATTTCCCAGGCCGGCGTTCCCTGCTGGCGGCTGGCGGTAATCGCCTCACGCAGCAGCGCCTCCGCCTGCTTTTGATTGTGGGCACCAAAATTGAGCAGGATGCCGGCTTTCAGGCGCAAAAGCTCCGGCAGGTATATCAACTCCCCGCTTTCAAGGCTGCGCACGGTCAGGGAAGTGATTTGCTCAAGCGCCTCCTCGATCCGGCCAACGGCACACAGCCCGAGGCTCAGGGAAATGGTGAAGGACGCCGTCAACAGCTCGTAGCGCGCCGCCCGCAGTCGGGAGAGGCTTTCCTGCAGTTCCCCCAGAGCTTCGGCAGGGCGACCCTGCCGCACAAGCTGGTTGCCGCGCAGGCCGCGTACCGCCGCGATGTAGGGCGCAAAACCGTTGACCTCGGCGATCTCCGCAAATCGATCCAGTGTAACCGCCGCCTGGGTGAAATCGCCGATCGCGATATAGATCGGCAGCGCCCAGACCAGCGCGATGCACAGCGTCACCGGATGGCCGAGAACTGCCGCCTCCTCGACGGCCTGAACCGCCAGTCGTTCCGCACGACCGGCAAAACCCATCAGCCAGCTGGTCCGCGCGAGGGCGATGATCGCGCGATTGCGATGGTCGAACCCGTAATGGACGGTCCGCCACCGCTCGGACGGCTGTGCCAGCCTGAGTGTCTGTTCGAGATAGAACCGGGCGCGCGGCTGGTCGCCGCCCAGATGGTAGGAGATGCCGCAGAGCGAGGACGCAATGGCGAGCGCTTCATCGTCATTCATGGCCTCAGCCACAGCCAGCGCCATCAGCGCCCAGCGATGCGCCTCGGCATAATCGCCGATACGTTCATGCAGGATGTGGAGGCGGGCAAGCACCCGGATCTGCGCCCACGGGTCTTCAAGCGCGCTGGCGATCTCAAGCGCGCGGCGCAGCGCTATATCGACGGCCTCACTGTTCCCCCGCGTAAACATCAGGGAAAGGCCGAGCGCTGCCTGCAGCTCAAACTCCACCGCCGTGCCCGCCCGGTCGCCGTCAAGGGCGGCAAGGGCACGTGCACTCCAGCTCCGGCATTCCAGCAGCAGGGACATGTTCATGAAAACCGGCGCGCTTGCTGCGGCCAGGCGAATGCCGACTGTCGTGTCGCCTGCCGGCCCGAAGCTCTCGGAAAGAGCGCTTCGGATATTGCCGATCTGGCCGGCTATCCGGGCCGCCCCTTCAGACAGGCTTTTATCCAGCGAAAGCCCCTCTTCCAGCAGCGCGAGATAAAAAGCGGCATGGCGCCGGGCCGCCAGCGCATGATCTTCCACCCCGCGCTGGCGGAGCTTTTCACGCGCATAGGCGCGGTTCATCTCCAGCAGGCGATAGGGATGCGGTCCGGCCGCGCGGTCCACGGCGATCAGGGATTTGGCAATCAGCCCATCGAGCGCCACAGCCGCTGCCGGGGGGGCGATATCGCCCCCCGCGCTCACGGCCAGCGCCGCTTCCAGCGTAAATGGCCCGATGAAGACCGATAGTCGCTCAAAGCACAGGCGTTCCTCTGCAGTAAGCAGGTCATAACTCCAGTCCAGCGCCGCCTGCAGCGTGCGCTGGCGGGCCACTGCCGTGCGCCTGCCGGTCCATCCGAGGCTGAATGCCTCACCGATCAACCGCGCCGTCGTCTCCAGCCCGTGCGTTGCCACCCGTACCGCAGCAAGTTCGATCGGCAGGGCCATGCCATCCAGACGGCGGCACACCTCGGCAATCTGGCGTGCGGCTTCCAGATCGATCTGCAGTGCGCTGTCAGCGGCAACCGCCCGCTCGATGAACAGCTGGATCGCCGGATAGGACATCAGCAGCCCGAGCCGCATGCCTGCTGTCTCCTCCGGATAATCGAGCGACCCCAGCCAATGCACCTGTTCGCCGATCACCCGCAGTGGCTCCCGGCTGGTTGCCAGAATGCGCACCTCCGGTGCGGCCTGCGCAATCCGCTCTGCGATGGTCGCGACCTCGCCGATCAGATGTTCGCAGTTGTCGAAGATGAGCAGCAGGCGTTCACGGCGGATATGGCCCAGCAGGACTGTCGCCGGGTCTTCACCAAGCACCGGGATGCGCAGCGCATTGGCGACGGCCGAGGCGACCAGCGATGCCTCTTCAAGCGCGCCAAGATCGATGAAACAGACCTTGCCGGAAAATACATCCAGCATCCGGTAACCGATCTCGACGGCAAGGGTCGTCTTGCCGACGCCTGCCGCCCCGACGATGGTGAAGAGCTGCTTTTCACCGAGCCGGCCAACGAGAAAATCAATATCCCCGTCACGACCGAGCACGTGGGCCATGCGCGTTGGCAGCGGGGGGGCGGCCAAAACCGCCGCTTGAGGCCGAATGGGGGCCGGCGCCGGCATGGCCTGACTGCCTGCTGCCGCAACCGGCTGCACCGGGAACACGAACGCGTACCCGACGCCAACCTGCGTGGCGATATAGCGCGAGCCGTCGATGCCGTCGCCCAGCGACCGCCTGAGCGCGACCATATGAAATCTTAAGGACCCGTCCTCCACCACGACATCGGGCCAGACCCGCTCGAGCAGTTCGCGTTTTGAGAGGACTTTGCCGGCCTGCTCCACCAGCGCCACCAGCAGATCAAAAGATCGGCCGCCAAGGGCAACCGGTCGCCCGTCCCGGGTCAGCAGGCGTTCCCCCGGGCTCAGACAGAACGGTCCAAAGGCGAACCGTCCACCTTCTCGCCCAGCCTCGCGAAGCTCCGTCGTTTCCGCCACGAACCGCTACCTTTCCTCGGGGCATGTCACAAGGCAAGCCGCTGCGAGTCCGGCATGCCGGCCGGCCCGGTTTATGCGGAACAGAAATGCTCTACCCGCCGGCAAACGCAGGGTCAACGCTGGCCAGCCTGTCCTAAAGGCCCAGTTCGGTAAGCGATGGAAAGTCTGCCGGGCGAGCACCGATCGGCCATTTCAAAAGCCGCTCGCGCTCCTCGATCTGGTGCTCATTCACGCAGGAGAGATGGCGCGCGATCAGCCCGGCACCATCATGTTCCCAGCTCTCGCTTCCAAGGGCGCGATACCAGACGCCGCTATCATTGCGGAATTCGCACACGATGCGGATGGCAATCCGTGGACCGCTCGAAGCCCAATATTCCTTCACGACACGGAAATCCCCCTCCTGCCGCCATTTCCGGAACAGGAATGCCCGCACCTGCTCCCGCCCCCACAGGAACTCCGTGCGTTCCCGCCACAGGCAGTCGATGCGGTGGCTGAAGAGGATCGCATCCACATCCCTCAGGTTCCAGGCGTCCTCGGCCGCACGAACCATGCGGATCATTTCCTGGTCGGGCGTGAAGCGCGGATTAGCCATGATCCCTGTCTCGTTGCTTGCGCTGGCGTTCACAAAAGAGTGCAGGGCTTCCGGCACCCCTCTCGTCTCGCCCTTCAACAATCACCCCTATTTAGCGGCGCGCTCGTTAGGCGGTGTTAGCTGTTGTGAGATCAGCTGAAAGGCCGGCGCCGCCCTTCCACCGTCTCGCGAAGCATAACGGGCGCTGGCTACCGGGCCGGTTTATCCAGAATTCCGCACGCAGACCGCAGCGGGCGGACGACCTGTCCTTCCGCCTCCCGTGGAAGGATATCCGGACCATGACCCTTTCCGAGCCAGCCCCCCGACCTTCTGCCTCCCCTCATAATGCCGGGATCAGCCGGGGCGGCGCCCGTCGCCTCATAACTGTCATGGCCACCGCTGCCGGCGCGATCCTGGCGGGCCTTTCGGCAAATGCCGGCCCTTCCGGGGCACAGGACGCCTCGCCGGTCTACGGGGTGACCCTTCCGGAGGGGTATCGAAGCTGGGAATTCATCGCCCCGGCTGAGGAGGCGCCGCCGCTCGACGAGCTCAGGCTTACCGTCGGCAATGCCATTGCGATGCGAGCCTACCGGTCCGGCACGCTGCCTTTCCCGGACGGCTCGATCCTGGTGAAACTGGCCTGGAAACATGTGCAGTCGCCGGAGTTCGCTCCAGCCTCGATACCGGGTGCCGCCACGACGGTGCAGGTCATGGAAAAGGATTCCCGGCGCTTTGCAGCGTCAGGCGGATGGGGGTTTGGCCGATTTATCGATGGCAAACCCGTGGACGCGGCCCAGCACCTGACCTGTTTTGCCTGCCATCAGGCCCGTGTGCAGAACCACGATTATGTCTTCACCCGCTATGCCCGCTGAAGATTTGAGGAGAGGCGAGATGAGCATTGCCGCGCCTTCGCCGGTCGAAGAGTTCCACTTCGAGGATTTTCGCCTTCTGCCCCACCAGCATGCGCTGATAAGGGCCGGAGAGCGCGTGACGCTTGGCAGCCGCGCCTATGCACTGCTTTTGAAGCTGGTGGAAAATGCCGGCACCGTGGTCAGCAAATCCGACCTCATCCGTGCCGCCTGGCGGCGCCCCTATGTCGACGAAAGCAATCTGCGGGTCCAGATTTACAAGCTGAAGCGCACCTTGCTGCGTGCCGGCGCCGAAGCCGGGCTTATCCTCACCATTCCAAGCGAAGGCTACCTCCTGACGGCACGGACAAGTACCGTGCTGTCACTCCAGGAACTGACGCCGCGCAGCTTCGGGCTGGAGATACCGCGCCTTCAGCTGGCCGCCCCGGCCAGCCCGGCCACCCGCGAGGCCGACTGGCCGGTGACCTTTACCTGCCCCTACCCCTGACAGGCCCACTTGCCGGCAATCTGCCTCCCCTCCGGATCCACGGCTTTTTTTATCAACCGTCTGCGGTTACCCTAAACCCATAATCAATAATCAAGAGATGGAGGGGAGCATGACCATCCGCCTCGCCCTGTTGGGCCTCGCCTTCCTGGCTGCCGCTCCGGCTTTCGCACATGAACTACCGGTAGGAGATGGCAAGATCTCGACCGAACCGAAGGTCGGTTATCTGTTTTCCTGCCAGTCCCGGTTTAGCGGCGGCGGCGCCTTCACGACCGGCTCGTGGTTTCACGGCAAAACCTGGGACCCGAGCCAGAAGCCCCATGCCCAGGGCGAGGTGATGTGGCCGAATGCGCGCTTCTCCGCCACAGCTGAGGGCAGCCAGACGAAGGTTGAAGGCAACGGCCTGCCGGTCGGGGAGCCGACGGGCACTTTCCCCATTTCCCGCTCCGACCCCGCCTACCAGTACGATCGCAATCCGAACTCCATCAAGGAGCAGAAGATCTCCTTTGCCATTCCGCTGGAGCCGGAACTGGCACCAGCGGCAACCTGCCTTTCCATGGGGCCCATCGGTTTCACCAATACCGGCGTGATGATCTACAACGCGGTGGATGATGCCGGGCGCGATGCTGCCGCCCATGAAATTCAGGATCTCTGCAACGGTCACCCGCAGCAGCAGGGGCAATATCACTACCACAGCAGCTCGCCGTGCCTGCCGGGCGCGGATCAGAACGCGCAGGTTGGTTGGGCCCTCGACGGGTTCCCCATCCTCGGCAAGCGTGATGCCAGCGGCAAGGAACTGACGGACGCCGACCTGGATGGTTGCCATGGCCGCATGGAAGATGTGAGCGTCAATGGCCGGCACTACGCCTATGCCTACCGGCTGACGGACGAATATCCCTACACCATCGGCTGCTACAAAGGCTCGGTGGACCGCGCGACGCTGCAATCGCTGATGGGCCGGGGCCCTGGCGGCGGCATGCCGGGCGGGCAGATGGGGGGCCAAATGGGTGGTCAGATGGGCGGGCCGCAGGGTGGTCCGGGCGGTGGACGCATGCCCCCGCCGGGCCAGCCCTTCGACGGGCCTTGGCCGCCGCCGCCGGGCGGCGCGATGCCCCCGCCGCCCTGGGAGCAGAACCGCTAACCAGTCTTAAACCCCCGCGAAAGGCATCCCCTTCGCGGGGGTTTTTCTGTCAGGCCGCGGCGAGCGTTTGCCGCAGCAGCCGGGCAGCGGCCACCATGTTGATGAGGGCTGGCCGCACTTCCTCCCATTTACGGGTCTTGAGCCCGCAATCGGGATTGACCCAGAGCTGCCGGTCGGCGATCTGCTCCCGGGCAAGCAGCAGAAGCTCGCTCATCTCGCGAATTTCCGGCACGCGCGGGGAATGGATGTCATAGACACCCGGCCCGATCTCGTTCGGGTAGGAATAGCTGCGGAAAGCATCCAGCAGCTCCATCTTCGAGCGGGACGTCTCGATGGAGATGACATCGGCATCCATCGCGGCAATCGCCTCGATGATGCTGTTGAAGTCCGAGTAACACATGTGGGTGTGGATCTGCGTGCCATCCGCCGCCACAGCTGCCGTCAGGCGGAAGCTCTCCACCGCCCAGGCGAGATAGGCCGGCCAGTCCCGCCGGCGCAGCGGCAAGCCTTCACGCAGCGCCGCCTCGTCAATCTGGATCATCCGGGCACCGGCCGCCTCCAGATCCACCACCTCGTCACGAATGGCGAGGGCGATCTGCCGGCACGCCTCGCTTCTGGGGATATCGTCGCGCACGAAGGACCAGTTGAGGATGGTGACAGGCCCCGTCAGCATGCCTTTCATCGGCTTTGCCGTCAGGGACTGGGCGTAGCGCCACCATTCCACCGTCATCGCCTTCGGCCGGGAAACATCGCCGAAGAGAATGGGCGGGCGCACGCAGCGCGAGCCGTAACTCTGCACCCAGCCAAAGGCGGTAAAGGCAAAGCCGGAGAGCTGCTCGCCGAAATACTGCACCATATCGTTGCGCTCGAACTCGCCATGCACCAGCACATCGAGCCCGATTTCTTCCTGCCACTGCACGGCCTCGGCGGTTTGCCGGCGCAGGAAATTCTCATAGGCACCATCGCCCATCTCACCGCGGGCATGGGCAGATCGCGCCTTGCGCACCGCGTCGGTCTGCGGGAAGGAGCCGATGGTGGTGGTGGGGAAGAGCGGCAGCGGCAATGCCGCGCGCTGCACCCCGGCGCGGACAGCAAAGGGGCTCGCCCGTTCTGCCATTTCAGGCGTAACAGAGGCAAGGCGCGCGGCCACAGCAGGATCATGCACCTTGGCGGAAGCAGCGCGCTGCCCGGCCGCACGGGCAGCCTCTTCCAGCTCCGCGGTAACAGCGCCCCGGCCAATCCGAAGGGCCGTGCCAAGAATTGCCAGCTCCTCCAGCTTCTGCACGGCAAAGGCAAGCCAGCTCTTGAGGTCGCCATCAAGCCCGGTTTCAAGATCAAGATCGACCGGCACATGCAGAAGCGAGCAGGAAGGGGCGATCTGCACCTGCCCGGCCCCGCGCGCGGCAATAACCGGCTCCAGCCGGTCCAGGAGACGCGGCAGGTTCGCCCGCCACACATTGCGCCCGTCAATGACGCCCAGCGACAGGGTCAGGTCCGGGCGTGCGCCGTCGAGCACCGCTTCAAGCTGGTCCGGCGCGCGGCAAAGGTCGAGATGCAGGCCGGCCACCGGCAGGCCAAGCGCGGCCTGCAAATTCTCCTCAAAGCCGCCGAAATAGCTGGCGAGCAGAATCTTCAGCTGTGGCACCGCATCGGCAAGATACCGGTAGCTCCGAGCCAGTGCCGCCTGCGCGTCGGGCCCGAGATCGGTAGCAAGGCAGGGCTCGTCAATCTGCACCCAGTCGGCCCCGGCAGCGGCCAGTTTTCCCAGCAGCTGCGCATAGACCGGCAGCAGCTCCTCCAGCAGCGTGATCGGCGGTACCGAAGGGTCCTTGCTCTTGCCCAGCAGCAGGAAGGTAACCGGCCCGAGCAGCACCGGGCGGGTGTGAAAACCGAGAGATTTTGCCTCCAGAAACTCCTCGACCGGTTTCAGTGAGGCGAGGCAGAAACGCTGCCCGGCCTCAAACTCCGGGACCATGTAGTGGTAGTTGGTGTCGAACCACTTAGTCATCTCCAGCGCCGGCACGCCGTGATCCGCCCTGCCCGCTTCGTGGGGCTGGCCGCAGCCGCAGGCCGCCGGGTGCACACCGGTGCGGCCACGCGCCATGGCAAAATAGGTATCGAGCGAAACCGGCCCGCCTTCCCAGCCATAGGCGGCAGGAATGGCGCCCAGCACCACGCTCATATCCAGCACATGGTCGTAGAGGGAAAAATCATTGCTGGGCAGGATATCGACCCCCAGCGCCTTCTGGCGCGCCCAGTTTGCCGCGCGCAATCCAGCGGCAGCATCAAGCAGCGTTTCCGCACCCGAGCGGCCGGACCAGTAGGCTTCAAGCGCGGCTTTAAGCTCGCGCCGGGGCCCGATCCGGGGGACCCCGAGGCTGGCGATCAATGCTGGATGGCCAGAGGATAATTTTGAAAACATCGGCTTTAAAAACCCCAATCAGATGTTGGGGGCAAAGGCCGAGCGGACACGGGGAGGACGGGCCCGGCCACGGCAATGCCGGGCAGGCTTGTCCTTCGCGCACCACCGGGACACCCCGCCCAGGGACATGGCTTGTCCGGGGCAGGTCTCCTGGCTTGCGGGTCATCGCTGTCGCCCGGCCTTCCCGGAAAGCGGGTTCGCTTTCCAGTGACACGATTTGGGCTTCAGCTCGCCGCTCACAGTTGCGGGGGCAGCTCCGGCCTTCTCCCGCCATGGGGAGGCACCGGATTCCCTCTTAGCTCCGGCGTCGCAGATGAGCGCCCCGGAGAACCACGGACAGTCTCAAGCATCCCCCTTCAGGAGCGAAGCGTCAAGAATATATAAAGATATGTTTATATATTTATCTTATTCATTTTCCGGCGGAGCAACCGGCAGGTCGCCTCTTCCGGCGGTATCAAGCGCCTTGCGGATAAACCCGTCCCGTTTCAGCGCCTCGATAAAGGCGGAGAGTGCCGGGATCGCCGCCTGATGGCGGACGGGAACCGCCATCGCCTGCCGCACCTGGGTAAAGGCGCCGGGCAGGATGCGATATCCAGCCTTGCCGGCGCAGGCCTGCTCCAGCGACTGGCGCACCCCGCCGACAGCATCCGCCTCCCCGGCAAAAAAGCGCTCGAAGGAGGCTGGCGGCGATGCCGCCCGGATCAGTTCGACATGGCGCGCCACCTTGGAAAGATGCAGGTCGTAGGCCGAGCCTTCGGCCACCAGCAGCCGCATGCCCGGCTGGTCGATCTCTTCAATCGTCCGCAGGGCCGACCCGTCCCGCACGGCGGCTGTCGTCTCGATCAGCACATAGGGCGGGGTATAGGAAACGACAGAGGTCCGGCCCGGATCGATTGCCAGAAAGGCAATGTCCCAGACATCGTCCGATGCAGAGCCTGTTACCTGACCGGCACCGCTATAGGGCACGAACTCAAGTTCGGCTCCCAGCCGGGCCGCCAGTTCCTGCGCAATAGCCACTGTGACGCCGGAAAGAGCGCCGGTTGCAGGATCGCGCACAGCCAGGGCGGCATTGCCGAGGTTGATGGCAGCCCGAAGCCGCCCGCCGGAGACCAGTCCCTCCGCGCCTTCAAGTGTCTGCATCATTCACTCCCCTTGGCCGGCATCGGCATTGTAACTACCTCTTTTCATTAGCTCTTCGCCGGCCCGATGCGAAGCGGGATTTCCGGGAGAGGACACTTCTATAACCCGGGTAAAAACCATTCCGAGCGTTTTTACCCGGGCATATAATACACACGGCTATGGGTGGGTCAGGCCGCAATCTCGACCACCAGCTTGCCGGCTGCCGAACGATCGGTGATCGCCTCATGGGCTGCCCCGGCGGTCTCCAGAGAGAAACGGCGCGGGTCCAGCCGGGAGACAAGACCGCCGGCCTCGATGATCGTGGTGGCCGCGGCAAGGATCTCGCCATGATGGGCCCGGCCCTCTCCCGTCAGCAGCGGATGCAGGGTGAAGACGCCGGAATAGCTGGCGGCCTTGAAGGAGAGCGGCGCCAGCGCATGGGTGCCCCAGCCAAGGCAGCTCACCACATGGCCAAAGCGCTTCACCGCCTTGAAGGAAGCATCGAGAATGGCCCCGCCGCCGGTATCGTAGACAGCATCAAAGCCCTTGCCCGCCGTATGCCGGGCCACAGTGTCCTCAACCGCCTCGCTGGCATAGTCGATGGGGGTTGCGCCCAGCGAACGCAGATAATCGGCCTTGCCTGCCCCGTCCGTTGCATAGACATCGAGGCCATAATGGCGGGCAATCTGTACCGCGATATGGCCGACACCCCCGGCTCCGCCCTGCACCAGCAGTTTCTGTCCTGCCCAGTGCGGCTGGTCGATGCCGATACGATCCACCAGCCCCTCCCACGCCGTGATAATCACCAGCGGCAGGGCCGCCGCTTCACGCATGGAAAGATTGGCCGGCTTGCGGGCGATAAGCGCCGCATCGACAGCGGCATATTCGGCCAGCGAGCCCTGGATACCGCCGACACCGCCGGTCATGCCATAAACCTCATCACCAACCTTGAAGGCGCCGACGCCGGCGCCGACAGCGGCAACCGTACCGGCAAGGTCGATGCCCAGTACGGCCGGCGCCGGTTGCCGGGCATGGGCGGCCTGCCCGGCATGGATCTTCACGTCGAGCGGGTTCACGCCGCTGGCGGCGATCCGCACCAGGATCTGACCGGGCCCGGCCACCGGCCGCGCAATATCGGCAAGACGCATCGGGGCGCCGTAGGCCTCCAGCACAAGGGCCTTCATGGTGGCCTGACCGGCCTTGATCGGGGTGCTGATGTTGTTCTGGCTCATCTGTCTGTCCTCATCGAAAAGAGGGGTGATTGGATGAGCCAAAAGTGCGCCGCCTCATTTCGCATGGAAATCAACACTTCTGTACGATATCCATACAGAACTGAATGACCCTTGGGGCGGGTGGCGACGGCATGGAATGGAGTGACCTGCGCCTTTTTCTGGCAATCGCCCGGGAAGGCACGCTCGGGGCCGCCGCCCGCAAGCTTGGCCTGACCCAGCCCACCATGGGACGGCGCCTGCGCGCGCTGGAAGCCGCCCTTGGCCAGAGCCTATTCCAGCGCACCGGCGATGGATTTGTGCTGACGGATGAAGGCCAGACCGTGCTTGCCCATGCCGAACGCATGGAAGAAGAGGCGCTGGCCCTGGCGCGGGAGCTCTCCGGGCAAGGCCGGCAGATGGAAGGGCTGCTCCGGCTTTCCGCCTCCGACTGGTTCAGCCTGCATGTGCTGACACCGGTACTGGCGGAGTTTGCCCGGCTCTATCCGCGCGTCACCGTCGAGCTACTCACCGATACACGCCGGGTCAGCCTTGGTCGACGGGAGGCGGATCTCGCCTTCCGCATCACCCCGTTCGAGGAGCCGGACGTCATCTCCCGCAAACTCCTCCATATCGACTATGCGCTCTATGGCCCGCCGGAGATGGCCCCGCCCGTTGCCGGCGATGGCACCGGCACACGCCTCGTCACCATGGACACGGCCTTTGGCGGCATGCCGGATGTTGCCTGGCTAAGGCGTCTGCTGCCGAAAGCAGAGACCGTCTTTGCCAGCAACAACCGCGACATACAGGCACAGATGGCGGCCCGCGGTGTCGGTTTTGCCGTGTTGCCGCGCCCGCTGGGGGAGGCAATGCCGGGCCTGAGACCTGTCGATCTCGGGGAAGCGCCGCCCGGCCGGGATACCTGGATCGGCTATCATCGTGACCTGAAGCGCCTCGGCCGCCTGCGCGCGCTGCTGGACCTGCTGATTGAAAGGCTGGCGCGCTGAGAGGGGCTAGCGCGGCAAGGCACCGCGCAGGAACAGGCGGACGGCCGCCCTGGTGTGCTCTTCACGCTGGGCGCGCGTTATCAGGCCGCCAACACGCTTGCGCCGGCCGCCAAACACCATGTCGAGCAGGATTTCCGCCGACTTGGGGATGTCTTCCACAAACAGGCGCCCCCGCTCCTGCTGGTCTGTCAGCCATTCGCGCAGTTGCCGGCGTGAGCGCTCCGGCCCGTTCTTGATGAAAACGGCAGCCAGATCCGGGTGATTGCGGGCTTCATCGACGATCAATTGCATGAAGACATGCCGCGCCTGCTCCGCCTCGTCGGAAAGGCTGTTCTGGAACATGGCGATCATCTCTTCCTCAATCGGAAGATCCGGATCCACTCCGAAAGGCTCGATGGTGCGTAGCCTGTTGTGCTCCACCATCTCTCCAAAGAGCGCCTCCTTGCTCTCGAAGATGCGATAAAATGTCTTCTTGGAGATGCCCGCGGCCGCGGCGACCTTGTCGATCGTCGTTCCGCGATATCCGTGTGTGAGGAAGATCAAGCGCGTGTGCTGCATGAGGCTGGTCTTGAGCGCCGCATCGTCGTGCTGCTTGGGCCGGCCGCGTGGGCGCGGCGCCGCTTCTTCGACGGTCATGGGCAACATCTCCCCTTTAAATCTGGCGCCTTGTCATTTGTGGGCTCCAGCGCCGCGGCGGAGTGACTTCTTTCACATCCAAACCGCTTGACTCTAGGAACCACGTAAAAATAAGTAAACCGTAGAGTTTCCAAATTAACCGGCGTGCATCACGTCGAGCGATTCACAACCAGTTAATCCGACCCCGCCCCCGGTAACGACTGCCCAGTCCTCCCTGCTGCCGCCGAGGTTTTTGTGACGATCTTCTCTGCCTGGAACGCGACCAACCCTTCGCCCAAACGCCGCACGCTGGCCGCAGCCTCCGGGTTGATTGCCCTCAGCCTTGCTCTGGCCGGCTGCCAGGGTGAGAAAAAAGCTGCAGCTCCCGCAGCAGCACCGGCCCCTGAAGTCGCCATAGTTACCCTGCACCCCCAGCAGGTCCCCGTCACCACCGAACTCCCGGGCCGCACCAGCGCCTATCTGACGGCAGAGGTTCGTCCGCAAGTTGACGGGGTAATCCAGTCCCGCCTGTTCCAGGAAGGCAGCGAGGTCCAGAAGGGGGAGGTGCTTTACCAGATCGATCCGGCCCCTTACCAGGCGACATATGACAGCGCCGTGGCCGCTCTGGCGAAAGTCCAGGCCGCCCTGCCCAGCGCCAAGGCGAAGGCTGATCGTTATCAGAAGCTCTCCGCCGTCAAGGGCGTAAGCGACCAGGATCTCGAAGATGCCAAGTCCAGCTACGCCCAGGCAGAGGCGGATATAGCCGTCGCCAGGGCCACCCTGCAGACCGCGAGGATCAACCTTGACTACACCAAGGTTACTGCCCCCATCAGCGGTCTGATTGGCCAGTCGGCCTTGACGCCAGGCGCCCTGGTGACTTCCGGGCAGACCACGGCTCTTACCACCATCCACCAGATCGACCCGATCCATGTCGATCTTGAGCAATCCTCCACCAATCTGCTTCGCCTCAAGCGCGAGCTGGCGCAAGGCGCACTCAAGGGCGGCGGGACCAGCGTCCCCGTCAAGCTTATCCTGGAAGATGGCAGTGACTATCCGCAGGAGGGCAAACTCGAATTTGCAGATGTGACGGTGGACGAAAGCACCGGCACCTTTACCTTGCGCGCCCTGTTCCCCAACCCCGACCGGGTATTGCTGCCCGGTATGTATGTGCGCGCCATCCTTGAAGAGGGCGTGGCTGACAATGCCTTCCTCATCCCGGCCCGTGCGGTCAGCCGTAATGCGCGCGGCGAGGCGACGGCCCAGTTCGTCACAGCGGACGGCAAGGTGGAAACCAGGACCTTCACGACGGCCCGGACAATCGGCAATGACTGGCTGGTCGACAGCGGTGTGGCCGACGGTGACAAGGTGATCATCGAAGGCTCGCTCAAGGTTCGCTCAGGCCAGGCCGTTCGCACGGTCGAGGCAACGATTGACCCCAAGACAGGGGAGGTGAAGACGTCGAAGGCCGCCGGTGGTGCCGGCGAGGCCCCGAAACAGCAGTAAGGGCAGGACCGCCGCACATAGCCCTCTGGCTGGCAGTACAGCCCAGCGACCAAGCCTCGCGCACCATGCGCCTGACAGCCTCCGCCCTTGCGGCAGCCGTCAGACCGGACCTTGAAGGACAGAACCGCAGATGGCCGCCTTTTTCATTAACCGCCCGATCTTCGCCTGGGTGATCGCGATCGTGATCATGCTGGGCGGTGCGCTGGCCATCAACACGCTGGCCATCTCGCAATACCCGCAGATCGCGCCAACCAACGTGCGTATCACCGCCAAATATCCCGGCGCCAATGCAGAAACGCTGGAGAACTCAGTTACCAAGGTCATCGAACAGAATATGACCGGTATCGACAATCTCCAGTACATGTCCTCCACCAGCCAGTCAGACGGTCGCGCGACCATCTCGCTTACCTTTACCGAAGCCGCAAACCCTGACGTCGCGCAGATGCAGGTGCAGAACAAGCTGGCCCTTGCGACCAGCAGCCTGCCCCAGACCGTTCAGGACCAGGGCATTACCGTTACCAAATCGTCCTCAGGCTTCCTGATGGTGGTGGCCTTCGTCTCGAAGGACGGTTCCATGAGCACGACCGACCTTGCTGACTACGTGCAAAGCTCGGTCAACGACACCATCCAGCGCGTGGCCGGCGTGGGCGAGACCCGCATCTTCGGCGGCGGTTATGCCATGCGTATCTGGCTCGACCCCAACAAGCTGGCCAAGTACCAGTTGATGCCAGGCGACATCTCCAGCGCAATCGATGCCCAGAACACCCAGGTCTCGGCAGGCGAACTGGGCGGACAGCCTTCTGTGCCCGGCCAGCAGCTCAATGCGACGATCACGGCCCAAAGCCGCCTGCAGACACCCGAGCAGTTCCGGTCGATCATCCTCAAGAGCAGCTCCGACGGCTCCATCGTCCGTTTGGGCGACGTCGCCCGCGTCGAGCTTGGCGCCAACGACTACAGCAGCCGTTCGGTCTTTAACGGCAAGCCGTCCGCCGGCCTTGCCATCAGTCTGGCCTCCGGCGCCAATGCCATCACCACGGCAGAAAATGTGCACGCCGCCATGGAGAAACTGGCGCCGACGCTGCCGGAAGGGGTCGAGGTCGCCTACCCCTATGACACGACGCCCTTCGTCAAACTTTCAATCCATGAGGTTGTGAAAACCCTCATCGAGGCAATCGGACTTGTCTTCCTGGTGATGCTGCTCTTCCTGCAGAACTTCCGGGCGACGCTCATCCCCACCATCGCCGTGCCTGTCGTGCTGCTGGGAACCTTCGGCATCCTGGCGCTCGCCGGTTATTCCATCAACACACTCACCATGTTCGGCATGGTGCTGGCCATCGGCCTGCTCGTCGACGACGCCATCGTCGTGGTCGAAAACGTCGAACGCGTGATGCATGAGGAAGGGTTGCCGCCGCGCGAAGCGACGCTCAAATCCATGAAGGAGATCACCGGCGCGCTCATCGGTATCGCCACGGTGCTGTCGGCGGTGTTCGTGCCAATGGCTTTCTTCGGCGGCTCGGTCGGCATCATCTATCGCCAGTTCTCCATCACCATCGTCTCGGCGATGGCGCTTTCCGTGCTGGTGGCCCTGATCCTGACGCCGGCGCTTTGCGCCACCATGCTGAAGCCCGTGCACAAGGGCGATGACAAACGCGGTTTCTTCGGCTGGTTCAACCGCGCCTTTGACAGCAGCGCCAACGCCTACCAGCGAAGCGTGGGCGGCATTATCAAGCGGCGCTTCCGCTTCCTTGCCGCTTTCGTCGCCGTTGCGGTGGCTATGGGGTGGCTGTTCGTCAAGCTGCCCTCCTCCTTCCTGCCGCAGGAAGACCAGGGCGTGCTGCTGACCTCCATCTCCCTGCCCGTCGGCGCCACCCAGGACCGCACCATGCGCGTCATGGAGCAGGTGCGCGAATATTACATGAGCAAGGAATCCAAGGCGGTGGACGCCGTCTTTGGCGTCGCCGGCTTCGGTTTCGGTGGTGCCGGGCAAAACGTCGCCACCATGTTCGTCAAGCTGAAGCCGTTCGAGGAACGCGAAGACCCGTCCCTGCGCGCCCAGGCCATTGCCGCCAGAGCGCTCAAGGGACTGGGTAGCATCCGGGATGCCCGCGTCTTCGCCCTTGCCCCGCCGGCCATCCCCGGCATGGGCAATACCAGCGGTTTCGACTTCTACCTGCAGGATGCCAATGGCGCCGGCCATGCCGCGCTGATGGCCACACGCGACCAGCTGGTGCGGCTTGCCGGCCAGAGCCCGCTGATCGCCAACGCCCGCCCCAACGGACAGGACGATACGCCGCAATTCGCCATCGATATCGATCAGGAGAAGGCCAGTGCCCTGGACGTCGACCTGTCTGACATCAACACCACCCTGTCTGCGGCCTGGGGCGGCAAATACGTAAACGACTTTATCGACCGCGGCCGCGTGAAGTCCGTCTACATCATGGCCGACGCGCCGTTCCGCATGATGCCGGAAAATCTCGACAGCTGGTACGTGCGCAACAGCCTGGATGACATGGTGCCATTCTCGGCCTTTGCCACCAGTCGCTGGACGTACGGCTCTCCGCGGCTCGAGCGCTATAACGGAATGTCGGCCGTCGAAATCCAGGGCGATGCAGCCACCGGCTCCAGCTCCGGACAGGCCATGGAAGCCATCGACAAGCTGATGGATCAGTTGCCGGCGGGATATGCGCATGAATGGACCGGCCTTTCCTTCCAGGAACGGCTCTCCGGCAATCAGGCCGCCGCGCTCTACGCCATCTCGGTGCTGGTGGTCTTCCTGTCGCTGGCGGCGCTTTATGAAAGCTGGTCGATCCCGTTTGCCGTCATGCTCTCCGTGCCGGTCGGTGTGTTCGGTGCCCTGCTGGCGGCGACGCTCTTCGGCCAGTCCAACGACGTCTATTTCAAGGTCGGCCTGCTGACGACCATCGGTCTCGCCGCCAAGAACGCCATCCTGATCGTGGAATTCGCCATCGAGCAGCAGGCACGCGGCAAAGGGCTGCTGGAAGCGACATTGCACGCCTCCCGCCAACGTCTTCGCCCCATCCTGATGACGTCGCTGGCCTTCATTCTTGGCGTTGTGCCGCTGGCCGTCGCCTCCGGCGCCGGTTCGGGCAGCCAGAACTCCATTGGTATCGGCGTGATGGGCGGCATGCTGGCCGCCACCGTG
Organism: Radicibacter daui; assembly: GCA_030657355.1. Lineage (GTDB taxonomy): Bacteria > Pseudomonadota > Alphaproteobacteria > Radicibacterales > Radicibacteraceae > Radicibacter > Radicibacter daui. The sequence continues at coordinate 787,890 of CP131057.1, forward strand.
CTCGGTATTTTCTTCGTCCCGCTGCTGTTCATTACCGTGCGATCGGTCTTCAAGGGCCGGCAGCGGCCCGGCAATGAATGGTCCCACACTGGCCCGGCAGGCGATCCGCTGGCTGAAGATGCCGGGAGCCATTGATGTCCAGCCCCATCCTCAGGCCGACCCACACGGGAGCTTCCGACTTGCGCGACGTCCAGCCCGCCTATCGACGCCCCGCCAACTGGCACCACAAGGCCCCTTTGGGCACGCTCGCCGTGCTGCTGCTGGCGACAACGGCGCTCGCCGGCTGTGGTGCCGTCGGCCCGGACTTCAAACTTCCCGAATTTCTGGGCGGTGCCGGCTACAGCAAGGATCCGCTGCCCGTCACCACCTCGGCAGCCGATGTCCATGGCGGCGACGCGCAGAGCTTTGCCTATGGCAAGGACATTCCCGGCAACTGGTGGGAACTGTTCCATTCGCCCCAGCTTGACGCCCTGGTGCGCCAGGCGGTCGAAAACAATCCGGGACTGGCTTCGGCGCAAGCCACGCTGCGCTCGGCGCAGGAAACGCTGATCGCCGCACAAGGATCGCTCTATCCCAGCGTCGAGGCCAGCGGATCGGCCGAGCGCGCGCGTTCCACCAGTAGCTCAAGTCCCGGCCCCTATACGCTTTATGGTGCGTCGGTCAGCGTCTCCTACGCACCCGACATCTTTGGCGGTACCCGCCGGCAGATCGAGGCGAACCTGGCCGCCGTCGACCTGCAGCAGTATCAGGTCGAAGCGACGTACCTCACCCTCACGGCCAATGTCGTTGCCGCTGCCATTCAGGAAGCCTCCCTGCGCGAGCAGATCAAGGCAACCGAAGACATCATTTCCGCCGACGAAGAAGTGCTGGAGGTAACCCGCAACCGCGTCGCCCTCGGCGCTGCGGCCCAGTCTGATGTGTTGCAGCAGGAGGCAACCCTGGCGCAGACGCGCGCCACCCTGCCCTCCCTGCGCAAGCAGGCCGAACAGCAGCGTAACGCCCTTGCCGTCCTCGTTGGCCGTTTCCCCAACGGCTACACTGAGGATCCGTTCGAGCTGCGCGATCTGAAGCTGCCCTCCGAGCTACCGGTCAGCGTGCCCTCCGAGCTGGTACGTCAGCGCCCGGACATCCGTGCTGCCGAGGCGACCCTGCATCAGGCCAGCGCCAAGGTTGGCGTGGCTACAGCCAACATGTATCCCAGCTTCTCGCTGACAGCGGCTTTGCCCGCCTCGTCGGATGCCCTCGACACGCTGCTGCGGGCAAGCTCCGTCGCCTGGAGCCTCGCTGCCGGGGTAACGCAGCCGATCTTCCAGGGCGGCACGCTGCTGCACACCAAGCGTGCGGCAGAAGCTGACTATGAAGCAGCCTTGCAGGATTACCGCTCGACGGTGCTCACGGGCTTTCAGGATGTGGCAGACGTGCTGCGGGCATTGCAATCAGATGCGGACGCCTTGCGCGACCAGCTGGCTGCTGAGGATGCCGCCCGAGCCAGCCTTGATCTTGTCCGCACGCAGTATCAGGCCGGCGCCGTTGCCTATACCTCGGTGCTGACGGCCGAGCAGACCTTCCAGTCAGCCCGCATCAGCCGCACAGAAGCGCAGGCGACCCGTTACGCGGATACTGTCTCCCTGTTCCAGGCCCTCGGCGGCGGCTGGTGGAACCGGCAGGACATTGTGCAGAAAGACAATCCGGGCCCGGGCGAGCCGCTGAAGATTGAGGTGCAGTAAATAAGAAGGCCGGCGTTAGCCGGCCTTCTTATTTTTACCGCCCGCGCGATCCCGCAATCGGGTTCGGCATATATCCGGTAAAGCCGGCAATCTTCCAGCGCCCGCCGACCTTGCGGCAGAAATAGAGCGTCTGCCAGCTCATCGGCTCCGGCGTGCCGTCGGCACGCTCCAGGAGGCCGTCGAATTTCTTGTGCACGAGCGCAAGCTCGCCATTGATGTCGATATCGCGCAGCACCGTTGCCATGAAGATGCCGGCGCGAAGATCGCCCTTATAGGCCGTGCGCTGCGTCTCCTGCGCCTGCCGCAGCCATTCGGCGCGATACCCGGCCAAATCCCAGGCCATCCGCCAGGCATCGGGGTTGGGCGACCAGTGAGCGTGGATGCCCATGAAGCCTTCTTCAATGAAATCTTCCGCCACCAGGCTCCAGTCGGCAGCCAGAAAGGCGGTGATGTCACGCTCCACCAGCATCTGCCAGATGGCGTGGCGGTCGGTGTCGGCGGCGGGAAACGGGTTCTGTTCGTAAAGCGACATGAGGGGCCGATTGCCTTTCAAGGCGGGGAAGAGGGCCGGAGAGGTCCCTTCCTTATGCCCTGAAAAGCAGCGACTTCAAGCCCCTGCCGGTGCGCTTACCCTGCGGTTTTCGGCCCCGGAAACAGCTTCACGCCTTCAGGTGCCAACTGGAAGCCGTTCATGTACGGGTCGCGGTCATCGAGGAAGATGGTGTTGTAGCCGGTTCGCCGGGCCCAGCCTTCGATGCTCGGCACGATGGCCGGACGGCCGGCAACTGTCACTTCCTGTTCGATGCGACCGGTAAAGAGCGATCCGATCACGCTCTCATGCACAAAATCCGTACCCGGCTTCAGCCGGCCCTTGCCGTAGAGATGGGCCATGCGGGCGGAGGTACCGGTGCCGCAAGGGCTGCGGTCGATGGCGCGATCGCCATAGAACACGGCGTTGCGTGCACTGGCACCTTCCACTGTCGGTTCACCCGTCCACTGGATATGCGAAATGCCGCCGATGGCCGGGTTTTCCGGATGCGTCACCGTATATTTCGCATTGAGCGCCGCGCGCAGCTTCGGGCTCCAGTCGAGAAGCCGGGAAACGCTCACGGCGCCAAGGCCGGGGAAGTTCTCCTGCGGCTCGACAATCGCGTAAAAATTGCCGCCATAGGCCACATCGACACGGATGGTGCCGAGACCCTCGACCTCCGCTTCCAGTCCCTCTTCGGCCAGGAACGCCGGCACATTGGTAAGCTTCACGCTCTCCACGAAAGCGCCGACCTGCCGGTATTCGGCAATCACGAGGCCTGCCGGCGTGTCGAGCCGCAGCACACCCGGCGTCTTCGGTTGCACGAGGCCTGCTTCGATGGCCATCGTAACCGTTCCGATGGTGCCGTGGCCGCACATGGGCAGGCAGCCGGAGGTTTCGATGAATAGCACGGCTACATCGCAGTCAGGGCGCGTCGGCGGATAAAGGATGGAGCCGGACATCATGTCGTGCCCGCGCGGCTCGAACATCAGGCCGGTGCGGATCCAGTCGAACTCGGCCAGAAAATGTGCCCGGCGCTCGATCATGGTCGCGCCCTTAAGCTGCGGCCCGCCGCCCGCCACCAGCCGCACCGGATTGCCGCAGGTATGGCCGTCGATACAGAAGAAGGTCTGGCTGGTCATTTTTGTCGGTTGTTCCCGGCTTAATTCGAGAAGGCAAAACGCTGCGCCCGATAGGGCGCGGGGTCGACGGTCGGGGTCCTGTCCTCCACCATATCGGCAATCATCTCGCCGGTAATGGCGGACTGGGTAAGGCCATGATGCGCGTGGCCGAAGGCATAGAACAGCTTGCCCTCGCCCTCGCTCGCCGGCCCGATCACCGGCAGACTGTCCGGCAATGACGGGCGAAAGCCCATCCAGCGCGCCCCTTCAGAGGCATCGAGGCCGGGCAGCAGGCGCTTTGCCTTTGCAATCATGGCATCGACACGCCGCCAGTCCGGCTCGGCCTTGAGGCCGCCGAACTCCACCGCTCCACCAATGCGCAGCCCCGTCGCCAGTGGCGACAGCACGAAACCGTGCCCGTAAAGCATCATGAAACGGCGGATGGCGATGCCCGGATTGGGCACAGTGATGTTGTAGCCGCGCTCGGTGTCGAGCGGTACCTCGTCACCCAGGCTGGCGGCCAGTGGCTTCGACCAGGCGCCGGCGGCTATGATAACCCGCTCCGCCTCCAGCTCGCGCCCGTCATCCGTTACCAGCACCGGGCCTTGCCAGTTCTTTCCGCGCCGCTCCACCCGCAGGATATTGACCTTGGCGAAGCGAACGCCGCGGCCGCGCAGATGCGCCGCAAGGTCAAGGCAGACCCCGTGCGGATCATCCACCTGCACCCAGCCGGGCAGGAACGCGCCGCCGGCAATATGGGGCGCCAGCTCCGGCTCCATGTCATGAACACCATCGCCATCCAGCATCTCGATCTGGATGCCGTGGCGGCGCTGGAGTGCATATTCCGCCTGATGCGCCGCCATGACCCGTGCATCCTCGAACACATCAAGGCAGCCGTCGCGCTTCACCCGGCGCAGGAGCCCCGCCTCTTCCCACACCGTCTCCCAGGCCGGGAGCGCCGCGCCGTTAAGGGCGGCGATGGCGGTGATCGAGCGCTCGACCTGCGCCGGGCGCGAGGCCCAGAGAAAGCGCAGCATCCAGCCCGCAAGGTTGGGCAGGTAGGCCGGGCGAATGGCGAGGGGCCCCAGCGGGTCCATCAGCCATCCGGGCAGGGATTTCCAGATACCGGGGCTCGCCAGCGGCGTCACATCCGTCCAGGCAATTCCGGCGGCATTGCCGCGCGAAGTGCCGCTGCCCGGCTCGTTACGCTCGATGAGCGTGACGGCATAACCGCGCCGGGTCAGTGCCAACGCGCAGTTAAGGCCGACGATACCGCCACCGACGATGTGAACGCTTTTTACCGCTGGCTGTTTGCCCAAGATCTCTTGTCGCCCCTTGCCCTTCCAGCCTGTTACCGCCCTGGCCTGATCAGACGGCCGGCAGAGCCGGCCGCGTCTCGATGGCCTTGCGGATGATCGCTTCCAGCCGGGCGCGCTCGGCGCCGGCATGGGAGATACGCGGTGCGCGGCAACGGTCGGTCGATCCGATGGCCAGCACCTCGGCAAGCTTGATGTTCTGGACGAGGAAGGTGGAAACGTCGAGATCCAGCAGCGGACGGAACCAGCGATAGATCGCCCGCGCCTCCTCCAGACGACCGGCCCGGGCAAGGCGCCAGATGGCAACCGTTTCCTTCGGGAAGGCAACGACGAGACCGGCGACCCAGCCATCCACGCCCATCACGATGCTTTCCAGCGCCAGATTGTCAACACCGGTGAAGACATCGAAACGCGAACCAAAACGGTTGAAAACCTCGGTCGCGCGGCGGATGTCATCCGTCGATTCCTTCATCGCGACGATGAGCGGCTCGGCTGCCAGCTGCTCGAACATATCGAGGCTGACGTCAACGCCATAGGCAACCGGGTTGTTGTAGATCATCGCCGGCAGGCCGCCGGCACGGGTGACTTCCAGCAGATGGGCAACCGTCTCATGCGGGGCGGAGCGATAGGGCACACCCGGCAGCAGCATGAAGCCATCGGCACCGGCCTTTGCCGCCGCTTCCGCCGCCTTCACGGCGCGCTTGGTGGAGCTTTCGCATACCGTCATCAGCACCGGGCGGCTGCCGGCCACCTTGCGGGCAAGCTTCAGGATTTCCAGCTTTTCTTCCGGCTCCAGCGCCATCGCCTCGCCCAGGGAGCCGCCGATGATCAGCCCGTCCACCCCGGCATCGATCTGCAGGCCGAAACAGCGCTCCATCTCGGTCATGTCGAGCCCGTCATTGGCCGTGAATTTGGTGGTTACCGCCGGAAAAACACCCTTCCACATAATCCAGCCCTTTCCCGTTCGCGCTGTGATATATCAGATGTGACGGTACTATTCCTCCGATTGCCCCTGCCGGTCAAGGGCTGATATATCACAGCATGAAGAAAGGATACCGGCATCCGATGCAAAGCGCAGAAAGCCTCTCCCTTGCGGCCTATCACGGGCTGGAAGCCCTGCTTGTCACGCTGGAGCTTGCCCCGGGCAGCCTAGTCAGCGAGGCACAGCTGGGCGAGCGGCTTGGCATGGGCCGCACGCCGATCCGCGAGGCCATCCAGCGTCTTTCCTGGGAAGGGTTACTGCGCATACGCCCGCGCCACGGCATCGAAGTTACCGCCATCGATCCGGCGGATTTCGCCCGCGTGCTGGCCGCCCGCTACAGCATTGAGCTGCTGCTGACCGGCGCCGCGGCGGAAAACGCCGACCGGGCAGCACGCGCCGCCCTCGCCGACTGCGCTACCGAGATGACGGCGGCCGCTGAAGCCGGCGATGTGAAGCTCTATCTGGCACTCGACAAACGCTTTGACGAGATTGTTGCCGATGCTGCCGGCAATATGTTTGCCGCGCGGGTTGCTGCACCGCTGCAAACCCTCTCACGGCGCTTCTGGTTTTGTTATTTCGCCGATCGCGACCTGCTGCCCTCGGCGCGCCAACACGTGACCCTCATGCGCCATATCAGCGCCGGCAAGGCCGCCGAGGCCCGGCAGGAGGCGGCAAAGCTGATGGCACATCTGCAAGAGCAGGCCGCCGCGATTGACGAGGCCGGGGTCGCTCCTGCACCTCAGGCCCTCGGCCCTTAAATTCAGAATCAGGCGCCGTGCAAAAACAAAAAGGCCTGCAGGATTTCTCCTGCAGGCCTTTTTTACCGTACTGTCAGACGGCCTGAAGATCAGGCGCGACGCAGCGAAACGGCTTCCGGACCCTTGGCGCCCTGACGGACCTCAACGCGCACGGCCTCACCTTCGGCGAGCGAGCCGAAGCCCGAACGCTCGACGGCACTGATGTGCACGAACACATCCTTGCCACCGTTGCTCGGAGCGATGAAACCAAAGCCCTTTTCGGTGTTGAACCACTTGACGGTACCGTCCGTCTCGGTGGTCGGACCATTGTCGAAATCGCGATCGAAGGAACGGCCGCCACGCGGGGCGCCGCCACCGAAACCACCGGCACGGGGGCCGCTGCTGCTCGGGCCACGGGACGGAGCAGCGGTGCTCAGATCCACATCGTGGACGGCACTCACCTGCGGGCCCTTCTGGCCCTGATCGAGGTCGACAACAACAGTCGCGCCTTCCGGCAGGCTGTCATGGCCGATCATTTCGATAACGGAGATGTGGAGGAAAGCGTCGGCCGAGCCATCTTCGGGCGCGACGAAACCGAAGCCCTTGGTCGGGTTGAACCACTTGACGGTGGCCCGAACGTTGGAGGCAATCGGGGTGGACTGACGGGAGGTGGGGCGGGGAGAGTTGGGGCGCATCCGATAACGTCGCTTTACATAGTGGTCGGCGAGCAGGCACATGCCCGCTCTTTACCTGAACTATTCGCGTATCCGCTGCCGAGCCCGATAAAGCAAGAGAAAACTATAATTTAGCTGCTCAAATATCTTGTTACGCTGTGCATGCGTCACGCCTGCACCGGAGGAAGATGAAAAGGTGTTTTACAAAAATGCTCTGCAACCCCCTGTTTAAGTTAGTGAAGGGGGTTCGCGGCAGAACGTCGCGGCTCATTCCGTTAGTCAAATCTCTGATCGCCAAAGATTTCCTCCGGGCGATTTTACGATAACGCAATCACCCCGGCGAGACCGGTTTCGCGCCACCTGACCGGTTGCACGGGAGGGGGTGATTCGTGAACAGATTTTGACCCCGACCCATCCGGACGGATATTTTAACGGAAATGGCAAGCTGCCCGCCAAGTGTCTTTTCCCTGCCATAACTCCGTGATAATAAATTTCCGAAGAATTTCGAAAATTTCCGACAGACGCAGGAGATCCCCATGGACCGGCAGAGCATTCCCATTCTGGTAACGGGGGGCGCGGGATATATCGGCTCCCATGCTGTCTGGGCATTGACCGATGCCGGGTACCCCGTGGTGGTGATCGACAATCTCTCCACCGGACGCCGCGCCTCCCTGCCCTCCCATATCCCCTTTATCCTGGGCGATATCGGCGACCGCAACCTGTTGGCCTCCGTCCTCGACGAACATGCCATCGCTGCGGTGATGCATTTCGCCGGGTCGATCATCGTGCCCGAATCCGTTGAACGCCCCCTCGCCTACTATGGCAACAATACCATCAACAGCCATGGGCTGATCGAAGTTTGCCATCAGGCAGGCGTCAAAAACTTCATTTTTTCGTCGACCGCAGCCGTATATGGCGAACCGGAACATATTCCGCTCACTGAAACGGCAGCTACGCGTCCGCTCAATCCTTACGGCACCTCGAAGCTGATGACGGAATGGATGCTGCGCGATACCTCTGCGGCACATGGGCTGCGTTACGCTGCGCTGCGCTATTTCAACGTCGCCGGCGCCGATGCTGCCCTGCGGACCGGCCAGTCGAGCCCGATTGCAACCCATCTGCTGAAAATCGCTGCCGAAGTCGCCACCGGCAAGCGCGCGAGCATGAGCATTTTCGGTGAAGATTATCCGACGCCCGACGGCACCTGCATTCGCGACTATATCCATGTCAGCGATCTCGCCGACGCTCATGTGCTGGCTCTGGAATATCTGCTGAAGGGTGGCGAAAGCCGGGTGATGAACTGCGGATACGGCCACGGCTTCTCGGTCAAGGAGGTGATTGCCGCCGTCGAACAGGTCATCGGCCGGCCGCTCACCAAACAGTTTGGCCCGCGCCGTGCCGGAGATTCGCCGGAACTGGTGGCGGATTCCTCCCTGCTGCGCTCCCGGCTCGGCTGGACGCCGCGTTTCGACGATCTGCCGACCATCATCCGCACGGCCCTTGCCTGGGAAGAGAAACTGGCCGCGATTGCTGCCTGACTGTTCTCCCGTTCCCTTCGGATTTGCACGAACGCCGGCCTTTGAGGCCGGCGTTTTGTTTTTATTCCCCATGATCCTCCACGCTGCGGCACTCCGGCACGAGCCAAAGTGTCGCTACACGCTCAAGTGGAAACACGTGTTACGATCCTGGGTGGGTGGAATTAAGCCGCGACCAGCGACGGATCCGGCTTTATCCAACGTTAAATCGGGTCGTCCATGGCCTTTCGGCCCGCAATCCGCCCGGCCCCGGCCCCTGGGACCCGGCACAGTGATAAGGGCGGGTGCGTCATTCTGGCCGAAATGTCGTGGGTTGAGGGTGCCTACGTCTTTTGTTCATATTGTGCCCTCGTCTGGACAATTTTAGAAATACACTACTAAGTCTTAGAAATGCACTCACCGGTTCCGCCCCCGGGGCCGGCCTCTCAGGAGACTTTTGATGATTGAAGTCAAACGGCGCCGCGGGCGCCCCTCGATCAAGAAGGACGGCCCGAACCCGGTTGACGTCCATGTCGGCTCGCGTGTTCGCCTGCGCCGTACCCTGCTCGGCATGAGCCAGGAGAAGCTTGGCGAAGCCATCGGCCTTACTTTCCAGCAGGTGCAGAAGTACGAGCGCGGCGCCAATCGCGTTTCCGCCTCCATGCTGCATCGTCTGAGCTACGTGCTCGACGTGCCAATTTCCTTCTTCTTCGACGACCTCGCCGTCGCCGACCAGGAACGTAACCTCTCCTACGGTGCTTCCGCCGCCTCCCCGGTCATTGCCAGCCAGCAGACGGAAGTCGCCGGCCTCGACAATGATCTGGTGTTCAAGCGCGAGACGCTGGAACTGGTGCGGTCCTACTACAAGCTGAACCCGGGTGTGCGTCAGGGCATCTACAACCTGATTAAGGCTGCCGCCCAGGCCGAAGGTGAAGAAGACATCGACTGATCGGCTGGTCCGTCAGCGACGATTAAACAAAAGGCCCGCCGGCGATTGTCGGCGGGCCTTTTGTTTTGCCGCACCGTTAGGTGCGCTGCCGACAACATCACTCTATACGGCATCATACTACCGGCTTTCATACCACTGGGTTTCGTTTCAAATGATATGGTATGAAATCAATCTATACCCAATCAGATGAAATTCCCCGCTCAACTGATCAGCATCTGCAGCACCAGCGCTTCCTTCAGCGTTACTGCCGGAAACTCCTGCTTGATCACCTCAACCAGCGCGTCGTGCACAATCACCGAACCATTGCTGCCCCGCAGGTCCGCCGCGCTCGTCCGCCGAAAATAGCGGTTGAGACCCGCCTGGATCCGGCTGCGCCCGGAATTGAGCTGTGTTGTCTGCACCGGATCCGGCGTATCGAGCCCGACCGTCACACTCAGGAACTTGTTGGTCTGGGTTTGCGGATCAAACAGCAGCACATAAAACGGGCCAAGCTGGATATAGGTACCGCCCGGCATCTCGCCGCCGCCGATCTTCTCCTCCGCGCCGACAGGCCATGCAGAGAAGACAGCGCCAACCAGGGCAACTCCAGTCGCGGCAATCACCCCGCGCCGGGAGATCTTCTTTCTCAGCTCTTGATCATCCACAGGCTCGTCTCCATGGCCCCTTGCGGCAGTGGCAGCCGACCCAGCACGCCCGACGTCACCTTGTCCGCCATGCGGGTTACCGCAAAATGGCTGGAAAAGACCGGCTTCCAGCCTCCGCTTCCCAGCAGTGCCGCCGGCACTGTCTGCTCATTATAGCCTCTCCAGCGCCATTCGGGGGGATAACCGTCCGGCAGCAGGATATCGTGCACATGCACCAGGGTCCCGCTTTTCAGACGGGGCAGGATGCTTGTGAAGAGCAGATCGACATCGCTGCCCGGCATGGCGATATGGCTTGAATCGATGAACAGGACATCGCCCGCCTCCAGCCTATCAAAAAGCGCCAGATCGGCATCCTGCACAGTAGAGCGGTGCAGGGTAAGCGGTAGCGTGGAAATATCGGCACGCGGCGCCGGGTCAATCGCCGTCAGCTCGGTACGAAGCCCGCCATCGGCAATCGCACGGGCGAAAAAACGCGTCGAATGGCCTGAACCAACCTCGATGATCCGCTTTGGTGCCAGCTCGCGCACCAGCGTGTAGGCCATTGCCGCATCCAGGCGCGGAAACCAGTCCTGCCGCCAGCGTGGCTGCGGTGGCTTTTCCTGCCCGATCGCCTCCAGCGCGGCGGCGTTTGCCTCAATCCGGTCCAGCCAGCCGGAAAAAACCGGACGAGCCGCCTCGAAGAGGTCCGAAACAGCCGGATAAACGTCGCTCCCCTCACCGGAAGGCGTGCTTTCCGCATAACGATAGGGGATGAAATAGCCCTGTTTTCGCCAGCCAAGGACCGTTGAGAGGCCCATGGCCAAGCGCCGCCGGCCAGTTCGGCGGAAAAGATCGGCAAACCCCATGTCGCTCTGGTCCTGATAGCCTGCCGTCGGGCCGGGGCCGAGTTCTCAGCCCGCTGCCTGCTGGTCCGGCGCGGTTTCTTCTCCCTCGCCCTCCACAGCGCGCAGATGTCGCTTGGGAAGCTTGAGGATACGTGCCCGTTCGGATACCAGCCCACGCACATGGTTGGCCAGCCGCATTTCCTTGACGAACTCCATCGACGGATGGATTTCGAAGTCGACATCCTCGATGCGGCGGTTGGCCCCGAGGACATGATGCGCCTCCCAGCGGGAGATCACCTTGCTGGCAGCGAGCTCGTCGAGAGCCTTGGAAATCGCCCGGAAGGCATCGCGCTGGCGCTGATAGGCGCCCATGCCGCTATCGCGCACCACGGTTGAGCCCTTGATGCGGAACGGCTCGCCATCCGCACGGGCCCAGTGATAACGATGGGCAAGGCGCTTGTGCAGCCAGCGGCTGATCACGCTCTTGAGGCGCACCGTCGTCTCATAATTCAGCTGCCGGAAATCGAGGCTCATGATCGCCGCCGAAACAAGCGGATTGAAGGTGATCATGGACTCCGTGTCGTCGATGAAGCCTTCCGTGCTGCGCGAGCGCAGCGCCAGAACTGGGAAGATCGGTGCGGAGACAACTGTCTTGCCGTTGCGGGAAGACTTCACCTGGATCGAGCAGTTATTGCAGACATAAAGCGCCTCGCGGATCATCCGCTTGGGCATGCCATGACCGATACGGCGAAGCTCTGCGTCCAGCTCGTAAACGGTGAAATAGACACCCACCTGATTGTCGATGAGGCGTGTACGCCGCTTGTCGATGGCAATCTTGCGCAGGGCCTCCTCGATGATCTGCTCACGCTCGGCCGGGTAATATTCCATTTCCGTGCCGTCATCGAAGGTAAGACGCGCGGGCTTCACCTCGACCTGATACTCATCGCCTTCGTGGACGAAGGTGCGTTTGACGACGGGCAGCGTGCCACCCTCGCGGCGGGACTGCTCGCTCTGCCACACATATTTGGGCATGATGTCGTAGAGCGCGATCGAGTTGGTGTACTGGCCATTGTCCGGTTGTACCTGCTCAAACAGGTCAAGCTGGGCAACACGGCCCTTGCCCTCTCCGATCAATCCGCTCATCGCACTCCCCCGCCGATCCAAACTCTTCCATGCAAAATTCAACTAGATCTCGTGGCGGGTGTCCATGCGTTCACGATATCTGGGGGCACTTGGGTAATTTCCTGACTCTATCACGGGCAAGTTCGCTCGCGCCGGCCCGGGATCGGCAGGCAAACTGACTCGCACCCGGGGCATTCGCAGGGCAAGTTCAGTCGCGCTGATGGCGACTCTCGGATCCGATTCCCCTTTCGTACCTGCCCCGTTCCGGCTTATTGGAAAAGAAACGGCCCTATTTCGTGTCAAAGCGGGTAAGCCCCACCAGCTATGGTGCCCAAAACAGGGAGCGCGAGTGAACTTGCCCTGCCTTAAACCTGCGGGGGGCACGCTGCGTCGCACCCGCTCCGGATAGCAGCCTTCGCCTTCGATGCAGGCAAACCGGGTCGCAGTCCTCGCCTTGCCGGGCCGGCGGCGCCGGAAGCATCGGGCAACCTCACTCGCACAAAGAGGAAAATCTGTGGATAAGCGGGCAAGCCATGACGCGGCAAACGGGGACAGCAGGACAAGGCCGCTCGCACTCCCTGTGCAACAAGGCAATTCCAGTCGCGCCGCGATCAGGCTTGCCCTATGAACAGAAAGGCAAATCCAGCCGCGCAGGGCAGCCCGCGCCGCGCCAAACAGGCATCTCCACTCGCGGCGTCGATCCGGCAAGCCTATGAAAAACCTGAAAAAATCACGAAAATTTCTGAGCCCCTATACTCTTTTCGAGACTCTTAGATACTAATTCCAACTGACTCAGAAATTCATTGAGTCACAAGGCTCGGCGAAAAGACAAAAAATCGAATGGTCCGGCCTAAACGACTGAAGTTTCTGGATAAATCTGAACGCGCGGGAGCCGGGAAGCGGTAAAAACCCGGGTAAAGCCGTGCGATCTGCATGCAGCGGAAGGCGCAGGAAGCGCCTTCATCGGACAAATCCTCGATCGTTCGGGATGAATCGCTCCATAGCAGGGCAAATCCAGTCGCACCCCATATATGTCAAATGCTTATGGATACCCGAACAGGCAAGTTCACTCGCAGCGAGCGCGCCAAACACCATCCCAACGATGTACCCCCGCTGGCCAGGTTCCGGAAATTCTCCACCGGCTACCGTATAGAACGATATGATACCGTCTTATATCCCACCGCGTCGCAGCACATCATTTGATAGGCAATCAGACCGCATGAGTTCATACCGTATCATCTCAGACCGCAATGATAACAAATCACCTCATACCAACTGAACCCATTCCATGCGATGTCAAACCATCTCACATGGGCCCATTCCGTATGATATCATCTACAACCAGGCAACGAGGCCAAACCATTGAAAAGTTTAAATTCAAAATAATATCATATCAGATGATTGAATGTGATCGCCGCCCTTAATCCCGGCGTAGCGGCACTGCCAACACCATCACCCAGCTCAAATTCAGCACCATGTGCCCGCGCAACAGCCCGGACGAGCGCAAGGCCAAGGCCAGTCCCGGAGATCTCTTCCGGGTGCTCGCCGCGCTCGAAGGGCTCGATAACACGGGACCGATCAGCTTCACCGACACCCGGGCCAGTATCACTGACTGACACGACACAGCCATCACCCAGCGATTCCAGCCGCATAATGACCGTTCCGCCTTCGGGCGTATATTTCAGGGCATTGTCGAGCAGGTTGGCGAAGGCACGTGAAAGCAGCTGTCCGTGTCCTTCGACCAGCACCGGGTACTCGCCC